>CAVUIU010000009.1:0-60628 GCA_963741615.1 uncultured Actinomycetes bacterium
CACCACGGCGATCGTTGGGCATCTCCTGCGGCGGTGGGGCTACCGCTGCCTGGTGGGCGGGAACATCGGCCAGCCGCCGTGGGATCCCGGGCACGACGACGGCGACTACGACTACTGGGCCATCGAGACGTCCAGTTACCAGGCGACCGACCTGGCCTGCTCGACGCCGGTCGTCGCGGTGACCTCACTGCACCCCGACCACCTCGACTGGCACGGTGACGTGGAGACCTACTACCGGGACAAGCTGTCGGCCTGCTCCCAGCCCGGCGCGGAGCTGACCGTCGCGAACGGGGACAGCGAACCGCTGCGGGACCGGGCGGGCCTGCTCGGGCCGCGGGTGGAGTGGGTCCGGGCCGGTGACGACCCTGGCGCGGACTGGATGGCCCCGCTCGGCCTGCTCGGCGCGCACAACAGGCGCAACGCGCTGATCGCCCGCGCCTGCCTGCGTGCCCTGGGGGTGCCGCAGGCAGGCGACGAGACATCGCTGGCGGAGGCTGCCGCAGGCTTCAGTCCCCTGGCGAGCCGGCTGGAGGTCATCGGCGAGACCGGCGGGGTGGTGTTCGTCAACGACAGCCTGTCCACCAACGTGCTGCCCACCCTGGCCGCGTTGGACGCCTTCCCCGGGCGCCGGGTCGCCCTCATCGCCGGCGGCCACGACCGGGGCATCGACTACGCCCCGCTCGCCGCCGGGCTCGCCGCCCGCGATGCCCCCACGCTGGTCCTGGCCGTGCCCGACAGCGGGCCCAGGATCCAGGCCGCGATCGAGGCGGAAAGCCCCGGCAAGGTGGAGGTTGCCGCCTGCGCCGACCTGGATGCGGCGGTCGGGCGCGGGTACCGCTGGGCGCTGCCGGACGGGGTGGTGCTGCTCTCACCGGCCGCGCCGAGCTTCGGCCGTTTCCGCGACTACCGGGACCGGGGTGATGCGTTCGCCCGTGCCATGCGGGCGTGCACGCCCGGTCCTTCATGATCGTGGTGGTTTCTATGCGCCGTCCGCATACAACTCACCACGATCATGGGAGCCCTCCGGAGGAGGCGGCGTGACGCAGGCCGGGCTTCCCGCCGCGCTGGTGCGTGAGTTCGCGGCTGTGGTTGGTGATGCGCATGTTCTCACCGGTGATGCCAGCGCCGGCTACGCCGTGGACTGGACCGGCGGATTCACCGGCCAGACCCCGGCCGTGCTGCGCCCGCGGGACACCGCGGAGGTGGCGGCGCTGCTCGCGCTCTGCGCGGACGCCGGGGTGGCGGTGGTGCCGCAGGGCGGGAACACGGGCCTGGTCGGAGGCGGTGTTCCGCTGCACGGCGAGGTGGTGCTCAGCGTGGCCCGGCTGGACCGGCTCGGCCCGGTGGACACCGACTCCGGGCAGGTCAGCGCCGGGGCGGGGGTGAGCCTGCAACAGGTCGCCGACGCTCATCCCGGCCTGGACCTGGGCGTGTTCATCGCCAGCCGACACAGCGCCACCGTCGGCGGGGCGGTCGCCACCAACGCGGGCGGGCTGCGGGTGCTGCGCCACGGCCCGATGCGGGCCCAGCTACGCGGCATCGAGGCCGTGCTCTCCGGCGGCACCGTGCTTTCGCACATGTCCGGGCTGGTCAAGGACAACACGGGGTACGACTACGGGTCCCTGCTCGCCGGCTCCGAAGGTACCCTCGCGGTGATCACCGCGGTCAGGCTCCAGCTGGTGGCGCCCATGGTGGACCCCGTGACGGTGATCGTCGGCGCGGACGGCCCCGGCGAGGTGCACCTGCTGGCACGGCGGGCGGTGCGCGAGGTCGGCGGCCTTGTGTCGGCCGAGTTCTTCACCCAGGCGGGGCTGGACCTGCTGATCGAACACGCCGGCCTGGTCCCGCCGCTGCGCCCGCCCGCCCCCGCCTACCTGCTGCTGGAGGCGGCCGGGCCCGGGGCGGCCGGCGAACTGGAGGCGCTGGCCGGCGACCGGCCCGCCGCGGTCGGCACCGCCCCGGCCGAGCGCGCCCGGTTGTGGGCGTGCCGGGAACGCCACCCCGAGGCGGCCGGGTTCGTGGGGGTGCCGGTCAAGCTGGATGTCTCGGTGCCCGCGGCGCAGTGGGTGCGGCTGGCCTCCGGGGTGGCAGAGGTGGTCACCGAGGCCGATCCGGGGGCGAGCGTGATCATCTACGGTCACGTGGCTGACGGCAATTTGCACGTCAACGTGGCGCCCGGGGCCGCCGCCGACGGCCGGCACCAGGATGCGGTCTTCGCGTTCGTGGCGTCCCTTGGCGGCTCGATCTCCGCCGAGCACGGCATCGGCGCGCTCAAGGCCCGCTGGCTGCCGCTGGTGCGGTCGGACGCCGAGCGGGCGCTCTTCGCCCGGATCCGGGCCGCGTTCGACCCAGCCGGCATCCTCAACCCGCATGTACTGCCGCGCTAGGCGTTCTGCCCGCGGACCCACCGGGCTGGGCGGCCGGCGTTCACCGGCGCGGGCACCTGTGTGCGAGGGTAAGGTTGATGGTTCAACCACAGCAGGTACGGGGGCGTGTTGACCGAGGACAGAGCCGGTCTCGGGCTGACCCCGACCCCGGACGACGGCACGCGACTGACCCAGGTCAGGGTCTGGGACGAAGCCACCCGCCCGGCCGGGCCCGAGCCGCCGCCCGACGCCGCCTATACCGCCCGCGGGCGCGCCATCGGCGGCCACCTGATCGAGGTGCACGACCACCTGCGCGCCGAGCTCGCCCGCGTCCGCGATCTCGTCCGCCAGGTGCACGAGGGCGCGATCGACGCCGGGGGTGCGCGGTCGGCGATCAACGAGATGACCATGCGGCAGAACGACTGGACCCTGGGCGCGTACTGCGCCTCCTACTGCCGCTTCGTGACCGGGCACCACACGATCGAGGACGAAGCGGTCTTCCCGCACCTGCGGGCACAGGACGAGGGCCTGGGGCCGGTGATCGACCGGCTGATCGACGAGCACAAGATCATCCACCAGGTGCTCGACGACGTGGACCGCGCGCTCGTCAACCATCTGCGTGATCCCGGTGACTTCGCCGGGATCACGCAGGCGGTGGACATCCTCACCGACACCCTGCTCTCGCACCTCGCCTACGAGGAAGCTCAGCTGGTGGAGCCGCTCGCCCGGCACGGGTTCTACACCGGGCAGCTCTGACCGGCTGCCTGGCACGACGGGGAACGTGCCGCGATGCGCCGCGTTCCGGCTGAACGTCAACGGCCGGGTGGGCCCGGAACCCGGCCCGGCGGCCCGGTAGCGTGCTTGCTATGGACCTCGGCTTGCGCGGCGCGCGGGCACTCATCACCGGCGGCAGCCGCGGCATCGGCTTCGCGATAGCCGATGCGCTCGCTGCCGAGGGAGCGGCGGTCGGGCTGGTAGCCCGGGGCGCCGACGGCCTGGCCTCGGCCGCCGGGCGGCTGGCCAGGCGCGGGGTGCCCGTCACCACCGCAGCGGCCGACGTCACCGACACCCCCGCGCTGAACAACGCCGTCCAGGATGTCGCGGCCGCGCTCGGCGGGCTGGACCACCTGGTCGCCAACGCCGGCGGCACCGTCGGCGGGAACCTCGCCACCTCAGGCCCGGGCGACTTCACCGCCACGTTCGCGCTGAACGCCGGGCATGCCGCCGAGCTCATCCGGGCGGCGCTGCCGCACCTGCGCTCCGCGGGCGGCGGCTCGGTGGTGATCGTCTCGTCCATCACCGGCATGCGCCCGGCGCCGCGCACCACCTATGCCGTCGCCAAGGCCGCGGAGATCCAGCTGGCCGCGACCGCTGCCGCCGAACTGGCGGCGGACCTCATCCGGGTCAACGCGGTGAGCCCGGGCTCGATCCTGTTCCCGGGCGGTTCCTGGGAGCGGTTCTCACGGGAGAACCCCGCCGACTACGCCACCTTCCTTGGCACGCAGTTCCCGCTCGGGCGGCTTGGGCACCCGGAGGAGGTCGCCGACGTCGTCACCTTCCTGCTGTCCCGGCGGGCCTCGTGGATCACCGGCGCGAACGTTGTGGTGGACGGCGGCCAGCGTTACCCGAGCGCGCGGCAGTTCAGCCGGCAGGCAGACGGGAAGGCCACCGGGGCGACCGGCCAGCCGGGAGCCAGGAAGGACTCATGAAGGCCCAGCCAGCCAGGAGCCGGGGAGGCAGGGGAGGCCGGGGAGGCCCTCGCAGGCCCCGGCGCGGCGGCCCGGGGGCACTCGCGATATAACTTGACATTGGCGGACTGATCGCGATACATCGTATTTCAGCGCACGCCGGCCGGCCCACTTATTTTCGCTCATCTGCGGGAGGATCACGTGACCGCCGAACGAACGAATCCGCGCCCCACACCAGACCGGGGAAGCCCGGGCTGGGCAAGCCGGATCACCGCGCTGCCCTGCGGGCGCCGGACCAAGTACCTGGTGCTGGTCTTCTGGGTGATCGTGATCGCCCTCACCGGGCCGCTGGCGGGCAAGCTGATGGGCGCGGAGAAGAACGATGCGTCCGCCTACCTCCCGGCGAGCTCGGAATCCACGCAGGAACTCAACCTGCAGTCCAGGTTCGTCGCCAAGAACCTCAACCCGGCCGTCGTCGTCTACTCCCGGCCGTCCGGGCTTACCCCCACCGACCTGCGCAAGGCCGCCGCTGACGCCCGGGTTTTCGCGGCCCTCCCGGCGGTCCGCGGCCGGGTGACCGGCCCGATCCCGTCCGCGGATCACCAGGCCATGCAGACGATCGTCGGATCCAGCCTGGGTTTCAACGCCAACATCGAGGCGTTCATCAGCAACCTGCGCGCCACGGCAGCCCGCGGTGATCCCGGGCTCACGGTGCACATCGCCGGGCCCGCGGCCAGCGCCGCCGACCAGGTGAAGATCTTCAAGGGCATCGACACCACGCTGCTCTACGGGACCCTTGCGGTGATCATCGTCCTCCTGCTGCTGACCTACCGCAGTCCGCTGCTCTGGCTCCTGCCGATCATTTCCGCCGGGGTCTCGCTCACCGTCGCCCAGGCGGTCATCTACCTGCTGACCAAGCACGGCCTGGTGGTCAACGGGCAGAGCGGCGGCATCCTGGTGGTGCTGGTGCTGGGCGCGAGCACGGACTACGCCCTGCTGCTCATCGCGCGGTACCGGGAGGAACTGCGCAGGCATGAGGACCGGCACGAGGCGATGGCGATCGCGCTGCGGCGGGCCGGGCCGGCCATCATCGCCAGCGCCGGCACCGTGATCGCCGGCATGCTGTGCCTGATGGTGGCCGAGTCCTCGGACATCTCCGGCCTCGGCCCGGTGGCGGCGATCGGCATCGCGGTCGGGCTGCTCGCCATGGTCACCCTGCTGCCTGCCCTGCTGGTGATCGTCGGCCGGTGGATCTTCTGGCCACTGGGGCCCCGGTACGGCTCGGAGGAGCCGACCACCCGCGGCTTCTGGGCGCGGGTCGGCCGGCGCCTGGCCATCCGGCCGCGTGCCGTCTGGGTGACCACCGCCGTGCTCCTCGCCTGCGCGTGGCTGGGCCTGATCGGTTTCAAGATCGGCCCCCTCACCACCGCCCAGTCGTTCCGCGGCACTCCCGCCTCGGTCGCGGCCGAGCAGGTGCTGGCGCGGCACTTCCCCGGCGGGGCTGGTGAGCCGGTCGCGGTCATCGGCAACGCCGCCGCCGCGTCCCCGCTGCACAGCGCCCTGGCCGGCACGAAAGGCATCGCCGCCGTGGCCCCGCCGGTGGTCAAGGACGGCCTGGTCTATCTGCAGGGGACACTGGCCAGCCAGCCGGACAGCCCGGCCGCCACGGTCACCGTCGATCAGGTCCGGGCGGCCGTCCACGCGGTCCCCGGGGCCGATGCCAAGGTCGGCGGCGGTACCGCCATCACCATCGACGTGGAGCGGTACGCCACCCGTGACCGGAACCTGATCATCCCGCTGGTGCTGGTCGTAGTGATGATCATCCTCGGGCTGCTGCTGCGCTCGGTCGTCGCCGCGTTCCTGCTCATCGGCACCGTGGTGCTGTCGTTCGGCGCCGCACTCGGGCTGGCGGCGCTGGTATTCCGCCATCTGTTCGGTTTCGCGGGCGCCGATACCGCCATGCCGCTGTTCGTCTTCGTGTTCCTGGTGGCCCTGGGCATCGACTACAACATCTTCCTGATGACCAGGGTGCGCGAGGAGAGCAAGCGATCTGGCACCAGGCCGGGTGCGATCACCGGGCTGGGCGCCACCGGCGGGGTCATCACCTCGGCCGGCCTGATACTCGCCGGCACGTTCGCCACCCTGGGCACGCTGCCGCTGGTGATCCTCACCGAGATCGGCTTCACGGTCGCGATCGGTGTGCTCATCGACACCATCGTCGTCAGGTCGGTGCTGGTCACCGCGCTCACCCTGGACGTCGGCCGGTGGATGTGGTGGCCCAGCCGGCTCGCCCGCCCCTCGCCGGCGGACGTGAGCGCCCAGGAAGCGGCGGTGGCCGCGGCGCGCTGAGACCAGGCAGGACGGGAAGCAGCCGCTGCTTCCGGCATCCGTGGCTGCCGTCAGCTCATCAGCTGCTCGGCGATGAGGAACCCGCCAAGGAGGATCAGCGCGCCGCCAGCGAGCTGCTCGGCACGTTCCCGCCCGGTGCTGCCGATCCGGGCGCCGAGCGCGAGCCCGAGCTGGGCAGCGACGAATGTCTGGACGGCGATGGCCGCGATCACCGGGATGAGCGGGAGCCGGACCAGGCCGAGGCTGAACCCGACGGCGAGCTCGTCCATGCTGATGCTCAGGCCGAGCGCGACGACGGCCAGCCCGCGTGAGTTACTGAGCCGGTTCGCCCGGTCCTGCTCGGCGTCGTCCCTGGCCAGGAGCATCCATGCGCCGACGGCGATCACCGCCGCGGCGGCCAGGTAGTCGGCGACGGGGCCGATCACGCGGGCCAAGCCACGGCCGGCGACCACGCCGATCAGCGGCATACCGGCCTCGAAGATCACGAAGATCAGCGACACCCGGGCCCGCTGGCGGATGGTGACCACCCCGGCGGCGCCGAGCGCGGCGGCCACGGCGAAGGAGTCCAGGCCAAGGGGGAGAACGAAGGCCAGCAGCTTCAGCACAACAGCAGAATCTCACCAGGAATTGCTGGCGGGCCCGGCCGGGCCTGCCGGGCCCGCCTGCACCGCCCCGGTGTCAGCGGGACGGGGCACCGCGCGGCGCTCGTGGGCTACGGGAACGGCAAGCGTGGCAGAACGGGCGCCGCACGGCCTCGTTCAGCAGCCCGGGTTGGAGCGGACCGGCCCGGCGAACGCGCCGAGCGTCCCGGGCCCGACCGACCCATACTGCGCGTCGCGGCCGAACGTGCTGCCGTTGCGCATGTTGCCGAACTCCCAGACGCACTTTCCCCCGACCCTGGCCATGGTCCAGTAGGGATAGAAGCTGCCCGGACCCTTGGGTGGGAGGACACAGCCGGTGCCCGAGACCAGGTCGCAGTTGGTGTTGAACTCGGTCGCGCTGGCGTCGGTCATGAACTGGACCCGCGGATAGGTATGGCCGCCGACCGTGACCGGCTGCTGCTGCAGGAACGGCGACGGGAACGGGCCGGCGGCGAGCGAGTGGGGCCAGTCCGGGTAGTACGGCGTGCCGTCGTAGTCGAGGTCGCCGATCGCGTCGAAGAAGACGTCGCATCCGGTCATGACGTTCGGCGCGGTGGTGCCGCCATGGGTGTCCCCCGCCCGGTAGCACGGCGAGTCGTCGGGCTCGAGCACGGGCGAGGTGTCCGCCTTCGGCTCATACGGGCCGATGCACCGCGTGAAGTAGGTGTCGTTGAAGTTGCCCAGCGGCACGCTGCTCTTGCCCCGGACGCTCGTGCAGGGCTCGAAGTGACCGATCTCGAACTGGCTGTTGATCATGTAAGGCCCGATGCCCCACGGGATGATGTTGGCCGCGCGCGCGGAGGAGTACTCGGGCTGGAAGTTGAAGGGCTGGCCGGCGCAGGTGACCGGGTTGGTGTTCATGAACCCGTTCGCCGCGGACGCCTGCATGAATCCGCTGCGCCCGGTCGTCAGGTCGGTTTCCCGCGCTTCCAGCGCGAGCCCGCTCGGGGTCCGGGCGTCGAACATGTGGACCCTGATCAGGTCCCCCGGGTTCATCAGCAGGGTATGCGCATTGGGCGTGAAGGTGGCCAGGTCGCTGAGCTGAGGGCTCGGCGGCCCGGTAGGTACGCCGTCTGTCTGGACGAAGCCGAAGTTGACGGGCTCGGTGCAGTTGTTGTTGCAGGCCCCGCTGCCGTTGCCCTGGCATTCCAGGCTGTCGATGTTCAGGGCCGAGCACCAGTGGGCGTTGTCGCAGCTGATGCTGTCCGCGAAGGGCGCGAAACCGGGCGGGTAGAACTGCAGTTCCACGAAGCCCGCCCCGCCGCCCGGGTAACTGCCGTGCGGCGCGTTGGCGTCCGAGCGCGGGGTGCACGGCAGCAACGGCGCCGAATTCGGGTCGCACACATCGGTGGAGAACCAGGGGGCTACCGAGAGCTCGAACCAGTGGGTGACGTCACGGCCCGGGTGCGCCACGGTCGGCCGTGCCTGGGGATCCACCGGCAGCCGTTCGGTGAACGTGACGTTGCTCCCGGAACCGGGCCGGCCCGAGATGTACCGGACGGACGGCTCGTCGTGGCCGATGTACCGCCCGTTGTCGGTGAACCGGCCCTTGTCGGAGCCCCGGGGATCGGCGCAGGCCAGCGTGACCTTGACCGGCCGCTGGATGGGACTGAGGCCATTGCAGTCGAGCCCGCCGGTGGCCCGCGGCGCTACCCCGGTGTTCGGGTGCGCGGCGGCGGCCGGGTGCCCGGCGGCTGCGCTTGCCGCCAGGCCGGGGGCGGCGAGCGAGAGCGTCGCGCCGACGATCAGGGCGGTAAGAAGCGGCAACCGGTGACCACTCCGCATCACTCGCATGCTGACTCCTGCTCATATACGGCCATCACGATGCGCGGGGATCGGCCGGGCCTTTCCGGCGGGCCCGGGTACCCCTGCCCCGCCGGTCGCGTCGCGGCCGAGGGGAGCATACCGACTTGACCGGGGGTGAGGGAATAGAGCGGAAATATTCGGCGCGGCGCATACGCCTGCGCCGCCGGGGGAGCGCGCCGGCAGGCCCGGCTGGGAGCAGGCAACTGTCATGATGGGCGAATGCCTGACGCGCCATCACCGCCCACCACGCGACGCGATCGCCTGTGGGCCGCCGCCGAGTCGAGGGGCGTCCCACTGCTGGCCATCCTCACCGCCGCCGCCGTGGTGGTGCTGGTCTATGTGGCCGCCAAGGTGCTCTACCGGCTGCGGGACATCATCCTGCTCGTGCTCGTGGCCGCCTTCATCGCGGTGCTCCTGAACCCCTTCGTCGTCGCGCTGCAGCGATGGCGGATCAAACGTCGCGGCTGGGCGGTGGCGATCGTCGTCATCTGGGGGCTGGTCGTCTTCGTCGGCCTGGCGGCGGTGTTCGGCTACCCGCTGGCCAACGGGATCACGCACCTGGCCCATGACCTGCCGTCCTACGTCAACGCCGCGGAACACGGCCAGGGATGGCTCGGCCGCCTGGTGCGCAGGTACCACATCCAGAACTGGGTGACCAGCAACGCGCCGAAGCTGGTGAACCTGGGCCAGGGCCTGGCCAAGCCGGCGCTGACCCTGGGCAAAGGCGCCCTGTCGCTCATGGTGGCACTGCTGACGATCTTCGTCCTCGTGGTGCTGCTGCTGCTGGAAGGACCGAAGATGCGGGCCGGTCTGCTGGGCGCGATGGCCCCGTGGCGGGCGGACCGCGTGAGCAAGATCGCGGGCCAGGCCAACCGGTCGGTGACCGGCTACATGCTGGGGAACTTCCTGACCTCGCTGCTGGCGGGCGTGGTGGTGTTCGTGACCCTGCTCGTGCTGGGGGTCCCGTTCGCCTTCCTGTGGGCCCTGTGGGTCGCGCTGGTCAACTTCCTCCCCATGATCGGCGGGGCACTGGCTGGCATTCCCACGGTGCTGTTCGCGCTCGCCCACTCGGTCACGGCGGGGGTCGTCACCCTGGTCGTCTTCCTCGTCTACACCCAGGTCGAGAACCACATCCTGAACCCGGTGGTGATGAGCCGGACGGTGAGGGTCAACCCGCTGCTTGTCCTGGTGGCCATCCTGGTCGGCGCGTCTCTCGGCGACTGGATCGGCGGGATCTTCGGCGCCTTCGTGGCTGCCCTGATCGCCATTCCCGCCGCCGGCGCACTCCAGGTGGTCGTCCATGAGCTCTGGCAGTCCACGGCCACGCCAGCCCTGCCAGGCACCGCCGGGCCGCCTTCCGGCCAGGGCCCCGCCAGTGCCACCTCGCCGGGATCCGGGCCAGCGGGGCCAGCCGGGCAGGATGCCGGCACCTGAGCGGCTAGCCGGTTTGGCCAGGACCCGGGCCGGGGTCGCCGGGGCCGCTGATATGGCCAGGACCGGGATCGCCGGGGCCGGGGCCGGCCGGGCCGGGGTCGCCGGGGCCGGGGTTGGCCGGCAGCGTGGGAGCGACCCGGGCGCAGCCGGTCGCTTCCTCGAAGGCGTGCGCCACGCCCAGCAGCGGCCAGTCCGCCCGCCACCGGCCGACCAGCTGGAGCCCGACCGGCAGGCCGTCCGGGGTGAACCCGGCCGGCACCGAGATGGCCGGCAGCCCGGTGGCCGAGATCAGGTACGACGACGCCATCCAGTCCAGGTAGGTGTGCTGCGGTACGCCGTCGATCTCGTGCACCCAGTCGAGGGTGACGTCGAACGGCGCGACCTGGCTGACCGGGCAGGCGAGGATCTCGACCGTGGCGAAGAACTCACTGACCCGCTGGGCCAGCGCCGTGCGCAGCGCCGTGGCCCGGAACAGCTCGTCGGCGGTCAGCTCCAGGCCCCGCTCGATATTCCAGGTTACGTTGGCGCCCAGCTGATCACGGTGCTCGCGGTACAGCGGGCCGAAGAAGGCCGCGAAGCGGAACGCGCGCCAGGCCCGGAACGCTTCGTCGGCGCCGGACAGGTCCGGTGCCGCGTCGATGACCTCGCATCCCAGGTCGACGAGCACCTGCCGGGCCGGAGCCAGGGCTGCCCGCACCGCCGGCTCGACGGGCAGGCCGAGGTCGGCGCTCCAGGCTACTTTCAGCCCCCGCAGGTCACGCCCCAGCAGGCCGGTCACCGCAGCCGGGCCGGCCAGGGCCGGCGGCGGCGCATCGAGCGCGAGCGGGACGCGGGGGTCGGGCCCGGACAGGACGGCCAGCAAGAGTGCCACATCGGCGACCGTGCGTGCCATCGGCCCGTGGACGGCGAAGGTGTCGGCCACGTCCGACAGCGGCCAGGTGGGCACCCGGCCGGGCGACGGCCGCATCCCGGTCACATTGCAAAAGCTCGCCGGGTTGCGCAGCGATCCTCCCAGGTCGCCGCCATCGGCCAGGCATATCATGCGGGCGGCCAGCGCCGCCGCCGCGCCGCCGCTGCTCCCGCCCGGGCTGCGGCTCAGGTCGTACGGGTTGCGGGTGGCGCCGAACACCGCGTTGACGGTGTGCGAGCCCGCCCCGAACTCCGGCGCGTTCGTCTTCCCCAGGCTGATCGCCCCGGCCCCCGACATCCGCTCCACCACCAGCGCGTCGAAGTCCGGCACGTGCGCGGAGAACAGCAGCGAGCCGTAGGTGGTGCGCACCCCGGCGGTTTCGGCGAGGTCCTTGTGCGCCACCGGCAGCCCGTGCAGCAGGCCTACCGCTTCGCCGCGGGCCATCGCCTCGTCCGCGGCCGCCGCCCCGGCCAGGGCCGTGTCGAAGGACCGGGTCACCACCGCGTTGACGAGGCCGTCGACCGCCTCGATCCGATCGATATGGGCGGCGACGACCTCCCGGGCTGACACCTCCCGGCGGCGCAGCATCCCGGCCAGCGTCACGGCGCCGAACGCGCACAGGTCTGTCACGGCTGAGCCGCCCTCATGCCGAACGGCCGCGGCGGCTGCCCCGGGCAGCAGTGCGCTGGCCGGCGGCGGGGCGGGCCGACAGTTCCCCGACCAGTTGCTGCATCCCCGGCCCCCACCGCTGCGCCAGCACGTCATGGAACTCGTTCCAGACCTGCTGAACGTAGATGTCGTGGCGGATGTAGCCCTTGGCGAGCGCGGCCAGCAGCGGGTCACGGCCGGTCACGGACTGCCAGTCCACGCCGTCCTCCGCCAGCGCCCACACCACGTCGGCGCTGTCAGCGACCACCGCCACATGGCGCGCCTGGGTGACGGTGGCGAGCTCGCGCTGTGCGCCGGCGAGCCGTGCCCGGAAGGAGCCTTCCAGGTCAGCGAGGAGCTGGTCCGCGGGGACGGCCACGTACCGGGCAGGCTCCCCCGCCATGGCAGCCACCACCCCCTTGGCGGTCAGCCGGCGCAGCGTCTCGTACACCTTCGGCTGCGGGATCCCGGTGACGTTGGAAAGCGCGTACCCGGTGAGCGGCTCGCGGCCGAGCAGGCCCAGGTACGCCTGCGCCTCGTACTGGGAGAACCCGAGCTCGATCAGGCGCTCTACCGCCCCGTCCTTGCTGGTCACCACTGCCCCCTTCGCTTGCCGGGCCGGCCCTGCCCTACCGCGGGCGCGGCGCACGGGCCCGGCAGGCGCGCCCCAGGGCCAGTCTCCCCGATCCCCGGCGGACACGCCTCAGGTGGTCGCACTGTAGCCGCCATCCACGACCACCACCTCCCCGGTGACGAACGGGTTGGACGTCACCAGCGACACGATGGTGGCCGCCACGTCGTAGCCGTGACCGGCCAGGGCCAGCGCCGCGGCCCGGCCGATCCCGCGCGCCGCGCCGGTCATCACGGCCACCGGCCGGCCACCGTCCGGCTGGCCGGTCATGGCTGCCTCCCGGCCGCGCGGGCCGTGGTCTTGCCGTCACCGTCCGGCCCGCCGCCGAACCCCCTGCTGGCCTGGGTTCTTGATACCACCGACTGCAGTAGGGAGTACCGTACTCGCGGCCAGGGACGGCGCAAGATCGCCGCGCCCGCCCCGGCCGGGTGCCGCCGTGGCCGCCGGGCTGACGGGGCGACTGGATGGCCGGCGGGGGCCGTTATGCGGGCCGTTGGTCCCTGTTGGGCGGCGGCCGCGCGGGAAAGACTCCGGACTAGCCGGCCCGCCCGGCAACCCCTGTGATGGACGGGCTGGCTGCCCAAGGAGAGGGGGCCGGAAACCGATGTCCCGGCGTGTGCTGATCATGGGAGCCGCTGGCCGCGACTTCCACAACTTCAACGTCACCTACCGCGACAGCCCGGACCACGAGGTCGTCGCCTTCACGGCCACCCAGATCCCGTTCATCGCGGGACGGGTGTACCCGCCGGTGCTCGCGGGCCCGCGCTACCCGGACGGCATCCCGATCCGCCCGGAGACCGACCTCGACCAGCTCATCGCCGACCTGGCCGTCAACGAGGTGGCGTTCAGCTACAGCGACGTGTCCTACCAGCACGTGATGCACGAGGCGAGCCGGGTCATGAACGCGGGTGCGTCCTTCGTCCTGCTCGGCCCGCGCGACACCATGATCAGCGCGCGGGTTCCCGTCATCGCGGTCTGCGCCGTGCGCACCGGGTCGGGCAAGAGCCAGACGGCCCGGCGCGTCGCCCAGGCGGCCCGGGCGGCCGGGCGGACACCGGTCCTGGTCCGCCACCCCATGCCCTACGGTGACCTGGCGGCCGAGCGCGTGCAGCGGTTCGCCACCTACGGGGACCTGGAGGCGGCGGATGTCACGCTGGAGGAGCGGGAGGAATACGAGCAGCACCTGGCGGCGGGCACGGTGGTGTACGCCGGGGTGGACTACCAGGCGATCCTCGACCAGGCGCAGGCCGAGTGCGACGTGCTGGTGTGGGACGGCGGCAACAACGACTACCCCTTCTTCCGCCCCGACCTGTGGCTGACCGTGGCCGACCCGCTGCGGGCGGGCCACGAGAGCGCCTACTACCCCGGGGAGGTCAACTTCCGCGCCGCCGACGTGCTGGTGGTCAACAAGATCGACTCCGCGTCGCCCGCGCAGCTCGAGGCGATCGCCGGGGCCATCTCGCGGCTCAACCCGGACGCGGTGGTTATCCGTGCCCGCAGCGAGGTGACCGTCAACAACCCCGGCCTGGTGGCCGGCCGGCGCGTGCTGGTGATCGAGGACGGGCCGACGCTGACCCACGGCGGGATGAAATACGGGGCCGGCGTGGTCGCCGCCGAGCGCGGCGGCGCGACCGCCATCGTGGATCCCCGCGACCTGGCCACCGGCACCATCGCCGACGTCTACCGGGCATATGACATCGGCCCCGTGCTGCCGGCGATGGGCTACAGCCCCAAGCAGCTCCACGAGCTGGAGCAGATGATCAACGCCGCGGATGCCGACACGGTGATCATCGCGACGCCGGTGGACCTGGCCCGGCTGGTCACGATCGGGAAGCCGGCCGTCCGGGTCCGCTACGACCTGGTGGAGGCGGCCGGATCGCCGACCGTGGAAGAGGTGCTGGGGCCCGTCCTCGCACTGGCCGCCCCGGCCACGCGCCCCGTTGCCGGGGCACCCTAGGGGACACCATGGGCTACGACTACCACGTCCTGGTCATCGGCCCGGGGTCCGGCGAGACGGACCCCGGGCCGCCGCCCGGCGCGCCATACCGGCCGGTGAAGGCCGTCGCACCCAACTCCCCCGCCGTCCCCGCCAGCGCCCCGGGCGCCTTCCAGCCCGGAGCCTGAGCCACCGACGGCTCCCCGGGGAATAGGACGGCCAGGGCCGGGTACGGGCTGGGCCGTAAACTGGCAGCGAGCCGGGCGGAGAGCTTGGAGGCATGACATGGCTGATCACGGCCAGCATGGGCGTGGCCGCCATCAACGCTGTTCAGAGCCATGACCAGCCCGGTGACCGTGCTGGTCAGCCGCCGCGAGACGTTCAACGCCGCGCACCAACTGCGTAATCCGCGGCTGTCAGACGAAGAGAACCGGCGCCTGTTCGGGAAATGCGTCAACCTGCATGGCCATAATTACGCGCTCGAGGTCGTGGTAGCCGGGAAGATCGACGATGCCAGCGGCTACATCCTGGACCTGAAACGGCTTTCGGACGTCATGTACCAGCAGATCATCCAGCACGTAGACCACCGCAATTTGAATACCGACGTAACGTGGCTGGAAGGCATCATCCCGACGGCAGAAAACCTCGCACTGACCTTCTGGGAAAGGCTCCGGTGCGAGCTTCCCGACGGGGCACTGTGGTCGGTCCGGGTGTCGGAGACCGACAAGAACTGGGCCGAGGTCGGTGCTCACCGCTGAGGACCCGGCCGACCAGCGGCCCATCCGGGCCAGGCGGACCGGGCGGGCCGGGGGCTGCGCAGCCGCTACACGGCTGCAGACCTCGCGGTACTCACCCGCGATGAGGCGCGGCGCTTCGCGCCCGACGGGGACGGCGATCCGCAGGCCGACGTGACCTTGGCCTGGGAATTGCTGTACCGGCTCGAGCCCGGGCTCTATGAGCGGATGGCCAGCGCGGAGCGGCTCCATCCCGGGGTGGTTGACTGGCTGCCGGACGGCGTGGACCGGATCGTCGAGGTCGGCGCCGGCTCCGGGCGGCTGACATTGGAGCTCATCGACCGGGGGCGGGAAGTCGTGGCCATCGAGCCCGCGGCCGGCCTGCGGCACATACTGGAGCGGAAGCTCGCCGGAGCCGGCCACGGGTACCGCGCCCGGGTGATGCCCGGCTTTTTCGACGACCTGCCCGTCGCCACCGGCTCCGCAGGTCTGGTCGTCGCCTGCTCTGTCTTCACCCCCGCTCCCGGCCATGGCGGCGACGCCGGCCTGGCCGAGATGGAGCGGGTCTGCCGGCCCGGCGGCTGTGTCGCCATTATCTGGCCGAACAACATCGGCTGGCTGGCCGCCCGCGACTACCGGTACCAGAGCTTCGCCGGGCTGATGTCGGTGGAGTTCGCGAGCCACCGCGAGGCGGTTGAACTGGCCGAGATCTTCTATCCTCACGCGGTCACGGCGGTCCGCCGCCGCGGCAGCCGGCACGTCCCGTATGAGGTGCTTGGCATCAACCCGCCACGCGACCTCGCCTACAA
This sequence comes from uncultured Actinomycetes bacterium, assembly GCA_963741615.1. Lineage (GTDB taxonomy): Bacteria > Actinomycetota > Actinomycetes > Streptosporangiales > Streptosporangiaceae > UBA9676. The sequence continues at coordinate 15,953 of CAVUIU010000009.1, forward strand.
GGTGATCACCCGATGAAGGTCGCGATCATGGCGCCGCTCGTATCGGCCATCCGCGAGCCGCAGCGCGGAGGCTCGCAGGCCTTCGTGTCCGATCTTGCCCGCGGGCTGGGACGCAGAGGCCACGAGGTCCACGTCTACGCGGCCACGGGATCGGAGATACCGGGGGTCACGGTCATCGATACCGGGGTGGATCCGGCGTCCCTGGTGGCCACCCTGTACCGGGCCGCCGGCCCACCGGGCCGCGACCCGGCTGCGGCTGCGGCTGCCTTTGCCAGCGCCTACTCCGCTGTCCGGCAGGACCGGTACGACGTCATCCACAATCACGCCTTCGACGCCCCGGCGATCAGTCTGGCCACCGGACTCGGCACTCCGGTGGTGCACACGCTCCACCTGCCGCCCGACGCGGCGATCGCGGCAGCGCTTCGCCAGGCAGACCAGGCCGCCCAGCCCCCGGCTGTGGCCTGCGTGTCCGCGTTCCAGGCGGGCACCTGGCGCGGGGTCGCCCGGGTCGACGCGATCCTCCCGCCGTACGTGCCGACCGGCTCGGTCCGCTGGTCGGGTACGGCCGGGGACGGCGTTGTTTTCGCCGGCCGGCTGAGCCCCGAGAAGGGGGCCGCCGAGGCGATCGACATCGCTCAGGCGGCCGGCGCCCGGATCGACGTCTACGGCGACGTCTACGACGCCGAGTACGCACGAGTGCGGATCGGCCCGCGGCGCGACGCGCCGGGCGTGGCGGTGCACCCAGGAGTGCCCCGGGCATCGATGTGGGCGGCCATGGCCCGCGCTGCGGTCGTCGTCTGCCCGGCGGGGTGGGACGAGCCGTTCGGCATGGCTGCCGCCGATGCCCAGGCGTGCGGGACTCCTGTCGTCGCGTTCAGGCGCGGCGGGCTTGGCGAGATCATCGTGGATGGCGTGACCGGCTTCCTGGTGGCGCCGGATGACATCGCGGCGGCCGCGGACAGCGTCCGGAGGGCAGCCCATATCTCGCGCGCGGCATGCCGCGAGCATGCCGAAAGGCACCTCGACCTGGAACGGAGCCTGGATGCGCACGAACAGCTCTACCGGCGGGCCGCGCGCCTGCGTGCCGGAGCCGTAGCCCATGACTGACCCAGGGCACTGGCTTGCGGGACGGATCGCGATCGTCACGGGCGCCAGCCGCGGGATCGGGGCTGCCACCGCCGAGGCCCTTGCCGGTGCGGGAGCGCACGTCGTGCTGGCGGCCCGTGACCGCGACGCTCTCGCGCGCGTCGCCAGCGGCATCCGGGCCGCCGGTGGCGAGGCCACACCCGTGCCCACGGACGTGAGCAAGGCCGAAGATGTCGAGCGCCTGTTTGCCGCCACCGCGCGGGTCGGCCGGCTTACGGCCCTGGTCTGCGCGGCCGGGGTGCTGACGTCCGTCCCGTTCGGCGAGACCACGTGGGAGATCTGGGAAGAGACGCTCGGGGTCAACCTGACCGGCTCGTTCCTGTGCTGCCGGGCGGCATTCACCGTCATGCGCGCGGCCGGCGAAGGACGGATCGTGAACATCGCCTCGCTTTCGGGCATCTACGCCACCGAGAAGTTCCCCGGGCTGACCGCCTACAACGTCTCCAAGTACGGGGTCATCGGCCTGACCGAGGCGATCGCCGTAGAAGGCAGGCAGCACGGCATCAGCGCCATCTGCGTGAGCCCGGGCGCGGTCAACACGCAGATGCTCCGCCGGGCCAATCCCGAACTTCGCCCGGGGCTGACACCGGGTGATGTCGCCGAACTGATCCTCGCGCTGCTGGACAGCCCGCTGGCGCCGGCCAGCGGGGCAAACATCCCCCTTTTCTCCAACGCCTGAGCTGGGTTATCCCGGGCGGCCCGGGCGACGTTCATGGCTGTTTCCCCGGCGACCGCAGGTCCACCCGCTGGTCAGCGGGCAGGCCAGGACCTGACGTCGGCCACGACGCCGGCTTGCTCAGCCTCGCAGGTCGCTGACCTGCGGGCTCGCTGTTCGTGATCGCTGAATTCGCGCACTGCGCGGGCCCGCGGGCTGGGACCGATGTCCCGGTATCTGCGGACTGTGCAGGGGCAGCCGGATCACCACGGTCGTGCCTTCACCCTCCCGCGACTGCAGGTCCATGGTGCCGTGGTGATTGGCGACGATGCTGCGGACGATGGTCAGCCCGATGCCCGTGCCCTGTATCGCCTGCTTGACCGCATTCGATGCCCGGAAGAACTGCTCGAAGAGGTGCTTCTGATCCACCTCGGGGATGCCGATGCCGGTGTCGCGGATCGTCACCTCTGCTACCGGCTGCCGGAATGGCGGCACCGCGGGTGCGGCTGCTGCGCCTGCCCATACCTGCCCGCCGCGGGGCGTGAACTTGACCGCGTTGGACAGCAGGTTGGCCAGGGCCCGGCCGAGCTGATCGGCATCGCCGCTGACGACCAGATCCCCCTCGGGACGATCAGCGGTCAGGGTAACGCCCCTGGCTTCCGCGTCGGAGCGCGCGGAGTCGGCCGCCCGCATCACAACATCGGCCAGTCTTACCGGCCGCAGGACGGTCTTGAAGGCCCTGGCTTCGATCTTGGACATGGTAAGCACGTCCTCGACCAGCCTGCGCAGGCGGACCGCGCTGCGGTTGATGCTGGCGAGCATCTTCTCCTGGGCGGGCAGGAGCGGCCCGGCCTCCCCATCGGTGAGCATTTCCAGGTAACCGACGATGCTGGTGAGCGGGGTGCGCAGCTCATGCGAGACCGCGGCCAGGAAGTCGGTCTTGGCCCGGTTGACGTCCTTGAGCTCAGCGACCAGCCGCTGCTCCCGCTCATACAGCCGGGCATGCTGCACGGCCCGGCCGATGTCGGCGGTCACCAGCTCTGCCGTGTGCACCTCGGCCGGGGTCCAGGGCCGGTACTCCAGCCGTTCCACGGTCATGAACCCGAGCATGGTCTCGGCCACCCCGAACGGGATGAGCAACTGGCTGATGAAGCCGGCCGCGACAAGCGGCTCGCGGATCTCCGGGGGAAACCAGTCGGCCTCCGGGCCCCTGATGTCGCTGACCACGATGGTTTCAGCGCGCCGGTACAGCTCTCTGAGCATGTCCAGCGTGTCCGGGGGGATGCTCTCACCGAAAGTCTCCGGCAGCAGCGGCCCGTACTGGCCCGCCACCGGCGGGCTGAGCTTGTTCTCCTCGCTCACCAGCAACACCCAGACCGCGTCGGCGATCAGGTGGTCCTGGATCGCCGCGGCCGCCTCCCGCACCACGTCTTCGACCTGCAGGTGTTCCCGGATCCGGTTGCCGAGGTCGCGGGCAACGCCGAGCAGCCGCACGGCCTCGGCCAGATCACCCTCTTGCTGGCGGGGCTCGGCGGCCGGGTCACTCGCCGGCCGGGCCGGGGCGCCGGGCCGGCCGTTCTCATCTGCGGACATCCGCCCGTCCAGCCGCGCATCCTCCTGCGATCACCTTCCGCATATCCAATGGTACCTACCGTAATCAGCTGGTGGCAGCCGGGCCCGGCTGGGCGGCGTTCATGACTGTTACCTCAGCGACCACAGGTCAACCCGCTCGTCAGCGAGCAGTCCGGGAGGAGGCTGGGCCCGCCTGGACACCAGGTGCGCAGCTGCTGCCATCTCCGAGTCGCGGTCCAGCTCGGGGTCACCGCCGCGGTCGAGCCCGACCGCGGCCAGCACCAGCCCGTCGGCGAGGTAGAACCCGACCAGGCGTCCTTCCTGCAGGCTCCCGCGGACCACGAACCCATCCCAGGCCGTGGCATGGCCGACGTACTCGAGCTTGTGTTCGTACTGATCGGACCAGAAGCTGTGGATGTAGTCATAGGTGGCATCCGAGCCGAGCATCGATCTCGCCGCCGCGGCACCCTGTTTCTCCGCGTTGTTGTAATGCTCGACACGGACCCGGCCGAATACCGGGTGAAGATGGTTCGCGACATCGCCGGCCGCGTAGACGTCGGCGGCGCTGGCCCGGCACAACTCGTCAACCAGAACACCGTTGCCCTGCGCGATCGGTGGCCCGGCGATGGCCGGCACCACCGGCTCGATCCCGACGCCGGCCACGGCGAAGTCGCATGGCACGCGAACCCCGCCAGCCGTCGTGACCGCCTCCAGCCGCCCGGCCCCCTCGAACCCGGCAACCTGATCCCCGGCGAGCAGCTCGACGCCGTTCGCGCGGTGGATGGCACCGAACAGGGCGCCGATTTCCCCGCCCAGCACCCGCTCGAGGGGGAACCTGCCGGGAAAGACGGCGGTCACGTGCACCCCGAGCTGCGTCAGCGAGGCCGCCACCTCGGAGCCGATGAAGCTCATGCCCAGTACCACCGCGCGCCGCCCGGCCAGGGCTTCGCCCTTGATCGCCTCGCAGTCGGCGACCGTGCGCAGATAGTGGATGCCGGGCAGGTCAGCCCCCGGCAGCTGAAGCTTCCGGTTCCGTCCGCCAGTGGCTATCAAGACCTTCCGGTACCGCAGCTCCTGGCCCGAGCCGAGGAGCACCGTATGCGCCGCGGTATCGATGACCGCAGCGCTGGAGCCGACGAGACGGTCCACGTCGTGCTCCTCATACCAGCCGGCAGGCCTGACATACCAGCCCGCGAGGTCCTCCTCCGACCGCAGGTACGTCTTGGAAAGCGGGGGCCGGCCAAAGGGGACGCCCGGTTCCTGGCCGACAATGGTGACCCGCTCCCGGAAACCTTCTTCCCGCAGGGTTGCGGCGGCGTTGCCGCCGGCCAGGCCGCCGCCGACGATCACGATTCCGGACCCGGCCGCATCCTGAGGCATCTCAGGCACCTGCCCATCACGGGGCCGCAGGAAACCGGCTGCCCGTGGCCGGGCGGGTCCAGCGGGACCCGTTGCACCCGGGGCCATACCGTCCCAGAAGTACCCAGTCCCCCTTGCGTCCCGCAACAGGTCGAGGGCGGGTATCTCCCTTGGCCCCCAGAACCGGGATGGGGGGGAGATCCACGGTTGAGGGGAGAGGGGGGAGGCGCCCGTCCTCGACGGCTCGATAGTACAGGCCCCCCATGGCCGGTGCGCGACGCGGTGGTGGCCAGCGGTTCCCCGGGCGGCCGCATACCGCCGCCCGCTCCTGCCCGGTGATCATCCGTACTGGACTCCCCCGCCGCGCTTGCGTCATAGTGACTGCCTGAGTGGCAGAGGGGGCGGCATGGGGGGTTGCTGTTATCGCGGGCCTGATCGCCATGGCGGCATGCGGTGAAGGCCGGCGCCGCCGGACTGGGCGGATGGGTGGCACTGGCGCTGCTGATCCCGATGGAAGCGGGGGTGCCGATCCCCATCCCGGCCGATCTCGTGATGTTCACCGTCGGTGAGCGGGTGGCCGCCGGGGCCTTCCCGCTGTGGCTGGCCGTGATCGGTTTCGAGGTCGTCTCGGTCGTCGGCACGACGGCACTCTTCCTGGCCTGCCGGGGCCCGGCCCACCATCTCATCAGCCGGCTCGGGCCCCGCATCGGGCTCAGCCACGCTCGCGTCAGCCGCGGCGCCACCTTCGTCGAGACGCGCGGGCGTTCCGCGCTGGCCATCGGGCGGGGTACGCCAGGGCTGCGGACGGTCACCGTGCTGGCGGCGGCGGCCTCCGGCCTGAACTGGCGGCGCGCGCTGCCCGCGCTCATCCTCGGCAGCAGCGTCTTCCTCCAGCTCCACCTGGTCCTCGGCCTGCTGTTCGGGCCGCTCGCGGACCGGGCGTTCAACGCCGCGAAAGGGCCGGCGCTGCTCGCGCTCGCCGTGCTGGTGGCCGGCGCGTTCGTCTTCTGGCGGGTCCGGCGCGGGAAGCGCGGCGGGGGTGAGGCATGGGCGGAAGCGGCCTGCCCCGCGTGCATCGGCCTGGGCCTGCTCGCCGACCGGGTCCCCGGCCTCACGGGCCTGACGGCACCGGGAATCTCCCCGCCGGGCGAAGGCGACGACCCGGCCGCCCTGGCGAGCTAGCGGCGGGCGCGGTGGGCGGGCAGGCGGCGCACCTGCTCACACTGAACTCACACACAACCCGCACGGCGTCCTGAGGTCCGTCGCCGATGATGGCGCCCAGGGGGATCATCCGCACAAGCCGTGAGGACGGCGAGATGAAGGACACCAGTGGCAGCCACGGCCGGCGGGCCGCGGGCGTCCTGGCCACCGCGCTGGCGGGCATCGCCGTGCTGACAGCGGCGTGCGGTGGCGGTGGCCAGGCCGCAGTGGCCGGGTCGACGCTTTACCAGCAGGCGCTTGCCTACTCGCAGTGCATGCGTGCCCACGGCGAGCCGGGTTTTCCCGACCCCACCAGCAACGGCAGCATCCTTATCGACGCGAGGAAAGACCACCTCAACGGTGCCCTCATGCAGTCGGCCAACAAGGCCTGCCAGCACCTGCTCCCCAAGAGCGCCCCGCTGACCGCGGCGCAGCAGCGGCGGCTCACCAGCCAGGCGCTGAAGTTCACCGCGTGCATGCGCGCACACGGGCTGGCGGACTTCCCGGACCCGGTCGTGAGCTCCACCGGCATCAGCCAGCAGTTGCCCCAGGGCGTCAGCCCCAACTCGCCGCAGTTCCAGTTCGCGCAGCAAGCATGCCGGAAGTTGCGGCCTGGCGGTGGACCGTGATGAGCAGCACAACGTCCTGAGCAGGCAGCAGGCCGGGCCGCACGGGCCAGCCGGGCCGGCGCGGTACCTCCATGCCGCTAGCCGCCGCGGGCGGCCATGATGACCCCGGAGCCGTGGGCGAGCTCCACGGAAACGAGCAGCGGGCTGGTGAGCAGGGCCCGCCGGACCCCGTCCTGCCTAGTGTGCTGCTCGCCGCTCCACCCTGGCATGGGTGTCATGTCGTTGACGATGAGCATGCCATGCGGGCCGAGCGCGGCGATCGTGCGGTCAAGACCGTCCCATTTGCCGCCCTGCGCGTCCGCGAAGATCAGGTCGAACGTGCCGTCGCCTGCCAGCACGTCCAGCGCGTCGGCGACGCGCAGGTGAACGAAATCGGGCCAGTCGCCCTGCGCGGCCAGCGCGGCCCGCTGCGGGTCCATCTCCACCGTGGTCACCGTGACGTCAGTTCTGGGCAGTAGCCCGGACACGATCCAGGCCGTTCCCACCCCGGCGCCGGTGCCGAGTTCGAGCACCTGGGCGGCTGGGGGGAGGTGCGCGGCGAGCACGGCAAGCAAGCGGCCGACGGCCGGATCGCAGGACAAGGGGAAACCAGCCGCGCCGGCCCTGCTGGTGGCGGCCGAGACCAGGCCCGGTGAGGTGGTCTCCATGGAATGGTCAACGTAGCAGCGCTCCCCCGATCCAGCCAGCGCATCCCGAAGGGCACGGCCCGGGGCTGCCGCCGTCAGGTAGACGGCTGGTCACCCGCCCCGCCCGGCCCGCCCGGCCGCGGCGTTCGTGCCCTGAGCCGGGCGGCCTGGGTGGTCAGGTACTGCTGCTCCGGGGTGCTGGTGGTCCGGCCGGCCGCGGCGCGGTAGTGCGTCATGGCGGCCTCCGCGTCGCCACCCATCTCGAACAGGTGGGCGCGCACCGCGTCGAGCCGGTAGTGCCCGGCGAGCGGGCCGTCGAGCGCTTCGAGCAGCTTCAGGCCGGCGGCGGGCCCGTGCACCATGGCCGCCGCGATGGCGCGGTTGAGTGCCACCATCGGGTTGCCGGTCATCCGCTCAAGCAGCCCGTACAGGGCCAGGATCTGCGGCCAGTCGGTGTCCCCGACCCGCGCGGCATCGTCGTGGACGGCTGCGATGAGTGCCTGCACCTGGTACTCGCCCACCACGCCGCCGGCCAGCGCGCCGGTGATCAGGGCCACTCCTTCGGCGATCAGCGCCCGGTCCCACAATGTCCTGTCCTGTTCCGCCAGCGGGATCAGCTCACCGCCGTCGCCGGTGCGGGCAGGCCGTCTGGCGTCGGTGAGCAGCATGAGCGCCAGCAGGCCGGTCACCTCGCCATCGCCGGGCAGCAGCCGGTGCATCACCCTGGCCAGCCGGATCGCCTCGCCGGACAGTTCGGTGCGGTGAAGATCGGTGCCGATGCTGCTGGTGTATCCCTCGTTGAACACGAGGTAGAGCACGTGCAGCACCGAACGCAGCCGTTGCGCCCATTCGTCGCCCGCCGGCATACGGAACGGCACGCCCGAGGCCTTGATGCGCTGCTTCGCGCGGCTGATCCGCTGGGCCATGGTGGCCTCCGGGACCAGGAACGCGTTGGCGATCTCGGCCGTGGTGAGGCCGCCAACCGCGCGGAGCGTCAGCGCTATCGCCGAGGGGGTGGTCAGCGCCGGATGGCTGCACATGAACAGCAGGACCAGCGTGTCGTCGCGGTCGGTGACCTCCGCCGCCGGTGGTTCGGCCATCGCGGCGGCATCCTCGCGGCGCCGCCTTGCCTGCTCGCTGCGCAGATGGTCGGTCATCCGCCGCACGGCCGCCTGGATCAGCCAGCCACGCGGGTTGTCCGGCACCCCTTCGGCCGGCCAGTGCCCGGCCGCGGCGAGCAGTGCCTCCTGCACGGCGTCCTCGGCGGAGCCGAAGTCGCCGAATCGGCGGATGACCACGCCGAGGACCTGCGGCGCCAGTTCGCGCAGCAGGTCCTCGACGCCCGTCCCGGTGCTCACTCCCCTTCGCTGGGCGCGCCCATCACCTGGCGCACCTCGATCGGCTGCTGGATCGGCACGCCACCGGGGCCGGGGGCGGCCGACGCCTGCGCGGCGATCTCGATCGCACGCGCCTCCGATTCGACGTCGACCATCCGGTAGCCGGCGAGCAGCTCCTTGGACTCCGGGAACGGCCCGTCGGTGACCACCGGGGCGCCCACGCCATCGAAGGTCACGAACTTGGCCAGATCCGGCCCGGCCAGGCCCTGCGCGTCGATGAGCTCGCCGTTGCCGGCGAGCTCGGCGTTCAGGGCGACCTGGAAGTCGATGTGCGCCTTGATCTCCCCCGGCGTCCATTCCGTCATGGGCACGTCGCACGCTGCCGTACCCGCGTAGTTCTGCAGCAACAGGAACTTGGCCATGTCAGGGCTCCTCACCACTCGCTGCGCCCATCGTGGCGCACTCACCAACAGGACGGAGCAGCCGGCCCGTTCTCGACATCGGTGGCCGATCGCCGGGTGCGCGCTCGCTCGCAGCGGTGGCCCGGCTGTGGATGACTGTCATGCGCTGGGAATGAGGTGTGAGGCGGCCCACGGTAAGCTCCGATTCCATGCCGATCGAGTGGTCCGGTTTGGCTCCGGAGCTGCTGCTGACGGTGGACCGCGGCGCCGGGGAACCGTTGCGTTCCCAGCTGGAGGGGCGGCTGCGAGGGGCGATCAGATCCGGGCGGCTGCGGACAGAGGAGCGGCTTCCCTCCTCCCGGCAGCTGGCCCACGAGCTCGGGCTGTCGCGCGGCCTCGTCCAGGAGTGCTACGCCCAGCTTCAGGCCGAGGGCTACCTGGTGACCCGGGCCGGCTCCGCCACCCGGGTGGCGCCCGGCGCGGGCATGCCGCAGGCCGCGCCCACACCCGCGGCGGCCCAGCGGCAGCTGGCCCGGCCGCGGCTGAAGGTGGACTTCCGATCGGGCGTGCCCGACCTGGCGAGCTTCCCGCGCGGCGACTGGGTGTGGGCCATGCGGGAAGCCTGCCGCGCCGCGCCCAACGCCGCACTCGACTACGGCGATCCGTGGGGCAGCCCGGTGCTGCGCGAAGTCCTGGCCGCCTATCTGCGCCGTGTCCGCGCGGCCGCGGCGGACCCGGAACTGATGGTCATCTGCACCGGGTTCGCGCAGGGGCTGAACCTGGTCCTGCGGGCCCTGGCCCGGACCGGGGTCCGGCAGGTGGCGTTCGAGGACCCGGGCTACGCGGACTCGGCCCTGGCCGTCGCCCGGGCCGGCGTGGAGGCCATCCCCGTTCCCGTGGACGAGTCCGGCATCGACGTGTCCGCGCTGGACCGCACCCCCGCCCGCGCCGTGGTCCTCACACCCGCCCACCAGTGGCCGACCGGCGTCGTGCTGGCCGCGCACCGGCGGCTGGAACTGGCCGCGTGGGCAGCCAGCCGGGACGCCACCATCATCGAGGACGACTACGACGCCGAGTTCCGCTACGACCGCGAACCGGTGGGTGCGCTGCAGGGCCTCGCGGCAGACCGGGTCGCCGCGCTCGGCACCGTCAGCAAGTCGCTGGCGCCGTCGGTCCGGCTCGGCTGGGTGCTCTGCCCGCCCTTCCTGGCCGGGGCGATCGCGGAAGAGAAGCTGCTGAGCGACCGCGGATCACCCGGGCTTGACCAGCTCGCGCTCGCCACGCTGCTCGAATCGGGCCGCTACGACCGGCACCTGCGCCGCATGCGTGCCGCCTACGCGGGGCGCCGCAGCGCGCTTGTCGGCGCGCTCGCCCGGCACGCCCCCGAGGTAGAGGTCACCGGCCTCGCCGCGGGCTTCCACGCCGTCGCCCACCTGCCGGACCCGGTCAGCGAGCAGGACGTCGTCACCGCCGCCCGGGCACACTCGGTCGGTCTCTACGGCATGAGCGCCTACCGCTCGACCGGAGCGGCCACCCCCCCACAGCTCGTCCTCGGTTTCGGTGACCTGGGCGAGCGCTCGATCCAGGCCGGCATCGCCGCCATCGCCCACCTGCTCCGCCCCCCGCCCCCCGCCGGCCGGTCCCGCCCCAGACTTCCATGATCGTGGTTGATCGGGCGGGTGATAGGCCGCGCGATCGACCGTGATCATGGGGTCCCGCCAGGCGGGACGGAGCTGGGGACGGTGGGGGGCGGGGGGGGCGGGGGGGCGAAAACTTTGTTGGGCCGGTGTGTCGATTTCGGTGGCGGCGGTTCGAAGCATGAGCAGAGGGCCGGGCGGGAAGCGCCGGCCCGGAAACAGCAAGGAGAGGCGACGATGCGGTTCCTGATGACGACCACTGCCGGTGACCCGCCGGACGAGAAGATGATGACCGAGATGGGCCGGCTGGTTGAGGATCTGACCAGGGAAGGCGTGCTCCTCGCGACCGGCGGGCTCGACCCGGTGGGCAGCCGCGTCACCTCCTCGGGAGGCAAGGTCACCGTGACCGACGGCCCGTTCACCGAAGCCAAGGAGGCGATCCTCAGCTTCGCCCTGATCGAGGTGCGGTCGAGGGAGGAGGCGATCGAGCTGTCGAAGCGTTTCTGGCAGATCGCGGGAAACGGCGAGGGGGCGATCCGGCAGGTGTACGGCCCGGAGTAGCCGATGATGGGCGGTCCTGGATTGCGGGACGGCAGATGACGGTGCTCTGATCGACTGATGAGCGTTCCCGAGACACATCGCGCGATCGATGCTGTCTGGCGGCTCGAGTCGGCCAGGATCATCGCGGGCCTGGCCCGGATGGTGAACGACGTCGGGCTGGCCGAGGAACTCGCGCAGGACGCCCTTGTCGCGGCGCTGAGGCAGTGGCCGGAGTCAGGTATCCCGCCCAACCCGGGTGCCTGGCTCATGGCCACCGCGAGGCATCAGGCGATCGACCGGATCCGGCGGAACGAACGGCTCGCCCGCAAGCTCGGGCAACTCGGCCACGAGTTCCGCCAGCAGCAGGAGAGCGCCGTCTTCGACGGCCCGGCTGACTTCAGCGCCGTGATCGAGGACGACGGGCTCCAGGACGACCTGCTGCGCCTGATGTTCATCGCCTGCCACCCCGTCCTGTCCACCGAAGCGAGGGTCGCGCTCACCCTCCGGCTGCTCGGCGGCCTGACCACCGAGGAGATCGCCCGGGCTTTCCTGGCCCCCGAGCCGACCATCGCCCAGCGGATCGTGCGTGCCAAGCGGACGCTGGCCAGCAAGCAGATCCCGTTCGAGGTCCCGCCGGACAGCGAGCGCGCGGCGCGCCTGGCATCGGTGCTCGAAGTCATCTACCTGATCTTCAACGAGGGCTACACGGCGACCGCCGGGGACGACTGGACCCGGCCCGAGCTGTGTTACGAGGCGCTCCGCCTCGGCCGGATGCTGGCCGGGCTCAGCCCGGCGGAGCCGGAAGTCCACGGCCTCGCCGCGCTGATGGAGATCCAGGCATCCCGCATGCGGGCCCGGCTCAGCCGAACGGGCGAGCCCATCCCGCTGCTGGAGCAGAACCGCGGGTCCTGGGATCAGCTGCTCATCCGCCGGGGCTTCACCGCATTGCTGCGGGCCGAGCAGCTCGGCCAGCCCCCCGGCCCCTACGTGGTGCAGGCCGCGATCGCCGCCTGCCACGCCCGGGCGCGCCGCGCCGAGGAGACGGACTGGGAAGCCATCGCGGCGCTCTACCAGACGCTGGCCAGGCTCACGCCGAGCCCGGTCGTGGAGCTCAACCGGGCGGTGGCTGTCGCCATGGCCTTCGGGCCGGCCCAGGGCCTGGAGCTCGTCAACCCGCTGACGGCCCGGCCCGAGCTCCGCAACTACCACCTCCTGCCGAGTGTCCGCGGCGACCTGCTCGCCAGGCTCGGCCGACCGGAGGAGGCGCGCACCGAGTTCGAGCGCGCAGCCTCGCTCACCCACAACGCACGCGAACGGGCAGTGCTCCTGGAGCGCGCCGCCGAGAGCGCCCAGACGCCGGGAACGCCGGGTGCCCAGCCCTCTCACCGGGCGGGGAGCGGTCCTCCCCGGGCGGCTGATGGGTGAGGGGCCGGGCTGACTTCGCTGGCTACGCCCGGCCCCTCTTCCCCCACGCGCGGGCCGGGACCACAGCGGGGCACTGTCATCCGTCAGGGGGTGACGGATCAACGGTCCCAGATCCGCGTACCTTGCCAGCGAACCCGACGCGGTTCTGCTGCGGCTCTCAATCCGGTCAGGGGAATCTAAAGCCAGGGACCGGATTCCCCCAAGGCACGGCATGGGTGCGCCGCGGCAGCGGCCTGCTTGCCTACCTGCTGGCGATGGCGGTGCGGGAGTACTGCCGCTGGCCAGGCCGGGAGCTGCCCGCGCAGGGCGACGCCTAGAATCCTGAAATACCAGGTGGGCGGCGTCACGGGACGGCCGCGTCGGCGGCAGACCGCCCGCCTGCGGCGGTGGGACCGGCAGTGACTGCAACCTGGCTGCAAGCCCCGGCGGGCACGATGGCCATCGATCGACCCACCCGGCCCGTCAGGAGGCGATGATGGCAAGCACACCGGTGATCGAGACGTTCCTGCGCGCGATCGAGAGCGCGACGATCCCCAGCTGCGACGCGTGGAGCGCGGACGCAACCCTTGACGCCACGGTGCCCAACTGGCGGCTGCACGTGGCCGGCGCGGACGCGATCCGCGCCGAGTACTCCCGGTGGTTCGCTGACCCCGGGCACTTCGACGAACTGCGCCACTACCCGGTCGGCGACGGGGCCAGCGACGTCGTCGAGTACACGCTCAGCTGGTCCGAGAACGGCGTGCCGCACGCTGGCCATCACATGCATCTGCTCACCGTGCGCGATGACCTCATCGTCGCCGACACCGTCTTCTGCGGAGGCCGCTGGCCGGCCTCGCTGCTGGCCGAGATGGAGGCCGTTGATGCCTGATCCGCGGCCGGCCGACCCGCGGCAGAACCTCCCGGCCGGCCCGCGGCAGAGCCATGGCGACGTTGCCGAACTGCTCGCCGGCGCGACCGAGCGGAGCGTGCTCGACGAGGTGCCGGGCAAGTCCGGCGCCAGGCTCGAGCGGGTCGTGATCGGCGGGCAGCCCTATGTGCTCAAGCACATCGACCTCGGCGAGGACTGGACCATGCGCGCAGCCGGCTGCCTGCGGGGCGCGTCGTTCATGCTGTGGGAGCGGGGCATTCTCGCCCGCCTGCCGGACTGTATCAACCAGCCGATCGTCGCGGCCGCCCCGGTGGAACGGGCGGGCCCGGCCCTGGGCGGGGGCTGTGACCTGCTCATGCACGACGTGTCACGCTGGCTGGTGCCGGTCACCGATGCGCCGATCAGCACCGGCCAGCATCTGCGCTTCCTGCAGCACATGGCCGCGCTGCACGCATCGTTCTGGGACTGCGGCGGCGACCTCGATGTCGTCCCCGAGATGCACCGCTACCTGGAGCTTTCCCCCTGGATGGCGGAGGCTGAGGCCGCCGCGGGCTCGCCACACCTGGTGCCGCAGCTCGTCGCCAAGGGCTGGCCGCTGCTGGCAGAGGTGGCACCGGCCGCCGCGGCTGTGGTCACCCCGCTGGCGTACGACCCGGGCCCGCTGATGGACGCCCTGGCCACCACACCGCACACGTTCGTGCACAGCAACTGGAAGCTCGACAACCTGGGCACCGACGACGCGGGGCGGACGGTGCTGCTCGACTGGGAACAGTCCGGGCATGGCGCACCGCTGTCCGACCTGGCCTGGTACCTCGCGATCAACTGCCGCCGCCTCCCGCAGTCGAAGGAGGCCTCGATCGGGGCCTACCGGGATGCGCTTGAGGCCTGCGGCATCGACACGCAGCCCTGGTGGGAGCGGCAGCTGGCACTGTGCCTGCTGGGTGCGCTGGTCCAGTTCGGCTGGGAGAAAGCGCTCGGCGGTTACGACGAGGAGCTCGCATGGTGGGAGACCCAGGCGGTCAGGGCGGCAGCGCTGCTCGGCTGACCACCGACCTGCGGGCCGCCTATGACAGCGCCGCCGACGGGTGGGCCGCCGGCCCGGAGCAGATGTACGCGCAGCTGGCCAGGGAACTGGTCGCGTCGGCACCGGTGCCGCTCACCGGCTGCCGCGTGCTCGACCTGGGCGCGGGCACCGGGGTGGCCGGCCGGGCCGCGCTGGCGGCCGGGGCACGGCTGGTGGTAGCGGCTGATCTTGCCGTCGGGATGCTGCGCCGCGGCGGCGGCGCGCTGCACCCCGTGGCTGCCGACGCGGCCGCGCTGCCGTTCCGCGACGGCAGCTTCGACCTCGTGCTGGCCGCGTTCTGTCTCAACCACCTGGGCAGCGTCACCGCGGGCCTGGCCGAGGCACGGCGGGTTGGCCGGGCGATCGCCGCCAGCGCGTTCGCGCCGGGCTGGAGCCACCCGGCCAAGGCGGCGGTGGAAGAGGCCCTCCGCCCGTTCGGCTACCGCCCTCCCGCGTGGTATGTCCGGTTCAAGCGCGAGACCGAGCCGCAGGCGGGCGACCCGGCGCTGCTTGCCGGGCATGCGGCGGCAGCCGGCTTCAGCGACGTCCGGCTGCGCACGGTCACCGTCCCCACCGGGCTTTCGACCCCGGCACAGCTGGCGTCGTGGCGGCTGGGCATGGCCCACGTTGCCCCGTTCATGGGCTCGCTGGACCCGCCGCAGCGGGCCGCGGCACAGCGCGCGGCGGAGCGTGCCGTGGTCGGCGCCGAGCCGCTGGTCGTCTCCATGGTGGTACTCACGGCCAGTTGAGCAGGCACAGCCTCAGCCGGCGGCGGCCCGCCAGAGGTGGAGACGCTGGTCCGCCGCGCGCCGCAGTCCCTCCGCGTAATCGCCGGCCTGGCGGGCGAGCCGCTCCGCCCGCTCCGCGGCCCGGTCGAGCCATGCGGGATGCGCGAAGTCGGCAGCTACCTCGCCGGTCCACCACCACGCCTCGATGGCCACGGAACTGTCCAGCAGGTCCAGATCCGCGGCAACCGCGTCGAGGTCCACCGGCTGGCCCAGGGCCCGGCTGGCCCGGTGCCGCAGCAGGCGGGCGACGCTGGTGTAGCGCGGGACGCCGAGCGCTGACGCCCGTGATTCCAGTTCGCTGGCGTCAGCCAGCGCTTGCCCGGCTTCTCCCTGGAGCAGCGCCAGGCGCCCGGCGATGAGGCGGTATTTGAGTTCCAGCCGCCATCCGAAAACCAGGTCGCCCGGCAGCAGCGGCAGGACCTGCGCCAGCAGGGACCGCGCACCGTCCACATCACCAGCGTCCAGGCAGCACTCGGCGAGATCCTCCAGGGCCGCGATGCGGAGCTCCACGCCCCCCTGACGCGGCACCATCTCCATCGCCGCGCGGTGCTGGTCGAGTGCTTCCTGCCCGGCGCCCAGGTTGCGCAGCACCCAGCCGGTGAAGTTCACCGCCCGGCCGGCGAAGCGCGGCACCTGGCGGCGTTCCACCTCAGCGGTGTAACGGGCGAACGCGGCGAGCGCGAGTGCCGGGGCACCCGCCAGCGCGTGCGCGTGCCCGGTGAACAGGAGCGAGTGCAGGGTGGCCGATGTGTGCTCCACCCCCACCTGCCCGCGGGCCGCCGGGCGCAGCAGCGAAAGCGCCTCACCGACCCTGCTCTGGTGGGCCCGGAGAACCCCGAGCCAGGCGGCCGCGGTGACCCGGTCCGTGCCCTCGGCGAGCGAGAACGCCTCACCGAGCAGTAGCTCCGCCTGCGCCAGGTCACCGGCGGCATGGCGGGTCCGGCCACCAGCCGCCAGGCACCGAGCCCGGGTTGCCGCGTCGGCGGCAGCAAGCGCGCCGTCCTGCGCGAACTGGGCGGCCTGGGTGAAACGCCGGTCGAAATAGGATGCCCACGCGCCCACCTCAAGGGCGGCCGGGCCGGCCGCGGCGGCGAGCTCGACGTCGCTCAGGGCTTCGCGGTAGTGCCCGCGGCGGGTGCGGACCCGTGCCCGCGCCAGCCAGCCTTCGGGATCGGGGTGCAGGCTCAGGGCATCGTCCAGCAACGCCTCGGCCGCCGCGTGGTCGAAGCGCTCGGCTGCCCGGGTCGCCGCGTCGGCCAGGGCGCGTGAGGCCAGTTCCAGGTCACCACCCAGGCGCGCGTGATAGGCCACCGTCACGGGGTCCACAGCCGGCCGCCGGGCCAGCACCCGGCCGGCCTGACGGTGCAGCAAGGCGGCCCGGCCCGCGGTCGCGCTCGCCGCCAGCGCCTCCCTGACCAGCTCATGCCGGAACCTGAACGTCCCGTCCTCCTCGACCAGGAACTGCATGGCCGCGGCCCGCTCGGCGTCATCGAGCAGCTCGACCACGCCCCGGCCGAGCACGGCTGCCAGCAGGTCAACATCGAGCGCCGGGCCGATGACGGCCGCCGTTCGCAGCAGCGCCCCGGCCGGGCCCAGCTCAGCGCACCGCGCGGACACCGACTCGACAAGCGAGGCAGGCAGTTCCGTGCCCGCCGACTGCTGCGCCAGCTCGGTGAGGAACAGCGGATGGCCCTTCGAACGCTCGTACAGCTCGTCGGCGCGGGCAGGTCCCACCAGCTCGGCGGCCGCCTCCCGGCCGAGCACGTCGAGGTGGATGAACGCGGTAGCGGGCACGGGCTCGCCTTCGCCGTGCCGGACGGCCGCGACCACCGCCACCGCCACGTCCCCACGCTGCACGAAACGCAGCCAGTCCGGCAGGGCCGGCCCGGCCAGATGCGCGTCGTCGATCACCACCACCACCGGCCCGCGGTCGGCGAGGCGGCCCAGCACCCGCACGAGGGCCGCGTAGAGCGCGGCGGGGCCGAGCACACTGTCCGCGAGGACCGGCAGCGGCCGCAGGCCTGGCGCGGTTCCGAGCAGGGGCGCGAGCATGGTCGCGTCGGTGCCCAGCAGGTCGGCGGCCCCCTCGGGCCCCAGCCGCCGCAGCAGTGAGGTGAGCGCGCCGAGCAGCGCGTCGAGCGGCATCGACTGGTCAAGCTGGCCACACGACGCCATCAGCACCGTGTCCCCGGCGGCAGCACGCCGGGCAGCCCAGGTGCGCAGCAGGGCCGTCTTCCCGATGCCGGCCTCCCCATCGACCACGGCGACCTCGACCGAGCCGCCGCGTGCGCGCATGACGATCGCGTCGAGGTAGGCCAGCTCGTCGTCCCGGCCGACCAGGCCCATGGAGGCTGAGGCGGGAAGCGGCCTGGGCGCGGCGACCTCGCCCCGCAAGATCGCTGTGTAGAGCGCCGAGGTCTCGGGTGACGGATCTGTTCCCAGCTCGTCGGCGAGGCGCTCGCGGGCACTGGCGTAGGCGGCTAGTGCCGCCGCGACTCGGCCGCCCATCACATAGGCCCGCAGGAGCACCCGCAGCGCCGCTTCCTCGTACGGGTCGCGTTCCAGTGCCGCGGTCGCGGCATCGGCGGCGGCCATCCAGTCGCCGGCTTCCAGCAGCGCGGTAGCTGCCACCTGGCGGGCACGGCCGGCCAGGCGCTCCAGGTCGGCCTGTCTCAGCTGCGCCCACCCGCCGGGCGCCGGCACCGGGCCGGCGCCGCCCAGCAGGGAGAGCGCGACCCGGGCCGCCGCCGCGGCGCCCACCAGGTTGCCCGCCCCGCGGCGCCGTTCCACCTCATCGGTGAGCACAGCCAGTTCGGTCGCGTCGAGCCAGTCACAGTGCAGCAGGTAGCCACGGTCCCGATGTTCGATCCGGTCGCGGCCGAGCACCGAGCGCAGCCGGCTCATCAGCACGGCAAGCTGATCATCTGGCCGGGACGGCGGGGCGCCGGCCCACAGGGCGTCGATGAGCACATCGGACGGGACCACCTGTGCCCCGGCCAGGGCCAGCAGCTGCAGTGCCAGCCGCGCCTTCCTGCTGCCGAGCGCCTGCGGCTCCACGCCGTCCACGCCAAAATCGCCGAGCACCCGCACGGCCAGCGACTTCATGCAGGTATCAAACCCCGGGCGCAGGCCCGGCGCCACCTCAGCCACTGCAAGGTGGCTGCAACCACCGCGGGCCATGCTCGCCATGCGGGCCCAGGAGGGGCCCCTGGCGTAAGGAGAACAGCCATGAGCGGAAAAGCGGAGCAGAAGAGCTTCGGGACCCCCGACGAGACCCGTACGTTCGAACGCGGTGTCATGCAGCTGGTCCAGATCGGCGGCGCCGACATCGGCCTGCTCACCCTGCAGCCCGGCTGGCGCTGGTCCGACCACGTCAAGCCGCTCGCGGGAACGGAGCTGTGCGAGGCACCGCATTTCCAGTACCACGTGCAGGGGACGCTGCACGTCGTGATGGCCGACGGCACCGAGTTCGAGGCCCGGCCCGGCGATGTCACCGCCCTGCCCCAGGGGCACGACGCCTGGGTGGTCGGGGACGAGCCGGTCGTCGTCGTGGACTGGTACGGAGCAAGCAATTACGCACGCTGACAATGGCGCGGGCGCGATGACCGTGCATCTGAGCGTGCATCTGGGTGTGCATGGGAGCGTGCATATGAGTGGTGCATGTCGGTGATGCGCGATAAGCGGCGGGTATACCTGCGGGGGGACCGGCAGAGGGCCTGGCAGCCGCCGGGCGATAAGGTGCCCGGGAAGCACCGGGCGCGGCATTGATAGCGCCGAATGTCCGTTATGGGATGAAAGCTGACCAGTACCACCCGCACCGGCGTGGAATCGGCGGGCTGCCAGGCCCCCGCCGGGGGTGGGCCCGTATGGCGGGATTCCCTTGCGGCCATGGAAATGTTTCTTTATTCTCAAAACGTGATTCTCAGATCGCGCCTCTCATGAACGGCGCCGGCAGCGGTGAACACGCCGGTCAGGCGCGGGCACGGACATGAGGATCGGCCGTGGACGTATCGGTGAGCAGGCTGCCTGCTTTCCCTCCTGGCACAGAAAGTATCTCCGGTAACTTGCTGCCATCTTTTCCCGCCCTGCTATCTGTCCGGCCCTGTCCCACCCACACCCCGATTTATGCTCACGGCCTTCTCTCACTTTCGGGCGAAGATCGGAAAACAATCCGCAGCCCGGAGGGTGCCGTGGCGCCCCGCGTCATTGGGCCGCGAGGTGGCGCGGGGATTAACCGGGACCATTCGCCTCTTGCATCTCGTTACGAGCATGTGCATAGTTGCGTGTGACCGGACTTATACAGACCGGGACGCACAGTGACCACAGCGGGTCCGGAAACCCCGGTGACATCGCCGGATCACAATGCCAGCAGGCGAGCACAAGGCGGCCCTGGTTAGGCCCTTCGCCGCCCCGTTGCAGGAATGGCGCCGTCCACATACCGCGGCCAGCGGGACGCGAGATGGGAAACGCACGCCCGGCCTGCAATGCCTGGCGGGCACCGGGTCACCCGTGTCCGGGCCTGGGGCGTGACGCTGGCCGTAAGGCGGTTGGGATGAACGACTCTGAAGGTGTGCGGGCGCTGCGGCGGGAGTTAGGGCATGCGCTGAAGTCGGCACGCAGCGCGGCGGGCTATTCGCAAGCCCAGCTCGCGCGCAAGACAGGGTACGCGCGCAGCACGGTGTCCACCGTTGAGAGCGGCGGCCAGAACGTGCCGCGGATCTTCTGGGAGCGCAGCGACGCCGCGCTGGGCACCGGGACTGCGCTCCTTGCCCGGTACGACCGGCTCGCCCAACGGCAGGCAGCCGGATACCCGCGGGCGGCCGCGGGCAAGAGACCGTACCAGGAAGCGCGGCGGGCCGGCCGGGGCCTGGAATCGGGCATCGCGGCGGAGGCGGTCGCGGCCTACCGGGAGCTGGGCTGGCGGGCGGAATACACGAGCGGCCGGGTCGAGCTGGTATGCGGGAAGGGTGTCGAGGCGCTGGAGGTGCCGCGGCCCGCGGGGGTGGTGGCCATCCGCTGGTGGCTGCACACGGGGGGTGTGCCGGATGAGATCCGGGGCCTGCCGGCCCTGCCCGGCCCGCAGGATGCGCTGGCCGTGATCGCCACCGGTGACCGGCTGCTGTTCCTCGTCCAGTCGGGCGCGTGCCCATGGGCCGGCCCGGATCTCGCGGTCGCGGCCCCTGCCGCGAGCCAGCCCGGGGTGGTGGTCCGCTGGCACGCCGGCGGCAGCCGGATCCCGGCCCCGCCGTCGTGGGATGACCGCGGGCAGCGGGTGGTGTGGGCGTACCCGCCGCCAGCCCGCGTCCGGCTCGCTGACCCCATCGTCCTGCTCGATCTGCTTGCCAAAGCCGCCGCGCTGACCGGGCACCGGCGCCACCTGCTGACGCTGCCCGGCGGCATCTCCGTGGTGCCGGCGGCAAGTGCGGCTGCCAGGCACCAGCCCAGGCAGCTCCGGCGCGCCATGGACCTGTCAGCAGGGTCATCCGGCGGCACGGCCAGGTGAGCGGGGAAAGGCGACGCAGCCGGTGACGGCGCCTGCGGCCGTCACTTGCGTCATCACATGATTCCAGGCATGCCTGATAAGTCTGCTGAATCGGGCCGGCCGCGAGCCGGCGCGGACCGGAGCCCGGCTCGCGCCACCGGCCATGGCCGCCGTTCCTGGCGCCGTGTCCTCGCGGCGGCGGTCATGGCAGGCACGGTCATGGCAGGCACCGCCATGACCGCCGCCGCCTGTGCCAGTCACGCTGGGCCGGCCAGCCCGGGAGGCCCGGAGAAACGGGACCTGGTGGTGGCGGGGGTGCCCGCTGAGGCCCAGGCCGGCCTGTACATCGCGCAGGAGATGGGCCTGTTCACCAGGGTGGGCCTGCACGTGACGATCAAGCCGGTCGTCAGCGCGCTGACCGTGATCCCGGCCATGCTGCACGGCAGCGTGGACGTGGCGGCTGGCCAGTACCCCTCCTACATCGACGCCCAGGCGGCGGGGACCGCGAAGATGCGGATCCTGGCCGCCGGGTTCGCCCTCGGCCCGCACGTCAACGAGATCATCGCCCCGGCCGGTGCCCACATCCGGACCCTGGCCGACCTGAAGGGCAAGACCATCGCCGTCAACGCGCTGAACAGCGTCGGCAGCGACCTGGTGGACACCGCCCTCGCCGCCTACGGAATCAGCCCCGCCCAGGTGCACCTCGTTGCCATCCCCTTCCCGGCCATGCCTGCCGCGCTGGCTGCCGGGAAGATCAATGCGGCTTACGAGACCGAGCCGTACGTCACCGAGGCCGTGAAGCGGTACGGCGTCCAGTCGGTGGCCGACATGGACAGCGGGCCTACCCAGGATCTCCCGATGACCGGGTACGGCGTGCTCGCCTCCTGGGCGGCGACGTATCCGCGTACCGCGGCGGCCTTCGCCAGGGCCGTCGAGCAGGGAAACGCGATAGCCGCGACGAATCTGGCCACCCTCCAGGGTGTTCTTGCCTCGGCGCTGGGCCTGAACCCGGCCGTCACCGGTGTCATGGCCACCGGCACCTTCCCCACCAGCGCCAACCCGGTGCAGATCCAGCGGGTCGCCGACCTGATGCTGCAATACGGGCAGCTCAAGCGGCGGTTCAGCGTCGAGTCGATGGTCGGGGGATGACGGGTGCGCACATCAGGAACCGAACTGACCGTCGTTCCAGACCCAGCCCCCCTGCCTGGGGGCCAGCGGAAGGATCGCCGTGCGGCGGGCCCGGCGCTGGCGCTGCGGAACTGGCGGATGCTGTGGCGGCTGATCGCCCTGATCGCCATCCCGACGATGGTGGCGATGGCCTTCGCAGGCCTGCGGGTCCAGGTCTCGGCGAGCAGCGCCGCCGCCTTCGGGCATTCCGCGCAGCTCGCACTGCTCGGCCAGCAGATCACCGGCTTGGCGCAGGCGATGGAAGACGAACGCGACCTCACAGCCAGCTTCATCGCGCACGGCCGCCCGGCCGCCAGCCGGGCGTCTTTGCGGAGGCAGTACCAGGTGACCGACGCCTGGGCGCGACGGGTACGCGTGCTCGCTCGGGGAGTCGGGGCCGCCTTCCCCGCCCAGCCGCGAGCCGACGCGGCCGCCGTCACCGCAAGGATCTCCGACCTGCCTGACCTGCGCAGCTACGCCATGGGAAGCAACGCACCGGCGCTCACCGTGATCACCGACTACAACCTGGCCACCGCTGACCTTTTCGCCTTCGACGACGACATCGCGCAGGCGGCCGGAAGCTCAGCACTGGTGGCCAGGGTGCGTGCGCTCGGCTCCCTGTCACGGATGAAGGACCAGGCATCCCAGCAGCGGGCGATCCTCGAAACAGCACTCGTCCAGGGACAGTTCGCGCCCAATACCCTGAACGCCCTGGCCGCCGCCCAGGCACAGCAGGCCACAGATCTCGCCTCGTTCGAGACATCAGCCACGCTCGGTGAGGCGCAGGCCCTGAGCAACACCGTTGCCGGGCCGGCGGTTGAACCAGGCCCAGGCCATGGAGCAGCGCGCGATCGTGCTCGGCGGCGATGGCGGCCCGCTGCGCCTGGGCCCTGCCGCCGGCCGGCGGTGGTATGCGGATATGACCTACACCGTCAACAGGATGCGCCGGGCTGAACGGCAACTCGCCGACTCGATCGCGCTGCAGGCCAGGGCCCTTCACTCAGGGGCGGTTCGTTCGCTTGTCCTCACCGCCGCCGCTGCGGTAGCCGTCCTGATCTTCGTTCTGCTGGCAACAGCAGTGATCGCCAGATCCATGGTGCGTCCGCTGCGGCTGCTCAAGGCCGGCGCACTCGACGTCGCCGGGGTGCGTCTTCCCGGTGAGGTCCGCGAGATGAGCACCGCCGGGGGAGCGAACACAGCTGTCGAGGTTGTCCCGATCGGCGTGCACTCCACCGATGAGATCGGCCAGGTCGCGCGCGCGTTCGACCAGGTGCACCGGGAGGCGGTGCGGCTGGCCGCGGACGAGGCCCGGCTGCGCGGCAGCGTCAGTGCCATGTTCGTCAGCCTTTCCCGGCGCAGCCAGTCACTGCTGGAAAGGCTCCTGAAGCTGATCGACAGCCTGGAACTCGGCGAGCAGGACTCGGAGCGGCTGGCCGAGCTCTTCCGGATGGATCACCTGGCCACGCGCATGCGCCGTAACTCGGAGAACCTGCTCGTGCTGGCGGGCCAGGAGCCGCCACGCCGGTGGGCCGAGCCCGTATCGCTCGCGGACGTGGCACGTGCTTCGGTGTCCGAGATCGAGCACTATGACCGGGTCGTCCTGGACGTCCAGGCGGGCATCGGCGTCACCGGGAACGCGGTCGCCGACGTCGTCCACCTGCTTGCCGAGGTCCTCGAGAACGCCACCGCATTCTCGGCGAAGGACACCCCGGTGACCGTGTCCGGCCATGCGCTCAGGAGCGGCGGGGTGCTGGTCAACGTCATCGACAGCGGAATGGGGATGACCGACGAGCAGCTGGCGCAGGTGAACTGGCGGCTGGAGAACCCGCCCCCCGCGGATGTGGAGGTCTCCCGCCACATGGGCCTGTTCGCGGTGGCGCACCTGGCGGCACGTCACGGCATCAGGGTGCGGCTGCGGAAGGCTCCCGGCGAGGGCCTCATCGCCCATGTGTGGCTGCCCGACGCCCTGATCTCACACGACAGCATGCCTGCCCCCTGGGATCGCATCCGCAGCCCGCGGGCGTCCGCGGTGCTCCAAGCGGTGACCCGGAAGACCAGGCTCTCCCGCGCCCGTGCCGCCGCCCCGCCGGCTGACGCCCTGCCGGCTGACGCCCCGCCCGTCGGTGACTCCCTGTCCGCCGGTGACTCCCTGGCCGCCGCCCCGCTGGCCGCCGCCCTGCCGGCTGACGCCCCGCCGGCTGACGCCACGTCCGCTGGCGACTCCCTGACCGCCCCGCTGGCTGACGCCACGTCCGCTGGTGACTCCCTGGCCGCCGCCCCGCTGGCTGACGCGCCGCTCGTTGTCGTGCCGGAAGCCGAGCCAGCGCCAGCGGCCCGGCTGCCTATCTTCGAAGCGGTGGAGTCCGACTGGTTCCGCGCCCGGCGCACACCGCCGCAACGTGCCGGCGCTCCGGCGGGCCGGCGCCACGCCGGACAGTCGTGGATATCATCCGCCGATGAAGGCTGGCGGGCCGCGGAAGCGGTCCTCGCACCCGCCGTTGCCGGGGTCACCGGCGCGGGACTGCCGCGGCGGCCGCCACGGGCCAACCTCGTGCCCGGCTCCGCCGGCAGCCGGGCGGCCGGGCCGGCGAGGCCCGCCGACTCGGCACAGATCATGAGGAGCCGGCTCGCGGGCTTCCAGCGCGGCTCGCGCCGTGCCCGTGCCGGGCTTGCGCCACTACCCCGGGATGAGAGCCCGCTCCCTCCCGACGAGGGCCCGCTCCCTCCCGACGAGGGCCCGCTGCCCCCCGTCGAGGGCCCGCTGCCCCCCGATGAGGGCCTGCTGCCTCCCGTCGAGGGCCTGCTGCCTCCCGTCGAGGGCCTGCTGCCTCCCGTTGAGGGCCCGCTGCCTCCCGATGAGGGTCCGCTGCCCCCCGATGAGGGTCCGCTTCCCCCGGTTGGAGGCGCGTGAGCAAGCAGCACGGCCGGAGCCGGAGCGCCACGGGGCGCAGGATCACACCGGAGAGGGGAACGCGTTGGGTCAGCCAGATAGCCCAATGCAGGACCTCAGCTGGCTCGTCACCGACTTCGCCGAGCGTGTCCCCGACGTGGAACATGCTGTCGCGGTGTCCTCCGACGGGGTACCGCTGGCGGTATCTGGTGGGGTGCCGCCCGACCAGGTGGAGCACCTGTCCGCGATCACCTCCGGTCTCGTCAGCCTGGTGCGGGGAGTTGCGCTGATTTTCGGGTGCGGCGCGGTCAGCCAGTCCCTGGTGACCATGGAACGGGGCGTGCTGGTGATCGCGGCGGTCAGCGACGGATCGAGCCTTGCTGTGCTTGCCGGGAGCGATTGCGATCTTGACCTGATTGCATATGAGATGACGGTACTGACGGAGCAGGCGGGCAGCGTCCTGACGCCGGACGCGAGGCGGCCGCCAGAGACCGCGGAGGAGCGGGCCTGAGCACGGGCGCCGGATAGGCGCGCGTCGGATAGTAAAGGAGTACCCGTGCATCCGGTGCAGGACCTGAACTGGCTGATCACGGCTTTCGCCGATCGTGTTCCGTCCGTCGCGCACGCGTTAGTAGTCTCCGCCGACGGGCTCCCGCTGGCGTTCTCACAGGGCCTGCCGCCCGACCGCGTGGACCAGTTAGCCGCCGTCGCCTCCGGCCTCACCAGCCTCGTGGAGGGTGCGGCGCGGATTTTCGAGGGAGGCAGGGTCAGCCAGACGGTCGTGGAGATGCAGCAGGGCCTGCTGATCGTGATGTCTGTTACCGGGGGCTCGACGCTCGCGGTGCTCGCGGCCGCTGACTGCGACATGGGCCTGGTGGCCTACGAAATGGCCTTACTGGCAGACCGGACGTGGCGCGCCCTGACGCCGGAGCCTCGCCGCGCACCGGCTCATGAGTAGCCGGGACAGCGGCAACTGACCCGTCGGTTGCGTCACTCTGATCCCAGCAGCCTCATTAAGCTCACGGGTCATGCCTTGTTGCCCACCCAGGGTTGATGTCGCCCGGCCCGGGAAGTGTGGCTACGGGAGCTACATCCGCGGAGGTTTCAGATGTCCGGCACGAACATGAACCAGAAGGCGAACGTGGCGGCCACCCGCGCGTTGGACCAGGCACGCCGGGCAGCGGCTCAGGCGAAGCCGGTCGCCGCTCAGGTGACGCCGCTTGCCAAGAGCGCTCAGGCAGCCGCAGGGCGTGGCGTGCAAAGGACCCGCGCCTGGGCTGCGCCACAGTTCGAGCGCACGGGGCAGGTCCTGCAGGACAGCGTCGCACCCAAGATCTCCGCCGCGCTGTCCTCGGCCGCGGATCGGATCCGGCCCGTGGAGCCAGAGCGCCGGCCCTGGCGCACGCTGGCCGGCATCTCGCTGGTGCTCACGGCCGCCGCCAGCGCGGTAGCGGCCGTCGCCCTCCGCAAGAAGCCGGGCGCCGTGACCGCGCCGGCCGCGGCGGACACCGACGAGACCATGGCCGCCCAGAGTTAATGCCCGCCCAGAGTTAGCTGACGGGCGACGCCCGGCAGTACCCGTCAGTGCGCGTCCGTCGTGTGCATGCCTGCGGGAGTGGGAGCGGGCGCTGACCCGGACATGACGGACAGCCCTGCTGACCTCGCTGGCCGGCTGCCTTGCGACAGCCTCATCCTGAGGCGGGGTGGAAGACCGCTGCCACGGCGTACCAGTCGGTGGCCGACCCGAACGTCGCCCGGGCGTCCTGCGCCCCGGCCGCGCTGGCCAGCACATCCTCCAGATCCACCGACCCCGAACTCGTCTGGCTGCGGATCGTGAACGGCTGCCCCTGCGACGAGCCCGCGGTCACCGACGACGGCGAACCACCGGTGACAATACCGCCCACCACCAGCTCACCCGCGCCGACAGCCGCCGTCGGCCCCGCATCCACCGAGGCACTGTTCCCCTTGGCCACCGCCACCTGATCCAGCGCCCCAGAGGTCGCCACACCCGAGTAATCCGCCAGCGCCGCCTCCAGATACGTGGCATTGGTGGCCGTGATCGTGATCGTCAGGCCCGACGGCGCCGCCTTCGAATTCTGCACATAATCCAGCGCCAGATCACCACCGCTGCCAAACGTCTCCGACGCACCGCTGCGGGTCCACGCACCATTGACATTGTCAGAAACCTGCACCTGACCAGTCGAGTCATACTGGCCAAACCAGCCCACCAGCAGATCACCAGCACCGACCGGCTTGGACAGCGTGACCGTCACACTCGCCACCTTGCTGCCAGTCCCCACCGAACTGCCCTGCACGAACTTGACGCCGGCCGAGCCAGCCGGTGTTGTCACCGGCAGCCCGGACGACTGGGCCGAGTGGTTGCCTGCATTGTCGAACGCGTCAACGGTGTAGGTGTAGCTCGTCAACGGCGAAACCGTCGAGTCGGTGTACGTCGTGGTGCTGCCGCCGGTGGTGCCGATCGCCGTGCCGTTGCGGTACACGGTGTACCCGGACACCCCGACGTTGTCGGTCGAGGCGGTCCAGCTGAGGCCGACCGAGCCCGAGGTCACCGACGTTGTCTGCAGGCCCGTCGGGACCGTCGGCGCCTGGGTGTCACCGCCGCCGTACGGATGGAAGACCGCGGCCGCCGCATACCAGTCGGTGGCCGACCCGAACGTGGCCCGGGCGTCCTGTGCCCCGGCGGTGCTGGCCGACACGTCCTCAAGGTCGGCCGAGCCGGAGCTGGTCTGGGCGCGCATCGTGAACGGCTGGCCTTGCGTCGAGCCCGGCGTCACCGACCCCGGCGAACCGCCGGTGATGATGCCGCCGACGACCAGCTCGCCGGCGCCCACCGCGCCGGTCGGGCCGGAGTCCACAGCGGCGCTGTTCCCCTTCGCCGCGACCGCCTGATCCAGGGCGCCCGAGGTGGCCACCCCGCTGTAGGCGCTGACGGCGCCCTGCAGATACGTCGCATTGGCCGCACTGATCGTGATCGTCAGCCCGTTCGGCGCCGCCTTGGTGTTCTGCAGGTAGTACACCGCCAGGTCGCCACCGCCGTTGCCGAAGGTCGTCGACGCGCTGCGGGTCCACCCGCCGTTGACGCTGTCGGAAACCTGCACCTGGCCGGACGAGTCGTACTGGCCGAACCAGCCGACCAGCAGATCACCGGCGGGAATGGGGCCGGCCAGGGTGACCGTGGTGCTGGTGACCCGGCTGGCGGTGGCCACGGCGCCGCTCGACCCGGACTGGATGCCCGACGGGGCGGGCGTGGTGACCGGGATCGCCGCCGACTGCGCCGAGTGGTTGCCGCTGCCGTCGAAGGCGTCGACCGAGTACTGGTAACTGGTGCCCGGCGCCACCGTCACGTCCGTGAAGCTCGTCGCGGTCGGCCCGCCGGTGCTGCCCACTGCCGTCCCGTTGCGGTAGATCGTGTAGCCGGTCACGCCCACGTTGTCGGTCGATGCGTTCCACTGCAGCGACACCGCGCTCGAGGTGACGGACGTGGCGTTCAGGCCGGTTGGCACGGTCGGCGGCTGGGTGTCGCCGGACGTGACGACCAGCTCGTAGGCGCCGATGTCGCAGCCGCTGCCCTGCGGCCGGGAGGTGCCGCGCTGGTCGGTGCTGCCGGTGCAGCCGGAGGTGCTGGCCGGGATCGCGTTCACCGCCGGGCTGCCCGCCGGCAGCGCCATCGTCTGCGTCGGGCCGCCGTTGGCGGCCAGCGCGTCGAGCTGCGGCTGGGTGTTGCTCAGGGAGTGCTGGCTGGTGGAGAAGCCACAGGACGAACTGGAGTCGATGTTGTAGCCGGCGTCGGTGATGTGCGCCTGGCCGCCGCAGTTGCTGCCGCTCAGCCCGCCGCTGACGACGCTCATGCTGATCGACAGCGTGAAGCCGGTGTAGTTGAAGATGTTGGCGCCGTACGGCGAGGTGTTGCCGGCCAGGGTCGACTGCTTGATCGTGGTGGTGCCGAAGTTCTCCACCGCACCGCCGCCGTTACTGCCGCCGGTGTTGTTGTAGAAGGTGCTGTCGGAGATGTTGAGCGCGGTGTCGTTGTCGATCGCGCCGCCGCCCGGCCCGGTGTTGCCGGTGAAGGTGTCCCCGGTGACCGTCTCGGTGCCGGCCGCGTTGAGCAGCGCGCCACCGCCGTAGATCGTGGCCTTGTTATTCGTGAACGTGCTGTTGGTGATCGTCGCGGTCTTCTGGTTGAAGACGCCGCCGCCCTCCTGGGCGGTGTTGCCGGTGAACGTGGACGTGGTCACCGTCAGCGTCCCGCTGCTGTTGATCGCGCCGCCGGAGGTTCCGGTGGTGGCCGGCGAGGAGTTGCCGGTGAAGGTGGATCCGCTGACCGACAGCGTGCCATGGCTGTAGATGGCGCCGCCGCCCTGCGCGCCGTTATTCGCCAGGCCGTTCGACAGCGTCACCGAGCTCAGCGTCAGGTTCCCGGCCGAGGCGACGTCGAAGATCCGGAACGCCGCCGTCCCGCCGGCGCTGGACCGCGTGATCGTCGCGCCGCTGCCCTGGACGGTCACCCGGCCGGTGATGACCGGCAGGCCGGTACCGCCGTCGGTGGAGTTGTTCGCCGCGGTCAGCGTGTACACGCAGCCGCTGGTGAGCGTGACCGTGCCGTTCGTGCCGTTCGCCGCCGAGATGGCCGAGACGAGGCTGGTCACCGAGCACGGCACGGTGCTGGCCAGGGCCGGCTGTGCCGCTGCCACGCTCGCCGCCACGCAGGTACCCACCACAACTGCGGCGGCTGAAATCCTTCGGCGTAGCCCTGAAGTCATCTCTGGTTGCACTGAAGTCCCCACCCCGGCCCCGCTGGCAAGCCGCGTCGTGGCCACACGTGTCCACGGCACCGACGGCCGAAAGTCTATGGCCGCGGGCCTGCCGGGTAATCCCGTAGCCGACGTAGCCCAGCTACGTCATCTGCCAGTGGGGCCGGCCATTAATACGGACACCAGGGCATTAACCAGGCAAACATGTCCGTGGCGGGTGCCGACCGCGTGCTCCTTCCCGCATCGGGCCGGACACGGGCACGGCCCGCCCGCTGGCTTCCGCCAGGGAGCGGGCCGTGCCCGGGTGACCGCGGCCCGGATGGCTCAGGGAGCCGGATGGAAGACCGCTGCCACGGCGTACCAGTCGGTGGCCGACCCGAACGTCGCCCGGGCGTCCTGCGCCCCGGCCGCGCTGGCCAGCACATCCTCCAGATCCACCGACCCCGAACTCGTCTGGCTGCGGATCGTGAACGGCTGCCCCTGCGACGAGCCCGCGGTCACCGACGACGGCGAACCACCGGTGACAATACCGCCCACCACCAGCTCACCCGCGCCGACAGCCGCCGTCGGCCCCGCATCCACCGAGGCACTGTTCCCCTTGGCCACCGCCACCTGATCCAGCGCCCCAGAGGTCGCCACACCCGAGTAATCCGCCAGCGCCGCCTCCAGATACGTGGCATTGGTGGCCGTGATCGTGATCGTCAGGCCCGACGGCGCCGCCTTCGAATTCTGCACATAATCCAGCGCCAGATCACCACCGCTGCCAAACGTCTCCGACGCACCGCTGCGGGTCCACGCACCATTGACATTGTCAGAAACCTGCACCTGACCAGTCGAGTCATACTGGCCAAACCAGCCCACCAGCAGATCACCAGCACCGACCGGCTTGGACAGCGTGACCGTCACACTCGCCACCTTGCTGCCAGTCCCCACCGAACTGCCCTGCACGAACTTGACGCCACCCGGCGCGGGTGTCGTCGCCGGGACGGCAGCCGACTGCTGTGAGTGGTTGCCGCTCCCGTCGAAGGCGTCCACCGTGTAGGAGTACGTGGTGGACGGCGAGGCGGTCACATCCGTGAAGGTGGTGGCGCTGGCCCCGCCGGTGGTGCCCACCGCGGTCCCGTTCCGGTAGATCGTGTAGCCGGTCACGCCCACGTTGTCGGTCGAGGCGTTCCACTTCAGGGACACCGAGTTCGCTGTTGTCCCGGTGACGGCGAGCCCGGTCGGCACCGTCGGCGGCTGGGTGTCACCAGTGGTCTGGATCAGCTCGTAGGCGCCGATGTCGCACCCTGCGCCCTGCGGGCGGGCGGTCCCGCGCTGGTCCGTGCTGCCCGTGCATCCGGTGACGGTCGACGGGATCGCGTTGACGGCGGGGCTGCCGGCCGGCAGCGCCATCGTCTGGGTTGGGCCGCCGTTCGAGGCGAGCGCGCCCAGCTGCGGCTGGGTGTTGATCATCGAATGGCTGGCCGTCGAGAACCCGCACGACGAGCCGCTGTCGATGTTGTACCCGGCGTCGGTGATCGGCGCCTGGCCGCCGCAGTTGCCGCCACCCTGGCCGTTCACCAGGATGCTCATGCTGATCGACATCGTGAAGCCGGTGTAGTTCAGCACGTCCGCGCCGAATGGTGCGGTGTTGCCCGACAGCGTTGACTGGCTGATCGTGGCCGCGCCGAAGTTGACGATCGCGCCGCCGCCGTTGTTGCCTGCGGTGTTGTTGTAGAACGTGCTGTCGGTGACGTTCATCGTGGCGTCGTTGTCCAGGGCGCCGCCGCCTGGGCCGGTGTTCCCGGTAAAGGTGTCCCTGGCCACGGTCAGCGTGCCAGCCCCGTTGACCATGGCGCCGCCGCCGTAGATCGTGGCGTTGTTGCCGGTAAAAGTGCTGGTCTGGACCGTGGCCGTCTTCTGGTTGAAGATGCCGGCGCCTTCCTGGGCGGTATTCCCGGTGAACGTGCTCGTGGTCACGGTCAGCGTGCCACTGCTGTCGATCGCCCCGCCCGACGTCCCCGTCGTCGCGGGAGACGAATTGCCGGTGAACGTCGATCCCGAGACCGACAGCGTGCCATGGCTGAAAATCGCCCCGCCGCCCTGCGCCCCGTTATCGGCCAGGCCGTTGGATAGTTTCAGCGCGCTGATCGTCAGGCTGCCAGCCGAGGCGACGTCGAAGATCCGGAACGCCGCGGTGCCGGCAGCGCTGGATCTCTTGATCGTGTCATTGCTGCCGACGATCTTCACCTTGCCGGTGATGACCGGCAGGCCCGTACCGCCGTCGGTGGTGTTGTTCGCCGCCGTCAGCGTGTAGGTACAGCCGCTCGGCAGCGTGACGGTTGCCCCGCCGGTCGTGG
Source organism: uncultured Actinomycetes bacterium (assembly GCA_963741615.1). Lineage (GTDB taxonomy): Bacteria > Actinomycetota > Actinomycetes > Streptosporangiales > Streptosporangiaceae > UBA9676. Next base: position 47,852 of record CAVUIU010000009.1, read on the forward strand.
TGTTTGCTGTCTTAATGGCCGCGACGAGACCCGAAACGGTGCAGGTGATGGCCGCGGAAGCGGCCTGCGTGACGGCCAGCGACCCAAGGACGGGCGCGGCAACGGCCACGATGGCGATCAGACGGCGGAGCCGTGAGCTCATAGGAAAACCCCCCACTTCAGAAGTGCCCGGCGAACGGCGGAATGCCGACGAAGATCACCGGCCCGGGAAACGGACAACAGCCCCGGGAATGGACAACCTTCCATCTGATGCAGGTCGGACTGTATCGGATGTATGGCTGCCCGGAGCAATGTATCGTGTTGGCGCCGCGGCGGAATCCCCATCCGGCGAAGCGGGTCTACGCTTTCTGGGGACCTGCGGGCGCCATTTTCCGGCCGGCGAAGATCACTTATGCTGCGGGCGGCCTGAGTTGAGCCGCCGGAGCACCGCGAGCAGACCCGGGCGGCTCGACAGTGAACTGCCGCTATAGCTCCACGCGAACGTCTGCTCTCCCTGCCAGCCCGATTGCTGCCATTGCCGGATCATGCGGGTGAGCTCGGCGGGGGTCGGATACCGCCAATGGCGGTAGCTGAAGGCCTGCAGCAGCCCCCAGTAGCGGGCCACGTGAGCGGCGCGCAGGGCAGCGATGTAGGCGGGGATCTGTGCCCAGTCGCATGGGCGGCCGCGCAGGCAGGGGTACGGGTCGGCGCCCATCACCTCGGTCGCATGGGCGAACGCCGCGAAGTTGCCGGGCTCGGTGACCACCTCGTACGTGAAGGGGCCCGGGGCCAGCAGGTGCACCAGCCGGCTCCGCGCGGTGACCTGCGCGACCACGTCCGGGCAGTGACCGCCGTAGGCGGGCAGCGCATCGTCAGCCTCGTCCGCGATGTAATAGCCGGCGACCTTGGGGTCGCCTGCCAGGCCGCCGACCGCCCGGCGCACGCTCGCGTCCGAGCTGGCGAAGGAGCAGCTGCGGTCCACGTAACCGCCGAGCCAGACCAGCGCTCTTTCGCCGGGTGGCAGCGCATCGATCGCGGCGCGATACGGTCCCAGGTCCACCAGGTTGTAGCCGTAGCGCCGGGCGCGCGCGCCGTCGGAAAGGTCGGTCAGGTATGTGTCCCGCAGGCGGGTCCGGCCGGTGCCAGCGGCGGACGGGCGGCCGCTGGCGGCTGCCCCTGGCCGGGTGGCCGGAGCAGCGCCGCCCACGGGAGTGCCGCCCCTGGCTACCGTGCACCCGCCGGCCGCGACCAGGAGCACGGCCGTCAGCACCGCCGGTACCGCGGCCCGGCGCCGCCGGGCCGCGGTACCGGGGCACCATCGTGTGGGCCCGCGGCCCGGACTCCTGCTCAATCCACGTCCCGCAGCACCCGGAACGGCTCGGCCGCGAGCCGGCCGACATGGCTGCCCCAGAATGCGGCCCGTTCCCGGAGCGCCCGGCTGGACCGGGGATGCGGGTACTCCCGCAACTCGGTCTCGTAGCACTCCATCGCGGCGACCTTGATATCCAGGGTCTCGGTCACGTTGACGAAGAGATTCGGCTCCAGCTGCCCGCCGGCCAGCGGCCACGCCCATTCCGTGGATGACGGCGTCTCGAAGACGGCGAACCGGCGCAGCTGCGGCCGGGCGAAGGGGCGGCAGGCGGTCCAGGCTGCCTTCGCCACCAGGCCGTGGTCGGCATTGACGTCCCCCGGGAAGTGCGTGTAGACGACGTGGGGATCGATGTCATCGAGTGCCGCCTCCAGCTGCTGTGTCAGCTCGATCAGCGGGACGGCATCCAGCCGCTGGTCCGGCAGCCCCAGGAAGCCCAGCGATGCGAACCCGATGACCTCGGCCGCCAGCCGTGCCTGCTTCTCGAGCTCACCGACCAGTTCCTGCGGGTACCGGCTGCCCGCGCCATCGGCGACCACGATCGCGTGGACCTCGTCATGTGCCCGCACATGACGGGCGAGTGTCCCGCCGGCCCCGAGCAGCTCGTCGTCGGGGTGCGCCCCGACGACGGCAACGCGCCTTCCCGCCATGCCGGTCCTATCTTCCGGCTGGCACGGTGGCGGGGTCTGGCCCGAGCCCCAGCGCCCACCGGGCGGTCGCCTCGTCCACCGCCCCGAACGCGGCGCCCGCTCGCATGCCGTTCCGCCGGGCCCACGAGCAGGCTGCCTCGGGCGGCGAGCCCGCATCCGACATTGTTGTCACCAGCACGCTGCCATCAGCCGTGGCCACCAGCAGGCCGTGCTCATCGAGGCCAAGCACCTGACCCGGCGGGCCGGGCGGGCCGGGCGGGCCGGCCCTGCCGGGCGCGGGCAGCGCCGACGCCCAGAGCATGACCTTCCTGCCCGCCCAGGACGTGAACGCTCCCGGGTACGGCTGGGTAAGCGCCCGGATCCAGTCGTGGACCGCCCGGGCGGGGCGGTTCCAGTCGGTGATTCCCATGGCCGGCGTCCGCTTGGGCAGCGGCGGGCCGTCGGCCGGGCCCTGCGGCCGGCCGTGCGCGGTACCGTCCAGCAGCGCGGGCAGGTGCAGCGCGAGCATGTCGGCGCCGACGGCGCCGACAGCCTCGTAGACCGTCGCGCAGGTGTCGTCGGGGCCGATCGGCACCGCGCGCTGGTCGATCACGGCCCCGGTATCCGCGGTGGCGTCGAGGTACATCATCGTATTTCCCGCCGTCTCGTCACCGCGGATGATGGCCCAGTTCACCGGCGCCCTGCCGCGGTCCCGCGGCAGCAGGGAGGCGTGGAATCCGACACAGCCACGGCGCGGGATGGCCAGCAGGCCGGCGGACAGCAGCCGGGTCCAGCCGGCCACCACGATCAGGTCGGGCCGCAGCCGCCGCACGTGCTCGACGGCCTCAGGGGCGTTGAGGTCGGCGCACCGCCAGACCCGGACCCCGTGCGCCCGCGCGAGCGGTTCCAGGTCCACGAAGCCTGCCGTGGCGCCGGCCCGCCCCGCGGGCAGTGTGATCACCTCGACGACTTCGGCGGGGCCGCGCAGCGCGGCGGCGAGCGCCGGCACGGCCTCGTGCACCGTGCCCACGAAGACGACCCGGCCGGACGATCTCGGCACGGCAGCATGCTGCCCGGTCCCGGGACCCTTCATGGCTGGAGCCCGAAGGTCCCCGCCACCCCGGCCGCGCCGGCCGCGTGCCGCAGCGGCGCGGCACCTGCGACCTGGTCGATCAGCCGGGTCAGCGCGTAGTGGTTCACCTGTGTGCTCAGCACGGCGCCGTGCAGCCTCGGGTCCATCAGCACGAACGGCACCTGCTCAGTGGTTTCCCCCTCGTCGAAAACCACGGCGATCACCAGCCGGCCCGAGCGCCAGTCGGGACCGGACATGAGCACCGGGATCCATGCGTGGAGCCAGGCGTCGGCCTGTGCCAGCGACCCGTCATGACCGTCGTGGATGAGGTTGGGAGTGATCAGGCCGACGTTGGGAAGGGAGCCCGCGTGCACGGCTGAGGCCAGTGCCCCGCCATTGGGCGTACCGGCGGGCAGGTCGAAGGCGCGGCAGCTCGCCCGCTCAGCCGGGAAGTACGCCCATGGGTTGTGGTTGACGTCGTAATTACCGCTGTAGCCGAGGTCGCATGGCTGGGGCATGGATTCTTCGTAGGCGCGGGCAGTCTCGCCGCGGGCGAGTGCCTGGCTGAAGACGGTCGGCCCCGGGTAGGTGCAGCCCGCCGCGGGCGCGCAATCCGCCGGCTCATCGAACGCGGACCCGGCGAAGATGGCCAGGTAGTTGGGCAGGCTCGGATGACCGACGTCACTCCAGGCGGTGGCGCGCCCGTACCGTTGGGCGAGACTCCACAGGTAGGGCATGCCGCCAGGGAACACCTGCTGGATGCTGTGGTTCTCTTCCATGATCACGAGGATCTTGCGCGTGCCCGCCCCGGATCGCGCCGGTGACGGGGCCGCGGCTGCCGCACTGTGGCTCGGTGTCGCACCCGCGCTCGTGCCCGCCCCGCTCCCGCAGCCTGCCGCCAGCAAGCAACAGAACAGGGCCGCCGCAGGCACCAGGGTGCCCGCGGAACAGCGGCGGCGCTCGTCAATCACCTGTCCGAGCTTAAAACGCCGGGGCGTGCCCCCATGCCCTCACCCGACGTAGAAGAAAGGGGCCATCTGGGCGAGGTAGGAATCGGCGGTATCCGGCTAGCTTGGGGGGCTGACGTGCGGAGGGGGCAACGAAGTCATGGAAGCCAGCGAGGCGATCCGGCGCATCTTCTGGCGCAACAGGTGGTTGCTTCTCGCCCTGGTACTGCTGCCGGTAGCAGCCGTGGTCCCACTCCGCGAGCACAAGCCGGTGATGTACGCGGCCACCGCCGAGGTCCAGGGCCAGAACGGCGCACCCGACTCCAGCACCCAGGTGACGGCCATCCAGAGCCGGGTCACCGCCGCCGCCACCAGCCCCGCCCTGGTGCAGCAGGCGATCACCGCCACGGGCGTGAGCCGGAACGCGACCCAGGTAGCGCGGCGAGACGTCGCGGTGGCCCCGCTGGGCAGCTCGGCCGTGATGCTGATCACGGTGACCGATGCCAGCCGGCAAGTAGCGATCAAGCTGGCCGGGAGCCTGGCGACGGTGGTCGTCAACGAGCTCAATCAGCTCGGCACCCGCTCCAACCCTCAGCTCTCCGCTCTCAACCAGGCCACCGTCAAACTGACCGCGCAGCGCGACAAGCTGATCCGCAAGCTGGACGCCGCCCAGGCTGCCCGCACGCCGACCACCAGCGTGAACGTGCAGTCGCTGCTGGCGCAGCTGACGGCTGTGGAGCAGCAGATCTCGAGCAACATGTCGGCCGTCCAGCAGATCCTCGCCAACGTCAGCTCCAGCACGGGCGCCCAGCTCATGAGCACCCCGACGTACGCCACCGGCGTTTCCCGGCACGTGGCGGCATACGGCGCCCTGGCCGGACTGCTCGGGCTGGTGGTGGGTCTGCTCATCGCCACCATGCGCGAGGTGATCCGGCCCACGATCGCTCAGCCCGGCGCGGGCGCCCGGGAGCTGGGTGTCGTTTTCCTCGGGAACGCCGAGGCGGGGAACGGCAAGCCCGGCAGCCTCGAGGCGGGGGTGGCCGGGCACCTGAACCTGGCCGCCCAGCGGTTCGAGATCAGAACCGCCGTCCTGGCGGGACCGGTCCCCCGCTGGCAGCTCACCGAGCTCGCCGATCTCATCAGCGGCGAGCTGTCGGCGGCCGAGCCCGGTGCCGGCGGCACCAGCATGACCTCGGCGGGAACGTCACAATCCGGCCGCACCAGCACCAACGGGACCGGCCGCGACGGACATCGCCCCCGCATGACCATGGCGCAGGCGCCGCCAGCGATAGTGGCCCTTCCGGACATCAGCCTCGCGACACGTCCTGAGGACCCGGCGCTGATCGTGGTGCTGCCGCGCTATGCGCCGCACTACGCGCTGGACCGGATCACCGATCTCGGCGTGAGCACGCAATGGCCGATCATCGGTGTCATCGGGCTGCGCAAGCACAAGCGGCGCGGCCGGGCGCACCGGTCCGAGCCCGCTCGGCCAGGCCAGGAGCCGCCGCTCATGACCGGCGCCGACGACTACCGTCCCGGCCGGTCGGCCGACGACGTCCGCCCCGCCCGGTCAGCCGACGACACTCCCCCTGCGCTGCCGGCCGACGACACTCCGCCTGCGCTGCCGGCCGATGACACTCCCCCTGCGCTGCCGGCCGATGACATTCCCCCTGCGCTGCCGGCCGACGACATTCCCCCGGTGCGGCCAGCCGACGGCATTTCCCCCGCTCGTCCAGCCGACGAAGACCCCCGTACTCAGTCAGCCGACGACACTCCCCCCGCTCAGTCAGCCGACGAACTTTCCCCCGCTCAGTCAGCATCCGGTCTCGCCGCAGCGGACGGCGCTGATCAGAGGGGAGCCCTTGCATGACTGATCTGCGGAGCGCCAGCTGGGTATGGCAGGACGGCTGGTTCGCGCCGCGGCGCGGCCGGGACCGTGCCCCCGGGCTGCCGACGCTGATCGTCGGGGCCGGGTCTGCCGCCCGGACACTGACCCGTGACCTGCGGCGGTCTCCTGACTACGGCTTGCAGCCGGTCGGCTGCCTCGATGACGATCCCGGCATCCGGTCGGCGTCGGGGATCCCGGTGCTGGGACGCCTGGCCGACCTCCGCCAGGTGATACGAGCGCACCACATCGAGGCCGTCGTCATCGCGATCCCGTCGCTGCCCCCGGCCACGCTCAGCAGCCTTGTGCGCGACGCCGCCGGCACCGGGGCGCACGTGCGCTACCTGCCGTCCTTCCTGGCAGCCGTGGAGCGGGCAGCCCGGGCTGCGGACATGCGCACGGTCCGCCTGTCCGCGCTGCTCGGCCGGACCGAGCGCCGGGTGCTTGATCCGTCCGTGAACGCCCTGCTCGCCGGGACCAGGGTGCTCGTCACCGGCGCCGGCGGCTCGATCGGCCAGGAACTGTGCCGCCAGATCCGCAGCCACGACCCGGCCTCGCTGCACATGCTGGACCATGACGAATCCAACCTGCACACGCTCCAGCTAGAGCTGTCCGGCGAGGCGCTGCTCGACAGCTCCGAGACCATCATCGCGGACATCCGGGACAGCGCCAGGATCCAGCAGGTTTTCCAGACGGTGCGGCCGGATGTCGTCTTCCACGCCGCCGCGCACAAGCACCTGCCGCTGCTTGAGCGCCACCCGTGCGAAGGCGTGAAGTCGAACGTGCTCGGCACCCAGAACGTGGTGCGATCCGCGCTGGAAGCCGGGACGTCACGCCTGGTCCTGATCTCTACCGACAAGGCCGCCGAACCGCGGTCCATCCTGGGCGCGACCAAGCGGCTGGCCGAGATGATCGTGCAGGCGAACGCGGCCGGGCCCACCAAGGTCTGCTCGGTCCGCTTCGGCAACGTGCTCGGGAGCCGGGGCTCGCTGCTGGCAGTGGTCGCTGACCAGGTCGAGCGCGGTGAGCCGGTGACGGTAACCCATCCGCAGGTCACGCGGTTCTTCATGACGGTCGAAGAAGCCGTCGGGCTGGTCCTGTCAGCAGCCCCGATGGCCGAGTACGGCGAGACCTTCGTGCTCGACATGGGTGAGCCGGTGCGGATCGTGGACCTTGTCCAGCGGTACGCCGGGCAACTCGGGATCCCCGATGTGGAGATCCGCTTCACCGGCCTTCGCCCGGGGGAGAAGCTGCACGAGACGCTCTTCGGCGAGAGCGAGGAGCGGCTGCCCACCGTGAACCCGTCCGTCTGGGCGACCCGGCCAGCCCGGCTGCCAGCCGATTTCGCCAGCCAGTTTGACCGGCTGCTGGCTACTGCCGCCAGCGGCGACGATGAGCTCGCGCGGGCCACGCTGGCCGAGCTGATCCCGGAATACGCACCCGCCACGGCGGCGGATGACGAACTGGCAGCCGCGATCGCGTGCCCCTACCCGGACGGGTTCTGATGCGGGCACTGCTGACCACGGCCGGCGAGCGGATCGAGCTGAGCTGTGCCATCGGCTGGCTCGCGGCCGTCCTGGAGGAGGGCGCCGCGGGCGGGCTGACGGCACCGGACGGCAGCCACCCGGACGTACGGGTCACCGTCGAGGACGCTACGGCGCCCTTCGACACGGCCGGCTGGGAGGTACTGACCCGCGGCGCGTGGCAGCGCCATGGCCAGGTGGTCATGACAGACGCCTGCTCATCGGGACTTGACCTGCTGGTGACCGCCGGTGAGCCGGCCCTGGACATCGTCGCCCGCTGGCGGCCCCCGCCAGCGACCCGGGCCGCCGCCGCGGTGCTGCGTGCCCGGTCCCGGCTGCTGCTGAGGGCTGTGCTGCTCCAGTACCCGGCCCTGTGGCGCAGCCAGCAGCGCGGGCGCGTACCACTCCACGCCTCGGTCTGCACCGCTGGCGGCAGCCGGACCGTGCTGATGGCCGGCCCAGGGGGGACCGGCAAGTCGACCCTGGTGGCCGGCGAGCTTGCCAACGGCGCCGCGTCAACCTGCGACAACGTGTGCGTCAGCGACGGCACGACCGCCTGGGGCCTGGCGGAGCCGCTGCGGATGCCATCGGACCTGGGCACCGCCCGCGGCCGGGGCCGCCGGATGCCGCACGGCCGCCGGGAAGCACCGTGGTCAGGCCGGGCCGACAGCCTTGTGCCCGGCGAGGTGGTGCTGCTGGCCCGGGGCGCCGGCGCTGCCCCGGGCGTGGCCCCGTGTGAGCCCGCCGAGGCTGCGCGGTCCCTCACCGGCGGCACCTACATGGCCGGCGAACTGCGCCGCTACTGGCCGTTCGCGGCGACGCTGGCGCTCGGCACCGGGGTGGGCGAGATCCACCCGCCGGTGCACGTCATCGCGGAGAAGCTGAGCGGCAGCCTGCCGTGCCTGCGGGTGACTCTCGGGGAGCAGCCGGGCCGGCCGCTGCGCGAACTGCTGGGCGCCGACCCGAAGGCGGGGGTGAGCATATGACGCAACGTCTGCGGGTGGCGCAGGTCATTACCAGGTTTACGGCCGGGGCCGGAGGGGTCGCTCTGCGTGGTGTCCTCGCGCTCGATCCCGATCGCTTCGAGGTCGTGTTCGTGACCGGCAGCGGCAGCATCATCCCGCAGGCGCAGGCGGCGGGTTTCGAGGTCGTCGTCCTGCCGCGGCTGCGCAGTGAGATCGCGCTGCCCGATGACTGGCGGGTTCTCGCCGACCTGCGGGCGTGTCTGCGGGCGGGAGGATTCGACACCGTCCACACCCATAGCGCCAAGGCGGGCGTAGTCGGCAGGATCGCCGCGCACCAGGTGGGCTGCGGCCGGATCGTGCACACCTTCCATGGGTTCCCGTTCCACCAGTTCCAGTCGCGGCCGCGGCAGGCCGCCTACGTCCGCATCGAGCGGTCAGTCGGCAAGTTCACCGATGCGTTCCTGGCGGTGGGGTCCGCGGTGGCGGCAGAGGCGATCCGGCGCCGGATCGCCCCCCCGGACCGGGTCCGCACGATCGGCGTCGCGGTGGAGACCGCCGTTCCGGCACCGGAGCCGTGGGCCAGGGCGGAGGCACGGCGCATGCTGGGCGTGCCGCCCGGCATGCAGGTCGTGGGCACGGTCGGGCGGCTTGACTTCCAGAAGGCGCCCGAAGATTTCGTCACCGGGCTCGCGCAGCTGGGGCGCAATGACGTCTTCGGGGTCTGGATCGGGGACGGCCCGCTGCGCGAGCGGACGGAGAAGCTGGCTGCCAAGCGTGGCCTGTCCGGCCGGATGTTGTTCACCGGCGAGCGGAACGACGTGAGCGCCCTGCTGCCAGGCCTCGACGTCTTCGCCATGGCCAGCCGGTACGAGGGCCTGCCCTGTGCCGTGGTGGAGGCCATGGTGGCGGCGCTCCCGGTGGTGGCCACCGCCGTCAATGCGGTGCCCGACATCGTGGTGGCCGGCGAGACCGGGCTGCTGGTCCCCGCGGGGCACCCGGAACTGCTGGGCCGGGCCATCAGCCACCTGCTGGAACACCCCGCGGAGGCGGCCCGGCTGGGCGCGGCCGGGCGGGCGCAGCTCAGTGCCGACATGGCACCCGCCGCGCTCGGGACCGTGCTTGCTGAGACCTACCAGGGCCCGGCCGGCGCCGCGCGGGCGGCGGCCGTGGTCACCCCGGAAGCGGTGCTGCCGTGACCGCCCGGACGAAGGACGGCGCCGGGCCGGCTGACCGCGGGCGTGCTCGGGTCGCGGCGCTGAACGGGGCCGACGCCCCACCCGACCGGCAGGAAGTGCCCTTCTGCCGGACCGAGATAACGCCTGCGGCACAGCGCGCGGCGCTGCGGGTGATGTCCTCGGGCTGGGTGACGATGGGCGCCGAGACGGCAGCGTTCGAGCAGGAGCTCGGTTACTGGCTGGGGGCCGCGCACGTGGTAGCCGTCAGCTCCTGCACCGCCGCCATCGAGCTCGCCCTGTCCGCGCTGGACCTGCCGCCGGGCTCCGCGGTGCTCACACCGACGCTGACGTTCTGCGGTGCCGTCCAGGCGATCATCCACGCCGGGCTGCGGCCGGTGCTGGTGGACGTGGACGAGGACACGCTGGCGGTTTCCCCGGACGGCGTCGCGCGGGCCGCCGGGCAGGGCACCGCGGCCATGGTCATCCAGCACATGGCGGGCTACCCGCTGGATGCGGCCGAGCTCGCGGCCGTGGCCGGGATTCCGCCCGGCAACGTCGTGGAGGACGCCGCGCATGGCCCGGGTGCGGCAGTGGGCGGCTCCCCGGTAGGCAGCCGCTCGCAGGCGGCGTGCTTCAGCTTCTACGCGACCAAGAACCTCCCCATCGCGGAAGGGGGGGCGATCGCCACCACCGACAGCGGCCTGGCCGAACGGCTGCGGCAGATGCGGCTGCACGGCATGAGCGGTGACGCCTGGCGCCGCTATCACCGGGGCGGAAGCTGGCGGTACACGGTGGAGGAGCGCGGGCTGAAAGCGAACTTCACCGATATCCAGGCGGCGATCGGCCGGGAACAGCTGCGCTCACTGGCCTCCTGGCAGCGGCGCCGGGCGGCCATCGCGAGCCGGTATGACGTGCTGCTGTCCACCATCCCCGGGCTGCTGCTTCCGCCCCGGCCCGCGGACGGTGAGCACGCCTGGCACCTGTATGTGGTCCGGATCCAGCGCGCGTTCGGCATGCACCGGGATGCGGTGGCGGAGTCACTGGCCGAGGCCGGGATCGGCACATCGGTGCATTTCATACCCGTTCATCACCAGCCGTACTTCCGGCGGGTGCTCGGCCCGGAGGCGTGCGGCGACCTGCCGGCCGCGGACCGCGTCTTTCCCGAACTGCTGTCATTGCCCATGCACCCCGGCCTCAGCGATGCCGACGTGGACCGGGTGTGCGACGCACTCGCCGGCCTCGCCGCCCGCTAGGCCGTTTCTTGCTGGAAGGAACAAGATGGAGATTGACGTCCTGACCGGGCCGGGCAACCGTGAGGAACTCACGGTCTTCGACAGCCCCGCGGCACCCGCCGACGAGCGGCTGCTGGAGCGTCTCGGCGACGGAACGGGCGGGGCCGACCTCGCCGCCCCACCGGTAGTCCTGCCCGACTTCTGCCACAAGGAGAAGTCGGAGATGCCATCGAGCATCGCGGTCGCCACCAGGGGCGCGATCCGCCCGGCGCTGACCGATGCGGCGCTCAACTGCGGCATGGCGCTGGTCACCCTCGACGTCGAGCGGCCGTCCGCGGCGGCGGTCAGCGACTTCTTCCGCCAGGTCAGGGAGCGCTTCCCGGACCCGCCGGGCTGGCGTGCCGACCTGAGCCGAGCCGAGGTGCTGCGCGCCGCCACGGAGGGTGCCGGCTTCGCCGCCGAGCGGTACGGCCTGGGCGACGCCGAGCTTGACCGGATCGAGGAGCGCGGATGCCTGGACATCGAGGCCTACGGCGGCCCGCAGCGTGCCCGGAAGGAACTGCCCTGGCTGGTGGTTCAGCTCAGCCGGCTGCGCTTCGGGAGCATCGGGCCGAGCACCCACTTCCTGGAACTCCAGGAAGTGGAGGAGGTTCTTGACCCCGCCGCGGCGGAGCAGCTCGGCATCCACACCGGGCAGGTGACGATCCAGTTCCACAACGGCGGCGGCGTCCTCACCGGCCAGCTCGGCGGGCTCTACGGGCGGCGCAAGAGCGCCTCCCGGATGCTGCGCACCGAGATGTCCGTGCAGAAACCGCTCTCGCACCTGCTGACCGCCCGTTCGCCTGCCCAGGCCAAGCGCCGCCTGGCCGCCTATTTCACCGCCGGCTGCCCTGCCGTCCCCACCGACGGCGACGACGGCAGGCGCGCGCTGCTGGCCACCCGCCTCGCCATGAACTACGGCTTCGCCTACCGGATGGCCACCTACACCGCGCTCGGCCAGTTTGCCCGGGCGTCGTTCGGTGCCACCACCGAGCTCGTGGTCGACTCGCCGCACAACTCCATCTACGAGGAGGAGGTCGGCGGCCAGCCGTCCTTCGTCCACCGGCACAACGCCTGCCGGGCCTACCCGGCAGCCATGATGGCCGGACACCCGGCCTTCGCGGCGACCGGCCAGCCGCTGCTGCTGCCCGGCACCAACCGCACCTCCTCCTACCTGTGCGTGCCCGACACCGGCGCCCACCGGAGCCTGTTCACGGCTTGCCACGGCACCGGCAGCATCATCTCCGCGTTCGAGCGGTCGGGCCGGTCGGGCCCGGATCCGATGGGCCGGACCACCGCGCGCTTCGGTTACGACGGCAGCGCCGCGGCCGAGGTGCCGCAGCTTGACGATCAGGGCGTCAACGAGGCACTCGGCATCCTCACCGGCCACGGCCTGGTGCGGCCGGTCGCCCGGATGAGGCCGTTCGCGGTGCTGACGTGACCGCCGCTGCCGCCCCTGCCACGGCCGCCCCCGCCGCGGCCTGGCACGCGCTGCTGCCGGGCGGTACCGTCTGGCAGTCCGGCGGCCGGGCAGCCCCGGGCTCCGCGGTCGTGTCCACCCCCTGGGTGCTGCTCCGGGGGCGCAGGCTGGGCGGGGCCGGCGCTGCCCGCGCCTACCTGCCGGTGCCCTCCCCGCGGGATCCAGTGATCGTTGCCAGCTGGGATGCCGACGTGATGCGCTACCTCGCCGGTGCGGTTATCTCGGTGCCCCCCGCCACCGGCCCTGTCCTCAGCCTGCTGCTGACAGCCGCGCTGCGGCTGTTCCGGCACCGCGCACTCTGGTTCCTGGCCGCCGCCCGGCCCGGCGGCGGGGTGGTGCTCGTGGGAAGCGCCTGATGACGCAGGCCGCGACCACGCCCAGGGCCCTGGCCGACCTCATCGAGGAAGCCGGCGGCCGGACCGCGTGCCTGGCCATGTCCAAGGATCCGAACGCCAAGGTGACGATCCTGATCTTCCCGCCCG
>CAVUIU010000010.1:0-22951 GCA_963741615.1 uncultured Actinomycetes bacterium
GCTCGCGGCCCCCGCCACGTGACGGGTTGGCCTCGCTCGCCCCGGTGACCTCACGGCGGTGCGGGTACCTCCCGCCGGTACCTCACCTCGGGCACCGGCTCGCCGAAGTCCGCCAGCTTGCGGCTGCCGTCCGGGCGGAACCCGCAGGTCTCGTAGAAACGGCGGGTGCGTGCCCGCCGGCGCTCCACGTTGACCGGCATGCTGTCGAGGAAGGCGTCGGGGATGATCCCCCGGTAGGCCGTCTTCCACCCCGCGACCCGCAGGCGCTCGACCGCTTCCGCGTCCCCCGCCACCGCGGGCCGGATCGTCAGCTCTGCCATGCCGCAAGAATCCAGGCCGGGGCCGGCCAGCTTCAAGCCAATTCCGGCGTATCCGCCGCGCCGGCCGGGCCGCCGGCGCTTCGTGACGGGCCCAGCAGCCAGGCCAGGGCGGCGGGCAGTTGCTGGTCCCACCAGAAAGGTCATGCCCGCCGACCCATTCCTGATGCCGGCAGGCAAGCCCGGCGCGCCCGTTGGAGAAGCCCGCGGCGACCCAGGACCCGTCAGCCGCGCCGGACCGGCCGGCCGCTCAGGGGATGACCTCGCCGGGCAGCAGCGCCCGCCAGCGCTCAGCGACCGTTTCCCGGCCGGCGGCTGCCCGCTCGGCGTCGGTGACAGACGGCTCGCCGCACGGGATCTCCTCGCCGCCGTCGTCGAAGGTCCAGACGGCGAGCCGATCCCGGGCAGACCGGGCGTGCACACGACGCAAGGTAGCCTGCCAGCCGCCGGGTCAGGAAACGGTTGATCGCTCAGAGGCCGGTACCGACCAGAACCGGCTCGCTGGCCAGTTCCACCCCGAACGTCTCCCGCACGCCCTCCCTGACCTCCCGGGCCAGTGCCAGCAGCCCGGCGGCGGTGGCCCCGCCCGGGTTGACCAGGGCCAGCGTGTGCTTGGAGGAGATGCGGGCCCCGTCGGTGTCAGTCGCCGGGTAGCCCTTCCGGAAGCCGGCCTGCTCGATGAGCCAGGCGGCGGGCACCTTCACCCTGCCGTCGCCGGCCGGGTAGCGCGGGACACGGGAGCCTGGGCCCAGCGCGACGCGGGCGGCACTTTCGAGCGCAGCGAAGCGCTCCAGGTCGAGGACCGGATTGATGAAGAACGAGCCGGCGCTCCTGGTGTCGGGATCAGCCGGGTCGAGCACCATCCCCTTGCCCCGTCGGAGCCTGAGGACGGCCTCGCGGACGTCGGCGAGCGGCGCCCGGCCACCCTCTGGCACGCCGAGCGCGTGGGCAAGCTCGGCGTAGCGCACCGGCGCGGACAGGCGGTCCGCCCGCAGCGCGAACCGGACAGCCAGCACAACGAACCTGCCGGTGACGGCGGCGTCCTGGCCGGGAACCGCCGTCTCGTGGCGGCTGCGCTTGAAAGCGCTCGTCCGGTACCCGAAACCGCAGTCGGCGCCGGCCAGGTCGGTCACGGTCCTGCGCGCACGGTCATACACCCGCACCGAGACGATCCGCTCGGCGACTTCCTGGCCGTAGGCACCGACGTTCTGTATCGGCGTGGCGCCGACCTGGCCCGGGATCCCGGACAGGCACTCCAGTCCGGACAGCCGCTCGGCCACGCAGCCGGCCACCACCGTGTCCCAGTCCTCGCCCGCCGCCACGGTCAGCCCGGCGGGGTCCCGGCCGTTCCCGCCGCCATCGCGGCGGACGCCCCTCGTGGCGACATGGACCACCGTGCCGGGAAATCCCTCGTCCGCGACCACGAGGTTGCTGCCGCCGCCGAGCACGAGCAGCGGGTCACCGCTTTCGCCGGCGGCCCGCACCTCGGCCACGATCTGCTCGTCGGTCGCCGCCTCCACCAGCCGGCGAGCGGGCCCGCCGAGCCGCAGCGTGGTGTAGTCCGCCAGCGCGACCCGCTCGCGGACTCTCGCCGTACCCGCCCCGGACACCACGGTCAGGGCAGGTGCACGACCGCGCGGGCGCGGGTGAGCACCTTCTCCTCGCGGCTGCGCGCGGTCAGCGCGAGCACCACACGGTTGCCGTCGAGCTTCTCCTCGATCGTCCCGCTGACCTCGATCGTGGCGCCCGCCTCGTCGTCCGGCACGACCACGGGGGCGGAGAACCGGACCCCGAACTCCAGCAGCGCCCCGGCGTCGCCTGCCCAGTCGGTGACGTACCGCCCCGCCTGCGCCATGGTGAACATGCCGTGCGCGATGACGTCCGGCAGGCCGACCGACCGGGCGATCCGCTCGTTCCAGTGGATCACGTTGAAGTCGCCGGACGCGCCGCAGTATCTGACCAGGCTGAGCCGGCTGACCGGATAGGTCACCACGGGCAGCGCGGTGCCGGCGGTCACCTCCGCGTAGCTGACCGGGCTGCTCCCCCCGCTCATGGCGCTCCCCGTTCCACCAGCGTGGAGAAGCCCGTGCACACGTGCTCCCCGGCCAGCGTACGGATCTCCGTCTCGGTGGTGAGCATCGTGATGGAGCCGACCTCCCGGATCCCGGAGATGGTGGACTGCGCGGTCACCACGTCCCCGGCATGCAGCGGCCGGGAGTACGTGAACCGCTGCTCGCCGTGGACGACCATGGCGTAGTTGAGCCCCAGCCCCGGGTCGGCGACCGCCGCGCCGCTGGCGGCCATGGCGATGACGACTCCGAACGTGGGCGGCGCGATGACATCCGGGTAACCGGCCGCTTGGGCGGCGGCCCGGTCCCGGAAGACGGGGTTGGGGTCACCGATCGCCGTGGCGAACTCCGCGATCTTGACCCGGCTCACCTCGTAGGGCGCGGTCGCCGGGAAGATGCGGCCGAGGTAGTCCTTGTTGATGCCCACCGTGGGTGATGCCAGCGCGTGGCGCTAGCGGGTCTCACGGTGGGGCTGGTGCTTGCGGCAGTTGGGGCAGTACTTCTTCAGTTCCATCCGGTCCGGGTCGTTACGCCGGTTCTTGCGCGTGATGTAGTTGCGGTGCTTGCACTCCTGGCAGGCCAGGGTGATCTTGGGCCTCACATCGGTGGCAGCCACGGAGGGAGTGCCTTTCTCTGGGACGGACCCGCGGGGCACGCCCGCGGGACGGACAGGCACCCGTCGCCCGGGCGTGAAGCCCGCGGACGGGGCCGGGCATGACGTCTGCCGTCGCCGGGGTCCAGGGACACCAGCGGGCAGCCGGCATGCTCGTAGCGGAGGCCGGACTTGAACCGGCGACACAGCGATTATGAGCCGCTTGCTCTGCCTGACTGAGCTACTCCGCCGCTTGGCCGGCCATCAGCGCGCCGCCTGGCCGACGGCCCGCCGGAGCGCCGGGGGGCGCCCCTAGCTTACAAGGATTCTCCCTCCGCCCGTATTCACGTCCCGGCTCATCCCCCCACACCACCCGGAGCCATGATCACGGACGATCTCCGGCGGTTTCCGCCGGGCAATCGTCCGTGATCATGGTGGCCAGCGGGCCGGCCGCACCGGGTGGGCGGCACGGGCTGGCGGTCCGCTCGATGGCCGGGGCGGTGGCCCTGGCGGCGGGGCGGGGCGCGGGGGCCTGCGGGGCCGGACCTCGGGTTCGCGGGGAAAGACTTCTGCCGTCGCCGTCGCGGCCTCCGCGGGGCCGTGACCTGGGCCGCAAGCCATCATTATGGAAGCTTTTTGATGGCCGGCAAAGGAGAGGTATGTCACAAAGGCCGACCTTGGGCTGGCCACCGGGGTCAGGACCTCATGCCTAGTGAGTCTAATAATTCGAATACATATACGCTATCATTCTGGCGTCCGGCCGGCCAGCAACGTGATGGTACTGTGCTGCGATGGCCGATCCGGGACGTGGGAACAGGGGCCAGCGGGGCGAAGTGAAGCAGATCGCCCTGCGGGTGCCACTCGCGTTCCATCAGCGCCTTGAGCTGCTCGCGGCACACCAGCACCGCTCGCTCCATGGGCAGATCATCTACATGCTGGAGCGGCAGCTCACGGTGGCTGAGCGGGAGGAGGCACGCAGGAGGACCTAGATTCAGCTAGTTCGGCCCGGCCGGTGCTGGAACACCAAGGCCGGGCCTTCCCATGGCGAAACCCCTTGGAGGACCACAGCCATGATTGGTTCAAGTATCGCAGCTTCGGCGCTGCCGAAGGCGGCGCTGGCGATCACACTTTCGCTACATCCAGCGGCAGCCCACCATCACCACTACACGGTCCGGGCGGGCGACACCCTGGCCAGCATCGCCAGTCACGAGTACGGCGCTGCCGACCGGTGGCCGGCCCTGTGGTGGGTGAACCGTGACAAGATCGGCAACCCCAACGCGATCGGGGCGGGACAGCGGCTGAAGCTGTCGTCCTGGCACCCCCACCGGGCCTGGCTCAACCGTGCCGCCCTGGCTGCCATGCCGGCCGCGGTCCCAGCCGCGCAGCCGGTCAGCGCGACGGCAGGCTCGGCCACCGGGACGGCCCCGGCGCCCGCACAGTCGTACAGCGCGGCATCGGGCAGCTTCCAGCAGTGCGTGATCCAGCGCGAGAGCGGCGGTAACCCGAACGCGGTCAACGGCTCGTCGGGGGCGGGCGGCCTGTACGGCTTCCTGCCATCCACCTGGGCCGCTCTGGGCTACTCGGGGCTGCCGGAGAACGCGTCCACGGCCACCCAGAACCAGGCGTTCCAGCAGGCATACGCCCAGTGGGGCGCCTCGCCGTGGTCGGGCTACGACGGGTGCTGACGATCGCACCGTGACGATCGCACCGTGAGAATCGCACCATGAGGAGAAGCCCCGGCCCGTGCGGGCCGGGGCTTCTCCGCGCGGGCACGGGTTAGCCGGCCGGGAGCCCTCAGGACAGGTCCCCGCTCTGGCGCATCGCCTCGTAGAGCAGCAGGCCGGCCGCAACGGCCAGGTTCAGCGACTCCGCGGTGCCCACCATCGGGACGCGCACCGCCGCATCGCCCCGGGCCAGCACCTCCGCCGGCAGGCCGGCCCCTCCCCGCCGAGCAGCAGGGCCAGCGGCCGGGGGTAGCTGGCAGCCCAGAAGCTGGCGGTCGCCCGCGCGGAGGTGGCGACGACGGACACCCGGTGGGCGGCCGCCCAGGCGAAGAATTCCCCCGCCTCCCGCGCCTCCGCTACCGGCAGGCTGAACAGCGCCCCCATCGACGCCTTCACCGCCACCGGGTCGAACGGGTCGGTGGCCTGGCCGACCAGCACCACCCCGGCCGCCCCGGCCGCGTTCGCGGTCCGGATGATCGTGCCGAGGTTGCCGGGGTTGGCGATCTCGTACAGGGCCACGAACACCGAACGCGGCCCGGCCGGCAGACCGCCGAGCGCGCTCACCCGCCCGCGGACGATCGCGGCGAGCCCGGGCGGCCCGTCGCGGTCGGAAAGCCGGCCGAACAGCTCGTCGCTCACCCGGGTCACCCGGGTGCCCCTGGCCTCCTGCTCGGCGACCATCCGCGCGGCCGGTGAACGGCCGAGCAGGCCCGGAGCCGCGATCAGCGTCTCGACGTCGGCACCCGCCTCCACCGCCTGCCACACCGGCTGGATCCCCTGCACCACGAACGCGCCCTCACGGCGCCGGTGCCTGCGCTCGGCTAGCAGCCGCATGCGCTTCACCACGGGGTTCGCGCTGCTGGTGATCAGATCGGCCACGGTGCCTTCGTTCGGTATCTCGCAGGGTTGCCTGGTCCGGTAGCTCCGCGGGCGGTCAGGTCATGTCCAGCATGACCTTGAGCTGTCCCGGCTCGGCGCACGCGGCCAGGGCGCGCCCGGCCTGCGCGAGCGGGAACCGGGCGGTGACCAGCGGCGCCAGCTCCAGCCGCCGGCTCGCGGCGAGCCTGATCGCGGCGTCGCAGTCGCGCGGGCGGGCCGCGCGCGGGTTGAGGATCGTCAGCTCCTTGACGTACCACTGGTAGGTCGGCAGCCCGTCCGCGGCCGGCGCGGTGGTGCCGAACACCAGCACCGTCCCGCCCGCCCCCGCCAGGCGCATGGCCTGGGCGAGCGTCTCCTGCGTGCCGGCGCATTCCACCGCCACCTCGGCGCCCCGCCCGCCGGTTGCCTGCGTCACCACGGCGTCCGCCTCCGCGGGATCGGCGACCGCACCCGCCCCCAGCCGCAGCGCGAGCTCGCGCTTCGCAACCGACCGGGTGACCCCGATGAGCGTGCGCACACCGCGCTCGGCCAGCAGCTGGAGGTGCAGCAGCCCGCTCACCCCCAGTCCGACCACCACCGCGCTCTCGGCGGCGGGCAGCCGGGACTGCGCGTGCACACAGGTGGAAAGCACCTGCAGCAGGCCGGCGTCATCAGCGGGCAGGCCGTCGGGGAGCGGATGCAGGCAGGACTCGTCCACCGCGACCAGCTCCGCGAAGCAGCCGTTGACGTCGCGTCCGAGCAGCCCCCCGTTGCGGCACAGCTGCGGCAGGTCCCGGCGGCACAGGTCGCAGTACCCGCAGAACACGGCCGGGTTGACCAGCACCCGGGTGCCGGCCGGGACCACGCCCAGCGGGCCCGGCTCCACCACCGAGCCGGTCATCTCGTGCCCCATCACCCTGGGCATGCGCACCGGGATCTGCCCGGAGGCGATCTTGACGTCGGTGCCGCACAGGCCGGCCTGGGCCACCTGCACGAGGGCACGCCCGTCCACCGCGGGCCGGGCGACCTCACGGACGGTCACCGCACCCGGCTGCTCGATCACGGCTGCGCGCACGATGCCATGTTCCCACCGGCGTCCTGCCTGCGCCCCGGTCCCGCCGGACGCCGCGGGCGGTGCCGCTGGAACCGGGCCCCGGGCGGCTGGCAGGATGACCCCATGGAGTTCGTGCTCGCCCAGGTCAACATCGGCCGGCTGCGCGCGCCGCTGGACAGCGCACAGCTGGCCGGGTTCGTAGCCGCGCTCGACCCGGTCAACGCCGCCGCGGACGCCGCGCCGGGTTTCGTCTGGCGGCTGCAGACCGAGGACGGCAACGCGACCGCGGTCCGCGCGTTCGAATGGGATCAGGCGGGCAGCGCCGGGGTGATCCTGAACATGTCGGTCTGGGAGTCGGTCGAGGCGCTGGCCGCCTTCGTCTACTCGGAGCGGCACAAGCAGGTGCTGCGCCGCCGCCGGCAGTGGTTCGAGCCGATGGCGGAGGCGTACACGGCACTGTGGTGGGTCCCCCGCGGCCACATCCCCACCACCGGCGAGGCCGAGGACCGGATACGCCAGCTGCGGGCGCACGGCCCCACCCCGCAGGTGTTCACGCTGCGGGTGCACTACCCGCCGCCCGGCAGCGGCGAGTCCGCGCCGCGGTCAGGACGGGCGGAATGGATGTGCCCCGCCTGAGCGGCCACCGGAGCCCGGCCGGCCGTCCAGCCGGTAGCAGCACTTATCCCCGTCACGGCGCCCAGAATGCTCCTAGGGCGTGTTTCATAAGTGGGGCAGCCACTCGTTGATGGCGGCGATGTGGACGGTGGCTTCGTAGCGGACGGCGAGCTTGTCGTAGCGGGTGGCGACGGCGCGGTTGCGCTTGAGCCGGTTTATCCCGCACTCGACAGCGTGTCGCTGCTTGTAGATCCCAGGATCGAAGGCTGGTGGCCGGCCGCTGGCCCTGCCCTTGTTCTTGCGGTGGCGGATCTGGTCGGCCTTTTCCGGGATGGTGCACCGGATCCCACGGCGCCGCAGGCAGGCGCGGTTGGCGCGGGAGCCGTAGGCCTTGTCTGCCAGTACCCGCCGCGGGCGGGTCCGGGGCCGGCCCAGGCCAGGGCGGGGGACGCGGATGCGGCCCAGGACGGCCTGGAACTGGGGGCTGTCGCCGCGCTGGCCGGCGGTGATGACGATGGCCAGGGGTTTCTGGCCCTGCTCGCAGGCCAGGTGCACCTTGGTGGTGAACGCGCCGCGGGAACGGCCCAGGCCATGATCAGCGGGCTCGGCATCCACCCCGCGGGCGGCTCGGCCTGCAGATCCCCCTTTTACGCGCACCGGCCGCATGCTGGTGCGCGCGCGCGGTTGTGGAATCCACGGACACGTCCCAGGTGATCAGCCCGGCCGCATCCGCCCGGGCCTGCAAGGACGTCAGGATCTCCCGCCAGGTCCCGTCCCGCTGCCAGCGGCGGAACAGGCCATACACCGTCGGCCACGGCCCGTAGGCCGGCGGCACGTCCCGCCACGGCGCACCAGCCCGCACCCGCCACCGGATCCCGTTAATGAGCTGCCGTTTCGTCCATTTCGGCGGGCGCCCCGGCTTCCTGCCACGCGGCAGCAGCGGCTCCAGCACTGCCCACTGCGCGTCCGTCAGGTCCGCCCGTCCCGTCACCGTTAAGGTGGCCACGAGGTCTCCGTGCAGATGGTCTTCTTCGTCGTTGACTCATCTACCGGAGACCTCGTCCGTCACGGCTCAGCGACACGCGGGCAACGCAACTTTTGAAACACCCCTAGTGCCGGGTTCCCAGCCCCGTTGAGCGCTGCTATCGTCCGATGCAGCCCCTCCGGCCAGCCGTTTACCTTCACTAACAACATTCCTCGCGCAGACCGGACTCCTGACTGAGGTGCACCGCCCCGCCCCGCCACAGAAACGGAGCACCTGATGGCACAGCACACCCCGCCAGCGGTAGCTCATGGCGTCACCGACTGTGCCGGGCCGACCCGGTTACCGCTTCGGCCCGTACCCGCGCGCCGCAGGGTGAAGATGGTCCTGCACCGGGGCATCGTCACCGGGACCATCCCCGGCGGGACCCGGCTGGTGCAGTCGAGCATCGCGGCGGAACTGGCAGTAGGTATCCGGCCGGTCCGCGAGGCGCTCGCCGAGCTGGCGGCCGAGGGCTTCGTCCGCTTCGGCGAGCGCGGCGGGGCCGTCGTGCGCGAACTGTGCCGCACCGAACTCGAGGACATCTACGGGATCCGCATGATGCTCGAGCCTGTCGCCGCGGCACGGACCGCGAGGTCTGCCACCAGGGCAGGCCTGCGCCCGGCGATCGAACTGCTGGTGGCGATGGAAACCGAGACCGACAGCACCCGGTGGGCTGAGCAGAACGTCAGCTTCCACAACGTCATCGACGTGGTGGGCAACAGCCCGCGGCTGGTCGCCATCCTGAAGAACCTCCGGGAGCTGTCGGCCCTGTACATCACGCACTCGGTCCTCGCCGTCCCGGACCGCGCCGCCCACGCCAATGCCGAGCACGAGGAGATTCTCCGTGCCGTCTTCGCGCACGACCCGGTGGCGGCGGCCGATGCCGTGATCCGCCATCTCGACGGCACGCTCGGCGCCTTGCGGTCCATCCACCAGCTCCGTGGCTCCCGGCTGGACACCATGCCGCGGCAGCACGAGCGGCTCATCTGAGCGCGGGCCCGCGCACCGGGCGGGGGCATACCCGCGAGTGACGCCGCCTTGCTGGGCCAGCGGCTCGGCGCTACCTTAATCACGTGGCGGCCCAGATCGTAGTGATTGAAGGCGACGGGATCGGCCGGGAAGTGATCCCGGCGGCGATCGGAGTGCTGCGGCGGCTCGGGCTCAGCCTGGAGTTCCACCCGGCCGACGTGGGCGCGGAGCGGTACCTCCAGACCGGCGAGGCGCTCACCGAGGACTGTTTCTCCCAGCTCGAGGCAGCCGACGCGATCCTGCTCGGCGCGATCGGCGATCCCCGGATCACCGACTCACGTTACAGCTGGCAGACGCTGGGCCGGATCCGCCGCGAACTGGATCTGTACGCGAACGTCCGGCCGGCCAGACTGCTCTGCGGCCGGCTCAGCCCGCTGCGCGACCCGGGGCCGCGGGCCACCGACATCACCGTGGTCCGGGAGAACACCGAGGGCCTCTACAGCCGCCTGGGCGGGCGGTTCAAGCCCGGCACCACCGAGGAACTGGCGATCCAGGAGCACGTCAGTACCTTTCGTGGCGTCACGAGGATCCTCGACTATGCCTTTTCGGCCGCCCGGTCCTGCGTGGTGCTGGCGGACAAGTGGCAGGCAATGCCGCACGCAGGCGCACTCTGGCAGCGGTGCTGGCGTGACGCCCGCGCCGCCCACCCGGACATGCCAGCCCGTCACATGGCGATCGACGCCTGCGCCCTGCACATGATCTCGGACCCCTGGGAGTTCGACGTCGTCGTCACCGAGAACTGCTTCGGCGACATCCTCAGCGACGTCGCGGGAGGTCTCGTGGGCGGGGTGGGCCTGGCGCCGTCGGCGAACATCAACGCCACGACCGGCCGGGCGATGTTCGAGCCCGTCCACGGCAGTGCCCCCGACATCGCGGGAACCGGGACCGCCAACCCGGTGGCCGCGATCCTGGCCGGCGCGCTCATGCTGCGGCACCTCGGGTTCCCCGGGGAGGCGGCCGCGGTCGAGTCGGCCGTGGCCGGCGCCGTCCGGGCGGGCGAATGCACAGCCGACGCCGGCGGCAGCCTGTCCACCAGGGAAGCCGCCGACGCGGTCGCGCGGCGGCTCGGGTGAGAGCGGCATCCGCCAATCATGTAACGATCACAATATAATCATCCACTGGCGTGGTTCCCGGCGACATGATTGCATAAGGAGGATCCGTCGGGAGAGTGGTGGTCATGGGCTGGTCATTAGACATCGTGGCCACGCGGCGCCGCCTCGCGGCCATCGCGCTCGTCGCCTGCTCCGCCATTGCCGCGGCGTGCTCGAGCAGCGGCACGTCCAGCACCAGCGCCTCCTCGCACGCGCCGGTCAAGGTGGGCTACCTGCTCCCGCTGACCGGCATCTTCACCAAGAACGGCACCAGCGAGCAGGACGGCTTCAAGCTGGGCCTGCAGCACTTCGGGACCTCGGTGGACGGGCACCCGATCCAGGTGACCTACGCCAATGACCAGGGCGACCCGTCGGTGAGCCTGTCAGACGCCAGGCGGCTCGTCACGTCCGACCACGTCCAGGTCATGGAGGGCCCGCTCATCTCCAGCGCCATCGCGGTGGTCGCGCCCTACGTGCTCGGCCAGGGGATCCCGGAGGACGACCTCTACCTGGCCAGCCCCCAGCAGTCGAAGGCCTACGCCAGGTACGGCACCGGGTTCACCTCCGGCTGGGACGGCTTCGCGCCGAGCACGGTCGGCGCCCGCTGGGCTTACCGCACGATGCACTGGCGGCACGTGACCACGGTGGGGCTCGGCATCTCGTTCGGCTGGCAGGGCGTCGGGGGTTTCGCCGCCCAGTTCACCAAGCTCGGCGGCAAGATCGACAAGATGATCTGGGTACCGAGCAACAGCGTGGACATGTCGTCCTACGTCTCCGCCATCCCCACCAGCACCCAGGCGGTGTGGGTGGTGCTCTCCGGCTCCCAGGCGGCGAACTTCGTCAACTCCTATGCCTCGTTCGGCCTGAAGAAGAAGATCCCGCTGATGGGGATCACCACCCTGACCGACCAGGCTGCCCTGCCCGCCGAGAACGCGTCGGCCGCGCTGGGCACCTACACCGACTCGCAGTACTGCGACGGCAACCCGACGGCGGTCAACCAGCAGTTCGCAAACGCCTACCACGCTGCCTATGGCGTGTACCCGTCGTACTACTCCGAGGCGGGCTACACCAAGGCGCAGATCCTGATAGCGGCGCTGAAGTCACTGCACGGCAACGTCACGAGCGAGAAGGCGCTCTCCAGCGCGATGCGTGCGGTCACGATCACCGCGCCGCGCGGGCCGGTGTCGCTGGACCACGCCACCTGGTCGCCGGTGCAGAACGAGTACATCTGCAAGGTGGAGAGCGTCGGCGGCACCATGCGGAACGTGCCGATCCTGACAGTGCGCAGCGTCCCGCCGTGGGGCACGCTCTCGCAGTCGGCCTGGGAACCCCTCTTCGCCAAGACCGCCGTCAGCCCGCCGGGCTAGCTACCGGCCCCGCGCCCTCGATGCCTGCCCCGCGTGCTCGGTCACGTCCCGCACCCTCGGTCACACGCCGAGGTGGGTCTCCCGGATCGCAGCCGCGGCCACGAGCTCGCCAGCCGAGCCCTGCCAGACCACCTGGCCCTTGGACAGGATGTAGATGACGTCCGCCGCGCCAAGGGCCAGGCCGTAGTTCTGCTCGACCAGGAAGATCCCCAGCCCGCCGCGGCGCAGGTCCGCCAAGACCTCGCCGATACGCTCGACGATCACGGGCGCCAGCCCCTCGGACGGCTCGTCCATCAGCAGCAGGCGGGGGTTGGTCAGCAGAGCCCGGCCGATCGCCAGCATCTGCTGCTCGCCACCGGACAGCTGGCCACCCCGGTGGCGGGTGCGGGCGGCGAGGTTCGGGAACAGCTCGTAGACGCGTTCAGGGGTCCAGGCGTCGTCGGCGTGTGTCCCGCGCGCGGCAAGGGTGAGGTTCTCCTCGACGGTGAGCGAGGGGAAGATGCGGCGGCCCTGCGGGACGAGGGCGAGCCCCCGCTGGGCGATCTGGAACGGCTGCTTGCCGACCAGCTCCTCGTCGTCGAGCGTGATGGTGCCATTACCCGGCCGGATCATGCCCATGATGGAGTGCACCAGCGTCGTCTTCCCCATGCCGTTGCGGCCGAGCAGGACGGTGCAGGCCCCGTCACCGATCCGCAGGCTCACGCCTTGCAGCACGTAGTTGATCCCGCGGTAGGTGTGAAGGTCACGCACCTCGATCACGGCCCGCCACCTGCTTCCCGCGCTGGCGGGGAATTCCCTGGCGGACCAGGAGCCCCCGGCGGAAGGCCGGCGCCGCCGAGGTAGAGCTGACGCACCCGTTCGTCGTTCTGAATCTCGCGCATCGAGCCTTGGGCCACCAGTGCGCCCAGGTGGAGCACGGCGGCGGAATCCACCACCCCGCGCAGGACGTCGATGTCGTGCTCGATCATGATCAGGGTCAGTTCGGCCGGCAGTGACGTCAGCAGGGCCGCGATGTTGACCCGTTCGGCCGGCGACAGCCCGGCCGCTGGCTCGTCGAGCAGCAGCACCCTGGGCTTGAGCGCCAGGGCGAGCAGTACCTCCAGTTCCCGCACCTCGCCGTGGGACAGGTCGGAGGCGGGCGCCGCCAGCCGCTGTGCCAGCCCGAAACTGGCGGCGAGGTCGGCTGCCTCGGCGATCATGGTCCGGTAGCTCCGCCAGGGCCGCAGCAGCGAGAGCTTCGACCGGCTCAGCCCGTGCAGGGCCAGGGTCAGGTTCTCGAGCACGGTGAGGTCGCTGAAGATACGCGTGATCTGGAAGGTGCGGCCCAGACCCATCGCCGCCCGCCGGTAGGGGCGCAACGCGGTGATGTCCCGGCCGAACAGGGCGACGCTGCCGGTGGTTGGCCGCAGCTCGCCCGACAGCAGATTGAACAGGGTGGTCTTGCCCGCGCCGTTGGGGCCGATGATGCCGAAACGGGCGCCCGGGGCGACCTGCAGCGAGACGTCAGCCACCGCCGTCAGACCGCGGAACCGGCGGCACAGACGATCGGCCGCCAGCGCGGGCGGCCCGGCCGCGGTCACGGGGCGCCCCCTTCGGCGGACCGGGTTTCCAGCCGGGTGATGAGCGCATCCCGCCGACGGCCGGCGGCCCTGACCATGCCCCAGAGCCCACCCGGGCTGAAGAGCACGACCGCGATCAGGGTGAGGCCCATGAGCGTCTGCCAACGGGACAGGTAGATGCTCAGCTCCTGTTGGAACAGCACGATCACCACCGCGCCAAGCGCCGGTCCCCAGATGCTGCCGAGCCCGCCGAGCACGACCATGATGACGAGGAGCCCGTTGGCGCCGAACGCCATCGTCGTCGGGCTGATCAGCTGGTTGACGAAGACATAGAGCACACCGGCCACGCCCGTGAAGAAGACGGCGATGACCCAGGCCAGGTAGCGGTGCAGGCCGGTCCGGTAGCCGAGCGCGGCCAGCCGTGTCTCGTTGGACCGCACGCCGCGCAGCGACAGCCCGAACGGCGAATGCACGAATGTCACCAGCAGCAGCGCGACGGCGGCGAACACCGCCA
The DNA here is from genome assembly GCA_963741615.1 of uncultured Actinomycetes bacterium. Lineage (GTDB taxonomy): Bacteria > Actinomycetota > Actinomycetes > Streptosporangiales > Streptosporangiaceae > UBA9676. The sequence goes on from CAVUIU010000010.1 coordinate 13,814, forward strand.
GGACGGTCATCCGCAGCGTGCGGGGATCGTTGAGGTCGAAGGGCCCGATGCTGGGCAGGGCCGACACAGCGATGCCGTTGTCGCCCTCACTCAGGCCCACCCACTGGAAGGCGAGCCCCCACAGAACCTGGCCCATCGCCAGCGTGATGATCACGAAACTGACGCCCTTGACGCGCACGGCGACGATGCCCAGCACCAGCCCGAGCGCCAGTACCGCGCCGAGGCCGATCCCGACCGCGGCCCACGGGGAGAAGAAATGCACCTCCGCGATGGCGACGCCGTAGGCACCGACACCGAGAAAACCAGCCTGCCCGAGTGAGATCAGGCCGGCGTAGCCGCCGAGGAAATCCAGGGACATCGCCGCGATGGCGTAGACGAGCATGTCCAGGACCAACGTGGACGTGAAGCCGTTGCCCTGCAGCAGCAGGATCAGCGCCAGGCCCACGGCCACCCCCGCCACCGGGGCGGTGAGGCGGCGCGACCCCCGCAGGACCGTCAGCGCGAGGCGGGCGCCGCGGCCCGGTGATAAGCCTGGCCCGGGCGGCGAGGGCGTGCTCCCGGCGGGCGTGCTCCCGGCGGGCGTGCTCCCGGCGGGGGCCCTTCCGGCGGCGCTCACCTGCTCACCTTCCCCAGCAGGCCCTGGGGCTTGACCAGCAGGACGATGATGACGGGGATGAACAGGATGGAGTAGGCGACGGCCTGGAAGTATGCCGTCCCGTAGGTGTCGATGAGGCCGATGATGAGGCTCCCGACGATCGCTCCCTCGAAACTGCCGAGACCGCCGACGATGACCACGGCCAGGGCGAACAGCAGGATGTCGCTGTCGCCACCGGTGTAGATGCCGAGCACCGTGCCGCCCAGCACTCCGGCGAAGCCCGCGAGCAGCGCCCCGAGCGTGAAGACGAGGGAGAAGACCAGCCGCACGTTGATGCCGAGCGCGCTCACCATCTCGCGGTCATCGACGCCAGCCCTGATGATGGCCCCGACCCGGGTCCGGCGGAGCAGGTAGTACAGGCCCAGGGCGACCACGATCGAAACGCCGAGGATGAAGATCCGGTCGTTCGGATAGACGATGCCGCTCAGCGGCAGGGTGGTCGAACGGCCGAGGATCCCGGGCAGGTTGATGGTGAGCGGGCTGCCGCCCCAGATCGCCAGCGAAACGTCGTCAATCACGTAGATGAGCCCCAGCGTGGCGAGCAGTTCCGACATCTCGCTGCGCCCGAGCCAGGTGATAAGGGTGCGCTCGAGCAGCAGCCCGAAAGCGGCCATCGCGAGGGCGCCGGCGGCCAGCCCGTAGAAGAAGCTGTGCGTGGCGGCGATGACCGAGTAGCCGATATAGCCGCCGAGCAGGTACACCGCTCCGTGTGACAGGTTGGTGACCCGCATCACCCCGAACACCAGCGTGAAACCACTCGACACCAGGAAGATGATCCCGGCCAGCGTGAGACCGTTCAGGGTCTGGGCTATGAACTGCTGCACTCTCGGGGCTCCCATCGGCGCCGGGAACTACCGGGCTCGGGCACCTGCTCCCCTGCCCTGCCGCGCAGGAACAGCGTGTTCCACGAATCAGGCCAAGGGGACGATCCCAATATGCCTCCGGGCGGGATACACCCCTTCATCATCATTAGCGTAACGACGGCCGACGCGGCCCGTCAACGACGTCTGCCGTGGCCGTCAACGACGTCTGCCGTGGCCGGTCACCAACGTCACCTGGCCGGTCAACGACGTCGCCCTGGCCGGTCAACGGCATCCACCGTGGCTGTCAACGACCTCGCCCCGGCCCGTCAATGCCCTCTGTCAACGCCGGCCGCCGCGGCCCTTAATGACGTCCGCCGCCCACCCCGGCGTGGTCAGCCGGCGTCGGCCTCCTCGTGCCGGGCTCCCTTGTCACGCAAGGGCGACAGGAGGCGTTCAAGCAGCCTGACCTCGGCGCTGTCGAGCCGCCCGGCAATCCGGTCGGCGCCGGCGCGCTCCTGGGCCAGGCTCTCCTGCGCCGCGCGAAGTTGCTCACGGAGCTTGGCGTTCTCCTGCGTCAGCCGCCGCTGCTGGGACGTGGCGCTGGCCAGCTTGTGCTCAAGGCTGGCCACGGTCCGGGCGAGCGAGGCGCCGCTGTCCCCGGGCCCGCCGGCCTCGGCGTCCGCGACCGCTTCCGGACCCTGTCCCGGCGACGCCCCGAGGCACCGAACGACTTGCAGCAGCAGGCGCCGTGCCAGTTCGTCGTAGTCGAAATCCTCGGCCGTTTCCCCGGCGACCGCCCGGCCACCGCTCTTGCCGACGGCCACGGGCTTGCCTGTCCGCGGCGGCTCTGCGCGTGACGACCCTGCGCGTGACGACCCTGCGCGTGAGGGGGCCGGCTTCACCGCGGCCTTCAGCGGGGTGATCCGGTAGGTGCGCTTACCGCGCACCTCGCGCTCGATCAGGCCGGACCGCTCCATGCCGGATAGCAGCTGGGCGAATGCGATGCTCGACCCCGGGTAGGCGATCGCCTCCGCCAGCGCGGTGCTCGCCATGCCGCTCGCGTCCCTGACCTCGCCGACCATGTGCAGGTGTGACATGACGCGGTCGCGCGTGCCGACCGCCCGCCTCCTGCCGGCCTTCTCCCCCACGTCAGCCCACCCTCCTCGCAATCATGCGCCGCTGCATGCTGACGACCGCAATCACGCCCGGCGCCGCGACCGGCCCCTGATCATCATAGTGCGCCGGGCGCTCTGTGCAATGCGCCTTGTGCTTCACATAGTGCGCTCTGCCGAGTGCTTCGGTCCATGCACCCGGCGCCTCGCGCTGTGCCCCCGGCGCCTCGCGCTGTGCCCCGGATGCCTCGCGGCGTGCAGCCGGGGACCTCGCGTTATGCCGACGGCGGTCACGGACTGGGGCGCCCGACCGAATTGGCCGTGTACTCGGTCACCCACGTCTGGTAGGGCAGCGTCCCCCACGGCTGGACCGCCGGATAGGTCTTGATCGGCACATCTTCCAGCGTGCCGTGCACACTCTCGACCTTGCAGATGTAGACGTTCTGGATCGGGGCGTCCACGACCGTGCTGAGCCGTACCGGCCCGCGCGGCGCTGTGATGGCCGTTGTCTTCAGGGCGCGGGCCACGGCGGTCGGGTTCGTGGCGACGCCGTGCAGCGTCTTCAGCGCGGCCACCGCCAGCTCGGCATGCACATAGGCCGCCTCCGCGTAATAGCCGGGACGGGTGTGGTAGGTCTGGTCAAAGAGGGTGGTGAACTTGACGTTCGCCGGGGTGTTGATCCCATCGCAATACTGCGCGGCCATCTGGTCGCCCAGAACGTCCGAGGGCACCTCCCCGGGCAGCACCGAGTAGTCGAAGACATTGGTGACGCCGTACAGGGGTATCTTGCCCCGCAGGCCGAACTGCGCGTACGCCTTGGTGAAGGCGATCGATCCGGACCCGACCGTCTCCGCGTAGACCGCCTGGGTGTTCTTGGGGATGGCGGACACGTAGGGGCTGTAGTCCGCAGCGGTGAGCGGCGGCCAGAGGACCTTGTCGATCTTCCCGCCGAGCAGGGTGAACTGCTTGATGAAGCCGCCCGCCGAGAGCCAGCCGAACGCGTAGTCATTTGCGAGCACCGTCACGTGCCGGTAGCCGAGATCGGTGTAAAGATAGTCGGCCGCCATGATGTCCGGCTGGTCGCACATCCACCCTGAGCTCAGCGCGTTGCCGTATCTCGCGTCGTCGGCCACCTGCGTCTGGGAGCAGATGGCGAGGTTGTCCAGCGGGACGTGCTGGGAGCCGAGGTAGGAGGCCACCGCCGCGTCCTCGCTCGCGAGCAGCGGGCCCTCCATGATCTGGACGTGCTTTTGCTGGACGAGGGAGCGAGCATCGGACAACGCCACCGTCGGGTCCCCGCCGGTGCCGTCGAAGTACGTGACGATGTGATGGCCGTCGACACTGCTGCCGAACACCTTGAGCCCGAGATTCCACCCCTGCTGCTCCTGTTTCCCGGCCACGGCGGCGGTGCCGGTCAGCGGCACCTCGTACCCGATGGGGATGGGAGCGTTCGCGCTCGTCCCGCCCGAACTTCCCGAGCTGCCCGAACTACAGGCCGCCAGCGCCAGCGGAGCCGCGAGCAGGAGCGCCAGCACACCGGACCGGGCCAGGTGGGCCAGGTGGGCCGGGCGGGCCGGGGCGGCCGGCCTGCCTCGTAAACTCATGACCGTCTCCTTTGCGCTCGCCGCTAATCACTTCTCGTTCCACCTGGCAATGATTCACTGTAGATGATTAGCATCATCGATGACAGGTCTCGCGCAAAGGGCACATCCGCGCCTGCCGGAAGGATGGCCGTGCAACCGGTGGAATGCAGTGGGATGCGGTATCTGGGCCAGCATGACCTGGCCGGCAACGGCGCCTGCGGGGAGGGCATCGCCCTGCTCGAACGGGGCGGCCGCCGCTATCTCTACCTCGCCCACGAGCGGGGGCCGGCGAACTTCAGCGTGCTGGATGTCACCGACCCGGCAGCGCCGGTGCTGCTCACCCAGACGACCCTGCCGCACGGCGGCGTCCGGTCCAACTCGCTGGCCGTCGGCGGCGAGGGTGGGGAGGTCATGGTCGTGGCCTACCAGGTGGACAGGCCCGGCCGGGGGCCCGCGGGCATCGAGGTCTTCAGCCTGGACCACCCGGCGGAGCCACGCCCGATCGCCTTCCTCGACCTCTCGGGCCCCCACTCGCGCGGCACCCACTGGGTCGGGTTCACCACCGGCACGCACGCCTACCTCAGCACGGGCACTCCCGACTCCCGGCCCACCAACCCGCTGGACGACCAGTTCCCGGTGATCGTGGACCTGGCCAGGCCGGACCGCCCGGCCGAGGTGGGCAGGTGGTGGCTGCCCGGAACCCAGCACGGCGACGCCTCGCCCCCGCCGGTGCGGCACGAAGTCTTCGACGCCGGGTTCCGCGCGCACAACATCAACGTGCACCCAGCCGCCCCCGGCCGCGCCTATGTCGGCTACCTGGACGCCGGCGCCGTCATCCTGGACATCACCGATGCCGGTTCCCCCGCGATGGTGTCCCGGCTGGACTACCACCCGCCGATGCCCGGATTCACCCACACCGTCCTACCGCTGCCGGGCCGTGGCCTGCTGGCCATCAGCGACGAGAGCGTGCACGACAACGCCGCCGACTTCCCCAAGCTGCTCTGGTTCGCCGATGCGAGCCACGAGAGGTCGCCGTTGATCATCAGCAGCGCACCGCTGCCGCCCGTTGCCGAGTTCGCGCGCCGGGGCGGCCGGTTCGGCGCGCACAACCTGCACGAGAACGAGCCCTTCCCGTGGTCCTGGCAACACGAAGACATCGTGTTCGGCTCGTTCTTCAACGCCGGAGTGCGGGCCTACGACGTGCGCAATCCGTTCCAGCCGGCCGAGGTGGCTGCGTTCGTGCCCCCGGCGCCGCCGGGCTCGCGCCTGGGCGCGGCCCAGATCAACGACGTCTACGTGGCGTCCGACGGGATCGTTTACGCGGTCAACCGCAGCGGCGGCGGGCTCCACCTCCTCCAGTTCGAGGGCACGACCTGAGAGACACCGGGCCGCAGGGCCAGCGATGAGCGGCTCAGGGCCACCACGAAGCCCGTTAAGCACATCTGGTGTCGTGGATAACCGACGTGCAGACGTCCTCAAGGTGAACAAAGGGCAAATTCTCTTCCCCGACGTAGGGTGCGGAGCGCGAAAAAAGCCCAGACCGCCGGAAAGCGGACATCTGGCACGTGCACATCTCCGTTCACTCCTGCTAACGTCCCGGGCATCTGATGGATCATGAACGTTCACTCACCTGAAGAGCTGCGCACAACCGGACTCCCCTTCCCGTTTCGACCCGAGGGAGCACACGGGTGAACGGCCACCTGCCTGACGTTCGCCGGGACGCGATCCCCGTTCAGCACACCCGGACGGCGACGGTGTTCGCGCGGCTGCTGGAGCGCTTGCCGCCGGCCCTCGCCGAGAGGTACGTCCTCCCCTGGGCGGGCGGGACCGCGGGGATCGACCGGCTGTGCACAGCAGTCACTTCCGTAACGGCGTGCCCGGCCACGCGACCGGCCATCCGCCAGCCCGGATCGCCGAACCTGGCAGCCCTGTGCCGCGAGGCGATGCGGCAGGCGTGGTGGCACGGAGCCGGGGCTGACGGAAGCTTGTTCGAGGAGGTGGCACGGCGGGCCGTCGCGGGCCTGACCGGGGGGGACGCCACTGACTGCCTGGCGCTGCTGGCCTCAGCCCGGCCGGTCGACACATCCCTGGCCACCAAGCTGCTGGCGCTCGTGGCCCGCCAGGCCCAGGGCGGTGCGGCCCGTACCGGCCGGCAGGCGGCTCACCGCTGGCTGCCCTTCCTGGCGTCCACCGTGCGGGCTTGCGGCAGGCAGGTCCCGGCCAGCCCGGCCGTCCCCGGCACCGCGGTCGGCCGGCTGGTCCGCTGCGGCCCGGACGGGCGTACCCCCACCCGCCACGACGGCGTCATCCTGCTGGTGGACCGCCCGCTGCCGGCCCCGGCGCCGATGCTGCTGGCCGCCCGCGGCGTCATCTCCCGTGCCACCGTGGCCGGCCCGTACCAGCCCTGGGCGGGCAGCGGCCGTGGCGTGCCCATGGTGACCGGATGCCGTCCGGAAACCGCGGCTGGCGGCGACGTCGCCGACGGCTCCTGGCTGGCCGCGATCGACGGCGCCACCGGTGAGGTGGCACTTCTCGCCCGGTGACCCACGATCGGGGGGCGACGAACGGCCGGCGCCCCTATTGTGTGAACCCGGGCGATTCCGCGATGAGAGAGGGAACGCGTGTGAGACAGAACAGGACCAGGCTGCTGGCCGCGGTGACCGGGATGGCCTTGGCCGGCTCGCTGGCTATCGCCGGCGCCGCAGGAGCATCGGTCCAGGCTCGGCACACGCATCCGCGCCCAGCGGGCCGCCGGATCGCGGCCAAGGCCCCGCCGGGGGTGGTCAACTCCGCGATCGCCGGGGCCACCAAGAGCTACGCGCTCAACTGGTCCGGCTACGCCCAGAACACCGCCACCAAAGGCACCTACACCGCCGTCCGGGACTACTGGACGGTGCCCACGGTGAACACCAAGGCCTCGGGGAGCCAGTACTCCTCCGACTGGGTGGGGATCGACGGTTACTCCAACTCCAGCCTGGTCCAGTGCGGGACCGAGGGCTACAACGTCAGCCACGCCGCACACTACGACGCCTGGACCGAGATCCTGCCAGCGAGCGAGGTGGTGATCCCTGGTCTGGTCATTCATCCGGGCAACAAGATGGAAGGCCTGGTCGAGGAGACATCACCGGGCACCTGGGTGATGACGGTCTTCGACCTGACGACCGGCAAGAGCGGCGGCCGGACCGTGACCTATTCCACCCCGGGCCAGAGTGCGGAAGTGGTGCACGAGCGGCCCGAGGTCGGCGGCAGCCTGGCCACCCTGGCCAAGACCGGCAAGGTCACCCTGGATCCTGGCGCCTACAGCACCTCCGTCCCGAGCACCAATCCGGTCTACCAGCCGCTGATGACCGGGGTCACGGGCGCGACGGTCTACCAGATATTCATGCTCAACAACGCCGGCACGAAGATCATCGCTGCACCGTCGCTGCCGGACTCCGACGGCGACGGTTTCGCCCTCGCCGACGGGGCTACCTCACCGGCGCCTCCGTCCAGCTGACGGAACGGGGCACGCCCCCTCCTGGTGGTGGCGTGCCCGCGATGAGTGGTGCGTGCGCTGGCTTGCGCCCCGCCTGCACAGAAGAAACCGCGGCTTTCCGCCAGGCCCGCCCGGCAGCGCCCGAAAATGTCGGCGCCCCTCGATAGGATCGAACTAGTCTTCGGATCGAATGCCTGGACTGGCGGGAGGTGACCAGCATGTGCGATGGGCAGAAGCCAGCCGACGTGCCAGCGGCGCTGGTCATGCTCGACCGCGCCCTGGAGGCACTGACCGCCGCCGACGCCGGGTTACTCCCGACGGGGGTGCAGGCACAGGTGCTCCGGGCGCTGGAGCGGGCCGAGGCCAGGCAGACCGCGGCGCGGGCGCGGGTGCTGGCCGCGTTCAGCACCCAGGACGGTCCCGAGGCCGACGGGCAGGGTTCGGCCCGGGTATGGCTGACGTGGCAGACGCGGGTCACCAAAGGCGCGGCCGCCGGGGCGGTGGGCTGGGCGCGGCGGCTGGCCGCTCACCCGGTGATCGGGGACGTGCTCGCGGCGGGGGAGATCTCCGGGTCCTGGGCCAGGGCGATCTGCGAGTGGAGTGACCGGCTGCCCGAGGGCATGCGCAGCGATGCGGACCGGATTCTGGCCGGTGCCGCGGCCGGTGGCGCGGACCTGGCCGACCTGGCGGGCCTGGCCGAGGAGATGCACCAGCGAGCTCGCCCGGACCAGCCGGGCCCAGGCGACGATGGTTTCGGCGACCGCGGCGCGTGGCTGGACATCACGTTCGCCGGAGCAGGCCGGCTCAACGGCGATCTGACCCCGGGATGCGCCGCCGCCCTGGCCGCCGTGCTGGAGGCCCTGGGCAGGAAGGCGGGGCCAGAAGACACGCGCACGGCAGCCCAGCGCCGCCACGACGCGCTGCAGGAGGCGTGCCGGCGGCTGATCGCCTCGGGAATGCTCCCCGGCCGGGCCGGGCAACCGACCCAGATCCTCGTGCATATGGGACTGGGCCAGTTGCGGGACATCCCCGGCGCATCCGGAGCCGAGGCTGCCTGGGCGGCAGGCCGCGCCCGCCAGCCGGGTTGGCTGACCGGCCCCGAGGCGGACGCGGCCGCCTGCGACGCCAGCATCGTGCCGATCGTCATCGGACACGTCAACCCCGCCGCGCTTGATCACATGGCGGGGGTGTTACCCGCAGGGAAGGACCTGTCCGGCGAGAGCCGGCAACGGTTCCGCAACGCGCTGCTGGGCCTGGCGGCCGACGCCCTGTCCGGCCCCGGCGGGCTGGCCGCCCGGCTGCGGGCCGGCCTGGACGGCGGGCCGCTGACGTCGGTGAGCCTGCCGCTGGACATCGGGCCGGCCGGCGAGACAATCCCGGTGCACCTGCGCCGGACGGTCACCGCGCGGCACCCGAACTGTGCGTTCCCCGGCTGCGAGCAGCCCGCCAGCGTCTGCGAGATCCATCATCTGATCCCGCGGTCCCGGGGCGGGCCCACGGCCCTGCACAA
>CAVUIU010000011.1:0-116842 GCA_963741615.1 uncultured Actinomycetes bacterium
TCCGCGAGTAAGTGGGTGATACGGCCCGCAAATGCCGATAGGTGCCGCCCTGACCTGGGATGATGATCATTGCGACGTGACGATCATCTCAGCGAGGAAGGCACCTATCTGGTGGCCAGGATACGCGGCAGGAAGCAGCAGCGCCGGCAGGCGCGGATCGGCGCGCCGGACGCGGCGCTGACCTCCAGTTCTGGGCTGGCCGCGGTCAGCGAGCTGTGTGACCGGCTGGGCGTGATCGAGGCGATCGATGCGGCAGTCGGGCCGGTCAAGCAGCGTGATCGGGGCTTTGGGGCCGGGGAGCTGCTGACCGGGATCGCGGCAGCGCAGCTGGCCGGGGAGGACTTCCTCGTGGGCCTGGACCGGCAGCGCGCCGATGTGGCCGGGCAGCAGATCGCGCCGGTGCCGGGGCTGAGTTCGACGACCGCGGCGGGCCTGGCCCGCCGGATCACTGCCGGGCAGTGGAGGGCCGTGGAGGCCGGCCTGGCGGCGGTCACGCAGCGGATGCTGGACCTGATGCCAGCGCCGCGGGCGGCGGCGCTGGCCGGAGGGCCGGTCACGATCGACCTGGATACCACCGACGTGGAGGTCTACGGCCGTAAGAAGCGCGGAGTGGCCTATAACCATCAGGGCCAGCGGGCGGGACGCCCGCACGTGGCGGCCTGGGCGGAGACCGAGATCGTGCTGGCCGCTGACCTGGGCACCGGGACCGATGACCCGCGGGCGAGCGCGCCGGATCTGCTGCGCCGCGCGCTGGCCGCCCTGCCGGAGCGGATCCGGGCCGGGGGCCGCGTGGCGGCACGCGTGGACGCCGGGTACTTCGCCGGGCAGGTGGCCCGCGCCGCCCACGACGAGCGCATCGCGTTCGCGATCGGCGCCCGGCGGATCGCCCCGCTGTGGCGGCTGCTGGACGGCATCAGCGAAGACGACTGGCGCGATGCGATCGAGATGGGCAATGCCCAGGTCGTGGTGGCCGATTACCGGCCGGACTGGTGGCCGGCGAACACTACGCTGCTGATCCGCCGGGTCCGCCTCGCACCGGAGCAGGTCTCCGCTGACCCGCGGTCCCGGCGGCGCCGCACCCTGCATCCCGGCCAGCGTGCCCTGCCGATCGCCGAACTGGAAGATGCCGGGGCCATTTACGGCTACAGCTTCATCCTGACGAACCTGGACGTGTCCGCGCCGGATAAGGCCGCCGCGGTGGAGCACTGGTACCGGCACCGGACCACCGTCGAGAACATCTTCCGTGACGGCAAGCACGGTGCCGCCCTGCGCCATCTGCCATCTGGCTACCCCCGGGTCAACATGGCCTGGATGTGGGGCGCGCTGCTGGCGGCCAGCATGGCCGCCTGGCTGCACCAGCTCACCACTCCCACCAGGGGCGAGACCATCCTGGACGGTCACGGGGTCCGCGGCGGCAAGGCCATGATCGGAACTCTCCGCCGCCGGCTGATCGCCGTCCCCGCACGGCTCGTGCACCACGCCGGCCAGCTCATCCTGCGGCTGCCGCCCGGCCACGGCCTGCTCGCCGAGATCCTCGCCCGCCTGCGGGCACTCCCCACCATGCCCTGACCACCGGCCCCACGGCCCCGCACCCAGAACCTGGAACCCGCGAACCCGGCGCGACACCCGGGCGTCAAGCCTGCCCCCGCACCCGAAACAGCACCCGCAAAGATCAGAAACAACCCTGAAGATCAGCTCCGCACACTACTCGCGGATTCGGGTCAGATACAGCTCATTCAACGCGCCAGACTATGATCTTTAAACTCGGCACTGGCCCGTGCCCGCCCGCCACTGCCGGTCAGCGATGTGGCGGCGATCATGGAGACCAAGCGCAACGGACTACCTCGCACAAGCTGGTCGTCAGCAAAGGCTCCGCCGTATAGTGGCCGACCGGTCAGCAGAACCGCAAAGCTGGCCGCCCCGCCGTTCAGCTTCCCGATACCAGCCACGAGTACGGCATGCTGCTGAGACGCGCCACCAGCCCGACGGCGATTTGCAAGCAGTCCTGATATCCCTGCGGGGGACGCCGTGCAAGCGTGAAAATGGGGTGGGGCTGCCTGCCGACGCCGGTGTTTTCTCTGGGACCTGTGAGCCCGTCAATGCAGTCTGGCGGCGGGGCCCGACCTGGAAGGGTCACGCACTGTTGCTTCGAGCACGCCGGTCAGAATTTCGGTTCCCGACCGAGGCCCCCGGGCAGCCCCGCTTCATCCTGATCAGGCGGCGGGAGAGTGCCGGTGATGATGGAACCGCGGGAGATCGAGGACGAGGGTCATGAGCGGGTGCTTGAGCGGGTAGCCGCGATTGACGTGGCCAAGGCCTCGGGGATGGTGTGCGTGCGGGTGCCGCACGAGTCGAAGCCGGGCCGGCGGGTCAGCCGGGTCTGGGAGGTGCCGGCGACCACCCGTGCGGTGATCGAGCTGGGTGACCACCTGGCCTGCCAGGGGATCGAGAAGGTCACCGTGGAATCGACATCCGATTACGTGCGGCGTGAGGGTGCATGAGTTCAAGTGGGAGGCGCTGTTGGAGGTCCGGCTGAGGCCGGGAGCGCAGTACCTGGGCCAGTGCGCGTTGGCCCGTCTCCGCCTCGGCGTGCGTCGCGGGTAACTGCGGGGTGCGGAGCCCGGGGAAGAAGCCGAAGCGGCCCTTGTCCCATCCGGGGGCGGCAGGCGAGGAGAAGACCGGCGGGAAGCGGCAGCTTCCCGGCCCTGGGGCGGCATCCGGCCGTCCGGGGGTGATGGGCGAACGCAAGTGAACCCCTGTTGACGTCTCGTGAAGGTTACCCCCGCAGGTGGGATGTTCCAGCGGGCTGTAGGGACTGGCCGCTGGAAAGCGGCGGGTGCCGGCCGGAGGATAATCGCCGGCCGGGAGCGCACCACCGTCCCCGGGGTAAAGGGGGCGCCCTGCCCGGTCGCGTCTTGCTCATGCGCAACACGACAACCCCGTTGGGGTCCGGTAGGCCGATGGCTGCCGGTGGGCCGACCGTGAGGAAGGCTGAGTTCCCCAGCGGGCGAAGGATGACCCAAGAAGCGAATGCCGGTGGCCGAAACGGCGGCAGGAAACCGGGAACCGAAGTGCTGGCACCTCCGCCAGATGGTTCGCGGATAACTGGCCGGATACGGGCAGGTGCCCGGCCCGAAAGGGAGCTGACGTGGGTCAGGTGAGCCTGTGGCGATCGGGTGAACGGAGACGCCAGAACCGATGGGCAAGTTGGGCACCGCGATGGTGAACGGACCTGAGGGCGATGTCGTGGACTGGGACGCTGTGGACTGGCGCCAGGCCGAAGACAACGTACGGCGGCTGCGGCAGCGGATCTTCACAGCGAGCAAGGCGGGGGACCTGAACAAGGTCCGCAACCTGCAGAAGCTGATGCTCCGCTCCCGCTCGGGCGCGCTGGTGAGCGTGCGGCGGGTGACGGAGGTCAATGCTGGCCGCAAGACGGCCGGGGTTGACGGGCGGGTCGTGCTGGCAGGCCGGGAGAAAGCCGGTATGGCTGCCTGGCTGCAGCGCGGCGCGGCTGCGTGGAGGCCCATGCCGGTCAAGCGGGTGTTCATCCCGAAGAAAGGCGGGAAACTGCGCGGCCTTGGGGTTCCCGTGATCGCCGACCGGGGGCTTCAGGCCCTGGTGGCGGCCGCGCTGGAACCGGAGTGGGAGGCCCGGTTTGAGTCCCGGTCGTATGGGTTTAGACCGGGCCGCTCCTGCCAGGACGCGATGCAGGCCATCTTCGTGACCGCACGAGGGAAGACCTGCAAGCGCGTGTGGGCGCTTGACGCCGACTTGGCTGCCGCGTTCGACCGCCTCGATCACGATCATCTCCTCGGCCAGCTCGGCACATTCCCCGCCCGGGGGCTGGTCGCGGCCTGGCTGAAGGCGGGCGTGATCGATGCTGGCCACTTCGCCCCCACCGAGCGGGGCTCCCCGCAAGGCGGGGTGATCAGTCCCGTGCTGATGAACGTGGCCCTGCATGGGATGGAACAAGCCGCCGGAGTCCGCTATATCACCACCGGCGCCAACGCCGGGACGGCGAGACCGGGCTCCCCGGTGCTGGTCAGATACGCCGACGATCGTGTGCCGCGAACGCGACTGGAGGTTGTGATGTAGAAGATCGCACTGGATAGTCGCGGTGCTGCACTGGTGATGGAGGTATGGCCCTTCGGATTCGCTCTGCAGGGAGAGATTCCAAACCACCGTCAGTTGCTGCGGTGAATGAGCCGTGGTGGTGAGCGTGACGGAAAAGGCGCACGTGATGCGTCAGGTGAGAACCGGGAAGGCGAACGTGAGTGAACCACTGCTGACGTGTCGAAAGCGTAGCGGCGACACCAAAACCGGGGTCCAGTTGTTGCCCCGGGAGGAGCCAGGGGGATACCTGCTTACTGCCCTGGTGGTGTCCGGCATGAAGGTGGCGCGAGCCCGGTTCAGGCGCCAGTGCGGAACGCGGGAACGCCTCGCCCCGATGCCGCTGGCCAGATGTTGGACTGGCTGGCGAAAGGGAGAAGCCCAAGCAGCGGAAACTGTGAGGGCCAGAGTACCGATGCGGGGCAGGCGGGCGGACCGTCTCGTAGTAGTGAGGACGCCCGGTAACGCGGGCCGAGCGAAGGGGACGGGTCGCCCTGGTTCGTTCGATGATCAACCGGCGATGCCGGGAGGAGTCGGGTGAACGAGCCGAAGCAGCAGGACAAGCCGTTTCAGATCTCCAAGTGGAAGGTCTGGGAAGCGTACGAAAGGGTCAAGGCCAACAAGGGCGCGGCGGGCGTTGACAACCAGTCGATCGCGGAGTTCGAGGCAGACCGGGACCGGAACCTGTACAAGGTCTGGAACCGGATGTCGTCGGGCTCGTACTTCCCGCCGCCGGTGAAAGCGGTGGAGATTCCGAAGGCAGGAGGCACAGGGGTTCGTTTGCTCGGCGTGCCAACCGTGGCTGACCGGGTCGCCCAGACGGTGGCACGGCTGTATCTGGAGCCGCAGGTGGAACCGGTGTTCCACCCAGACTCCTACGGCTACCGGCCGGGCAAGTCGGCGCTGGACGCGGTCGCGGCATGCCGGAAGCGGTGCTGGCGGGCGGACTGGGTGGTCGATATGGACATCCGGGCGTTCTTTGACACCGTGCCCTGGGACCTCGTGCGCAAGGCGGTCGCCCATCACATCTCACCGGGCCAGCGGTGGATCTTGCTGTATGTGGAGCGGTGGCTCCAAGCGCCACTCCAGCAGCCAGATGGCACCCTGGTGGCCCGGGATCGCGGGACCCCGCAGGGGTCAGCGATCTCACCGTTGATCGCCAACCTGTTCATGCATTACGCGTTCGACGCCTGGATGGCGCGGGATTTCCCGGGCATCCGGTTCGAGCGGTACTGCGATGACGCGGTGGTGCACTGCGCCAGCGAGCAGCAGGCCCGCCACGTGCGGGATGCGATCGCTGCCCGCCTGGCCGAAGTCGGCCTGGAACTGCATCCGGGCAAGACCCGGATCGTCTACTGCAAGGACGCTGACCGGCGCGGCGATCATGAGGTCACGTCGTTCACGTTCCTGGGGTATGAGTTCCGGCCCCGGCTGGCCAAAAACAGGCACGGCAAGCATTTCGTGTCGTTCCTGCCGGCGGTCAGCCGGGACGCGATGAAGGCCATGGGAGCGGAGATCCGCTCCTGGCACTGGGCCAAGCGCAGTGACAAGTCCCTGGGCGACCTTGCGCTGATGTTCAACAGCGTCGTGCAAGGGTGGATCAACTACTACGGGCGCTTCTACCGCTCCCGGTTGCTCTACTTCCTCCGCGGGCTCAACCGGCACCTGATGCGGTGGGCCTGCCGGAAATACAAACGGCTCAAGCGCCGGGAACGCCGGGCGATGGCGTGGCTGGCCGAGATCGCCCGACGATCTCCCCACCTGTTCGCGCACTGGCGGCTCGGCGCACGTCCTGACGGCTGGGCGATGGGAGCCGGATGAGCCGAGAGGCTCAAGTCCGGTTCTGCGAGCGGCGGGGGGTGCGATTCCCCCCGCCGACTCTCCTGCTGGCCCTATGCCACTCGCGGCAGCAGGCCGGGCAGGTCAAGGCGCGGCTGGCCGCGTGGCTGGCGCCCAGGGGCCTTGCCTTCAACGAAGACAAGACCCGTATCGTCCACCTCGATGACGGGGTGGACTTCCTGGGGTTCAACGTCCGCCGCTACCGCGGCAAGCTGCTGATCAAGCCCAGCAAGGCGGCCGTGAAACGGGCCCGGGCACGGCTGAGCGCCGAGATGAAGGCCCTGCGCGGCCACAACGCGCAAATGGTCCTCATCCGGCTCAACCCCTTTATCCGGGGCTGGTCGGCCTACTACCGGCACTGCGTGTCCGCCAAGGTGTTCAACGAGCTGGACTGGCATGTGTGGAAGCTCGCCTACAAGTGGGCGAACTGGACCCACCCGCACAAGGGGAAACGGTGGACCGTTTCCCGCTACTTCGGCACGTTCAACCCGGCCAGGCGCGACCACTGGGTGTTCGGCGACCGCGACAGCGGCGCCTACCTGCTCAAGTTCGCCTGGACGAAGATCACCCGGCACACGCTGGTCAAGGGCTGGGCCTCACCCGATGACCCGGCCCTGGCCAGCTACTGGGCAGCCCGGCGGCGACGCGGGACACCCCCGCTGGACCCGGCCAGGCTGCGGCTACTCCAGCGTCAGCGTGGGCACTGCCCGCTCTGCGGGCACCTGCTGCTCCACGCCGACCACGAGCCACGCCACCCCGACGAATGGGAGCAGTGGATCAAAGCCGTCCGCACCGCGACCCGCCACCAGGCGATCACCCTCGATGCGGCACCCGGGAAACCAGGCGGACCCGCCGTCTACCGTCTCACCCACACCCACTGCGCCCGCCGCCACCCAGGCGGCACCGTGGTGGGGCCAGCGCTTCTGCGGCCCTGACCGGCACGCCTGCAGGGCTTGCTTGAGCCCGGTGCGTCGAAACGGCGCACGCCGGGTTCTTAGGGGGCGGCGGCGCGGCAACGCGCCGCCGCTACCCGACTGGCGGATCTGGTTTTACCTGCTGGAGGCGGCCGGCCTGGACGTGCAGCTAGTCAGGGCACAGGATGTGAAGCACCTGCCCGGCCGGCCTAAAACGGACACGCTCGACAGCGTGTGGCAGGCCAAGTGCACCGAGCGGGGCTTGCTGCGGCCCAGTTTCGTGCCCCCGGCACCGATCCGCGAGCTGCGGGATTACACCCGGCTGCGCACCGACCTGGTCTATGAGCGGACCCGGCACTGGTCCCGGCTGGAGAAGCTGCTGGAAGACGCGCTTATCAAGGTCTCGGCAGTGGCCAGCACGATGACCACCAAGTCGGTCCGCGACATGATCGAGGCGCTGATCGCCGGCGAGCGCAGTCCCCGGGCGCTGGCAGACCTGGCCCGCGGCAGGATGAAGGCCAGGCGGGCCGAGCTGATCGAGGCGCTGAACGGCAGATTCGACGCGCATCACGCCGAGCTGGCCAGGATGCTCCTGGACCAGATCGACGCCCTCACCACCCAGATCGACATCCTCACCAGCCGGGCCGAGGAGCTGATCGGCGCGATTCCCGCCGCCCGCGGCGTCAACGCCGACGGGACCACCGGCCCCGGCGCGGGCACCGGCCCCGGCGCGGCCGTCGCCCCGGCCCTGGCCCGTCTGGATGAGATCCCCGGCATCTCCCAAGCCGGCGCGCATGTCATCCTCGCCGAGACAGGCCTGGATATGAGCAGGTTCCCCACCGCCGGGCACCTGGTGTCCTGGGCGAAACTCAGCCCGCGCACCATCCAGTCCGGGGCCAGCAACCGCTCCGGCAAGACTGGCAAGGGCAATCCCTACCTCAAAGGCCTCCTCGGCGAGGCCGCCGCCGCGGCCGCCAGGACCAGCACCTTCCTGGGCGAACGGTACCGGCGGCTGGTCAAGCGGATCGGCAAGCTCAAAGCCCTCGTCGCCGTCGCCCGCTCCATCCTGGTCATCATCTGGCACCTGCTGTCCGATCCCGCCGCCCGGTTCTGCGAACTCGGCGCCGATTACCACGCCACCCGCATCAACACCCAGCGCAAGGCCCGCGGCCATATCCGCCAGCTCGAAGCCCTCGGCTACACCGTCACCCTCACCCAGGCAGCCTGACCCGCACCACGCACGCCCAGACCTGACCGCACAGCACCGGCCAAGGTCCGCTGCCGCGCGCCCGCCGGTGTCCCCATTTTCCGGTCAGGTGCTCGGCTGCTGCCAGACCTGCTGCCAAGGTCATGGCCTGCTAGCGAGGTCCAGCGACAGGTCGGCAGCGTGACGTCCTACTGCTGCGGCGATGGAACTCCGGCCATACGACCATCGGAAGACCGCCGGCGCAGCCGGGCATCGCGGCGGCGGTGCCAGCCTCGGCGGATCCGCGAGGCCAGCAGTGCGAACAAAGCGATGCCGGCAGCCAGGACCACAGCTGCGGCGATTGCCGCGTTGACCGGGTGGAACACGGCGAACGACACGAGGCCGGCCACGCCCAGGTCCTCGAGCAGGCTGGCGGCGATGTTGCTGAACGGTTCGGGGCTCGCGTTGACGCCAACCCGCGTGCCGGTCTTGACGGCATGCGAGGCGAGCGCCGACCCGCCACCGAGCGCGGCCGCGGCGATTGTCGCGGCCGGGTTAGCGTGTGCGTGCTGGGCCATGATGACGCCGATCGCGCCGCCGACTACTGGCCGCAGGGCCGTGTGAACGACGTCCCACACTGAGTCCAGGATGGGGATCTTGCCTACCACGAACTGGCCGATGTATAGCACAGCCGCGGCCGCCAGAACCGGCGGGCGCTCCAGCACCGGCGGTATCGCGGCGATGTGCCCGAATCTGCCCAGCAGGCCGAGCACGAGCACCGCCGCGTAGCTGTTGACACCGCTGGCAACGCCGCTGGTGAAGATCAAGGAGACTGGGAGCATCGGCGTCCGTCCTTCAGCCCTCGCGTTTCGCCCGCTACTGCGCAGGTTCCAGACCGGGCTGCCCGATGCTACCCGGACGATCCCATTGGTCCTGCCAGGTCCACACACAGACGATGACCTGCCTGACAGTTGGCCCGGTGGGGTGTAGTCGCGGCCTTCCAGGCTGGCGTGCTGTCGGGTATCGATCCTGGGCGGCGTCGTGTTTCCACCCACTGACGGCATCGTCTCAGGTGAGGGGAGCGCGCGATGAGCAGGGTCGCAGATATCAACGAGCCCGCCAGCGAACTCGAACGCATGATCGCCGACCTGTCGGAGTCGGGGCTGCTGGTCTTCGTCTTCGGCACCGGCGACGGCTGGTGCACGGCGCACCTCACCGGGGTGACAACGCCGGTGTTCCGTGGACCGGCCGACCGGCGCTGGTGGCACGTCGAACTCGGCGACGACGAGGCGAGCTGGACGATGGACGTGCGGGTCGATGAGATCACGGGGGTCCGGTTCGTGCGCGGGCCCTACCCATTCCCCTCGTTCCCCGGGCGGGAGGTCTTGACCGTGCAGTTCCTCGGGCCAGGCGGGGAGACGGCGCTCCACTGCTATGTACACGACCTGTATGACGGCCAGCGGATGCGCCCAGAGAAGCTAGCGGCCTGGCGGGCGCTGCGCGAGCGCTACGGCAACCGCAACGAGTCCAGGGTCGATCGGGGCATCCTCCTTGCCCCAGCTGCCTGAACCATCGAGGTCACCGGCCCACACACGGGCGAGGCGCAGCACCGCCGGTGCGCTTAGTGGCGTAGCCGCGGTGGGGGTCGCGGCACCAGCGTAGGGTTCCCGGCCGTCCCCGCTTTGCTTGGCGGTCCTCGTTGAAGTACCACCGCGCCGCCTGCGCCAGCGGCTTGACTTCAGCGAAGCCCCGCCCGCGACCGTGCCCCCGGCCCGGACAACAATGGAGAGAGCCACGCATGAACACGCCAGCCACCAGCTCAGGGGGCGGCCATGACGAACCTGACCGGTCCTATCTGGCGCAGATGGGCAGTCACCGCGACCAGCAGCAGGGAACCGGCCGCCACGAAAGACAACGCGGCCCCGGTGCGGGCCGCGGTGCGCGCCGCGAGGGACCGCAGGAATCGCGCCGCGCGGGGCTGGGCTTTCGGCCTGCTGGTCGCCCTCCTGGTCCAGTTCGGCCTCGGAATGTATGTGAACTTGTTCGCTCACATCCCGCTCAACCACCCCGGGCATGGCGCGAACGACTTCTTCGTGGGCTCGTACCACAGCGTGGCCTGGGCGGAGACCTCCCCGCACGCCCCCCTGATCCTGGCCTTTCATGCCGGGCTCGGCCTGCTCCTCGTGCTCGGCTCGCTGTGGCTGGTGGTCCTGGCCATCCGCAGCCGCAGGGCGGGGTTCGTGTGGGCCGCCGTGGTGGGAGCGCTGTGCATTCTTGGCGCGGGGTTCAACGGTGCCAGCTTCCTGAACTACAACAAGGACGTGAGCTCCTACGTGATGGCGCTACTCTTCGCCGCCGCCGTCCTGTGCTACCTCGTGCTCTTGGCGCTGCCCCGCAGCACCGAACGCCAAGCCCCAGCGGCCTGACGCATTCTCCGAACAACCGGTCCCGGTGCGCGCCATTCCGGCAGCGCGGCCTGGGAACCGAGATGCGCGCGGCGATACTCCGCCGCGGCCTCGAGTGGTTCCGGCTGGGACAATCGGTACAGTATGACAACGCAGGTTGGCCCGGAGGCGCTTCTCGGTCGGGCGGAGTCAGGCGAGGGTGAGTCGATGTCCGCAGCAGACGACAAGGCACTCGTTCGGCGGTTCTGGGAAGAGCTCGTGGGCGCCGGCCACTTCGCGCTCGCCGACGAGCTGCTCGCGCCGGGCTACACCGTCCACTACGCCGGCAACCCGCCGATGGACCGCGACGGCTTCCTGCAGTTCCTGGGCGCGCTCCGCTCCGCCTTTCTCGACCTCGCGGTCACGGTGGAGGACCTTCTCGCGGAGGGGGATCAGGTGGCGGTTCGCTGGACGTGGGGTGGCACCCACCAGGGGCCGTTCCTGGGCATCCCCCCGACTGGCAAAGCCGTCGTGGGCTCCGGGATCGGCCTGTTCCGGATCGCGAACGGCCAGATCGTGGAGGACTTCGTCCAAGAGGACACGTTCGGCCTGTTGCAGCAGCTCGGGGCGATCCCGGCGCCTGGGCCGCCAGCGGGGTGAAGCCCCTCCTGTAGTCGCTGCTCATGTCCTTCAGTGGTGACAATGGAACGGGCCGCGAACCGGCATCGCGCGGAGCGCTTTAAGACCCTGTGAGCCACTCTTTCCGGCTTAGCGATGGCGGGTGCTGCCTCCGTCGTGGCGCTCGCGACCGTCGGCATCTCGCTCTACCGTCAGCCCTTCGACCTGGTGGTGAGCCTTGACGGCCGGTCATGCCTGGTCGGGTCCGGGGAACCTGAGCGCCCAGTATTCCTGGTCCGAGGTGGACCAGTCGATGTGGTCGGGCAGGTCGCTGACCGGCATCAAGAAGCAGGCGGCGACGCGGGGGATCTCGGCTTGCACCCGGGGGCGCAGTGTGTTGATGAGCTCGCTGAGCTGCTCAGCGGTCAGGCCGGCGGCGGGCTGGATCTCGGCCAGGACCAGCAGCCGGTGCGGGCCGATGTAGATGGCGGTGACCCGGCCGACCCCCGCCACACCGGGATCGCTGGTCAGCGCCTGGTAGATGCGGCGCAGCACGTCAGGGGAGTCGGCGCGCAGCGTGAGCAGGTCCTGGTTGCGGCGGGCCAGCCTGATCGCGACGCTTGCCAGCAGCAGGCCGACCGCAATGGCGGCCAGGCCGTCGGGGACCGCGGAGCCGATCAGGTGTCCGGCGATCAGCCCGGCCAGCGCCAGCAGCCCGCCGATGATGGAGGACAGGTCCTGGAGGTAGACGGCCGGCGCGGTGGTGTCAGTGGTGGTGGCCAGATGTCGGCTGACCTTGATCTGCCGCTCGGCGGCTTCACGGCGCAGCTGCCGCCGGGAGCTGGTAAACGACGTCACGTCAAAGACGAACCCGACCGCCAGCACCACGGCCCCGAGCCGGAAGTCAGAGATCTGGCCGGGGTGGCGCACCTGGCTGACCCCCTCCCAGACCGACAGCGCCCCACCGGCCGTGAACACGATCACAGCGGCCAGCAGCGCCCAGTAGTACAGCTCCAGCCCATACCCGTACGGATGGGCCAGATCCGGCGGCCGTCTGCTGCGCCTGACCGCCCGGTACAGCATCACCCCGTTGGTGGCATCGGCCGCGGTGTGCAAGGTCTCAGCGAACAACGCCGCCGAGCCGGTCAGCGCCGCCGCGACCGCCTTTCCCACCACCAGCACAATGTCCAGGCTCAGCGCGAAGATCACCGTGAACGCGCTATCGCCCCCCGGCGGCGCGGGCAGCACGTGGGGCTGGACCATCCGCAGCATCGCCAGATCCGGAACCGGCCGGCCTTCCCGCTCGGCCAGCCGCTCCAGCCAGCCGCTAAGCCAGCGCGGCAGCGAGCGCATGTCAGCCCGCCAGCATCCGGCAGCAGCCGCCCGCCGCGAACGGCTCCCGGCGGCCCGCCAACGCCAGCCCGGCCGCCAGCCCACCCACTGGCCGCGTCGGCCAAGTCTTCACATCCAGCGGCTTCGCGACGAAATCCACGGCCACAAAACTACGCGCCGACGCGAAGCCGCCGCCACGGGCCAAGTCCGTGAAGACCATCATCTTCCCGGCCCCGATCTTGCCAACGGATTCGCTAACAACGGAGTGGACAACCTCGGATCGAGGCGGATCAGGCCGCAGTCCACCCCGCCCGTGAGCAGGTCTACCCGAAAACGGGCCAGCGGCGCCGCTGGTTCAGGCGAAGGGGGCCGGGTCAAGGGCGACAAGCTTAACTTGACGCCCTCCCGAGACAACGTTACGTTGTCGATGTGGAGGCGGTAAGTGTCGCGGAGCTGGCAGACGCGGTGCGTCAGCAAGCGCTGGGCGCGCCGCTCGACCGGGTCGAGGCGGCTCTAACGGTCAGCGAAGAGCTGGCCTGGTGCGCAGACGAGCTGATCGGCCAGTTCGTGGAGGAGGCGCGCCGGGCGGGGTGTTCCTGGACCGAGATCGGCCAGCGGATAGGGGTATCCAAGCAGGCGGCCAGGCAGCGCTTTGCGGACCCGCGGCGGCGCGCACCGAAGGCCTGGAGCTGCAGGTTGAGCGCACGCTGCGGCGGATGCCTGGACGCGGCCCGGCGGGCGGCCGCCGCTGACGGGGCCGCCGAGGTGGGCACCCATCACCTGCTGATCGGGCTGTTCCATGAAGGGGCAGCCGCCGCCGTGCTGGAGCAGCTGGGCGTGCGGGCCGACGCGGTCCGCGCCGCCGCGCGCGAGCTGTTCCCAGCAGGAGGAGGAAGTCTGCCCGGCGAGCGGCCGCCACAGGAGTCGGCTGAGGCCCGTGAGGCGATACAGCGTGCGGCCGCGCTTGCCCAGCAGGCCGGGCGCGGCGAGGTGGGCACCGAGAACCTGCTTGCCGCGCTGGCGCTTGACCCTGGTTCGCGTGCCCGGCGTGTGCTCAGCCACCTCGGCGTGGACGCCGCCGCCATGAAGAAAGAACTCGACTGTTACGGCGGCCCCGGGAAGCGGCGCCGCCGCACACGAGGCAAAGTTGATCTCGCCTGCTCGTTTTGCGGAAAAGGCCAGAAGCAGGTTAAGAAGCTCGTTGGCGGTCCCGGCGTGTATATCTGCGACGAGTGCATCGATCTGTGCAATGAGATCCTCGCCGAAGACTGAGACGAGCCAGGCGTGCAAAGTCAGCGTGGCCGTGGTCCAAGTTCAGCAGGCGGTCACCCCAGGGCTCGAACCAGATGAGCCCCTCGGGCCCGGGATACTCGCGAGATGAGGTCGGCGGCCTCCGGAGCAGTGCCGGTGCGAGAGTCTTACCCGGCTGGTGCGGGCTCGTAGAAGCGGATCCGGTTGGAAGCAGGGTCGATGAGCTGCATCTCCCTGACATTGCCAGGACCTGGCCCTATCCCGGGATTGAAGAAGGGATAGCCGCGCGTGTGGAGTTCGGTGTGCAACGCATCGATATTGCGGACCTCCACGAGAACGGCCGTCCCTAGTGTTCCATCATCGTGATGCGACGACAGGTGGAGTTGCAGCCCGCCGCGGGAGACTTGCAGGTACACCGGCCGGTCACCTTCGCCGTTCTGCCAGTCCAGCGAGCATCCGAGATAGTCAACATAGAACCGGATCGTCGCCGCAACGTCGTACATCCGCAGGATCGGGACCACGGAGATTACCTGGATGTCGGCCGGGACGGCTGCCGGTGGGCTGGACATGGCGCGAGCCTACAAGCCCCACCGTCACGACGCGCTGGCGGAAGCCGGGAGCGAGCTGGCGAGCTGTTGCGCGCCGGGCGCCTCCTGGTGGGGAACGTCTATCGGACATCAGCCGGGGATAGTCCACTCTCGGATTGCTGATGTTGCGACACCACTCGGGGTTGCGCTGACACCATAATGGTGTCATGATGGTGTCATGGAACTCGATCGTTACGTCGCGGACCTCCGTGGACAGCTCGCCGCCGCCGCGGAGAGCGGGGGTGAGGAGGTCCAAGCCGTCGCGGAGCGTCTGAGCACCGCCCTGGATGCCGCAGCACGCCTCATGCTCTTGGAGGTGCTGAGCGATGCCGCGAGCGAGATCACCCGAGAACTCGCGCCCGGCGCCGTCAACGTGCGGCTTCGCGGTCGCGATCCCGAGCTCGTGGTGTCGCGGCCAGCGGAGGCCGAGTTCGCGGAGGCTGCCCCGGCCTCCGATCTCGCCGCGGCGGGCGCACTGACCGCCGACGCAGCCGACGACACTGCCACTTCCCGCACCACGCTGCGACTGCCCGACCAGCTCAAGGCCCGGGTCGACAAGGCCGCCGCCGAGGACGGTCTATCCGTGAACTCCTGGCTGGTCCGCGCGATCGCCGCCGGGCTCGAGCCGAAGAACCGCCGCACCGCCCAGCGCGAGTCGCGGTCCGCAAACAACTTCACCGGCTGGGTCCGCTAGCCGCCGCCCCGCACACATTCGCAGTTCCGTCGCGAGACGGGACCAGTCCGTCACGCCCACCTGGAGGTTAGCAATGCCCGCATATGAAGCCCTCGCACCCATCGACGCCAACATCGACATCAGCGCCGGTCACGTCGAGGTGGTCGCGTCCGACCGCGCCGACACGACCGTCGAGGTCACCCCCACCAATCCTGGCCGCTCCGGCGATGTCTCGCTCGCCCGCCAGGCGACGGTCGCGTTCGAGAACAACCGTCTGCGCGTGCGCGTGCCGGGTCGGCTCAAGCTGCTGGGGCCGGGACGCGACTCAGTCGACGTGCGCGTCGAGTTGCCGACCGGATCGCGGGCCGGGATCGAGACCGCCTACGGGTCCGTGCGCGTGCGCGGCGAACTCGGGGCAACCCGCATTGTTGCCAAGTACGGCAACGTGAACGCTGACCGCGTCGGCGACCTCGCGCTCGTGTCGCCCCACGGCGAGGTCGACATTGCCGAGGTCGACGGCGGGCTCGATGTGACAGCGGGCCACGGGCACGTGCGGATCGGCCGGATCGCCGGTGCCGCCCGTCTCCGCGGCGCGCACGGCACCCTGACCCTCGGCACCACCGAGGGCGAGGTCGATGTCGCCACCTCAGGCCCGCTCACGATCGAGTGTGCGCTCGGCGACGTCACGGCGCGGAGCGCCTACGGTGCGATCCGCGTGCTCGAGGCCGAGGGTGGCATCCTCCGCCTCGAGAGCACTTACAAGGAGGTCGAGGTCGGCGTGCCGACCGGCGTCGCCGCCTGGGTCGACGCGGCCTCCGCGCACGGGGTGGTTCGCAGCGAGCTCGCCCCTGGCCCGGAGGCCGCTGGCACCGATCGCACGATCGAGTTGCACCTGCGAGCGAACTGGGCCGACGTCCTCATCCGGCGGGCAGTGCGCCGCAGCGCCTGACCCGGACCATCGCAGCGAAGCAGAAACGGAGCATCCGCATGACCAGCGCCATCACCGTCAGCGGCCAGTGCAAGCGCTACGGCGCTCAGGCCGTCCTCGACGGAAACGAAGGGATATCCCGATGACAGGACAGCCGGTCCAGGCGATCCACGTGCAGGGTCTTGAGAAGTCGTACTCGGAGCTGCGCGTGCTGCGGGGCGTGGACTTCGACGTGGCGCGGGGCAGCATCTTCGCCCTGCTCGGCTCCAACGGCGCAGGCAAGACCACGGTCGTGAAGATCCTGTCCACGCTGCTCAAGCCCGACGCGGGGACGGTCACCGTCGATGGCTTCGACGTCGCCGCGCAACCGGCGAACGTGCGGGAGTCCATCAGCCTCACCGGGCAGTTCGCAGCCGTGGACGAAATCCTCACCGGGCGAGAGAACCTCATGCTGGTGGCCCGGTTGCGGCACCTGAAGGACGCCGGCCAGATCGCGGATGACCTGCTGGCCCGCTTCCAGCTCACCGACGCGGCGGAGCGAAGGGTGTCGACGTATTCCGGAGGCATGCGCCGCCGCCTGGATATCACCATGAGCCTTATCGGGAATCCGCCGCTGATCTTCCTGGACGAACCGACCACCGGGCTCGACCCTCAATCTCGCATCGAAGTGTGGAACAGCGTCAAAGAGCTCGCTGGGCAGGGCACGACGGTGCTGCTGACCACGCAGTATCTGGACGAGGCCGAACAGCTCGCCGACCGGATCGCGATCCTCCACCAGGGGCGGATCATCGCGAACGGCACCCTCGCCGAACTGAAACAGCTCGTCCCGCCCGCCAAAGTCGAGTACGTCGAGAAACAGCCGACCCTCGAAGACATCTTCCTCGCCATCACCGGCAACGACGGTGTCGGCAGCAACGACAGCGCGGCTAGCAACGCCGGCACGGACAACTAAGGAACGACGATGACCACGCACTTCTTCGGCGACACCACCGTCTTGCTGGGGCGGTCCATGCGCCACATCACGCGCAGCATGGACACCATCATCACGGTCACGATCATGCCGATCGCCCTCATGCTGCTGTTCGTGTACGTGTTCGGCGGCGCGATCAACGCCGGGCCGCATCGGTATGTGAACTACCTGCTGCCCGGAATCCTGCTGATCACGATCGCGATGGGCATCTCCTACACCGCGGTCCGGCTCTTCACGGATCTGCAAAGCGGAATCTTCGAGCGATTCCAGTCCATGCCGATCGCACGGTCGAGCTCGCTGTGGGCGCACGTGCTGACCTCAGTGGTATCCAATCTGATCTCGCTCGTGATCGTCGTGCTCGTCGCCCTCCTCATGGGATTCCGCTCAGGTGCGGGAGTGCTGGCATGGCTTGCCGTCGCCGGCATCCTCGTCCTGTTCACCCTGGCACTGACCTGGATCGCCGTCATCGCCGGCCTGTCCGCGAAGACCGTGGAGGGCGCGGGCGCGTTCGCCTACCCGATCATCTTCCTGCCATTCATCAGCTCGGCATTCGTGCCCACCCACACCATGCCCGGCCCGGTGCGCGCCTTCGCCGAGAACCAGCCCGTGACATCCATCGTCAACACGATCCGCGACCTGCTCGCAAGACAGCCAGTCAGCACCGGCATCTGGATCGCCCTCGCCTGGTGCCTCGGCATCCTCATCGTCGCGTACATCTTCGCCATGGCCATCTACCGTCGCAGGATCTCTCAGTAGTGCCTCGAACGCGGGTGCTGGTGCTGAGCGTGCGCCGCGGGCGTGCCTGAGCATGAACCAGCAGTGGGTCCGCCGAGCCAAGATAGGGAGCTATGCCGGACAAGATCCACGCAAGCAAAGTGCTGTGCTACATCGTCCACGACGACCAGCTCCTGGTATAGCTGGCGAGCAGGCCCGCCAGTTCCTTCGGACGGCTGAGCGCAACGGCGTGCCCAGCGGATACCTCATCAGGAACGACGCCCAGCCGGTCGGCGACCACCCGGCGCATGAACTCCGGCGGGAAGAACCGGTCCTCGGTGCACAGCACGAACCTGGTTGGAACCGGCGGCCACGCATCCAGGGGCCACGGGGCATGACCAGGAGTGTCGGACTGGTCGCGCGCGTTGCGGCGAGCCTGCTCGGCGAGGGCCGGGGGCACGTCCTGGTAGATTAGGTCCTGCCCGGCGTACCGCTGCGCCTGCTGGCGCATCACCCGGTCAAACCCGGTGTTCGCGGGCCAGTCATCGGGAGCCTCACCCGGAGCCGGGATCATTCCGGCCACCAAGACCAGCAGCTCGGCGGGAACCCGGGCGGCCACCAGCGGCGCGGTGAACCCGCCAAAGGACTGCGCGGTTATGATCAGGCCGCGGCGGTCGCCGATCGCATTGATCACGGTGTCGGCGTACCTGGCCAGCCCGGCCGAGTCGTCGTCGCACGGCAGGTCCGGCGCGAGCGTGTCATGGCCCCGCTGCCGCAGCTCCCGCTCCACCAGGTGCCAGTACCATCCGACATCGCCGCCGCCGTGAATCAGCACGAAGGTGGCCACCGTCATCTCCATCCCCGCTGGTTGTCCTCACTTACCCACATTCGGCGTCGCTTCTGCTGCTCTGGTCACTGTTAATCCGGGGGGACACATATTGTCTGCTCAGTGCGGTTCGGCTGCACCCGCCCCCATCTTTGTAATCGGGTAATCGGTATGCTCGCGGCATGATTAGCGGACGAAAGCGTGATCGTGGCTGAGAACGCGCGTCCTCCTATCGATGGCGGCACCGTCCTGGTCACCGGCGCCTCGGCGGGGATCGGCCGCGAGCTTGCCGTGCGTCTCGCACCGCGGGCCAGGACGCTCGTTCTGCTGGCCCGGCGGGCCGGGCGGCTGGAGGATCTGCGCACCAGCCTGCTGGCACAGCACCCGCGGCTGCAGGTGCTGACCATGCCGGTCGATCTGTCCGACGAGGATGACGTGGACCGGGCCTTGGCCGAAGCAGGGAAGCAGGCCGGGGCGGTGGATGTACTGGTGAACAACGCTGGCGTCGGCCTGGAGGCGCTGGCCGACCGGACGGACTGGGCACGGGTCCGGAACGTGCTGCACACGAATGTGCTGGCGGTCGCGCAGCTGACCACGGCCCTGGTGCCCGCGATGGTGGAACGCGGGCGAGGGGGAGTGCTGAACATGGGCTCGGGGGCCGGGCTGACGGTGATGCCTGCGGCTGCGGCGTATTCGGCCAGCAAGCATTTCATGGACGGGTTTAGCGAGGCACTGCGCGCGGATCTGACTGGCACCGGGGTGGTGGTCACCCAGGTCTGCCCCGGTCCGGTGGACAGCGAGTTCGACCAGGTCGCCGGGTCGGCGGGCGGGATGACCGGCGGCCCGCCGCAGTTCCTGCGCATCAGCGCGGCCCAGTGTGCGCGCGAGGCACTGGCGGGCTTTGACCGGGGCGTGCCACTGGTCTTCCCCGGCCGGGCCTACCGGATCGCGATGCACGCGCTCCCGCTGCTGCCCCGCGAGCTGTCGCGCCGCCAGGCAGCCCGATCCGCCACACATATCC
Organism: uncultured Actinomycetes bacterium; assembly: GCA_963741615.1. GTDB lineage: Bacteria > Actinomycetota > Actinomycetes > Streptosporangiales > Streptosporangiaceae > UBA9676. The sequence goes on from CAVUIU010000011.1 coordinate 19,357, forward strand.
GCAGCGCAGCCAAGAGCCCTGCCAACGCACCGGACCGGCCGCGCTGATTCCCGCCAGCAGTGCGTTCGGCTGCTTCCTGCACCGCCACGGAAAATAGCGCGCTCCGGGCGCCTGCCGCTGGTGACGGGCGGGCGTGCGCATTGGCGCTGGAATCGTCTTGGTCGGCCTTGGCGCCGTTACGCTCGTGGGGGGCTCCTTCACGACGGAGGCTGTCGGGTTTGGGATGCTGTTCCTGGCGGCGGCGGCGGGAAGCTTCGCCTGGGCCGCCTGGGACCTGGCTATCGCTCGTTCCGCATCTGCCCGCACCTGAGCCTGCGCCACTCACACTGGCCGGTGCTGGTCGAGCTGGCTTCGGAGCAGAAGGCCGAGCGCACCGCAACGTGGCTCCGGGACGAAGAGGCTCAGGAGTGCTGCGGGCGCTTCACCAAGATCAGGAAGAATTCGTCGATATGCCTGATCGCGTCGGCGAACCGGTCGGCGTCGAACGGTTTGATGACGTAGGCGTTGGCGTGCAGTTCGTAGCTGCGTGCGATGTCGGCCTCGGCCTGCGACGTGGTGAGCACCACCACGGGGATGGTGTGCAGGTCGGGGTCGGCCTTGAGCTCGCTGAGAACTTCCAGGCCGCTGCGGCGGGGCAGGTTGAGGTCGAGCACGACCAGGGCAGGCCGGGGCACGCCAGCGAAGTCATCGGTGCGGCGCAGGAACCGCATCGCCTCCTCGCCGTCGCCGACGACGTGCAACTGCAGGCCCAGGTGATGGTCCTCGAAGGCTTCCCTGGTCAGCAGCACGTCTCCGGGGTCGTCCTCGACCAGGAGGACATCGTCGGCGCCGAGCAGGGCTGAGCTGGTCATCACCGGATCTCCAGCGTTCCCGGGGCGCCGGGCGGCGGGGGAACGGCAGCCAGCGTGGCGGCCGGGCTGGGGAAATCGGTGCCAGCGGGTGCTGGCACGAGGGCCTGTTCCAGGTTTGGGAAGTTGGGGATCAGGTGGTCGATGCCGGTGACCGCGAAGATGCGGAGGACGGCAGCGGCGCCGATGACCAGCAACAGCTCACCTCCCTCGGCGCGGGCCTGTTTGTGCGCGCGCACCAGGACGTTGAGCCCGGCGGAGTCGCAGAACTGCGTCTGGGCCATGTCGACCACCAGCGTCCCGCTCTCGTGCGCGGCTGCTTCGAGCAGGGCCGCCCGCAGCTCGCCGGCATTGCCTATATCGATCTCCTCGGGCGCCGTCACGACGGGCACACCGCTGACCACCTCAACAGGAAAGCTGGCCTCAGGCATCTGCGTCACCTCCTGTGACTGGAGTCCGGCTGCTGCCACGGCCCTGACCCGATCAGGGCACTCCCAGGATCGAGGTCAGGTCGAGACCTGTCAATAGAAACATGAAAAAAAATTCGCGGGATGCCTCTCGCGAAATATCTCTCGCGTGGATGTTCTCGCGTGGATGTTCTCGCGAGGATACACTCAGTAGGTATGGGTGTTCCTGACGAGCGCGGCGGCAGCTGGACGCTGCTGACCGGGCATGGACACGTGCTGGTGGAGATCGCCCGCAATCCCACCGCCCGGGTCCGCGACATCAGCGCCGCCGCCGGCCTGACCGAGCGCACCGTCCAGGTCATCGTGGCCGACCTGGAAGCAGCGGGCTACCTCACCCGGACCCGGACCGGCCGGCGCACCCGCTACTCCGTGAACCGCGACCACCTGTTCCGGCATACCGCCCAGGAAGGGCTCCGGGTCGGCCCGTTCCTCGACCTGCTCGCCACCGACGGCAATCCCACCGCACCCAGTCCGGATGGCGGGTGAGGTCAGGGTTCGAGCCCCCAGGGAGGGCCGGGCGCGAAGCACGCGGTCAGGGCCAGCCGGGATAGGGGCGCGCAGTTCGAGGGCCTGCAGACGCCAGCCGTCGGCGAGCACGGAGGCGGGTCAGCCGCGTTGGCGTGGCCATGGCGACACACTCCCGCGCCGCCCGCCGTCTCGCAACGAGTTATTCAGCCGTGAGCTCCGGCATCGGCACCAGCGCTCAGGCCTGGCGGCCGAGCAGGCCCAGCAGGCGGACATCAGCCGGGGCGCTGGGGCCGGTGTCGATTCGTGAGCCGAACATGCCCGATGCTGCCAGCAAGTCCGCGTTCGCCTCGGCCCACGGAAGCATCACCGCGACGACACCGGGGTCGAGCGCATCGTCTTGCGCGGTGGCCCGGGCGAGGTCCCAGCCATGGATGGCCAGGTCGGCGGTCAGCTGCAGGACGTACTCCCGCCCGGGGGCGTCGCCGAACGACAGGTGCACCGTCCGGTCCAGGGCCCCCGGCTGCGCCACCGCCGCGTGCGCCTCCTCGATCGCCGACGCCAGCAAGCCGGGCCACGCCGAGGCGTTCTCCCCCATGAGGTCGCCCTCGAACCGGTCGCTGACCTGCTCCATCGTCAGGCCTTCGAGCAGCGGCGGCACCCAGCGCTGCTCATACAGCAGGTGATGGACCAGCGTCCGCACATCCCACTGCGAGCAGGGAGTGCGATCCTGCCATTGTCCCGCGCCCACCCCCGCGACCAGCGCCGCGAACCGCCGCCCACAGCTGCGGTGCCGCTCAACGAGGTCATCTGCCATCAGACGCGGATCAGACACCGTCTCAGCCTACGAGCTACTGGCCACCACGGAAGACCACAACTGGATCGAAAGTCAGCGGTCAGTCCTCTCCAGAGAACCGCTCCCATGCTGCCTGCTTCGACACGCCGAGCGCTCCCCCGATGCGGGTCCAGCTGATGCCCCGCTCGCGCAGGACGGCCACGTGGTCATGCACGGCGGCATCGGCCTGGGAGACCGCCGCCTGAATCCGCGCCAGGCTCGCCAGCATCTCATCGTCGGGGTGCTCGTTCCAGGAGCCGGAGTCGGGCGCGAGCCCCTGGGCGATGATCAGGCCGCAAAGGTACACGCACTCGTTGCAGATGTACACGCCTGGCCCGGCGATGAGTTTGGCGACTGCATCTTTGTCCTTGGTGCAGAACGAGCAGCACAGGGTCGGGAGTCGGCTGGCGCCCGGCGGCGGCATGGGGGGATGCGTCATACCGTCAAGGTAGCCTTGACCTTCGGCCGCGTCAAGGCTGCCCTGACGAGGTGCGTCCGCGGGAGTGTTTTTCTCGGTTGACTCGACCTCCCATCACCGGAAGAGTCGGCCTATGCACGCGGTCGTAGCCACTGTCAGCGTCAAGGACCCGGAGGTGGCTCGCGAGGCGCTGACGGACCTAAGATTGACCTTGGTGCCCAGGGCTCCCGGTTTCGTCAGTGCGTACTGGCTGGAACCGATCGATGGCATTGGCATGTCCGTCATCGTCTTCGAGACGAAGGAACACGCCGAGCAGGCTGTCGCCTATCCGCTCCCACCGTTGCCGGGCGTCACGCCGCTGACCGTCGAGATCCGCGAGGTATTCGCCAGCGCCTGAGCCGCAAGCTTGGCCTGGGACCGGGGCAGAGGCTGCTTGATGACCATGGGCACCAGGCCCGGCGGGTCGGCTTCCAACGAAGCGGGGAGCGGGTGGTGGTCAGGGCGCGTACTTCAGCACCAGGTCGCCGACGCGCGGGAGCGCGGCCTGGACGTGCTTGGCGGCGTTACCACGGACGGCGCGGTATGCCTTGATGATCGTGGGCCGGCCGGAGGCCGCCGCGCGGGCGTCGGTTACCGAGAGCAGGGCCTGCGCCACCTCCTCGCCGCGCTTGGCCAGGTAGTCGCCGAACTCGGAGCCGCCGGAGACGCTGAAGTCCGCCCAGAACGGCTCGAGCTCGCTCACCATCTGCGGAAGCATGACCCCCACCATGTGGCGGACGTGGCCCGGCATGAAGGTGTTCACCGTCTTGTAGGCGAGCTTGACCGCGGTCCCGGAGACCCCGGACTTGTCCGCGATCTCCTGCTCGAGCAGCAGGTAGCAGTCGGCGATCACCTGTGGCCGGGTGTCCGGCGCGAGCAGGATCTCCTCAAGCGTGGCTGCCATGGGTACGTTCTCTCCTTCTCACCGGGCGCTGCCCGTGGGATCCCGCGCGCATACCGCGACGTGCCGTCCGTTACTAGACGGCGATCGCGCGGCCATGGTTTACCACGTCCGGCTACCGGCTCGCGGCCGCGTCTGCCGGCGCGGCCGCTGCCCCCAAGGTTCCGGCCGCTCAGGGGTACGAGGGAGAATCGAGATCTCCGCCAGCATGTGGCCCGCATGGCGCAGCCGGCGAGCGAGGAGAATGCCATGAGCGAACTCGACCGATTGGAAGCGGCGGTTGGCGAATGCCGCGAGATGGTCCGCGAGGCCCATGCCGCCACGAAGGATCTGCGGGCTGCGGTGCGCGAGGCGAAGAGTGAGCTGCGTGCCCTGGCGAAGGACGAGGTTGCCGCCCACCTCCAGCTCGAGGTATCCCGGCAGCTGGCAGAGCTGGGCGAGCGGACCAGCGAGGCCATCACGGCAGCGACGCAGAAGGTGATCGCCGAGTTCGACCGGTTCGGCGAGTCGTTGCTGGGCAAGGAGACCTACTGGCAGAAGGCCAGCGGCAGACGTGCTGCGGCACGCCCCGACACCGATGTGGTGGCACTCGACGTCGGGCCCGACGAAGACAAGGCCTGATGCGCCGGCGGGTGCCCGACTGGCGGACGAGCGATCTTCGAGTACCGCGGTAGCGCCGCAAATCGGCTGGGTAGGGCTCCCGCGTGGGGTGGTACCAGCGGGTCTTCGTCAACAGTGGCCGGGCGCCAGCAGTATGGATGCTTATCGGGTTCCTCGTCACCTTCGCCGTGACCCGGGGAATCACGCGGCGGATCCATGCGAAGGCGGCCGGGGAGTCCCAGCGGCCCGCTTCCCAGCGCGGCGGGCTCTCCGACATCTACATCGGCGGTGTGCACATCCACCACCAGGTCTGGGGCATCCTGCTGGTGCTCGTGACCGGGCTGCTCCAGTTCCGCTACAGTCCTCATCCGCCCTGGTCAGAAGTGCTGGCGGCGCTGTTCGGGAGCGGCGCGGCGCTGACCTTGGACGAGTTCGCGCTGTGGTTCAGCCTTGACGACATCTACTGGAGCGAGAGCGGCCGCAAGTCGATAGACGCCATCCTGATCGGGGGCGCGCTCGGTGCCGTGCTCCTCCTGCAGGCGTCCCCGGTCGGCACCACGAGCGGCCGCGACCCGCTCGCCATCTGGGCCTACCTGGTCACCGTGATATTCGATCTGGCCATGTCCGGGATCTGCATCATCAAAGGCAAGCTCGCCACCGGCCTGCTCGGCATCGTGGTACCGATCGTCGCCACCGTCGGTGCCATCCGGCTGGCGAAGCCGTCCTCGGTGTGGGCCCGGCGGCGGTACTCCGGCGCGAAACTCAGCCGCGCGCAGCGGCGTTTCGGCCCCGCGTACCAGTTGCGCCACGACCGCCTGCGGGACCTCCTCGGAGGCCGGCCGGACCCAACGGGTGGTGACCCAGCAGAATGAGCCCGCCACCCGGGCCCGGCGCGAGAGCACCCCGTTCTCACGTCCTCGGCGGCGCGGAGCCCAGGGCGGCGATGAGCTTCTGGAGTTCGCGGTCCTGGATGAGCAGGTGGTCCTGGATCTGGAGGGCCTCATGCAGGACCGCCTCGGCGTCCTGGTAGGTGTTTTCGGCGCGCTCGTCAGATGCTGCTGCCTGGACGTTCTGGCCAACGATGATGATCGACAGCAGGACTAGCTGCAGGAATGTTTGCGCGATCCACTGCACGATGCCGCCGAGGCCATTGCGGATGGCAGACGGCAGGCCGAACAGCGCGATGGCGGCGAAGATGTACGCGCACCACATGGAGCCGACGCCCGCCGTGATCTTCAGGGCGAAAGCCGTGTTGAAACGGGCGATGGGGCTGGTCCGTGAGAACTGGTCGGCCACCTTGACCGGGCGCGCAGCCTTCCGGCGCCGAATGTGCGGGTGCGGAACATGCCGGTAGGCACTCATGGGCTCTCCGTACGGTAGATCGCGGTGGTCTCCTGCAAATACTCCTGGGCACGGCCGGTCCGGCCGGCTTGGCATACTGGCCCCATGCCCGCGAATAGCCGCTGCGTGGCGGTGCTGGCCGGGACCGCGCTGGTGGGCATCGGCCTGGACCAGGCGACGAAGGCGCTCGTGGTCGCGACCGTCGAGGGCGAACCGCCGATCCACCTGATCGGCCAGGCCCTGACGGTGCAGGTCTCCCGGAACTCCGGCTCCGCCTTCGGCTTCGCGCCGGCCGCGACGGTGGTCTTCACCTGCCTGGCGGTGACCATCGCCGTGCTGATCGTCATCAAGGCACGCCAGCTGCGCTCGGCCGGCTGGGCGGCGGCACTCGGTCTGCTGCTGGCAGGAGCCGTCGGCAACCTGTGCGACCGGCTGATGCGGGCGCCCGGCATCGGCCGCGGCGCCGTCGTGGACTTCATCGACCTGCAGCACTTCGCGAACTTCAACGTCGCCGACAGCTGTCTGACGTGCGGGGCCGTGCTCGCGGTCGTGCTGTCGCTGCGCGGCATCCCGATGACGGGCGAGGCACGCGACCGGGCCGTGGCGTAGGGCGCCCGGACCACCTCCCTAGTCGTGCTCGCGAATCCAGTGCGGGCGGCGGAACAGGCGCCCCAGGGTGTCGTGCAGGCTGTGCCCGGTGTCCTCCATCGCGTCGACCCGGTACACCGGTGGCCCTTCAGGTGGCGGCAACTGGCTGGCTTGGGTGTCGTCGAGGCTGGACTGGATGTGGCTCCGCGTGATCCGCTGCACGTAGTCAGCGTCGATGAACCGCAGGCCACCCTTGGTGGCGACCACGATCCCGTCGAAGACATCGAGCTGGGGAACTTCAAGCACGTGCTCGAGGGTGCCGATCTCCGTGCCGGCACTGCTCAGCACCGGCGTCCCGCGGGCCGCCGCCTGGTACGAAATAGGCGTGTCGTCAGTCATGCTTGCCAATCTCCTCGATCACCTCAGTGAGGACCGCGCACGTTAGCAGGGTAGTGGCTGCCTGCCCCGCGCGGCTCGGGCCGGCCGGCGGCGCCGCGGCGTTGCTACGCTCCGGGACATGGAGACACGCCCCGGATGACCGACTATCTGGTGGCCGGCGTGCTGCTGGCCCTGATCGTGGTGGTGCTGGTCCTGCTCAAGAGGGCCGATCGCCGCCGGGACTAACGCCGGCCTTTGCCAATTCCAGGGCAAAAGCCGGTAATCACGTGAATACAGCAAGTGGTACCGTCGCCCTCGGCGGGCGGAGCTGAGCCAGCCGAGCCTGGGTGATGAGAACCGGCGAGCGGTAGGAGAAGGCGTGGCCGAGCCACCCGCCACCACGCCGCCGGCCGGGCCGGGTGCGGGCGGGATGGCGCATAACGGGCTGCGCGCTCAGCCCCGGTCGGCCCGGCAGGCCCGGTCGGCCCGGCCCGCCCGGCGGCTCCGGCCGGTCGCCTTCCAGCTGGTCCTGCTGGGGTGCTATCTCGTAGCGGGAGTGGTTGTCAGCTGGCCCAGGGCCAGCTACCTGGCAGGCAGGCTGCCGGCCACCGCCGACCAGAGCAGTTACGTCTGGTCATTCTGGTGGCTGGCCCACCAGATCACCCACCTCGGCAACCCCTGGTTCACCGATCACATGGGTGCCCCGGTGGGGATGCAGCTCGGCTTCGACACCCTGATGCCGCTGCTGGGTGGCGTCATGGCGCCACTCACCCTGGTTTTCGGCCCCAGTGCCAGCTACAACCTGCTCGCCATCGTGGTCCCCGGCCTGCTCTGCTACACCGCGTACCGGGCTACCCGGCTGTGGCTGCCGTCCCAGCTGGGCGCCATCGCCGCGGGGGCTTTCTACGGGCTGGCGACGATGCTGATGTGGCAGGACTGGTACCACATCAACATCGCCGCCGGTGCGGTGTTACTGCCGGTCGCGCTCGAAGCCGCGGTACGGCTCAGACGCAGCCCCGGCATCCGCCAGGCGGTCGTGGTGGGGCTGGTGGCCGGTGCGTGCGTGCTGGTCAACCAGGAATCGGCGATCATGGTGGCGCTGGTCACCGCGCTGGCACTCGCGGACTGGCTGGTCCGGGAGCACACGCGGGCGAACCTGGGCAAGGTGGCGCTGGCCGCGGCCGTGGCGGTGGCGGTGGCCAGTCCCCAGATCGTGGCCATGATCGCGCAGATCCGGGCGGGCGGTGCGACCGTCAGCCCGCGGGTGCTGGCCTCCTGGGATCTCACCTTCGGGACACCGCTCTCCACCCTCTTCGCCCCCTCGCCGCGGCTGGCGGACTTCGGCCTGACCGGGCCGGCGTCGCTGTTCAGCTACCGGCATCCCCGTGAGGGCATCCCCACCTTCGGCGTGGTGCTGACCGCGCTCGCGCTGCTCGGCCTCATCGCCGGGTGGCGCCAGCGCCGTTCCTGGCTGCTCGCGCTGGCCTGGCTGGGGGCGGCGGCGCTCGCGCTCGGCCCGGTCCTGATCATCGTCAACCGGAGGTTCACCCCCTTTCCCGTGCTCTGGCACGGGGTGCGCATGTCCGCGCTGATGCCCTACACGTGGTTCATCCACATCCCCGGTCTTGACGCCTTCCGGGAGGCCGACCGGCTGGCGCTGCTCGGGCTCCTGCCTGCCGCGCTGCTCGCGGGCAGTGCCGTGGAATGGCTGTCGCGGCGCTCGCGCCCGCTGGTGGTCATCGCCCTCGCCCTGGCCGTGCTGGAGGCGGGCTACTCGGGCTCTCCCGCCATCGGGACGGTCCCGACGTCGAACCCGGCACTGGACGGGCCTATCGCGGCCGATCATTCCGGTTCGATCGTGGTGGATATCGGGTACGGCCTGCGCGGCGGGGTCGCCCTGTACGGCCGGGAGGTCTCACCGGAGGCGCTGGTGACGGCCACGGCCGACGGGCATCCCCGCGCGGTCTCCATCACCTCGTGGGTATCGGCGTCCTCGGTCGCCGCGATCCGGGCACATCCGTTCTACAGCTGCCTCGTCAATGTCGAATGGGGCAATTCATGCACTCCCGCGCACGTGCGGGCCGCCCGGCAGGATGCCCTCCGGATGGGGGTGGGCTGGGCGATTGTCTGGAAGCGGACGCCCTTCGTGTACAGCTACCTTCACAAGGTCGGCTTCAGCTACGGCTACGGGGTGCACGGAGTTCACGTCTACCGGCTGAACGGCCGGCCCCGCTAGCCGCCGGCCCTGCTGGCTGCCGGCCCTGCCCGGGCGGGCCCAGGCCGGCGGGCCCGCCCGGACGGAGCCCGCCTGCTACATCCCGGCGGGCGCGCTGGCCGTGTTGCCGCTGGCGCCCATGTTCGGGCATGTGTGTTTCGTGCCGGTGTGGCCGGAAGCCGACGGGCTCGCGGACGACGACGAGGTGGCCGACGGGTTCGCCTTGGCCGTCCCCGTGTGCGCTGTGGTGGAGGCGCTGGCCATGGTCAGGCCAAGGGCCAGGCTGGCCCCCAGTGCGCCCGCGCCGATGGCGGTGCCGATGAGTGGCCGGGTGATTCTCACGTCGTTCTCCTTCGCGTCGCCCTTATGGGTCTGTGTGCCTCAGTAGGCCAGGCAGAACTAGCGGGCGACTGGGTGGTGCCTCTCAGTCCGCTATGAACCCGGGCCCTCCTCCGCCCACAGGGCGCGAACGGCGTCGATCGTGTCCGCCTCGGATGCCGCCTTGTCCGGCCGGTGGCGCAGCACCCGGGCGAATCGCAGCGCCACCCCACCCGGGTAGCGCGGGCTTGCCTGGACCCCGTCGAATGCCACCTCCACGACCAGCTCGGGCCGGACCCGCAGGACGCCGTAGGCATCCTTGAGGTCTCCCGCCGGGGGGGCCTGCCCGGCCAGCTCCAGGAGCCGGGTGGTCTGCCAGCCGAGCATCTCGTCGGTCAGCCCCTTGAAGGTCTTGCCCAGCATGACCAGGCCGCCGGTGACGGGATCGCGGGCCCCCAGGTGAAGGTTGGACAGCCATCCGCGCCGGCGTCCGTGACCCCATTCGGCCGCGAGCACGACCAGGTCAAGGGTGTGCCGCGGTTTCACCTTGATCCACTCACTGCCCCGCCGCCCGGCCGCGTAGGGTGCGGACGGGGACTTGACCAGCACCCCCTCGTGCCCCCGCGTCACCGCGTCGGCGAAGAATGCCTCGGCCGCCGCCACATCGGCCGTCACCAGGCGCGGAATGAGCAGGTCAGCCGGCAGGACCCGGGTGAGCTTGGCGTACCGGCCGCTGGCGGGCTCGTCGATCAGGTCGGCTCCGTCCAGGTGGAGGAGGTCGAAGTAGAAGGCGGTGAGCGGCACATCCGCGCGCTGCTGGGCGACATCCGCGTGACTGCCCGCCCGGCCGGCGGTGACCTGGAACGGCCGCGGCCGCCCGTCGGGGCGCAGCGCCACCGCCTCACCGTCCAGCACGGCCTGGCGGACATCGAGGGCCAGCACCGCCTCGGCGATCTCGGGAACCCGGGCGGTTATGTCGTCGAGGGTCCGGGTGAACACGGCGACCCCGGGACCGTCCCGGTGGACCTGGACCCGGATCCCGTCGATCTTCCACTCCACCGCGGCCGGGGAGACCCGCTCGAAGGCCGCCGCCACGCTGCTCGCCGATGAGGCCAGCATGGGCCGCAGCGGGCGCCCCACCTGCAGGCCGAACGCCCGCAATGCGGCTGACGCGGCGCTGATGGCGGGTGCTGCGCCCGCCGCCGGGGTGAGCCCGGGCTGGGCGGCCGCGGTGAGGGCGGCGGTGGCTACCGCCGGCAGCGACCCGCCGAGCAGGTGCGCCCGCCTGACTTCGCCGGCCGGCACCCCGGCGGCCCGCGCGACCGCCTCGATCATCACGCCTTCGAGCGCGCCCTGGTGCAGTTCCCCCGCGATCAGCCGGGTCAGGAAACCGCGCTCGCCAGCGGTGGCGCGGCCGAAAAGATCAGCGAGCAGGCGCCTGCGCGCTGCCTGGGCACCTGCCCCGGTCACCGCGCCGACCTCGGCGAACACGGTGTCCACCTCGCTCACGGTCAGCGTGGGTGGCGCCCCGTCCGCCACTTGACCCTCGGTGAGCAGTCCACCCAGCGCCGCGTAACCCACCCCTATCTGGCGCTGGCGTAGCTCACCGGCGAGAAAGGCGACCACGACCGGCACCTCCGCGGGACTAGCCGTGCGGAGCAGGCCAGCGATTTTATCGATCTTGACGCTGCGCCGTGGGGTGGCGGCCACGGCCTGCGATGTGAGCACAAGCTCGGTAAGCAGCACAACCGCATTGTGCCCCAGCGGCCGGACTTGGCTGCCGGGTCAGGACGCGCCCGGTCAGGGGGCCTGCATCTGCCCGTTGGCGTCCACGGCGTCCGCGCCTGCCATTTCCCGTTGGCCGTCCGGCGCCCCGCTGGTCTGGGCCGCCGCCGGGCCCGGTCCCGCGGCCTGGCCGTGGCTCCGCCGGCTCAGCACGAGTACGGCGGCCGCGCTGCCGCCCACGATCATGACGATCCCGGCGGCGAGCACCGGCCAGCGGCGGCGGGGGGCAGGGGCAGGGGCCGGGTCGATCCGGCGGGCGGCGGCGGAGATCATCGCGGACATCCTCGGCGCCAGCTCGGCCTCCAGCGTGCGTCCCATCTGGTCGAGCCGGGGCGCGGACCACACCCGGGCGCCGTACAGACCTTGCTGTGCGCTCATCCGCGCGCTCGCGGACAGCGGAGCGAGCTGGGCCTGGGCCGCCACCTGGCGGGCGCGCAGGGACTGGCTTGCCTGCTGGGCCCGGCGCCGTGCACGTTCGGCCCGCGCCAAGCCCGCGGCTGCGCCGTTGACCGTCCCGTTGGCCTCGGCGTTAGCGTTGCTGACCTGCTTCTTCGTCATGCGGGACACGTGAGACCTCCCCGAATGTGTTTCCGCCTAGACACTTCCCACCGCTGGCTGGCTCAACCCTTGATCGCCACTTCGCCCCCTTGGCCATGTCGTGGCAGGATGGCGGTGATGACGCCGGGCCCGGAAAGGGATCCCCCCGTCGGCCCACGCCCGGCCGTGCGAGGATGCCAGCCATGACCACAACGCTCACTGCCACACTGCACACCAACCGGGGCACGATCGTCATCCGTCTTCTTCCCGACTATGCTCCCAAGACGGTGCGCAACTTCGTCGAACTGGCCCAAGGCGCGCGGGAATGGACAGACCCGCGGACCGGCCGGTCAACGACCGGGAAGCTCTACGACGGGACCATCTTCCACCGGGTGATCCCGAATTTCATGATCCAGGGCGGGGACCCGCTGGGAACCGGCACCGGCGGCCCGGGCTACAAGTTCGCCGATGAGTTCCACACGGACCTGGCGTTCGACCGCCCGTATCTGCTCGCCATGGCCAACGCCGGGCCTGGCACCAACGGCTCGCAGTTCTTCATCACCACTGTTCCGACCCCGCACCTGAACCGCAGGCACACCATCTTCGGTGAGGTCATCGAGGGCCAGGACGTCGTCGACGAGATCAGCCACACGGCGACCGACGGCAGGGACCGCCCGGTGAAGGAAGTCAGGCTGGAATCCGTCGAGATCGAGGGAGCCGACGGCGGGCCGGAAGGCGCAGGCTAGGTCATGGACGTCCGGCCGGCGCCAGGCACTGGCGACGGGGCAGAGGTTCCCACCTGCTTCCGGCACCCCGGGCGGGAGACCTACCTGTCCTGTGTGCGGTGCGGGCGGCCCGCGTGCCCCGAATGCCTGCGCTCGGCGCCGGTCGGCCAGCAATGCGTGGAATGCATCAAGGAGGGCAGCCGGGGGACCCGCAGCCCGGCCACCGTGTTCGGGGGACGGTCGGTCTCCGGTGCCCTCGTCACCTACACGCTCGTCGGCCTCAACGTCTTCTTCTACCTGGTCGAGTGGGTTTACCCACGCATCGTCGACTACTTCGACATGGTCGGAGCCGCCCAGGACCCCAACCTGCACAACCAGGTCATCGGCGTGGCGACCGGCCAGGAATACCGGCTCATCACCTCGGCATTCCTGCACGAGCCGGGGCTCTCCGGGTTCGGCCCGGCCCACATCATCTTCAACATGTGGGCGCTGCTGCTGGTGGGCCCGGCGCTCGAGCGGCTGCTCGGCCGGCTCCGTTTCCTGGCCGTGTACGTGCTCAGCGCGCTGGGCGGCTCGGTCCTGTTCTACCTGCTCGTCCCCCCGAACCAGCAGGCCCTGGGCGCCTCGGGTGCCATCTTCGGCCTGTTCGGTGCCTGGTTCGTGGTATCGAGGCGGCTGCGGGTGGACGCCCGGGCGATCGTCATCCTGATCGTGATCAACCTGGTGTTCAGCTTCGTCGTGGCCGGCATTGCCTGGCAGGATCACGTCGGCGGACTCATCACCGGGGGGCTGCTCACCGCGGCCTACGCCTACGCGCCGCGGCAGCACCGGGTGCTCATCCAGGCCGGGGCGACCGCCGCGGTCGTGGCGCTGCTGGTGGTGGCCGTCCTGACGAAGAACAGCCAGATCGCGGGCTCCGCCCTGGGCTGAGCGCTACCGCCACCTGGTCGCGAGCCCGAGGCCAGCGATGATGAAGGCGAAACCGACTGCCAGATTCCAGGGACCCAGCGCGCTGACCGGCAGGCTCTGGCCGGTGATGTAGTACAGCGCGATCCAGGCAAGGCCGGCCACGAGGCAGCCGAGCATGGTGGGCACCAGCCAGCGCGGGCTGACCTTCGCCTTGGCGGACCGCGGCGGTGGGGTGTAGACCGCCTTTCTTCGGACGCGGGACTTGGGCACGTTGATCTCCTGGTGGGGCGTGACGCTACGTGCCGGTCGGGCTCGGCGTCGGCGTGGGGGTGGTCGGCGTCGGGGTGGGGGTCGTCGGCGTCGGCGAGGGCTGGGCCGCCACGAAGATGACCACCGTCGCCCCGGGCGCCAGGTTCTGCCCCGCGGCGGGGCTCTGGTGGAACACCAGCCCGGGAAGTGCCCCGGCCGGCCCGGCGACCGTGTTCACCTGCACGTTGAACCCCTGGCTCTGCAGGATCTGCTGCGCCGTGGCCGCGGGGTCACCCACGACGTTCGGGACCGCGCTGCCCCCGCCGGACACATAGATGGTCACCGTGGTTCCCGGCAGGCGCAACGTCCCGGCCTGCGGCGACTGCCTGACCACCGTGCCCTGCGGCTTGGTGGACGCCGAGTCGGTGACGGTCTTGACGTTGAACTGCTGCTGCTGCAGGGTGTTCTGCGCCTGGGCTTCCTGCATGCCGACGACGTTGCTGACCTTGACCTTGGCGGGCCCGCCGGACACGTCGAGCGCGACCACCGTCCCCGCGGCCACCTTGTTCCCGTTGGGCGGGTTGGTGCTGATCACGATCCCCTTGCCGACCGTGCTCGAGTTCTTCGTGTGCACCGTGAACTTCAGCCCGGCCTTCGTGAGCTGCGACTCTGCCTTCGCGACCGGGAGACCGTCCACCTGTGGCACCGCGGTTCCGGAGCCGCCGCCGCCGAAGAAGGCGTAAGCCACCCCGCCGAGCACGGCCAGCACCAGGATGGCGCCGATCGCCCACAACAGCCACGTCCGCCGCCGCCGGCTGCCCGTGCCGCCGTAGCCGTCCTCCTCCTCTGGGCCGTACTGGTAGCCGGGGATGGCCCGGGTCGGGCCCGCGGTCATCGTGGCGCCGCCCGCCATCCGCTGGGTGGACGCGTATCCCGGCGCCGCGGCGACCGGGACGCCGGACAGTGCCCGCTGGATGTCGGTCCGCATGTCGGCGGCGGACTGGTAGCGCTGCGCGGGATCCTTGGCCATGGCCCTGAGCACGATGGAGTCGGCCCAGCGCGGGATCTCCGGGTCCAGCCGCGACGGCGGGACCGGGTTCTCGCGCACGTGCTGGTAGGCGATGGCGACGGGGGAGTCGCCGAGGAACGGCGGCCTGCCGGTCAGCAGTTCGTACAGCAGGCACCCGGTCGAGTACAGGTCGCTGCGGGCGTCAACCCGCTCGCCGCGGGCCTGCTCGGGCGACAGGTACTGCGCGGTGCCGATCACCTGTGCGGTCTGGGTCATGGTGGCCTGCGCGTCGCTGACGGCCCGGGCGATGCCGAAGTCCATCACCTTGACCTCGCCGGAGCGGGTCAGCATCACGTTGCCCGGCTTGATGTCGCGGTGCACGATCCCGTGCCGGTGGCTGTAGTCCAGTGCCCGCAGCACACCGTCGGTGATCTCGAGCGCGCGCTCGGGCAGCAGCCGCCGGTCGTCCCGCAGCAGATCGCGGAGGGTCCGGCCGTCCACGTACTCCATCACGATGTAGGGCACGTGCGAGGACGCGGTCATGTCCTCGCCGGTGTCGTAGACGGCCACGATCGAGGGGTGGTTGAGCGAGGCGGCCGACTGTGCCTCGCGGCGGAATCTGGCCTGGAACGTCGCGTCTCTGGCCAGGTCTTCACGGAGTGTCTTCACCGCGACCACACGGTCGAGGCGTATGTCGCGTGCCCGGAACACCTCGGCCATGCCGCCACGCCCGACGACACCGTCGAGCTCGTAACGACCGCCAAGGAGGCGGGGCTGGGTCATGTCTCGCACTTCCGTAACCGTCCTGGTCGTAGTCAACCGTGCGCTGGGGTGAGATGCCACCCTGGCGCGCGGGTCGTGCCGGGGCAGCGCCCGGCGTCCGGCCGTCCTCTGCTCGCTCTCCGGCTGCCTCCTGTGCTCATCGCTTCGCCTGCGCGGCCAGGTATGCCTTGATGATTTGCACCGCGATCGGCGCGGACGCGTCGGCGCCCAGACCGCCCCCCTTAACTATGACGCCGACCGCGATCTGCGGGTTGGCGGCCGGCGCGAAGCAGGTGAACACCGCGTCGTCGAGGCCGGTGTTGTTGCTGCCGTTCTGCGCCGTCCCCGTCTTGGCCGCGATGGGGATGTTGGTCAGGGAGGTGACGCTGTTATGTGCGGTGCCGTAGGGCAGCTTGACGACGTTGACCATCATCTGCGACACCTGCGCGGCCACGCTGGGGCTCACGGCCTGGGTCAGCACGGTGGGCTGGGCCGTCACCAGCGGGGTCAGGTCCGGCGCCGTGACCTTCTGGACCAGGTAGGGGGCCATCAGGGTGCCGTTGTTGGCGATCGCGGCCGAGAACATGGCCTCCTGCAGCGGGGTGACCGTGGTGTTGTACTGGCCGATCGCCGAATAGGCGGTGAGTGCCGGGTCGTGGCCCGGGATCGGCGGGTAGTTGCTCTGGGACACCTTGAGCGGGATCCGCAGGCTCGCGCTGTTCATGCCGAACTTGTCGGCTTGCTGCCTGATCGCCGTGTCACCGAGATGCATGCCCAGGTTGCCGAACACGGTGTTGCACGACACGGTGAAGGCGTAGATGAGCGGCACCTTGCCGTTCCCGGTGGGGTTGCTGCCGTCGTCGCAGGGCGAGTTGTCGAAGTTGATCAGCTGTTTGCTGGTGTTGGGCAGCTTGAGGTTGGTCGGCGCGTAGACCCGGGTGCCGGTGTTGTAGCCGTGGGAGAAGGCGGTCGAGCTGGTCACGACCTTGAAGGTGGAGCCGGGCGGGAAGGTCGCGTTGATGGCCCGGTTGATCAGCGGCTGCCGCGGGTCGGTGAGGTACCGGTTGTCGATCCGCTTGAGCTGGGTGCCGTCGAACGTCGCGTACTTGTTCGGGTTGAAGGTCGGGTAGGACGCCAATGCCAGGATCGCGCCGGTCCTCGGGTCGATCGCGACCGCCCCGCTGGGCAGCCCGCTCGCCTTGAGCGCGTTGTACGCCGCCACCTGGGCAGCCGAGTTGACCGTCAGCTGCACGGTCGCGCCCCGCTTGGGCTTGCCGGAGACCAGGTCGATCAGGTTGTGGACGGTGAGCTGCGCGTCCGACCCGGACAGGAACTTGTCCTCCGCCTGCTCGATGCCGGTGGCGCTGTAGAGCGAGTCGTACCCGGTCACCGGCGCGTACGTGGTCGGGTACGGGTAGTGCCGCTGGTAGCTGTAGATGCCCTTGACGTGCACCGACTCGGCGATCGTCTTGTTGTCCGCGGTGATGATCGCGCCGCGCTGGTACTGGTACTGCTGGGAGAAGATCCGTGCGTTCCCGCGCTGCACGGCCAGGCTGGACGGCTCGAACGCCTGCACGTAGTTCACGCTGAGCAGCAGCAGCAAGAACATCAGGAGGGTGACGAGCGAGATCCGGCGCAGGGCATGGTTCATCCGCCCCTCACCACCTGGGTCATCCCCTCTTCCTGGATCGGCTGCGGGGCGGGCAGGCGGGCGGTGTCGCTGATCCGCATCAGCAGCGCGATCAGCATCCAGCTGGCGACCAGCGAGGAACCGCCCTGGGACAGGAAGGGGGTGGTGATCCCGGTCAGCGGGATGAGCCGGGTGACACCGCCGACGATGACGAAGACCTGCAGGGCGAGCACGAACGCGAGGCCGCCGGCCAGCAGCTTGGAGAACGGGTCGCGGACCGCGACCGCCGCGCGCAAGCCCCGCTGCACGATGAGGCCGTAGATCAGCAGGATCGCCATCAGGCCGGTGAGGCCGAGTTCCTCACCGAAGGCGGTGACGATGAAGTCGCTCTGCACCAGCGGGGTCCAGTACGGCTGCCCGTTCCCGAGGCCGGTGCCGAGCACCCCTCCGAAGCCCATCCCGTACAGGCCCTGCACCAGCTGGTAGGAGCTGTGGTACACGTTCTGGGCGGCGAACGGGTGCAGCCAGATCGTGACCCGCTCGCCGACATGGGCGAACAGCTTGCTGGCGGCGTAGGCCCCGGCCAGGAACAGCGCGCCGCCGATGAGCAGCCAGGACGTGCGCTGGGTGGCGATGTACAACATGACGAGGAACAGGCCGAAGAACAGCGCGGACGTCCCGATGTCGGTCTCGAAGACGAGGATGAGCAGGCTGGCGGCCCAGGCGATGAGCACCGGGCCCAGGTCCCGCCCGCGCGGCAGGTCGATGCCGAGCACCCGCCGGCCCGCGAGTGAGAGCACGTCGCGCTTGGCGACCAGGTAGCCGGCGAAGAACACGGCCAGCGCCAGCTTGGCGAACTCGCCCGGCTGGACCGAGAAGCCGCCGATGCTGATCCACACCTTGGCGCCGTTCACCTCGCTCCCGATCCCGGGCACCGCCGGGATGGCCAGCAGGACCAGCCCGATCACGCCGAACGTGTAGGTGTAGCGCTGCAGCAGGCGCGGCTCCCTCACGAGCGCGAGCACCGCGATGAACGCGGCCACACCCACCGTGCTCCACACCACCTGCAACACCGTTGACGACGCGCTCATGGTGCTGATCACACGGCCCGAGTTGCCGTCGCGCCCGGACTGCTGCAGCCGGTAGATCATCACGATGCCCAGGCCGTTCAGCAGCGCCGCGAGCGGCAGCATCAGCGGGTCCGCCCACGGTGCGAGCCGGCGGATGGCGAGGTGGGCCACCAGCATGAGGGCGCCGAATGCCAGCCCGTAGCCGGCGATCCCGGCCGGGATACGGCCGGTCATGGTCAGGCCCACGCTGGCATAGGCGAACAGCACCACGGCGACGGCGAACACCAGCATGGCCAGCTCGGTCCGGCGCCGCCCGCGCGGCATCGGCACCGGGCTCTCCTGGGCTGCCCGCAGGGGCATGGCCAGCTCCCCGGTGCTCCGCGGATCACCGGGCTGGCCCGGGGTCACCACGGCGCTCACAACCCGGCCCCGGTCCCGGTACTTGGGCAGTCCGCGGGGATGGTGGGCTTTGTCCCGGTGGGCTTGACCGGCGGGGTGGCGACGACCTTGCCCGCTTTGGTCTTGACCGGCGCGGTGGTGCCGTGCTTCTTCTTGTACGCGTCCAGCTTCGCGGTGTAGGCGCGCATCCTGGCGTTGTAGGCGGTGAGCGCCGAAGTGGCGCGCTGGCACACCTGGTAGTCGCCGCGGATGGTTCCCACGACGGTCTGGGCGTGGCTCAGGCTGCTGGCGGCGATGGTGGAACGGATCATTGACTGGTCGGGCGCCGGCACCGCGGCCAGCGGGATCTCCGTCCGCCGGTAGACGCTGGACAGGTTCAGCCCGGCCAGGTCCTGGTTGATCCCGTGGAAGATGGCGACGTGGCCGGCATCCTCGCCCACGTAGTACTGCGACTGGATGTAACGCCAGCCCGCGTACCCGGCTCCGATGATCACCAGGAGCAGCAGGGCGAGCAGGGACTTCACGATCGGCCAGCGCCGTCGGGCGGAGCCCATCGGCTCGATGTCGTCGTCGAAGGCCGCCCCCCGGGCGGCCCGCGGCGCCGGGTCGTCGTGGGCGATCACCACGGCGGCCTGCGGGGCGGTCTGGGTGAGCACGTGAGCGCGCCCGGCCGGGCTGTCGGTGCGCATCGGCGGCCGGCCGCTGCCGTTGGAGGCGGCCCCTGCGAGCACCGACACCTCGCTGGGCGGCCGGATCCCGGTCATGCTGTCCACCACGTCCGCGACGATGCAGGTGATGTTGTCCGGGCCGCCCCCCTTGATCGCCAGCTCGATCAGCTGGCGCACGGCATCGTCCGGTTCGGCGACGGTGGCCAGGGTCCGGTGCAGAGTCTGCTCACTCACGACGCCGGACAGGCCGTCGGAGCAGAGCAGGTACCGGTCGCCCACCTGGGCCTCGCGCAGCGACAGGTCCGGCTCCACGTCGTTGCTGCCGTCCAGGGCGCGCAGCAGCAGCGATCGCTGTGGGTGGGTGGCGGCCTCATCCGGGCTGATCCGGCCGTCGTCCACCAGCGACTGGACGAGGGTGTGATCGTGCGTGATCTGGCGGAACTCGCCGTCCGACAGGACGTACGCGCGGGAGTCCCCGATGTGGCACACGGCCACCCGGGTGCCCGACCAGAGCATGGCCGTCAGCGTGGTGCCCATGCCTCCGATGGAGGGATCGGCGATGACCATGTCGTGCAGGATGTGATTGGCCCGGGAAACCGCGTCGGCGAGCACGTCAAGCAGCTCGCTGGCGGGCAGGTCCTCGTCGAGGTCGGTGAGCACGGAGATGGCCACCGCGCTCGCGACCTCGCCCGCGGCGTGGCCGCCCATGCCGTCGGCGACTGCCAGCAGGCGCGGGCCCGCGTACGCCGAGTCCTCGTTCCCCTCGCGGAGGAGGCCGACGTCTGAGCGGACCGCGTAGCGGAGTGCAAGTGTCATCTGCGCAGTTCCAGAACGGTCTTCCCGATGCGGATCGGCACGCCTGCGGGGACTGGTGTCGGCTGGGTCACTTTCTGCCGGTCCAGATACGTGCCGTTGGTCGATCCGAGGTCTTCCACGATCCACTGGCCATTCTGGGGGAACAGCCGTGCATGTCGGCTCGAAGCGTAATCATCGGACAATACCAGGGTGGCGTCGTTCGCCCGCCCGATCGTGATCTGCTGGTCCGCCAGCCCGATCGAGGTGCCGGCCAGGCTGCCCCCCGTGACCAGCAGCCGCTGCGGCGCTCCCCGGGCGGCCCGGCCCGGCCGGGCGGGCCGCGGCGCCCTGGCCCGCTGCGCCTTCTGCTGCGCTTTCTGCTGGCGGCGCTGCTGCCGGCCGGAGATCGCGGGCCCGAAGAGATCTGTGCGCACCACACCCACCGCTGCGATCACGAACAGCCACAGGACCGCCAGGAAGGCGACCCTGATCAGGGTGAGAGTGAGGGCGTTCATCGGGTCATGTGTCCTCGGGTGGCTGTGCCCGCTGGTTGCAGGACCGCCGGCCTCGGGCCCGCGGGTTAACGGACCGCTGGTTGTCTTTCAGTGTGGCCCCTGCTGGAAGTCAGTAGATACCGTCCCGGCGGAATACCAGCGTCGTGCGGCCGAGTGTGACGCGGGTGCCGTCGGTGAGTGAGATCCGTCTGACCGGCTCGCCGTTGACGAACGTGCCGTTGGTGGATCCTAGATCAACTAGCACAACCTCGTCGTCCTCCACCCGCAGTTCGGCATGGTGGCGGGACACGCCGGGATCGACGAGCCGCAAGTCGCAGTCGGTGCCCCGGCCGAGCATGGTCACCGGGGCGGTGAGCTCGTAGGTCCGCTGCATGCTGCCGTCCGCCCCCGGCTCGGGACCGGAGACAAGCAGCCGGGGCCGGCCCGAGAAGGCCCCGGGCGGCCTGGGCAGGTCGCTGGCGGGACGCCGGATCTCCCCGCCCTCGACCGTGGTGCCCCGGATCACCCCCGAGCGGATCCGGAAGGTTCCCGTGGTCAGGTCCGGCACACCCTCGAAGCGCATCCGCACCGGGCCCACGAAGGAGTAGCCCTGCTCCTTGGCGTGCTCGCGGGCCAGCGTGGCGAGTTCGATCCCGAGGTTGTCCGCGTATACCTCGAGGCGCTCGTGGTCTGTCTCCGACAGTTCCACGACGAAATCGTTTGGCACCAATGTCCTGCCCTGCGCCACGATCGCGGCGCGGTCATCCATCTCGCGCTGTACCGCGCTGGCGATCTCCACCGGTTCGAGCTCGGACTTGAACGCCCGAGCGAAGGCACCCTCGACCATGCCTTCGAGCCTGCGCTCGAAGCGCTGTAGCACTCCCACCCGGTCCCCTCCTTCCCCTGCTCGCATCCGATCGTATCGGCGGTGAGTGGCAGCTTGTGGTCGTGCTAACCTGACTCGTTGCCCTGGGGCGGGTGGCGGAACGGCAGACGCGCACGGTTCAGGTCCGTGTGTCCGCAAGGACGTGAGGGTTCAAATCCCTCCTCGCCCACTCAACACACTGACCAGAGCCTATGTGCCCCCGTCACATCCGGTAACCGAGTCCGCAGCGCCGGGCATGCCACTGTCACCTGGAAGCCACAGTCTTCCACCACTGCGATGCCGCTACCGCCATAGCCGGTCAGCCCTCACCGGCCGTGGAGCCCGCCTCACCCGTGCGGACCACCTGCGCCACCGCCTGTGCTGCCAGCCCGGCGGCGGCCGCGACCGGCGGTGACATCGGCTCGCCCAGGCCGAACTGCTGAGCTTCCACGCCGACGACGACCAGCCGGGACGGTAGCCGTCCGAGCGCGCGCCCCAGCTCGATCGCATCGGCCAGGCCGAAGCCGTGCGTGGTGCCCGTCCCCGTCCCCACCGGGAGCGGGCCGTGGCAGGCGTGCAGCACGTGCACCGTCCCGGGCCGCCGCCCCGACCGCACCGCGTCGGTGATCACGACAAGTCCCGCGCCGGCCCAGGTGTCGATCAGCCCGGCCGGTTCCGCCCGCTCCAGCACGGTGACCCCCGGCGGCAGCAGGCCGGCCGCCCGCTCCGCGACCGCCGGCCCGATCGCGTCGTCGCCCCGGTCACGCTGGCCCACCCCGACCACGAGCACCGCGGTCCCGCCGGTCACCGGTGCTCAAGGGTGAGGTCAAGGAAATGGGTCGCGCAGGAGATGCACGGGTCATAGTTGCGGATCGCCTGCTCGCACTGGCGGGTGAGCTCGGCGGACGGCAGATCCAGCCGGTGCTGGACGAACGCACGCAGGTCATGCTCGATGCTGATCTGGTTCTGCGACGTGGGCGGCACGATCCGGGCATCGGTGATGGTGCCGTCGGCGGCGAGCTGGTAGCGGTGGTAGAGCAGGCCACGCGGCGCCTCGGTGGCCCCGTAACCGGTGCCGGCCCGGGGCTCCACCACCACCGACGGGGCAGCCGCGCCCTCCCATCCGTCGATGATCCGCAGCGCTTCCTCGCAGGCGTAGGTGATCTCCACCGCGCGGACGGCGATCGAGCGGAACGGGTTGCGGCACTCGCGGCCCAGCCCGGCCGCGCTCGCCGCCTCCGCGGCAAGCGGCGACAGGGCAGCGGAGTTCAGCGAGTACCGGGCGAGCGGCCCGACCAGGTAAGGATCGGCGCCGTGCAGCCGGGCGTGCAGCGCGTGGGAGTGCGGCACCTGCTCCTCGGTGACGTGCGCGTCGAACTCGGCGACGGCGAAGGCCAGGCCGCCGCTGGTCACCACCTGGCCGGCCTCGATGGGATAGCCCTGCGCCGGCCGCAGGCAGACGTACTCGCAGTCGTGGGTGAAGTCCGGGAAGTCGAAACCCGCCACCAGCTCGACCGTGGCCAGCGCGTCCCGCAGCGCGTCCACCAGCGTGGCACGCAGCTTGCGCAGCTCGTCGGCGGCCGGCAGCCGGAAGAACCCGCCCACCCGCACGTTGACCGGGTGGACGGCCCGCCCGCCGACGACGGTCATGATCGCGTTGCCGGCCTTCTTCAGGCGCAGCCCGCGCTCCACCAGATCGCGCCGGTCGCGGGCGAGCTCGATGGCGCTCTCATAGCCCAGGAAGTCGGGCGCGTGCAGCAGGTAGATGTGCAGCGCGTGGCTCTCGATCCACTCCCCGCAGTAGAGCAGCCGCCGCAGGCTTCGCAGCGGCTGCGGGACGGTGACACCGCACGCGTCCTCGATCGCCTGGCAGGCGCTCATCTGATAGGCGACCGGGCAGATCCCGCAGATCCGGGCCGTGATGTCCGGTGGCTCGGTAAAGGCCCGGCCGCGCAGCAGCGCCTCGAAGAACCGCGGCGGCTCGAAGATGCGCAGCTCCACCTCGCTCACCTGCCCGGCCTCGACCAGCACCCGCATGGATGCCTCGCCCTCGACGCGGGCGAGCATGGGCACATGCAGGGTCCGGTTGCCGCTGTCCCCGTCGACCGGGGCCCCGCCGCCGCTCATCCGGCATCCTCCTGATGGCGTTCGCTCTCGGCCAGGAACGCCGGGGCCGCCGCGTTGAAGGTCCGGAACACCCGGCGCAGGTCACGCCCGGGCATGCCGAGGAAGGCGAGGCTGCTCGCCAGCGAGGCGGTATTGGGCGTGTCCTGCGGCCCGAAACATCCGTAGCATCCCCGGCCGTAGGCGGGGCAGAGCGCCCCGCACCCCGCGTGCGTGACCGGGCCCAGGCACGGGGTTCCGTGGGCGACCATCACGCAGACGGTCCCCCGCCGCTTGCACTCGACGCACACGCTGTAGCCGGGGATCGGGGGCTTGCGGCCGTGCAGGAACGCGGTCAGCACCGCCAGCAGCTGGCCCTTGTCGATGGGGCAGCCGTGCAGCTCGAAATCGACCGGCACATGCGCGGCGATGGCGGTCGAATCGGCCAGCGTCTCGATGTATTCGGGATGGGCATACACGGCAGAACGAAACTGCGCCACGTCGGCGAAGTTTCGCAGGGCCTGGATGCCGCCCGCCGTGGCGCACGCGCCGATGGTGACCAGCCGCCGGGACGCCTGCCGTACCCCGTGGATCCGCTCGGCGTCGCCCGGGGTGGTGATGGACCCCTCCACCAGCGACAGGTCGTACGGGCCGGCCACCATCGCGCTCGTCGCCTCCGGGAAGTAGGCGATCTCGACCTCGCTGGCGACGGTGAGCAGCTCGTCCTCGCAGTTCAGCAGGGTCAGCTGGCAGCCGTCGCAGGAGGCGAACTTCCAGACGGCGAGCTTGGGTCGGCCGGTGGCCATCCCGTCACTGGTCATGTCAGTACTCCCGCAGCGCCATCAGGCCAGCGACCCGGTCGTAGGGCAGCACCGGCCCGTCGGTGCAGATGAACAGCTCCCGGAGCTGGCAGTGGCCGCACAGGCCGACCCCGCATTTCATGTTCCGCTCCAGGGACACCCTGATCCGCCCCGCGGGCACACCGGCGTCAACCAGCGCAACGGCCACGAACCGCATCATCACCTCCGGCCCGCAGAGCAGCGCCAGGGTCCGGGCCGGGTCGAACCGGGCGCCCGGGATCAGGCTGGTGACCAGCCCGACCGGGCCGGCCCAGCCGGGGTCGGCCTTGTCCACGGTGACGTCGAGCGCGATGCCGCCGTCCCCCCGCGCCCAGTGGGCGAGGTCGCCGCGGAACACCTGCTCGGGTGGCGTACGCGCGCCGTAGAGCAGGGCCACCCGCCGGTAGGCCGCCCGGGTGGCCAGCACCTCCAGCAGTGCCGAACGCAACGGCGCCAGGCCGATGCCGCCGGCCACGAAGAGGATGTCCCCGTCGGCACCATCGGTTATGTTCCATCCGGTCCCGTACGGGCCCCGTACGGTCAGCATGTCCCCGGGCTTCACGGTCGTGAGGTCGTGGGTGACGCCGCCCATGTCGCGGATGGTCTGTTCCACCGGCCCGCTCGCCACGGGCGAGCTTGTCACCGAGATCGGCGCCTCGGCGCCGCCGAACGTGCCGAGCATGGTGAACTGCCCGGCGGCGAAGCCCAGCGGGACCCCGTCGGCCGGCTCGATCGTCAGGGTCGTGGTATCCGCGGTCTCCGGCCGGGTGGCGACCACCCGGAACGGCCGGGGAACCAGCGGGGAACCGGGCGCCAGGGTGGAGCCGGCCACGGTCATGGGGTTCCGTACACGTCGAGCAGGCGCGCGCGGGTCGCCTGCAGCCGGTGCGACATCAGCTGCGCGGCCCGCAGCGCCAGCGCGTAGCCCAGCCGCGGGTCCGCGTCGCATTTCTCGCGCAGGCAGCCCGCGTCCAGCGAGACCACGCTGGTGGGCTCGACCGCCCGGCCGTCGAAGAACCACCGGTGGGGCGGGATCAGCCAGGGCCAGTCCAGCACCTCCCCCTTGCCCGCCGAGTCGAGCACGTGCGCACCGGTGGCCGGGCTGAACAGTTCCAGGGCGATCCGGCCGCGGGTGACGACATAGAAGTGCTCCGCGGCGTGGCCTTCCCGGAACAGGTAGCCGCCCGGGCGGAGGTGCTCGTTGATCGCGCAGCCGGCCAGTTCGGACATGAAGCCGGCGTCCACCCCGGCGAAGAACGGGTGCCCGGACAGGTACTCGGCCATGGCCCGGATTCTCACCGGACCTGCCCTCCGGTCTGGTCCCGGGGTGCCGGGGGGCGCAGGGCCGCCGCCTCCTGGGTGATGTCGATCGCGGCCGGGCACCAGGTGATGCAGCGGCCGCACCCCACGCAGCCGGACATGCCGAACTGATCGATCCAGGAGGCCAGCTTGTGGGTCATCCACTGCCGGTAGCGGGAGCGGGTGGAGGCGTGGACGCTGCCCCCGCTCAGATGCGAGTGCTCGCTGGTGAAGCACGAATCCCAGACCCGGTGGCGCTCCGAATGCCCGCCAGCCAGATCGGTGATGTCCTCCATCGAGACGCAGAAGCAGGTCGGGCAGACCAGGGTGCAATTGGTGCATGCCAGGCAGCGCGAGCCCACGTCATCCCAGCGCGGATGCTCGGCGTTGTCGTAAAGCAGGTCGCGGATGCCGTCGGTGTCGAGTGCGCGGCCCATCTGGGCGGCGGCCCGGGCGAGCACTTCATCGGCCGCCGCCAGGTCCGCCAGGTCCGCCTGGCCGGCCACGGTGGTGGTGGCGGCGGGCGGCAGTGACCGGAGCAGGGCCTCACCGCGGGTGCTGCCCACGGTGACCACGAACCGGTGCTCCCCGCCGTCGAGAAGTTCGGTGAGAGACAGGTCGAAGCCCGCCTCCGGCCGGGGCCCGGTGCCCATGGAGACGCAGAAGCAGGTCCCGCCCGGGTGGGAGCAGCCGACCGCGATGATGAAGGTGCCGTCGCGCCGGGCCGCGTACGCCGCGTCGGTGAAGGCGCGCCCCAGCAGGATCTGGTCCTGGATGCCGATCGCATGCAGGTCACACGACCTGACCCCGAGCAGGGCGTAGGCGGGACCATCCCGGCCGGCGGGCCGGATGGCGAAACCCTCCCCGTCCCGCTCGCCCGACCAGACAAGCTCGCGGGCGGGGAACAGCACGGATTTCCACGACTGCGCGGTGGCGGCGAAACCAAACAGCGCCTCGTCGTCACGCCGGTGCAGCCGGTAGTGCGCGGCGTCCTGGTCATCGCCGTAGCCGGCCGGCAGGTCGCCGACCCCGGCGATCTCGGCCAGGATGATGGCCCCGTCCCGGCGGGTGGGGCCGATCACGGTGAAGCCCTGGCCCCGCAGGGCATCGATGATCGCCTGCAGTCCCGGCACCCCGGTGACGACGGGTTCCGTGGCCACGGGCTCCGTAGCTACGGGACCCGTGCCTGGCGCGGGTCCCGCCGCCCTCTGGGCGGCGTCGTCGTGATCCATCATCGGTCCTCCGGATCTCCCGGGGGCCCATTCTCCGGCACCCGGCCCCCTAGATCCACTAGCGGCCCCTGTGTGGCGCCGCCGCGTCCGGGCCGGTCAGGGCACGACGATGACCGGGCAGTGCGCGTGCCGCGCCAGCCAGCCCGGGACGGAGCCGGCCACGTGGTGCCAGCGGTGTTCTGGCGCCCCGATGACGAGTGCGTCCGCGCCGGACTCATCGGCCGCGGCCGCCAGTTCCCTGGCCGGGTTGCCCCGCCGGGTGAGGATCCGTATCTCGATGCCGTCCCGGCCGCAGACCTCGTCTAGTTCGGCGAGCAGCCAGCGTTCGGTCTCCGACCGGTCCCGCACCGCGCCGATCACCTGGCCGGTGAGGGGCTCGCAGTAGATCGCCGGTGAGCTCACGTAGACGATCAGCAGTGGCCGGCCGAGACGGCGCGACAGGCCCACGGCGTAGGCCAGCGCGTGGCGGCTCGACGGGGAACCGTCGTAGCCGGCCACGACCGGGTGGTCGAGCGCACCGGCCGCAGCACGTTGCGGCTCCTCGTCGCGGGCACGCCGCCGTGAGCGTTCGGGCTGGTCCGGAAGCGGCGAAGACTCTGCCTGGTCCATGGCTTCTCGTCCTTGTTGGTCCTATGCTCCACGCACGAGACCACATCCGCAATCTATGTTAGTTTTGGTAAAGCAACTAAGCCAGTGGAGCGGCCGGTCGGACCCATGGGCCCGGACCGGGCAGAATCGGTCTTGTGCCGGAACTACCCGAGGTGGAGTCGCTCGCCATTTACCTACGGGAGCGCGCGGTCGGCCAGATCATAGACTGGGCCGCCAGTGCCACGTTCGCTGTTCTCAAGACCTACCAGCCAGATCTGAGCGCGCTCGCGGGCCGTGAGGTCACCGGCGCCGGGCGCCACGGCAAGTTCCTCGACCTGCTGACCATGCCGGCCGGCAGCGGGGTCGCGCCGGCCCCGGCTGGGCCTGCTGGGGTCACGACTGGTGGGCCGCTGCACCTGATCACCCACCTGGCCCGCGCGGGCTGGCTGCGCTGGCGGGACAGTCTGCCCGAGGAGCCACCACGGCCCGGCAAGAGCCCGCTGGCGTTCCGGCTCCGGTTCGCCGACGGCAGCGGATTCGACCTGACGGAGGCGGGCACCCGCAAGCGGCTGGCGGTCTATCTGGTCAACGACCCCGCCCAGGTGCCGGGGATCTCCTCGCTCGGCCCGGATCCGCTGGCCGACTCGTTCACCGTCGAGACTCTCGCGGGGCTGCTCGCGGGACGGCGCACCCAGATCAAGGGCGTGCTCAGGGACCAGAAGATCATCGCGGGCATCGGCAACGCCTACTCCGACGAGGTCCTGCACGCGGCGAAGATGTCCCCGTTCAAGCTCGCGGCCAGTCTCACCCCTGACGAGGTCGCCGGGCTCTACGCGGCGATGAGGGGCGCCCTGGAGGAGGCGGTGACCAGGTCCGCCGGACTGGCCGCCGGAGAACTCAAGGCCGAGAAGAAGGCCGGCCTGCGCGTGCACGGCCGGGCCGGTCAGCCCTGCCCGGTCTGCGGCGACACGGTACGCGAGGTCTCCTTCGCCGACTCCGCGCTCCAGTACTGCCCGACCTGCCAGACCGGGGGCAAGCCACTTGCGGACCGCCGGATGTCCCGGCTGCTGAAATAGGCGCGGCCCAAGGACTGAAGTAGGCGCGGCCCAAAAGACCGCGTCAGCCCGGCCCAAGACCGCGTCAGCCCGGCCAAGACCGCGTCAGCCCGGCCCAAGACCGCGCCAGCCCGGCCTGGTGGTCTCCGCGCCGGGCGCCTGCAAGCGGGTTCCGTGGGCGAGTCCGGACGCGTCGACGGTGCCAGTTTCGTGGGGCCGAAAACGTTGCCGAGTTTTTTCCGTCCTGGGCGTGGCGACCCTGGAATGTCGGTGAGGATTGGTAGAGTCGAACTGGTTCTCGAATCGGGGCCAGGAGCGGCTAACCGGTGACAGGGTGGAGGTGGTCAGCATGTGCGGCGGCGGGCAGGAACCGGCGGGGGTGGCGGCGGCGCTGGCCATGCTCGACCGGGCGCTGGATGCGCTCAATGCCGCCGATGTGGGCTCGTTACCGGCCGCGGCGCAAGCCGAAGCGCTGCGGGCATTAGGCAGGGCTGAGGCTAAGCAGACCGCGGCGCGGGCCCAGGTGCTCGCGGCCTTCACCGCGCAGTCTTCATATGAGGATGACGGGCATGGGTCGGCGCGGGTGTGGCTGAGGTGGCAGACCCAGATCACCGCTGGCGCCGCCGCTGGTGCGGTGGGCTGGGTGCGGCGGCTGGCTGGTCACCCGGTGATCGGGCGGGCGTTAGCCGCCGGGCAGATCTCCCCGTCCTGGGCGCGGGCGATCTGCGACTGGAATGACCGGCTGCCCGCGGATCGCCGTGATGACGCCGATGCCATCGTGGTCGTCGCTGCTGGCGGCGGTGCCACCCTGGCGGACCTGGCGGGCTTGGCGCAGGAGATCTTCGAGCGCAGCGGCCACCATGGCCGCGAGGGTGACGGTGACGGCTTCGATGAGCGGGGCGTGTGGCTGGATGTCACCTTCGCGGGCGCTGGCCGGCTCAACGGTGATCTGAGCGCGGGCTGCTCCGCGGCCCTGTCGGCGGTCTTGCAGGCGCTGGGCAAGAAGGCCGGGCCCGAAGATAGCCGCACCGCGGCGCAGCGCCGCCACGACGCGCTGGCGGAGGCGTGCCGGCGGCTGATCGCCGCGGGAATGGTGCCGGGCCGGGCCGGCCAGCCGACCCAGATCATGGTGCACATGGGACTGGACCAGCTACGCGGCGCCTCGGGAGCCGAGGCCACCTGGCGGGCCGCCGCCGCCCAGCACGGCTGGCTGGCCGGCGCCGAAGCTGAGGCCGCCGCGTGCGATGCCACCATCGTGCCCATCGTCACCGGCCACCCCGACCCCGCCGCCCTGGACCAGCTGGCAGAGGCATTCCTGGCCGGACCCCAAGCGCGCGGCACCCCGCCACCAGGCACCGGCGGGCCGGTCAGGTGCGGGTGCACCTGCGGTGGGTGCACCTGCCCCAGCCGCACACCTTTGTCCCCGCGCACCCGCGGCCGGCTCCGCCGCGCCCTGCTCGCCCTGGCTGCCGACGCCCTGTCCGGGCCCGGCGGGCTCGCCGCCCACCTGCGGGCCGGCCTGGGCAGTGGCCCGCTCGCCTCGGTCAGCCTCCCGCTCGACGTCGGCGCCGCTACCGAGACCATCCCCGCCCACCTGCGCCGCGCCGCGACCACCCGCCACCCGCACTGCGCGTTCCCCGGCTGCGAACAGCCGGCCAGCGCCTGCGAGATCCACCACCTGCGCCCCCGCGCCCACGGCGGTCCCACCGCCCTGCCCAACCTGGTCCCACTCTGCGTGTTCCATCACCTCATCGTCATCCACCGCTGGGGCTGGTCCCTGACCCTGAACCCCGATGGCACCACCACCGCCACCAGTCCCGACGGCCACCGGACCTTCCACAGTCACAGCCCACCGGGCCGGGCCGCATAAGAGCCCACCGGGCCCGCGCGGCGGGCAGACCGGCCGCCTTCCGCCAATGTCGGTGCCGATTTGTGATCGGTTCGCCCCCCTGATCCGGTGGGGACCGATAGGAAGGTGTGTGGCACCGAGCGTTGAGGAGCGGGCTGTGCTGCGTGGAAGGCAGATGCGTGCGAGAACGCCGTCCCTGCGATGGGTAGCTGCCCTGATCGCAGCCGCGTTTGTCGGTCTGCCGGGGCTCATGGCACAGCCGGTGGCCGCGGCGGCTGGTGATCCTTCCGGGGGGTCGGCTCCTGCGCAACGGCCGGACCGCTCCAACGTGGGGGCCACTCACTCGCCGCAGTTGCTGCACCAGCTCGCAGCAGCGGCCGGCACTGCCGGGACCGGGCAGCGGGCGGCTTCCGCAATCGCCAACTCGGCCCTGGCGGGCGCGGCGCAGGGCGTGGACGTTGCGTCCTTCCAGCACCCCAAGAATGCCCCGATCAACTGGCAGCAGGTGGCCGCCGGCGGGATCCAGTTCGCCGCCGTCAAGGCGACCGAAGGCAGCTACTACAAGAACCCCTTTGCCCTCACCGACCTGGCCGGCGCGCGGACGGCAGGGCTGTCGACGATCGCCTACGCCTTTGCCATCCCGAACGGCAACGGCGGCAGTACCAGCCCCGCCACCCAGGCCAGCTACCTGCTCAGCTATCTCGGGGCCAGCAGCGCCACCGTGCCGGTCCTGCTGGACATCGAGTACGACCCCTACGTGACCACCGACCACACCAACGAGTGCTACGGGCTCAGCCCCACCGCCATGGTGAAGTGGATCACCGGATTCGGCAGCGCGGTGCAGGCCAAGACCGGCCGGCTTCCGATCATCTACACGACGGCGGACTGGTGGCACACCTGCACCGCGGGCAGCACCGCCTTCGGGCAGACACCGATGTGGGTGGCCAATTACACGACGGCAAGCAGCCCGCTGCTGCCGGCCGGGTGGGCGAGCTGGGCACTGTGGCAGTACTCCAGCGTCGGCACCGTGGCCGGCATCAGCGGGGCCGCGCACACCGACCTCGACCAGCTCAACCCCGGCCTCATCCCCTTGCTCGACCCCGGGGCCCTGAAGGGGACCCACGGCAGCTCGGTCGCGCTCCGGATCAGCCAGGCCGACCCGGTCAAGGGCCGGACACCCTCGTTCTCGGCCAAGGGACTCCCGCCGGGGCTGTCCGTCAGCACAGCGGGCAAGATCACGGGCCGGCTGGGCACGCCGGGCACCTATCACGCGATCGTGACCGCGACCAGCGGCGGCATCTCCGGGTCGGTCTCCTTCACCTGGCAGGTCCAGTAGCGCGGGAGCCGGTCCAGTAGCGCGGGAGCCGGGCCGGGCGGCGCAGGCCGCAACCCGCCTCCCTTGCCCTTTGCCGGGCTTGACCGGCCGTGTGGTGGCACCATGAAAGCCGTGACAGAGCAGCAGGCGGTCGCCGGGCAGGACCGCGTGGACGCGACGGCGCGCGCGGTTGTGGAAAGCGCGGCCGACGCGATCGTGGCGTTCGCCACGGACCGCAGTGTGCTGCTGTGGAACCCGGCCGCCGAGCGCATGTTCGGCTGGAGCGCGAAGGAAGTTCTGGGCACCGAGCCGCCGATGATCCCCGAGGAACTGGAGGCGGAGCACAACGCGGTGCTGGAACGCCTGCGCTACGGCGGCCAGATCTCCTTCGCCACCCGCCGCGCCTGCAAAGATGGCACCCTGCTGGACCTGCGCATCGACATCAGCGCGCTCCGGGACCCGGGCGGGGAGGTCATCGGCTGGGTGAACGTCTGCCACCGGACCGGCGCGGACCAGGTCGCCAGGAACCACATGGCTCAGCGTGCCCGGGTGGTGCGCAAACTCGGGGACGTGGTCGCCGACATGACCGCACAGCGGGACCTGGAGGCCGTGCTTGACCGCATCGCCGCCAGCCTGTGCGAGCTGACCGGGGCGGACGCGGGCGGGTTCGTGCTCATCGAGGAGGACCGGCTCCGCCTGGTGAGCATGGACGGGCTGCCCGGGAGTCTGCGTGGCCGCACCGCCGACCTGCCCACCAGCCTGGTCGGCGACCTGATGCGGTCCGGCCGGACGGTGATGATGGCCACCGACGAATCCGGCGGGTTCAACGACCTGGTCTGGTCCGCGCTGCCCGGGCTGCACACCATCGCGCTGGCCCTGTCATACGTGGGGGACCGACCCTATGGCGCCCTGTATGCCCTCTACAGCCGCCGCAAGGTGGGGCATGTCGAGCTGGAACTGCTGGAGCTGATGGCCGGCCACGCGGGTGTCGCGCTCACCAACGCGATGGCGTTCGAGGAGGTGGTACGGCAGCGAGCGTACGAGCGAGCGGTCATCGACGCCAGCGCGGACGGCATCGCCGTGCTCGACCCTCGCGGGATGATCCGGCAGTGGAACCCGGCGGCCCACAAGCTGACCGGTTTGTCAGTGGACGAGGTCGTCGGCAAGCCGCCGCCGTTCCCGGTGCCAGCGCCCGGGGGCCCGACCATGACCTACCGGCTCCCCGGTGGGCGCTGGCTCGAGGTGCTGTGCAACGGGCTGAACGGCAAGGAAGAGCAGGTCGTCGACTTCCGCGACGTGACGGCGGCGAAGGAACTCGAGGAGGCCAAGGACCTGTTCCTCGCCACCACGAGTCACGAGCTGCGGACGCCGATCACCGTGGTGCAGGGCTTCGCCAGCACCCTGGCCAGCCGGTGGGACAAGCTGTCCGACGACGAACGCCGCAGCGCGGTGCAGACCATCGCCGAGCGGGCGGGGTCGCTTGGCCGGCTGGTGGAGCAGCTGCTGCTCGGCTCGCGCGCGGGCGCCGACCAGCTCACGGTGACGAACGGGGCCTTCGACCTGGCCCAGCTGCTGCGTGGCGCGGCTGTGGCGTTCCAGCCGCTGTCGGAGCGCCACACGCTGACCACCGACATCCCCGGCGACCTCCCGCACGCGCATGGCGACATGACGGCCACCGACGTCGTCGTGGGGCAGCTGCTGGAGAACGCCTTCAAGTACTCACCGGACGGCGGGGCGGTCACGGTGAGCGCCCGCCCGGACGGGGAGTGGCTGCAGGTCACCGTCGATGACGAGGGAATCGGCATCGCGCCAGGCGATCACGAGCGCATCTTCGAGCGATTCGTGCAGGGCGAGACCGGCGACCGGCGCAGGTTCGGCGGGATCGGACTCGGGCTCTACATCGTGCGGCAGCTGGCCAGGGCGCAGGGCGGCGAGGTAGTTGCCAGCTCCCGGGCCGGCGGCGGCACCCAGATGCGCCTCCAGCTGCGCCGCGCCGACCCGGCGGCCGGACCGGAAGAGGCCGGACTGGAAGAGGCCGGACCGGGACGGCGCGACCGGGAAGGAACCAGGGAGTAGCGTGCGCCGGGCCGTCAGGACTTGGCGGTCTCGCGGACCATCGGCTCCCCCCCGGTGGCCACCAGGTAGGCGTCGATGATCGCCGGAACGTCGTCACCGGCCTGCGCGATCTGGCCCTTTTCCAGCCAGATGACGCGATTACAGGTCTCCTCGATCTGCGCCATGCTGTGGGCAACCACGAAGACGGTGCCGGCCTGCGCGCGGAGTTCCTCGATCCGCTGGCGGCTCCGCACCCGGAACTCCGCGTCCCCGGTGACCAGCGCCTCATCGATGAGCAGCACGTCCTGGGTCCTGGCCGAGGCGATGGCGAACCGCAGCCGTGAGCCCATGCCCGTGGAGTAGGCGCGCATCGGCAGGTTGATGAAGTCCCCGACCCCGGAGAAGTCCACGATGCCCTGATACCGGTCCTTGACCTCCCGCGGCGTCATGCCCATCGCCAGGCCGCAGACCACCACGTTGCGCTCCCCGGTGAGGTCATCCAGGAGCGCCGCGTTGACACCGAGCAGCGAGGCGTGACCGGTGGTGTAGACGGTGCCCTGTTCGGCGGGGAGCAGCCCGGCGATCGCACGCAGCAGAGTTGACTTGCCGGAGCCGTTGCGCCCGATGACGCCGACGGCGTCGCCGCGGTTGGCCACGAACGAGATGCCGCGGATAGCGTGCACCTCCCGCACGGACGGGCGGCGCTGCCGGCGCATCATGCGCAGGAGGGCCGTCGCCGCCGTGCCCTTGTCGGACCGCGAGCCGAGCACGCGGTAGACGACGTGCAGATCGTCCACGACGACCATCGGTTCAGCCGCGGCCATAGGTCACCTCCGCCCGCCAGAACAGGAAGAAGCCGACCACGATCGCCAGGACGGCCCAGCCGGCGCCGTAGAGCCACAGGCTGGGGCCGCCGACCACGAGGTGACAGTGGCCAAGCAGTGCTGGGTGAGCGGGAATGTAGGGATGCTTGCTGCCCACCGCGAGCTGGCACAGGTGGCGGTTGTACGGCTGATACGTGCTGACCGTGGCCCTCAGCTTCGATAGGAGCGCGTTCCTGACCAGTGCGATATAGACCGCTGCTGGGTTGATCTGCATCAGGTAGCTCAGCTTGGCGTGCAGGTAGAGGGTCGCCAGCGCGGGGATGAAGAACATGACCCCGGAGACGTACATCCATGTCCGCACGATGAACGGGATCAGCTGGCTGACGTCGTCCACGCCTGCGCCGACGCGCGCGAGGATGAGCCCGACACCGACGTTGAAGAGGCTCTGCAGCACGAGCGCGGGCACCAGGAACAGCCAGTACCAGGTGATCCCCTCCCCGCTGACGAGCACGATCACGAACAGCACGCCCATGGAGATGAGCATCTGCTGCAACTCGATGAGCACGTAGCCGAGCGGCAGGCAGGCGCGGGGGAAGTGGAGTGCCCGGATCAGCGGCAGGCTGTCGTTGATCACCCGGGAGGCGATGATGAAGGAACGCTGGGTGAAGTTGAAGACGAAGATCCCGGTGACCAGGAACGGGATGAAGTCGGGCACCCCGCGCCTGGTGTTCAGGATCACGCCGAAGATCAGGAAGTAGACGGCGGCGTTCAGCAGCGGGGTGAGGATCTGCCAGACCTGGCCGAGCCGGGCCTCGCTGTACATCGCGACGTTTCGTGCGGTCGCGAAGGCGAGCACGAAGTGCCGCCGCTGCCATAGCTGCTTCAGATAGGCAAGCGGGGACGGGCGTGCGGCGCTCGGCCGGAGCCCGTAGCGGGCGGCGAGCTGGGACAGTGGCTCGTCCGGCAGCAGCCCCTGCCGCGTGGACGAGGACGCCGTGGCGTCGCCGGACCCGCCCAGGGCGCCGGGCGCGCTCAGAGTCCCCCGGCCGCCGCCGGGCACGCTCCCCCGCCCTCGCTCTCTCACAGCGGCGAGCCTATGGTGCGCAGCAGGCTGGACGCGTGCGCTCGCCATGATCCACCGCGCCATGATCCCCCGCCGGCCCGCGAACTGGGGCCGCCGCCGACCCGCGGCCCCGCGGCGGGCGGCCATGAGTTGTACGGAGCAACTCTCACGCTGTGACTGTACCATCGGGGGAGTTGTACGGTACAACTGTTCATGTGGACCCTTCGATGGAGGACGCGGATCTCGATCGGCTCCTCGCGCGATTGCTGCGGGTGGTCAACCCAGCCGCCGCACCGGAGGCCGGCGCTGGTGCTGCGGCCGGAGGGGAGGAACAGGCCGTCTCGGAGCATACAGTCCCAGCCGAGTCGGGGTTCCCCGCCGTTTCTGCCTCCGAGGCCCGCGCCCTGATCGAACTGCTCACGGCGCGGGGCATCGCCCAGGGCCAGCTCGCCGCCCTGCTCGGGCTGGAGAAGAGCACCGTGAGCAGGCTCGCCGCGGGCCTGGAGCGCAAGGGCTGGCTCAGGCGCGGCCGTGACGAGGAGAACCAGCGCTTCGTGCGCCTCTATCTCACCCCCGAGGGGCGCGTGATCGCTGCCCAGGTGTGGCAGGCCTGGCAGTCACGTCAGGCGCGGATCCTTGCGGCCCTGTCGGCGGAGGAGCGCGCGGGCCTGACCACCGGGCTGCGCGGCCTGGTCCGCGGCCTGGCAGCCGAAGGCCTTCTCGAGGAGGCCGCCGCGCCGGACGCGCCGGAAGCCCCGGGCCCGGACCGGACACCGCCAAGCCCGGACCGGACGCGCGAGGCGGGCCGATACACCCAAACGCCATCAGCCCGGTAGTCGAACCGGAATCCGGTGTCGCGCAGGTAGCGCCGGATGCCGGCGTTCCTGACCCAGACAAGCACCCAGCCGATGTGCATCCGCCGGGCACTGCGCTGCGCCTGGCGCAGGCCCGCGGGTGTGTTCGGCCACACGCCACGCCGAGCCCCGCGCTGGACTCGCATCAGGCCCGCGTAGAACGCCCGGTGATCGATCCCGGACAGCGTGGCGGACGGTGTCCTGGACACGTATCCGTCGCCCAGCCGGTGGCCGTCCGCGGTCGCCAGCACCAAGGTCTCCGGCGGGAACGGCATCCCGGACAGCGGGACACCGCCGCGGATGCCGAACGGGACGTCCACGACGATCGAGCGGGAATGGTCAGCGGCGATCGGCGCGTCCAGGGCCGGCATGGCTGTCGGCATGCTGCCGATGGGCCACGGTTCGCTCGCGGGGTTGCCCGACCAGCCGGCCTCCAGCGCAGCGAGCGCCACGACCGCCACGAGGACCGGCCTGGCGTGGGCCGCCAGCCAGGCGACCGCCGCGCCGGCCAGGAGGGCGGCGGCCACCAGCCCGAGTTCGGTGAAGCGGTCGGCCTCCCGGAAGTTGGCCAGGCCGGGAATCCGGACCAGCCAGGTATAGGGCATGAGCGCGGACAGCCGCACCCCGTTCCACACGATTTGAAGCGGATGATAAGGCCGCCCGTTGACCCAGGGGACAGGCCCGAGAGCGAGCGCGGAGCAGCCAAGCCCCAGCAGCCCCAGCAGCCGCGCACCGGGCCGCCGCCACGCGACCGCCAGCCCGGCGAGCGCGGTCAGGCTCAGCACCAGCCCGTACCCGACGACGACATAGCCGGGGCGGCCGTGGTAGTAGGGGGATGCCAGGCTGGCCATCCCGTACCCGGCCAGCCGTGGTGACGGCGCGAACATCTGGACCAGGCCGACCCCGGACCCGAGGTAGCTGTGCGCGAGCGCATGCGGCGGGATCCACGCGCCGCCGCTGACCGTCTGCCAGATCATGGCGGCCAGCTGCGGGCTGGCGACGATCACCCCGGTCACGCAGGCGAGGGCGATGGGCCGCAGGGTGGCTGCCGATCGCCGCCGGGCAGCCCAGGGGATCAGCACCAGCGCGGCCAGGATGGCCGCCAGCACGGCGGATTCCTGGTCGGTGAGCATGGCAGCGCCCAGGACCAGCCCGAGGACGATGGCCCGCCGCTGGCTGGGCGCCCGGCGCAGGCGCAGCGCTGCCGTCAGCGCCATCGGCAGGAACAGCGCCCCGAGGGCGAGGTTCACCTCGTACCAGCTGCGCCAGGCGAGGCTGTATGACAGGCCGAACAACGCGCCGGCTGCTATCGGCCCGATGCCCGCGGGCAGCCAGAGCCTGGCCGCCCGGTACATGGCGTAGCACAGCAGCCCCGGGCACACGATGGACACCAGATTGTAGGAAGCACTAGGGCCGAAGATGAGCGTGACCGGCGTCATCAGCAGGCCCGGCAGGGGCATCAGCGTGTGGTAGCCGAACTGGGTGCCGACCGGTGCCGCGAGGTAACCGGTCGCCCAGGGATTCCCGAGGTGGGTCACCTGGCGCGCCAGCCACCAGAACCCCCAGACATAGCCCCCGACGTCGCGCGTCGCGGGCAGCGAACCGGCCAGGTAGGTCGCCCGGGGCCAGGTGGCGGCCACCCCCGCGGCCAGGTAGCACGTGAGCAGGGCCAGCTGGCCGGCCAGGGCGCGGCGCAGGCCGGCGCGGCCGGGCCGGTGCCTGGGCCGGTGCCCAGGCCTGCCCCGCGGCCGTCCCCGCGAGCGGCGGCAGGTCGATCTCAGGATCGGTCTCCACCGGACCCGCCACGCTTGTACCCCCGCGTCCGGGCCGCCCGGGACCTTCCCGGTCCATGTGCTCCCCCTGTGCCCCTCATCTCGGCGGGTGGCCATACCTGCTGAGTCGGGACTGGCCACAATTTTGTCAAAGGAGTTTTTCATATGCTGAGGAAGGGGTCGGTTATGACTTTGACAAACTTTGGTCATAACCGGGCAGGCCCGAAACCGCCCGGAGCAGGGACTTCTCTGGTCCGATTTTGTCTGGGCGTGACCATATACAGGACATTTATCCGGAAGGTGAGCCGGTGGCCACCCGGAGTCTCATGATGCCGTCGCATTTACGTAAAGCGGCGGTAATAAATTGATATAGCAGATCTATATGGCGCGCCTGACGGCGGTCGGTGGAGGTGTGGTCCCGGCCGTCGTCAGGAGGTGCTGTGCCGGTAGATCAGGACGTTGCCTTCGCGGTGCTTGTATACGAAGCCGGTGTCCCTGAGGTAGGTGAGGACGAAGCCGTCGATGCTGATATTCCGCTTCCACACCACCACCCAGCCGATATGGAGGCGGCTGGCGTCCAGCCGGGCCGCGGCCAGCTGGGCCGGGGTGAGCTTGATCGCGTGCAGCGGTGTCACCCCCACCGGCTGCGGACATCCGGTGGCCTGCGTCTGATGGCCGCGGGTGCGGGTGCCGAGGGCGGGCAGCGCCCAGGGGCAGACCAGCGGCACCTCATGCTGGACCAGGACCAGGTGGTTGTAGAAGGGGTGTGCTTTGATCGCCGTGATGGTCGGCTGGGGCAGCCGCGAGGTGTAGGCGATCGCCCGCGGGTGACCGTCGGCGGTGGCCATCACCAGCGCCTTGGGGAAGAAGGGCGCGCCGAACACCGGGATCCCGCCCCTCATGCCGAACGGAATGTCCACCACGATCGAGCCCGAGGGGTCGGCCATGATCCACCGATCCACCCGCGGGTAGCTGGTCGGCATGGTGCCGATCCTCGGGGTGCCCGAGTAGCCGGCTTCCAGGATCCCCAGCGCCAGGACCACGACGAGCAACGGCTTGGCGTGGTAGCGCAGCCAGTTCACCGCCGCCCCGGCGAGCAGGGCCGCGGGCACGAGCCCGAGGATCGCCAGCCGGTCCGCCTCCCGGAAGCTGGACAGGCCCGGTATCCGGATGAACCACGTGTAGGGCATGAGCCCCGACACCCGCACCTGCCGCCACGACAAGGCCAGCGGCAGGTACTGGTGCTTGCCGATCCACAGCGAGGTGCCGAGGGCGAGGATGGCACAGCCGCCCCACAGCGCGGCGAGCAGCCAGGCGGTCCGGCGCCGCCAGGAGGCGGCCAGGCCCAGCAGCGCGAGGACGGTGAGAACCGTGCCGAACACCGGCAGTCCCTCGTTGTCCCTGCCGTGCAGGAAAGGCCCCGCCAGGCTGCCCAGCCCGAAGTCGGCCACCCGGGGCGTCGGCGAGAACATCCCGGGCAGGCCGATCCCGTACTGCTTGTACGAGACGGCGAGCAGATGCTGGTCGATCGCCAGGCCCCCGCGGGCCAGCACGACCTCTTGGACCATCGCGATGATCTGCGGGCTGGCGAGGACGGTCCCGATCACGACCGCCAGCGCGGCAGGGCGCAGCTTCGCCCACGATGGGCGGTACACCAGCCAGGGCAGCAGCGTGAGCCCGGTCACTATCGCCGCCAGCACCGCCGACTCCTGGTCGGTCAGCACGGCCGCACCCATGACCAGGCCCAGGATGATGGCCTGCCGGCGGCCGGGGGTGCGGCGCAGGCGCACCGACGCCTCCAGCGCCATGGGCAGGAATATCGCCCCGAGCGCGATGTTCAGGTGGTACCAGTCCTGCTGGGTGAGCATGGCCGACAGGCCGAAGAAGGCCCCGGCCGCGATCGCGCCGGTGGCCGAGGGGAGCCACAGCCGGGCCGCCCGGTACATGGCGTAACTGAGCAGCCCCGGCGTGATCGCGACCATCAGGTTGTAGGACGCGCTGGGGCCGAACAGGAGGGTGACCGGGGTTATCAGCAGGCCGGGCAGCGGCATCAGAGTGTGGAACCCGAGCTGGACCCCGACCGGCGCCGCCATCTGGCTGGTGAACCAGGGGTTGGCCAGGTGGGTCACCTGGTGGGTCATCCAGTAGAAGCCCCACACGTAGCTGGCGGTGTCACGCGTGGACGGCAGGCGCCCCGCCAGGTAGGTCGCGAGCGGCCAGGTGACGGCCACCCCGGCGGCTATGAAGACGATGAGCAGAGCGGCCTGCCGCGCCGCCGGGTGGCCGGCTAGCTTGCGCATCCAGGACCCCCACCCCCCTGCCCCCTGCTCCCGGGACCGCCCTGCTCGCGTCTGGCCGAGCCCGGCAGCGGGCGCGCCGGGCGCCCGAACGTGCAGCGCGCCCGCGGTGACGGGGGCCGCCTGGGCGGATGCGGGGGCAGCTTGGGCAGACCGATCGTGGTCGGCCCGTTCCATCAGGTCACCTCATCCAGCATGTCATCGGGCCGGTGTCCGTCCCCGTGGCCCGCCCGGTCGGAACAGGCCCTGTGCCGCCGGGCGACAGTGCCGGCAAGCCCGGTTCTTGAAGGCCCGGGACCTGGCGGCGCTGTCCCCGCACCCCGCGCGGTAGCAGCAAAGCCACCCCATGTTACCGGGATCGCGGGGCGCCGCCCCCGGCGATGCTTCAGCGGTTCCCGGAACTTGTCGGGGAATTTGCGCTTCCCAGAACTTGCCGGAAAACCCGGGTCCGGCCAGGCCAGGGGTTCCCGGCCCGTTCTTAGTGGGGCTGACGGTACAACAGGGACTGCAAGGTGTTTTCGGGATGGGCTGGCGGGGCATTCCGGTCGTATCGGTCTGGTCCAGCCGGGGGCGGCGCGGGAGGTGAGGACGGCGAGCGTCGTGCTGCTCCCGCACGCCCCTGCCAGCGTCGCCGCCGCGCGTGGCCAGCTCGGCGACCACCTGCGCAGTGCGGGCATCGTCACCCAGGCGGTCGGCGACGCCACCCTGGTAGTGAGCGAGCTGCTGAGCAACGCGATCCTGCATGCCAGGCCACTGCCGGGTTCGTGGGTCCAGTTCGCCTGGGCGCTGCGCGAGGGATCGCTCGAGGTGGCGGTCAGTGATGGCGGCGGCATGACCCGGCCCCGGCCTGCTCATCCCTCGCTCTCCTGCGTCGGTGGCCGCGGGCTCGCCATCGTCGAGCACCTGTCGTGCCGCTGGGGGGTCTGCGCCACTGCCTTCGGGGTCACGGTCTGGGCCGTCCTGCCCGCCCAGTACTGGCCGCGCCGGCAGGCGTAACGGCACCGGAAACGGTGATACTCCATGGCGAGGAGTCAGCCGACCGGGGCGCACCTTGCGCGCAGGGGGTGATGTGAGCCACAGCCACGGGGTGGACAGTGAAGTTGGCCGGCTGCGGACGGTGCTCGCTCACCGCCCGGGTGCCGAGTTGAGGCGGATCACGCCACGCACCAGTGACGGGCTGCTCTTCGCCGGGCTGCCCTGGGTCAGCCGGGCACAGCAGGAGCATGACACGCTGGCCCAGGCCCTTCGTGACCATGACGTGGACGTGCTGTACGTCACGGAGATACTCCAGGATGCGCTGGAGTACCCGGCGGCCCGCGGGGAGGCCGTCGATGCCGCGGTCAGTGACCCGCGGCTGGGTGAGCAGCTGCGGATGGACCTGCGCCATCACCTCGCGGGGCTGGACCCGGAGGAGCTGGCGCAGGCGCTGGTGGCCGGCCTGACGATAGGCGAGTTCAGGACCGGGCGGGGCCTGGTCTATGGCCTGCTCGACCGGCACGACTACGTGCTCGACCCGCTGCCAAACCTGCTGTTCACCAGGGATTCCAGCGTGTGGATCGGGTCGGCTGCGGTGGTGGCCAGCCTGCCCGGCCCGGCCCGGCGCCGGGAGTGCGCGCTGATCCGGATCCTCTACAGCCATCACCCCCGTTTCGCCGGCACGCACTGCGTCTACGGGCCGGACCTGGAGCAGCTCGACGGCGGGGACGTGCTCCAGCTCGCGCCCGGGGTGGTTGCGGTGGGCATCGGCGGACGGACCACCGCCGCGGGAGCGGAGCGCCTCGCCCGCCGCCTGTTCGAGCAGGGCCTGGCGGGTACCGTGCTGGCGGTGCCGGTGACCGGGCCGTCGGCACCGCCCGGCGGCGCCCACCTGGACACCCTGTGCACGGTGATCGACGTGGGCACCGTGCTGATGTTCCCGGCGCTTGCCTACCTGCTGCGCGCGCACACCATCACGCCCGGTGAGGACGGGCTCCGGGTTTCCCGCCCGCGGCCCTTCCTGGACGCGGCGGCACAGGCGATGGGCGTCGACGCGGTGACGGTGATCAGTACCGGGCTCGATCCGCCCGCCACGTCCAGGCAGCAGTGGGACGACGGCAGCAACGCGCTGGTGATCGCGCCCGGCCTCGTTGTCAGCCACGAGCGCAACACCGAAACCCACGTCCGGCTCGAGGACGCGGGGATCGAGGTGATCAAGGTGCCCGGCAGCGAGCTCGGCAGCGGCCGGGGCGGCCCGAGGTGCATGTCGTGCGCGGTCAGCCGCGATCCGCTGGCGGTGCAGGAAGAGCCCGCCACCCCGGCCCGTGTCCCGGAGGCCCACCGGGACGCCCCCGTCGCCCCGGTGGGTTCGGCCACGCTGGTCCCGGCCGCCACGTCCGTGCTCGGCTGAGCCAGGGCAAGACATCGCCGGGCAGCGCGCTGCGGCCTGCCCACGGCCGCCGCGTCCGGCGGAGGCTATGGTCCGCGGCGTCCCGGACCGGTAAGGTGCGGCACGTGGAGCTACGAGCCTCGAGCCGGTCCCAGGGTGATCACACCATCGTGACCCTTGCTGGTGAGATCGACCTCTACACCGCCCCGCGGTTGCAGAGCGAGCTGAGCGCGGCGATGCGATCGGCCGATCCCGTCCTGGTCGTGGTGGACATGTCAGGGGTCGAGTTCTGCGACTCCACCGGGATGAACGTCCTGCTCGCCGCCCACCGGCAGGCCTCCGAGCGGGGCGGCGATCTTTCACTCGCAGCGCCGCGCGCGGCTGTCCGCAAGATCCTGGAGGTCACCGGCCTGGCGTCGGTTTTCACCGTCCACGACGACCTCGCCACGCTGACCGGCCCGTAACGAGGATCG
This sequence comes from uncultured Actinomycetes bacterium, assembly GCA_963741615.1. Taxonomy (GTDB): domain Bacteria; phylum Actinomycetota; class Actinomycetes; order Streptosporangiales; family Streptosporangiaceae; genus UBA9676. The sequence continues at coordinate 62,650 of CAVUIU010000011.1, forward strand.
GCCCATGGTGCCGAGCGGTGACGTGGCCGTCATCATCCCTGCCAGGAATGAATCCGACCGCATCCGGGCGACCGTGACCGGGGCCGCCCGGCTGCCGGGGGTTGACCTGGTGCTGGTGGTGGACGACGGCTCCAGGGATGGCACCGCCGCCGCGGCGCAGGAAGCGGGTGCGTCCGTGGTCCGCCACTCCCGCAGCCGCGGCAAGGCCGCGGCGATGGAGAGCGGCGCGGAAGCGGTCCGGCTGCTCGAGACACGTGATCACCGCGGCGAGCCGCGCCACCTGCTGTTCCTCGACGGCGATCTCGGCCAGACCGCCGGCGGGGCGGCGCCACTGGCCGAGCCGGTACGGGCCGGCGAGGCCGACATGACCATCGCGGTGTTCACCGACCGGGTCAGGCAGGGCGGCCACGGATTCGTTGTCGCGCTCTCCGGCGCGGGCATCGAGCGGGCAACCGGGTGGCGGCCCGCCCAGCCGCTCAACGGGCAGCGCTGCCTGACCAGGGCCGCGTTCGAGGCCGCCCGGCCGCTGGCACCCGGGTTCGGCGTGGAGACTGCGCTCACCATCGACCTGCTGCGCCGCGGTCTGCGGGTGCGGGAGGTCGAGGTCCAGCTGGCGCACCGCGCCACCGGCACCGACTGGCGGGCCCAGGTTCACCGCGCCCGGCAGTTCGCCGATGTCGCCCGGGCGCTGGCGGCCCGCCAGGCGGTCGTCCCGCACCGCCCACGCGCCCTGGCAGGATGAGGGCCATGCCAGTTCGTTATGCATATCTGGGGCCCGAGGGCACCTTCACCGAAGCCGCCCTCGTGGAGTTCGATCCGTCGGCGCGGGAGGAGGCGTTGCCCTGCGCGAGCATCCCGGCCACGCTGGACGCCGTGCGGGCAGGGGCGGCCGAGCGCGCCATCGTGCCGATCGAGAACTCGGTCGAAGGCGCGGTCACCGCCACCCTTGACGAGCTCGCCGCCGGGCCGGATCTGGCCATCGGCGCGGAGCTGCTCCTCCCCGTGACGTTCGCCCTGCTGGGCAGGGAAGGCACGGGACTGGCGGACATCAAGACGGTCGGCGGCCACCCACAGGCGCAGCCGCAGTGCCGGCGCTGGCTCGCGCGGCACCTGCCGGACGCGGAATGGCTCCCGGTGTCCTCGAACGCCGAAGCCGCGCGCCAGGCCGCCGACGGGCAGATCGACGCCGCGCTGGCAGGGGCGTTCGCCGCCAGCCGGTATGGGCTGGCCGTGCTGGCCAGCGAGGTGAACGACGTGCCGGACGCGGTCACCCGGTTCGTGGTGGTGAGCCGGCCGGGCCCGGTGCCGGCCGCCACCGGCGCCGACCGGACCTCGCTGGTGGCCTTCCTCCGGGAAGACCACCCGGGCGCGCTGATGGAACTGCTCACCGAGTTCGCGGTCCGCGGCATCAACCTCACCCGGATCGAGTCCAGGCCGACCGGGGACGGGCTGGGCAGGTACTGCTTCTCCATCGACTGCGAGGGCCATCTCGACGACGCCCGGGTCGGCGAGGCGCTGATGGGCCTGCGCCGGGTCTGCGCCGACGTCAGGTTCCTCGGCAGCTACCCGCGCCGCGACGGCGGGCGCACCCAGGTCCGCACCGGCACCTCCGATGGCGAGTTCGCCCAGGCGGCCGCCTGGCTCGGGCGCCTGCGTTACGGCCGGGTATAGCCCGGGCCGCCACCCTAGAGATACGGGCCCGAGGACCGTGGCGGCTGCGCCGCTGCTTCTTCGGCGGTCCCTGGCACGATGCCGGGCGGCAGCGCGCGGCGCATCTGCTCGAGCTGCGCCCGGGCGGCCATCTGCTGCGCGAACAGCGTGGTCTGGATGCCGTGGAACAGACCCTCCAGCCAGCCCACCAGCTGGGCCTGCGCGATCCGCAGCTCGGCCTCGCTGGGCGTGTCGCCCTCAGCGAAGGGCAGGGACAGCCGTTCGAGCTCGGCGACCAGTTCCGGGGCCAGGCCGTCTTCCAGCTCCTTGATGGAACTCTGGTGGATCTCGGCCAGCCGCGCCCGGCTCTTCTCATCCAGCGGAGCGGCCCGGACTTCGTCCAGCAGCTGGCGGATCATGCTGCCGATCCTCATCACCTTGGCAGGCTGTTCCACCATCTCGACCACGGGCCGCTCGCCGCCGGCCTCGGCCCCGCCACCCTCGACGGCCACGCCGTCGGGGCCCACGACGACGATCTTGCCGCTCGGCTCCTCGTCCTGATCCGTCTGGTCGCTCATGGTCCTAGTCTGTCCCCTTCCAGATAGTTGCCGCACCCGGGGGCCGGTGGGCCGGCCCAGCCGGCCAGCTCAGTTGACCAGCAAGATCTTTCCCACGTGCGTACCCTCATCCAGCAGCCGGTGGGCGGCGGCCGCCTCGGCCATCGGCAGTGCCGCCTCGATCACCGGCCGCACCTGGCCGGCGTCGATGAGCGGCCAGACCTGCTCCCGGACCCCGGCGACGATCGAGGCCTTCTCCTGCGCCGGCCGGGCGCGCAGGGTGGACCCGAGGACGCCGGCACGTTTGCGCATCAGCATCCGGAGGTCCAGCTCGGCCCTGGTGCCGCCCTGGGTCGCGACCACCGCCAGCCGCCCCCCGGTGGCCAGGGCCGTCAGGTTCCGTGCGAGGTAGGGGGCACCCATGATGTCCAGGATCACGTCAGCGCCGCGGCCGCCGGTGAAGGCGTCCACGGCCGCCACGAAGTCGTCTTGTGCGTAGGAAACCGCCAGGTCGGCGCCCAGTTCGGTGCAGCGCTCCAGTTTCGCCGGGGTACCGGCGGTGCACACCACCCGCGCGCCGGACGATTTCGCCAGCTGGATCGCCATCGTCCCGATCCCGCCTGCCCCGCCATGCACCAGGATCGTCTCGCCGGATGCCAGGTGCGCCTGCTGGAAGACGTTCGCATACACCGTGCAGGCGGACTCGGGCAGCCCGGCGGCGTCGGTCAGGGTGACGCCGTCCGGGATCGGCAGCAACTGGCCCTGCGGCACGGCGACCCGCTCGGCGTAGCCGCCGCCCCCGAGCAGGGCGCAGACCTCGTCGCCGGGCCGCCAGCCGGTCACCCCGGGACCGACCGCGCTGATCCGCCCCGAGCACTCCAGGCCCGGGTAGGGCGGAGCGCCCGGCGGCGGCGGGTACTGCCCCATGCGCTGCATCACGTCAGCCCGGTTCACCCCGGCAGCGGCCACATCCACGATCACCTCGCCGGCGCCGGGCACGGGGTCGGGCACCTCTTCCAGGCTGAGCACGTCCGGCCCACCGGGGCTGGTGATGACGATGGCGCGCATGGGCTGCTCCTGGCAGAGGCGGTGGCGACGGTACAGGCGACTGCAAACTGTGGCGGGGGGTGTGCCAGCCGTATCCGGTGTCCTACCCTCGGGAATGAGAGACGTTCATCCGGCCTTGTCGGGCACGCCATTCTCCTACCGATCAGAGCTGAGGGGAACGACCTTGGCCAATCATGAGCAGGACGAGACGGCGGGGACGGGGCCAGTCCGGCCTGCCGGGACCGAGGAGCACGACCGCGAGGACGCAGGCACGTTCCGGTGGCCGTCAACCGGTCTGCCCAGGCTGTTCGGCCAGCAGTTAGCCGAAGGGGAGGAACAGCCGGGTTCCGGTCCCGGCAGCCCGCCCCCGGCCGGGCAGGCCGCCAGCCGGGAGCAAGCATCAGGCCCGCAGGAACGGGCCGCCGAGCCGGCCGGACCTGCCGTCGCCGGAGGGCCGGCCGAGGCATACGGTGCGGCCGCGGCCTACGGGCCTGGGGAGTACGACCCGCCGGACGGGTACCCGATGGCCGAATACGGCACCGGTGCCGCCGAGGATCCGATCCTGGAGCCGCTTTCGTTACCGGCCGAGGCGCCGCCGCACTGGCGGCACGCCGAGACCGCCGACAGCCTCACCGCCGACCTGCTCCTGCCGGGCCGGCACGCCGCGCCTCCGCTGGGCTGGCGCCGGGTGATCTACCAGGCCACCGGGGGCCTGGTGCGCCCATCGCAATCCCCGGCGGAAATGCGGCGCCGTGAGCTGGTCGCCCGGGCGTGCACCCCGGTCTCGGGTGGCCACCACCGGGTCGCTGTGCTGAGCCTGAAGGGCGGCGTCGGCAAGACCACCACCGTCATGGGCCTGGGTTCCACACTGGCCTCGTTGCGCGGTGACCGGGTGATCGCCGTGGACGCCAACCCGGACCGGGGGACCCTGTCGGACAAGCTGCGGCTGGAGACCGCGGCGACCGTCCGCGACCTGCTCAACGAGCGCGAGCAGATCCAGCGGTACGCGGATGTGCGGGCCTTCACCACCCAGGCGGCGAGCAGGCTCGAAGTGCTCGCTTCGGACCGCGACCCGACCGTCTCGGTCGCGTTCAGCGACCAGGACTACCAGGACGTGTCGCAGGTGCTCGAGCACTACTACTCGATCTGCATCACCGACTGCGGCACCGGCCTGCTCCACTCGGCGATGGCCGGAGTGCTGGGCCTGGCTGACCAGATCGTGCTGGTCAGCTCCCCGTCGGTGGACGGTGCCCGTAGCGCGAGCGCCACCTTGGACTGGCTGCAGGCGCATGGCCACGGCGACCTGGTGCGGGACGCGGTCGTCGTCTTGTCGGTGATCCGCCCACGCAGCAAGAGCACGGTCGATCTCGGGCGGCTGGAACAGCATTTCGCGACCCGCTGCCGGGCAGTGGTCCGGATTCCCTACGATGCCCACCTGGAAGAGGGCGCCGAGGTGGACCTCGCCCAGCTGAGCAAGGCGACGGCCGACGCCTACCTCGCGCTCGCCGCGGAGGTCGGCGACGGCTTCAGCTGGCCACGCCGCTCCGCCGTGGCCACCTGAGCTCGGGCGCGTTCCAGGCGGGCGAAGCCAGGCCGATGATCAGCTGCCCGACCTGGGTTCTTGTTGCGGAGCGGGAGGGATTCGAACCCCCGGGTCACTTGCGTGACCGGCTGCTTTCAAGGCAGCTGCAATCGACCGGACTCTGCCACCGCTCCAAGCCGGTGCGCTGCGGTCAGTGCGGCCGCTCGGCGTCCGTGCAGGCACTGTCTTGTCTAGTACCGGGAACCATCTGCGGCAAGGATATACAGCCAGCCGCGCGGGCGGCGGGTGGCCGGGCGCCGGGTGCGGCCCGGTGGGTAGGCTCGCGGTCGAGGAGGTCCGCATGCTGCCCGCGTTCGGCTGGCAGGCAGTTCTGACCCGCTGGGAATTCGCGCCTGCCGTCACCGCCGCCGCACTGGCGGCCGGTGCGCTCTACCTGTGGGGTGCCCGGCGGGTGGGGCACCGCCATCCGGCCCGGCCGTGGCCGTGGTGGCGGACCGGCATGTTCCTGGCGGGCCTGGCCGTCGTGGTTATCGCCACGCAGAGCGGCATCGGCGCTTACGACGACGTGCTGTTCTGGGACCACATGGTCCAGCACCTGCTGCTGATCATGGTCGCGCCGCCGCTGCTGGTGGTCGGCCAGCCGTTCACGCTGCTGCTGCACGCCAGCAGGAACCCGCTGCACACCTGGGCCAAACGGGTGATGCGCTCGCGGGTGGTCGGCTTCCTCACCTGGCCGCCGTTCGGCCTCGCCCTCTACATCGCGACCGTCGCGGGAACGCACCTGACCGGCCTGACGAGGCTGATCCTCACCAACCCGGCCCTGCATAACGCGGAGCACGTGCTGTATCTGGTCGCCGGCTACCTGTTCTTCCTGCCGGTGTTCGGCCGGGAGCCGATCCGGTGGCGGATCTCCTACCCGATCCGGATCCTCGTGCTCGTGCTGGCCATGCCGGTGGACACGTTCACCGGGCTGGTGCTGGGTTACGCGGGTTCGGGTTCCTACACCAACGGGCCGAGGCCGCCGGGGTCACCCGGGCCGGTGGCGGATGTGCACTGGGCGGGCGCGGTCATGTGGATCGGCGGGGACGCGGTCATGCTCGCGCTGATCATGCTGGTCATGCTGATGTGGAGCCGCGACGACCACGGTGTCTCGGCTTCGTCGGGCTGGCTGGAGACGGTGCGCAAGTCCCGCTTCGACGAGGTGGTGGCGGCGGGGAGGCCGGCCGGTACCGAGACCCGCCACGGCGGCATCGACGACGACGAGCACCTTGCCGCGTATAACGCCTACCTGGCCCGGCTGAATGACCGGCCAGGCGCCGGCGGGGCTGGCTGACGGCTGCGGCCCGGGTCCCGGGGATAACAATCCGTACTCACTTGGTCATCGGGTTGAACCGAACCCAGGGTCCGTCCGTACTGGGGATGTGCTGGGCGTGCCGGCGGCCGGCGGTGACCGTCATCTCGGTCTACGTGCCCGCGCAGCGTGAGTCAGTAGGGGAGCGTTGAAGGGAGCACCTGACTCATGTCATTCACGCATCGCTTCATCCGGGCTTCGGCCGTCACCGCTGGCACCGCTGCACTAGCGGCGTTCGCGGTCGCGCCCGCGGCCCAAGCATCCGCGCAAGGGGCGTTCATCGGGCAGTTCCACAAGATCAGGACAATCGCCTCGACCGTCCCGCACAACGGCGACGTCAACCCCTACGGGGTGGCGGTCGTCGGCCACAGCGCCGGCAAGGAGGTCAAGGGTGACGTCCTGGTCAGCAACTTCAACAACGCCAAGAACCTGCAGGGCACCGGGACCACGATCGTGCAGGTCTCACCCGGCGGGCGGCAGACCCTGTTCGCGCACATCAGGCGGTCTGCGCTGCCTGGCCGGTGCCCGGGCGGGGTCGGCCTCACGACCGCCCTGGGCATCCTGCCGGGAGGCTGGGTCGTGGTGGGCAGCCTGCCGAGCAAGGACGGCACCGGCGCGATGGCCAAGGCCGGGTGCCTGATCTTCGTCAGCAACACGGGCCGGGTCGCGGAGACCCTGTCGGGGCATGGCATCAACGGCCCCTGGGACATGACGACCCTCAGCGGGGGCTCGTTCGCCGAACTGTTCGTCAGCAACGTGCTGAACGGGACGGTCGCGGCGAACGGCAGTGTCGTGAACCGGGGCACGGTGGAGCGCCTGGTCCTCAAGCTGCGGGGAAGCAGCCCGCCTGCGCTCGTCCAGCACACGGTGATCGGCTCCGGGTTCGGTGAGCACACCGACCCGGCGGCGATGGTGGTCGGGCCGACCGGTCTCGGCCTCGACTCGCATGGCACGCTCTTCGTGGCCGACAGCGTCGGGAACGGGATCACGGCGATCCCGAACGCGCCCGCCCGCAGCGGCAGCGCGGGCACCGGCCGTATGGTCACGTCCGGGGGGTCCCTGAACACGCCGCTCGGCCTGACCGTCGCCCCGAACGGCGACGTGCTGACGGTCAACGCCGGGGACGGCCTGCTGGTCGAGACCACGCCGGCCGGCACGCAGGTGGCCCACCGGTTCCTGGACAAGTCGGGCAGCCCGGCTGGTTCGGGTGCCCTGTTCGGCCTGGCGCTGGCACCGGGCGCCAGAGGTATCTACTACGTGGACGACGCCGTGAATACGCTGCGCCTGTTCCACTGAAACCCGGCCGCCCGGGTTTCCGCCCCCAGGGGCGGGGACCTGGGCCCGGGGATCGGCCAAGCCCGGCCGGCGCGACACGCCGGCCGGGCTTTCTACCTGAATCTACGGATCGTGCTAGAACCGGCCATAGGCTCCGATGCTGTGGACCCGGTGAGGAATCCGTACGCCCCCGGCGCGGGACAGCGACCGCCCGAGCTGGCCGGGCGGGACCGTGAGCTCGGCCAGTTCGAGGTCGTACTGGAACGGATCGCCCGCGGCCGTCCCGAACGCAGCATGGTGCTGACCGGCCTGCGCGGCGTGGGCAAGACCGTGCTGCTGAACTCCTTCCGGTCCATGGCGCTGCAGCGGCTGTGGGGGACCGGCAAGATCGAGGCGCGGCCGGACCAGTCGATCCGCAGGCCGGTCGCGGGCGCGCTGCATATGGCGGTGCGCGAGCTGGCGCCGCGGCACCGGGCACCGGACCGGATCGAGGAGTTCCTCGGCGTGCTCAAGTCCTTCGCGGCCCGCGACCCGAGGGCGCCCAAGGGCACGTTCACCCCGCATCTCGGCATCGACGTGCCAGCCGTCCGGGGCCGTGCCGACTCCGGTGACCTGGAGATCGACCTGACCGAACTGCTCGCCGACGCCGCGTCGGTCGCCACTGACCTTGGTGTGGGCATCGCCCTTTTCGTCGATGAGATGCAGGACATCCCGGCCGCGGACGTGTCGGCGCTGTGCGCCGCCACCCACGAGCTGTCGCAGACCGGCGGGCCGCTGATCGTGGTCGGGGCCGGCCTGCCGCACCTGCCGTCGGTGCTTTCGGCGAGCAAGAGCTACTCGGAACGGTTGTTCAGGTACGTGCCGATCGACCGGCTGGACCGCGCCGCTGCCGACCAGGCCCTGCTCGCGCCCGCCCGGCGGGAGGGGGCCGATTTCGAGCCCGCCGCGCTGGACGCGCTGTTCGAGGCGGCCGATGGTTACCCCTACTTCGTGCAGGCGTACGGCAAGGTGACCTGGGACGTCGCGGCGGCAAGCCCGGTGACCGCTGGCGATGTCAAGGTGGCGAGCCCACAGGCAGAAGGCGAGCTGGCGGTCGGTTTCTTCGGCAGCCGTTACGAGCGTGCCACCCCGGCCGAGCGTGAGTACATGCGGGCCATGGCGATGCTCGGGGACGACCCGGTGCAGACGTCCTCGGTGGCCGACGAGCTTGGCCGCAAGCCCTCCAGCGTCTCCCCGGCCCGGGATGGGCTGATCAAGAAGGGGCTCATCTACAGTTCCGAGCGGGGCCTGATCGCCTTCACGGTCCCGCATTTCGGCCGGTTCCTGCGTGCCCAGCCCGCCTAGAGTGCCCGGCCGCGGTGCGCGGGTCTGGCGGAGTATGGCGGTTTCTACCGCTGATATTAGAGACTCTTAGAAAGCCGCAGAACGGAGTGCTTCCGCCGCCTCGTCATCCTTGCCGCGCGCCTGCCGCGGCAGGGCTGGCATGTCCGGCCCGGCCAGGGCGAAACGGATCGCCGGGCGGTGCTGCTTGACTCCGACGGCGAAGACCAGCGCGGTGCCCGGCTCGCCGCGGGCCGGGTAGGCCACGTACCACCAGCACAGTTCCCGCCACATGTCGGCCGGCGCCTCGCCGCTGACCAGCCCGGACTGCCGGCGTGAGATCTGGTCGGCGGCCCCGGCCCCGGCGCAGCGGAGGCAGCACGCGAACTCGCTGCCGCGATCCTGCATCCGGCCCTCCCCGGGCGTCAGCCGCCCAATTCACTAGACAATGCGCAGCCAAATGGGCGGCGTCAGGCGGTTTGGGCTTTTCTGCCGTGTCAGGTCACACATTTACCGCATGGAAGATAGGTGTCGGCCAGTGGATTTCACCGCGGCATGTGGGCCGCTTTTCCCGAATATCTACTATGGGCCTTCGTAAAAGGTGGCCTGCCCGCCCGGGACGGGGACAGCGGCGGCTGTTATGGCAGCCGCGCGCACAGAGCCGGTGGTGGTGCCCCCGGCGGCCACAGCCGGAAATGCGGCACTTGCCGGGCAAAGCCGCAGGCAGGCGGCCCAATGTGACGCGTGGTGACTGTGGCCTGGGTGGTGCAGGTGGGTACGGTTACCCTGTGAGCGTCGGGGGCGATCACGTGGTGGCTGGGGCGCACGGGACGATGGTCGGGCCCGGTGCGCACGAACCTGCGCCCCCCCAGCACCGGGTCGATGACCTGGGATTCCGTGACTACGTGACCACCCGCAGCCGCTCGCTGCTGCGCATGGCCTACCTTCTCACCCGCAACCTGGCCGACGCGGAGGACCTCGTCCAGTCGGCCCTGGCCAGCACCTACCAGGCATGGGACCGCATCCAGGACCAGGCAGCGCTGGACGGGTACGTCCGCCGGGCCATGGTGAACACGCATATCTCGGCGTGGCGGCGGCGCCGGCTGGAGGAGTACCCCACCGACGTGCTCCCCGACCAGGCGGTCGGCGACCACGCGAGCGACAGCCCCACCGGATGCGGGTGGCTGTGGTGCTGCGCTACTACGCGGACATGAGCGAGGCCGAGATCGCCCAGTTCCTGGGGGTGAGCCAGGGAACCGTCAAGAGCACCGTCTCCCGGGCCGTGGCGAAGTTGCGGATCGATGCTGAACTGCTCGAAGGATGACGATTCGGCCCGGTCGTGACACCATCCCAGCCAGGACGTTGATGCGCACCTGAGCGGGAAGGCCGGTGCGCTGGCCCTCAGGGAGGTGGCCGTGCGCAGCACGATGATGGATGTGCCGCTGACCGTGACCGGGATCATGCGGCACGGGACTGGTCTTTTCGGCGGCCGTGAGGTCGTGACATGCACCGAGGACGGGGCACGGCGCCAGACCTACGCGGAGACGGGGGCACGGGCGGCCAGGCTGGCCAACGCGCTCCGCGCGCTGGGCGTGGACGCCGACCAGCGCGTGGCGACCCTGCTCTGGAACAACGCCGAGCACCTGGAGGCCTACCTCGGGGTCCCCTCGATGGGGGCGGTTCTGCACACGCTCAACATCCGGCTCGACCCGGGCCAGCTCGCCTACATCGCCAACCACGCCGCTGACGACGTCATCATCTGCGAGGACACGCTGGTGCCGCTGCTGGCTGCGGTATTGCCGCAGACCGGGACGGTCCGGCACATCATGGTGACCGGGCCCGGCGGCGGGGCGGCAGCCGGCCACGCGGAGAAGCTGGCGCACCCCGGTGTGCAGGTCCACTCCTACGAGGACCTGCTGGCCGCCGCGGCGGACACCTTCGACTGGCCGGACCTCGACGAGCGTTCGGCCGCCGCCATGTGCTACACCAGCGGCACCACCGGGATGCCCAAGGGCGTCGTGTACAGCCACCGGTCCTCCTACCTCCACTCGATGGGGGTCTGCATGGGCAATTCGCTGGGAGTCTCGGAGCTGGACCGGTTGCTCCCCGTCGTGCCCATGTTCCACGCCAACGCGTGGGGGCTCCCCTATGCGGCGATCATGTCCGGCGCCGACCTGGTGATGCCCGACCGTTTCCTGCAGCCGGAGCCGCTGGCACGGTTCATTGCGGCAGAACGGCCAACCGTGGCCGGGGCCGTGCCGACGATCTGGAACGCGCTGCTGCAGCATGTCCGTGAGCACGGCGGGGAGCTCTCGTCGCTGCGGATGGTCGCCTGTGGCGGGTCGGCGGTGCCGCGGTCGCTGATGGAGGCGTTCGAGAAGGAACTCGGCGTGCTCATCGTGCAGGCATGGGGGATGACGGAGACCTCGCCCATCGGCAGCGTGGCGCACCCGCCCGCCGGCACGCCGGCCGAGGATGCCTGGCGCTACCGCGACACCCAGGGCAGGCTGGTCTGCACCGTGGAGGCCCGCCTTGTCGGGGACCAAGGTGTGGTGCTGCCCCACGACGGGACCGCGGTCGGCGAGGTGGAGGTGCGTGGCCCCTGGGTGACCGGGTCGTACTACAAGGACGACGACCCGGCCAAGTTCCACGACGGCTGGCTGCGGACAGGCGATGTGGGCACCATCGACCCGCTGGGCTTCGTGACCCTGACCGACCGGGCCAAGGACGTGATCAAGTCCGGTGGCGAGTGGATCTCCTCGATGGAGCTGGAGAACGCCATCATGGCGCACCCGGACGTGACCGAGGCGGCGGTGATCGGGGTCCCGGACGAGAAGTGGGGCGAGCGCCCGCTGGCCACCGTGGTGGTCCGGGCCGGCTCGAAGGTGACCGCCGCGGACCTGCGCACCTTCCTGGCCGACCGGGTGCCGCGCTGGCAGGTGCCCGAGCGGTGGTCGTTCATCTCCGAGGTGCCCAAGACCAGCGTGGGCAAGTTCGCCAAGACCAAGATCCGCGACGCGTATGCCCAGGGCGACTACAAGGTGATCGAGCCCGACTGAGGCAGGACCGCGGCGAAGCGGCATTGTGCTTTGCGGCGCTGTCGGCGTCACCGGTACGCTGGGGCCGACCGCCCGGTCGCCGGGAGGCTTCGCCTAGTCCGGTCTATGGCGCCGCACTGCTAATGCGGTTAGGGTTCGCGCCCTTCCGGGGTTCAAATCCCCGAGCCTCCGCAGCTGACCTGGGAGTCTGTGCCGATGCGCAGGCTCCCAGGTTGTGTCAGCGCTCATTTTCGTCTCCTGCTGGCCCATTGCGCGTAGTGGGCCAGGGCCCCGGCAAAGTCGCCTTGGCATTTCATGATCGTCCGGACGGATCGGCCGGTTATCGTGGCTCTCGCCGGTGACCCGTAGCGCATGGGGCTCGGCGGCCAGGAACTGGCGATGACTTCGGGCCCGGCGGATCGTGTTGACTGGGGCGGGCACGCGGCAACGGTCCCGGTCGCGGTGAGGCAATGTGTCAGGAGGTCAGCGTGTCGCAGGTGCGGGTGCACAACTTCTCAGTGTCGCTGGATGGGTTCGGCACCGGCGAGGGGCAAGGCCTGGACGCTCCGTTCGGGCACGCGGGAACCCGGCTGCACGAGTGGTTTTTCCCGACCCGGACGTTCTGCGCCATGCAAGGCCAGCCCGGCGGCAGCACCGGCATCGACGACGCCTTCGCCAGTGCCTGGGGACCGGGCATCGGCGCCGAGATCATGGGCCGGGGCAAGTTCGGCCCCCACCACGGCCCGTGGCCGGATCACGAGTGGAACGGCTGGTGGGGAGACAACCCGCCGTTCCACACCCCGGTCTTTGTTCTCACCCACCATCTGCGGCCCCCGGTGCAGATGAACGGCGGCACCACGTTTCACTTCCTCGACGCCAGCGCCGCCCAGGCGCTTGAGCAGGCGCGCCGGGCCGCCGCTGGCCGCGACATCCGCATCGGCGGCGGCCCGTCTACTATCCGCGAGTTCCTGGCCGCCGGCCTGATCGACTACCTGCACATCGTGGTGGTGCCCATCGTGCTGGGCCGCGGGGAGCGGCTCTGGGATGGGCTGGAGGCGCTCGAAGACCGCTTCCGGATTGAGGCCGTGACCAGCCCCAGCGGGGTCACCCACGTCACCTTCAGCCGACGGTAACAGGCGGCAGCACGGCGGGACAGGCTAGGCGGCAACGCCGTTCAGCACTTCATGATCGTTTGGAGTGGGCGGCCGGGCTGGCGGTCCGTGCTGAGCGGTAACGTTCCCGGAACGGTCCGTCTGTACGGTAACTGGTGTGCGCACGATCGTGAAGCCCAGGGTGGCCCAGGTGGCCGCGGTCGTGCTCGGCGTGCTCGTGCTCGCCCAGTGCGCCGGCACCGTCGTGCTCGACTCGGTCCTGCACACCGCCGGCACCGGCGGCCCGGTCGTCGAGGCCCTGTCCATTGGGGCCGCGGCGATACCGGCGGCCACGGTGAGCACCTTGCTCGCGGTCCGCCGCCCGGGCAATCCCATCGGCTGGCTGATGTTCGTCATCTTGATCATCGGGGCCAGTCCCAGCAATGAGTACGACATCTGGGTGTTCCGGATGCACCACGGCTCGGAGCTGCTCGGCCGGGTGTCGCTGGCCGTGCAGGAAGCGTGGCCGCTGTTGCTGGTGGCCGTCGCGGTGCTGCTATGGGTGTTTCCCGACGGGAAGCTCCCCGGCGGCCGGTGGCGGCGGCCGTCCGTCGTGCTGCTCATCGTCGGCCTGGCTCTCGCCGGCCTGTGTACATTGCCCGGGATCGCGGCCGCGGCCCGTCCCGTGGTCCGCGTGGCGCCCGACGGAAATGCGGCTGGCTCATCGGCCGGGGTGTTCGTGGTCCTGTACATCGCGGTCATCGCGCTGTCCCTGATCGCGTGGCTGACCTGGCTGGTCATCCAGATCCCCAGCTACCGTCACGCCGACGGGGAGCGGCGCCAGCAGCTCAAGTGGCTGTACAGCGGGGGCGGCGTCACCCTGGTCGCGTTCATCCTCGGGATATTCGTCGTCCCGCTGGCCACCGGTCAGTCAGCCGGGTCCGGCACGCACCCGCTGAGGCAAGCCTTCCTGGTCGTCGCGTTCGGCGCGCTGCCGGTCTGCCTGGGCGTGGCCGTGCTGAAGTACCGGCTGTACGAGCTGGACCGGATCATCAGCCGGGTCGTCTCCTACACGCTGGTCACGGGTCTGCTGGTCGGCGTTTACGCGGGATTGGTCCTACTGTTAACGCGGGTGCTGTCGGCGTCCTCGCCGGTGGCGGTGGCGGCCTCCACGCTGGCGGCAGCGGCATTGTTCACCCCGCTGCGGCGGAGGGTGCAGCGGGCGGTGGACCGGCGGTTCAACCGGGCCAGATACGACGCGGACAAGACCGTAGCCGCCTTCGCCGCCCGCCTGCAGGACGCCGTGGACCTGGACTCGGTCCAAGACGACCTGACCAATGTCGTGCACCAGGCCCTGGAGCCCGCCCACCTCTCGGTGTGGACCAGCCAGTACAACTGAAGCCAGGACACTCAGGTCACGGCCCTCCCTGGGCGCTCGGCGTCATGCGGGCCGAAATGCGGGAACAGGCGGTGCAGGTGGTAGTCAACGACAGCCTGGGCCTGCCCGGCTGAGGACTGGCCGGCGAGGACGCTCGTGCCCAGGCCCGCGGACACGGCCAGCAGGCTGACAGCTTCCAGGTCCGGGTCCAGGTGGGCGGGCATGTCGCCGGCGGCCTGGGCAACCCGCAACTGGGCGGCCACCACGTCGATCACGACGTTTGAGTTCCGGACCAGGGGACTGATCGCCAGCGCCGGGTCGGTCAGCGAAAGCGCCAGGTAGGCCGTGTAGACGAGGGTGAAGGTGCGCCTTTCGTCGTCGGCCGGCAGCGCCTCGGTCAGGATGGCGGCAAGGGCATCGCGCGGGCTGGCCGGGCCTTGCGCCGGCCTGGCCCGCAGCCATGGCGGCTTCAACCGGATCGATGAACTGAACGGCCGGATCGCCGCCTTCATCAAAGCCCAGGCCACCGACGGGCAGGCGGCTCAACCGACACGGTCACCGACAACCAAACGGCAGGACCGATATCTTCACCGAACCCCCGGGTCCGGAGCCTGGCCACTGCGGGCTTGAGCCTGATCGCTCACCGCCGCCTCAAAGGCATCGAGGGCCTGCTTGTACTGACGCTTCTTGGCCTCCGGATAGATCTGGACGAACACCACCACGACGACACCGGTCCACAGTGCCCAGCCGAGCGCGTAGAGCAGGTCGGCCAGCAGCAGCAGGGGCTCCGTCGTCGCCGAGGTCTTGAGCAGGAACCCGCCGACATGAGCGGCCAGGCCCACCACGAAGCCGATCCCGAGGCTCCAGTACAAGATCCGCTGCCCGAAAGCCGACCGCCGCACCAGCGTCAGGTTCTCACCCACCCAGGTGAGTAGCGCGTCACGTTCCAACCCCTCCAGACCAGGGACGTCCTGTCTGTGAGCGCGCTCGTCAGTGAACGGGCGTGGAGCCCCCTTCGCTCCCGGTTCTCCGGTCATGGTCGAACCTCCTCACAGCCAGTTCTGCGCCGCGCCGAACCCTGGTCGCATGGTCAGACGTAGGTTACTTGTCGTGGTGAAAGATCACGAAAGATCGAGGCCGGTCCCGCCTGACGACCCAGGTCGCCATTCGGCTTGACCGGACGCCAGGGCACGGGTTGCATTGCATCGCCGCACGATGTTCACTCTAAATAGGCCGAGTATGAGGGGGGGCAGGCCTCAGGGGTGGGATCTTGGCCAGTTCGATGCTTTGGCGTCGGGCCTGGCAGGGGGGATCAGTCATGGTATTCGCTGGCAGAACTGCGCATGGAATCCAAGTATCGCCGCGTTTCTACGTCAACCGTTGTGCCAGGTTCTTGTGCATTGCTCTCATGGCCGCCTGTGCCAGCGCGGGGTCTGTCATCTGGCCCGGTGTGGCCCATGCCGGTACGAATGCACCATCGCTTCGTGCGGTTGTCACATGGCCCGCGAGCCCAGTCGGGGCTCAGGCGAGTGCCCCGGTGCCACTGCCTTCTAATGTTCAGCCGGGTGACATCCTGCTGGCCCAGATAACTAATCAGGGCCCTGCGACACAAGCCATGACGGCCCCGAATGGCTGGTCCCTGATCCCTGTTAGTAAGAACCCGTTCACGGTTGCTTCCGGCTCCAGCTACCTGACGACCTTCTACTACTACAAAATAGCCACCAGCAGCGATGCCGGCTCGACAGCTACCTGGAGCTGGGGCACCAGGTGGCTCAGCTCGGCGATAGTGGCAGACTACAGTGGGGTAAGCGCGAGTAACCCTTTCGATGGGCTGGCCGTTACCGGCAACCTCGGCAGGACGGCCACGAATAGCGGGGTAACAACGTCCACCAGTAATGACGCTATGACAAGCTGGGTCGGCTCGACGGCGGGGAGCAGCTTCAGCCTTACCCAGGGCTCCGGGCACCAGGAGGCCAGCGAAACCTACCAGGACAGGAGCGGTGAATGGGACGCCAGCCAAGCCGCTGCCGGCGCGACCGGCCCCTATAGCTGGCGAATGCCATCAAGCAGCGTCCAGTGGGTCACGGCAGTCATCGCGCTGCGTTCCGTCCCACCGCAGCAAGCGCCCGTTATCACAAGTGCCAGTGCCGCAACCTTTACTGTGGGCGAGGCCGGTAGCTTCCGGGTTACCGCCACTGGCAGCCCGGCTCCCAGTTTGAGCGAGTCGGGTGCCTTGCCCAGCGGCGTTACCTTCAACAGCTCGACCGGAGTCATGAGCGGCACTCCCGCAAGCGGGACCAGTGGAACCTACAATCTTACCTTCACGGCATCGAACGGAGTTAGCCCCGACGCAACACAAAGCTTTACGCTGACCCTGGCCGCAAATATCGGCCCGCTCACCAGTCTGCATTACTCCCCAAACGCCAATATTGACTCCAACGGGGACTACGTGCCCGGCACAGATGGGTTTAACCTCGCAGACATCGCATCGAGCTCTTTGCTGCGGTATCTTCCATCCGGCGTGAAGGCGCTGGTATACCTGGGCTTGTGCAATGGAGCCGATGCCAACTTCGTTGCAACCGTGCAGCCCTATGTCGGCCAGCCTTCAGTCTATGCTTTCTACCTGATGGATGAGCCCGATCCGACCGGCCGCTATTCAACGCTCTGCCCAGCAGCGAACCTGAAGGCCGAGTCGGACTGGATTCATGCAAATGATCCAGGGGTCAAGACCTTCATCATAATGATGAATCTATCGTCCTCCAAGACGCCCAGCTTCGCCAATAGTTACAACCCTGCAAATACGGACATCGATCTGTTCGGGCTCGACCCGTACCCCTGCCGAACAGAACTCAGCGGCTGTAACTACTCGATGATAACCAGCTATGTCAGTGCGGCAGAGGCTTCGGGCGTGCCGCAGTCAGACATCGTTCCGGTTTATCAGGCATTCGGCGGCGGGACGTGGGTCGATGACGGCGGCGGTTCGTATCAGCTGCCAACTGCCACGCAGGAGGACAGTATCTTGTCCACGTGGGATTCGGTGACCCCGGCACCTGCCTTCGACTACGCATACAGCTGGGGTCCGCAAAATGCCGATCAATCATTGTCGGGATCATCGTCGCTGCAGCAGGTCTTCGCGGCACAGAACACCCCGTAGACGCCGTGGCGGCCGGATACGCGGTATCAGTCCCGCGGCGGCTAGCCGAGGAGTGACTGGAGCGTGGAGGGGATCGTGGAGTTATCCGCGACCTGGCAGTCCTTGTTGCTGTTGGTCACCGCCTCGGCCGCTGTCATGTTGCCGGCCGCCACCTCCGCTTGGAGGCAGCCGATGTCGGACGGAAAGTCGGTCGTGATCATGGTGGTGATGTGGGACTGCACGTTCGCAGGCCAGTGGACCGCCTGGAACTTGCCAATCTCCGAGCGCAGTTCCTTGACATAGGCGAGGGCGTCGCCGCGGAACTGGCTGAACGGCGCGGTGCCGCTGGCGGCGCCGGCCAGCTTGTTGGCGAGCGCGGCGCCCGGGTCCACGATGCGCACGTAGGCCAGTTTGGCCTGCTTGTACGTCAGCGGCCCGGCAGCTGCGGGGCTGGCCGCGGCCGCGCCGGCCGAGGAGTGGGAGGACGCGGGCGCCGGGGATCGGGTGGACGCGGCTGCCGCCGGGGAGCGGGTGGACGCGGGCGCGGAAGCCGCCACGGGCGAACTGTGCGGGGCGCTGCTGCACGCGGCGAGCAGCGCGGCCGCCGCGACCCCGGCCGCGAGTTTTGTGATGCTGTTCATCTCTCCCCTTGAGCGTCGGGTCATCGGGCTGGCTCTCAGCCGAAGGAGATCTTCGCATCGCCCAGCTCGCCCTGGTACCAGTCGTAGCCGGGGGTGCCGTGCGAGCCGATCGTCACGTCCTGGCTGGGCGAGACGGAGCCGATGACCGCGTTCGTGGCCGCCACCTGCGTGCCGTCGATCCACAGCTGGACCTGGGTAGCGGTCTTGACGCACTCGACGAAGTGCCAGCCCCCGTCGGCCACGTCCGGGCCGGCTTCGGTGAAGTTACTGCCGGCTGACCCATGGAAGGTGCACTGGATCTCGCCATTCTGCTCCAGTTCGACCTTGTACTCCTCGAATGGGTACACCCCCATGCGCACCAGGTCGTAGTCACCCGAGCTGGGCACGGACGTGGTGCTGAGATAGAAGGAGATGGTGATGTTGGCCGAGCCCGCGACCAGCGTTGGCGAGTAGGGCACGTCAACATCGGAGTGCCCGCTGAACTTGTAGGCAGTGCTGTAGCCGGGGGACCCCGGCCCGGGAACGCCTACCTGCACGGGGCCCTGGATCGTACCGCTGTTGCCGTTGCCCGAGATGTCGCTCACGGCCGTCCCCGAGGTCTCGTTCATCGGCCACCACCCGGCCACCCCGGGCGGTGGCGGCGATGACGAGGACTCGGTCAGGGACAGGTTGTCGACCTGGAAACTGTCCCCGGTCTTGGCTCCCGTCTGCCGGATCAGGAACCCCACCGAGTCACCCGCGGTCTTGGTGGTCAGGTTCGTGGTGCTGAAGGCCTGCCAGCCCCCGCTGGCCTTCACGCATTGCTGCTGGGACTGCACGGCCGCGCCGGCGACTGTGGACTCCTGCAGGACCAGGCACACGCTCCGCCCAGCGACGCCAAGAACCTCACCGGTGCCCTGAAACTGCGTGCCCTGCGCCACGCCAGGGGCAGGCTTGGGGCTGGCGTACATGCTGTACGACGTCCCGGTCGTGCGTGCCGCCTTGCCCGCGTAGGTGAAGCCGGTGTTTCCCGGGCTGACCACGCTCAGCTTGGCGTTGGTGGCCTTCCACCCTGAGGTGGTTCCGCCGGCGAACGTTGGGTTGGGAAGCAGCTTGCTCTGCGCGGACGCCCCGGCCGGGACCAGCGCCAGGCCGGTCACCACCGCTAAGACAGCCGCGCGTGCCACCCCGCGCATCAGCGTGGACATGCAACCTGCCCCTCCTGCGGTCAACTCCGCTGGCGCCGCCGCCCGGACTTCCGTTGAGCCCCGTTCTGGGTCAGTCAGGACACCAGAAGCCGACAAGGCGCATATGTGCCGTTTACTAGACGCCCCGCAGGCGGCAGCGGTTGACGTGCCGGGGTGCTGGCTGGGTGGGGACCGCCGGGCGCAGCTGGACGTGTGCGGCGAGGAACCCTTCCGGGCCAGCCGCGCCCACGGCGGCAGCACGGCTGTGAGCAGCGTGAACCCCAGCATGACCAGGTGCTACGCTCTCTGCCATCTGGAAAGAGCCAGGAGGCGGCAGTGAGCCATGCAGCCCTGGTGCACGACGGGCTCTTCTTCCTCTTCATCGCGGTGTTCCTCATGGTGCTGCTGGTGATGTTGATCTTCGCGGTGATCCAGCTGGCCCGGGACTCCGGTGCCTCCCTCGAGCCGCCCGCGCGTAAGACGGCCAGGACGGCCGGGACGGCCAGGTCACGGCTACCGCGTTTCACGCCCCCGGATGGGACAGCTGACCGGGCCGGCAACGGCGAGGTGCCCGGGCAGGACGTGGTTCACGCGCCGGAGGTGGCCGGTGTGCCGCCGTGGGGCCCGGCGCCAAAGCCGCCAGACCTGGGGTAGGCGGCGGGGTCTCGTGAGCGAGCTAGCCGTCTTGGATGGTGAACAGCTGTTCCAGGTGGGTCATCCGCAAGAACTGGCGCACCCGGCGGGCAGGCGAGCGCAAAATGACGGGCCGGTCCGCTGGCAGCGCCCGGCGCGCCTTGGCGATGGGGCTGACGCCGGCGCAATCCATGAACTCCACCTGGGCCAGGTCGAGCACCAGCCGCTGAGGACGCTTCGCCAGCAGCCCGTCGAGCCGCGCTGACAGGACCGGGGCGCTAGCGCAGTCAAGCTCGCCCGCGAGGATCACAGTGACATCGTGGCCGGCCCATCGAACCTGAACGTTGATGGGAATGAACTGATCTGGCCCGCTCGCGGCCTTGTGTTCTTCGTCCCACCCGATCAGCAGTTGCGTGCCCTGGTCGAGGTCCAACTGCTCCAGCATCTAAACCCCCAGAGTCCCTGTCGCCGTGGCGGCGGCGAAATGCAGGGAGGCCCCCCTTGCCTCATTTTTCTCGTGCAGCCCGCACGCTACGCGTGCACGGCAGCCGCGGAAAGGTACTTCCGATGTCGCACAGGTGGCCATCTACGAGCGGGCAGGCAGCCGATGTGTGACCGGAAGACCGTCTCAGTCCAGCCCGGGCGGCTTGGGCGCCGGCCCCCACGGAGGGCTGCCGGAGACCCTCGGCGTGCGGATCACGTTCTGCGTGGGCGCCGGGGCTTCCTCCGGCCGGGCCTCATCGTCGGCGCCGCCGAGCGGGCGCGCGGCCCCGAGCGGGCGCGCGGCTCCGGCCAGGCGCGCGGCTCCAGCCGGGCCTGCGGCTCTGGCCGGGCCTGCGGCTCCGGCCGGGGACGTGGTCCATAGCTGCCGCCTGGGCGGCAAGGGCGGGGGCACCGGCGGCCGGGACACGGGTGGCCCGGGCACGGGTGGTTCGGGCCCGGGCAGGCCGGACAGGGACGGTTCTGGCATAGGCGGTTCGGGCCCGGGCAGGCCGGGGGGGCCGACGGGGCCGGGGGCGCCGACGGATTCCGGGCCCATCCGGATCACCGCGAAGAGGAACATCACCAGCAGCAGGGCAAGAAGGACCACGATGAACAAGAGGCCATCGCTCACCAGGGCTGCATGGCTCACTGCCGCCTCCTGGCTCTTTCCAGATGGCAGAGAGCGTAGCACCTGGTGAGGCTGTGATCACGCGCTGACCCGGCCAGCGCCGCGGTCTCCCCCCGTGCGGCTGCACTGTGGGTATGCTCGGGCCCCGGAGGCTTGGCGCCGCCAGCCGGGATGTCAGCGCTCCGACGATGTCCCCGCGCACCACTTGTATGCCAGATTGTATACAACTGCTGTGTGAGCACTCAGCCGGAGTGGCTATTGACGAAGTCCCGTATTGCCCGGCCGCTGCAGGGCGCCTGGCAGCACCGCCCGCGCCGGAAGTGGTGGTTCCTCGCCGCCGCGGCGGCCCTGGTCCTCACGGCGTTCGCTGTCACGACTGCGCGCGTGTTCGTGTGGCCCCAGCATGGGATGCCCGCGCGTGTCAGCGCAATCGTGATGCTGAACGGGCCAGGCGACCGCCTCGACACGGCGCTGAGGCTGGCGTGGGAGGACCGTGCGCCCGTGGTCGCGATCTCGCAGGCCTCGCCGTTCTGGGGCCATGGCAGCGTCTGCGCGCCGCGGATACCCAGAGTCCGGATCATCTGCTTCGATCCTCATCCTGCCACGACGCGTGGCGAGGCGGAGTTCGCCGGCCAGCTCGCGAGGCGCTATCACTGGCATTCCATCGCCCTGGTGACCACGGCGCCGCAGGACAACCGCGCGCGGCTGCGGGTACGCCGTTGCTTCGGCGGGAATGTCTACGTGGTCAATGCTCCCCTCACGACATATGAGTGGCCTTCTGAAGTCGCCTATGAGTGGGCAGCAACCATAAAGGCGCTCTATTTCCAGAGAAGCTGCTAGTGCGCGTGCCCCGGGCCACCGGCGCGGTGCCGGGCCAGGACAAATCGCGGGGCGTCGCGTGCGGGCGCCACCCGGGGGCCACACTGGCCTGATGAGGCGACCTGGTCACGGCCGTGCTGGCAGCAGGCGCCCCCGTCTCGGCGATGTCATGATCTTGCCTGCCTGCCCTTGCGGTGCCCACCTCTGCGCCTGGGGAGATCTAGGTCAGGATCCGGCCACGAGACGTCCTGGCGGTGAGTTCGCCACCACGGCCAGCCGGGGGCGGTGCCAGCGGACACCAGAACCGCAAACGAGATGCCCGCTATTGCCAGGCAGAGGAGGAACCCCGGGCTTGCCGACAGGGCAGTTGGTGCCCTGGCGGCAAGCAGCACGGCGAAGCTCGCGCTCGCCGCGCTGATCCCGGCACTCCATGCGACAACTTTCCCGTCACCATCGGCCACCCGGCAAAGTTACCGGCCGGAAGGCGTGCGTGACCGGACAAACCGCCAATAACGCGCCACTACCGCGCACGGCAGCATCACCCATGGCCAGGAACAGGCGGGCGCCGCCCGGGAATGGCTCAGCGACGGTCCCGGCGGCTGCTCAGCCCCGGGGCCGGTCAGCCGTCATCCAGTGGCGATCGACACCTCGTCGAGTTCGCCCTTGTACCAGTCGCTCCCGGGGTGGGCCCCGATGTCCACGGTGGAGGTGTTGGAGATGGACCCGACCGCGGCGCTGGTGGTCGCCACGACCTTGCCGTCGACCACGGTTTCGATCTGCGACGCCGTCTTGATGCACTGGACCGAGTGCCAGGCGCCGTTGTTCAGGCCCGATCCCCCGGTGGCGTTGTGCCTGCTGGACGAACCCTGGAAGGTGCACTGGATCGCCCCCGACTTCAGGAGCTCGACCTTGTAGTTCTGCGCCGGGTAGTCGCCCTTGCGCACCAGGTCGTAATCGCCTGAGGTGGGCAGGTTGGTGGTCTTGAGGGAGAACGAGATGGTGATATTGGCCGAGCCTGGGTTGAGCGCCGCGGAGTTGGGGACCGAGACGTAAGACTTGCCGGTGAACGTGTAGGCCTTGCCGGAAACCCCGGGCGCCCCCAGCGTCACACTGTGCAGCGTGCCGGTGTGACCGTGGCCCGACGAGTCCACCATCTTCGTCCCGGAGGTCTCGTTCATGTGCCACAGCGCGACGACCGTGCTCCCGGCTGCCACACCCGTCTGGGCCAGTGCCGCGCCGATCACAGCCACCCCGGCGATGGGCACCGCCACTGCTCGGTGAAGTCTGGACATGCAACCGCCTTCCTTGCTGCTTTCTCATCTCACGCCTGACCGCGGCTTACATCTGCTCCAGCCGCCCACCCGGTCATCCGGCCCCCCGGGCACGGCAAAGAATCAGTAACACCACTTGTTGCTAGACGCCCCCCGCACGGGCTGGGTTCACACGTTCTGAGGTGTTTTCACGGCCAGGAGCGGCTGATCCCGGCGGTCTGGCTTGGCCGGCCGCGCAACCGGCTACCGCGCGGGGGCGGGAGGGTGGCCAGGACCAGCAGCGCCACCACGTACCAGAAGTACGGCGCCTGCACGCCGGCCCTGGAGACCGGCCACCACAGCGCGATCGGCGCGGTGGCCACGTCCCGCAGAAAGTGCGCGCCGAGCCCCCAGGCGGCGCCTGCGGCGATCCTTTCCACGGCCCGCGCTCTGGCGCTGCCGGAACCCCGGTACCGGCGGCCCGCCCCCACCGCGACCGCGGCGAGCAGCACCACGACCCACAGCGCGTGGGTATAGGGCCTCGGTGTGCCCGCGGTCAGGATCCGCGAGCCGAACTGCAGCGGCAGGTGATCGAGGTCGATCAGCACCGAGGACGACAGCATGGCCCACACGAACAGCCGGCCTGGCGCACGGCCGCGCCAGCGTGTGTAGGCCCCGAGGACGACCATCGCTGTGGCCAGATGACACGGCTCGTCCGCGAGGGCGCGCGGCAGGAACGACAGTTGCTGCTCGCTGTCAACATGATCGGTCAGGGTGATGGCCACGACCAAGCCCAACGATGCCCAACGGTTGGCACAGAACCTGACCAGCCATCCCGTCCGGGTGCCCTGGAGCGTGCTCAGATAAGGCTCCCCGTCATGCGGTTTCGCCACCCCCGTGCCCACCGGCCCGGCGTCCCCCGATCCGCCCGTGTTCAGGAAGGGGCTGGTGGGACAACGACAATCATCGTCAGCAGCACACGCTGCGTACCCTCGTTAGCGTACCCGTGCGGCAGGCCGGCGGCGAAGCGAGCACAGTGTCCCGGCCCGACCTGGTGGCGCGTGCCAGCCACGGTCAGGGTCAGGGTGCCCTCCTCCACCCAGGCCAGCTCCCTGGTCGCCGCGGCATGCCCGTCGCCGCCGAACGACTCACCGGGCATGAGCGCCCAGCGCCACAACTCGGCGGCCCACGGTGCCTCGGTGGCCGCGATGATGGTCCCCGTCCCGCCGGATGGGCCATGCCACAGGGTCCGCGCCCGGTCCGGGCCGGTCACCCGCACGCTCGGCTCGGCCGGCACGTCCAGGAGGTAGGTAACCGGGACCCCGAACGCGTCGCTGAGCCGGGTCAAGGTGGCCAGGTTCGGGTTGGAGCGGGCCTGCTCCAGGGCGACCAGCACCCCCTTGCTCACCCCCGACCTGGCGGCGAGGTGGTCCAGCGACCAGCCGCGTTCGGTGCGCAGGGACTGCAGGGTGCGCGCCAGCGCGCCAGCCAGATCGCTGGGAGCCACGGATAACCACTCGCCTCCGTACGGTCGGTATGTTGAACTAGACGTTATAGCATTCCGACCGCCCGGCCCAGTAAACCGGCGGATCGAAACCCGGCGCGGCCGGACGAGGCAGCCGAACCGGCCGGGCCGGGCGGGCCGGCCGGGCCGGGGTGGCAGGACAGGCAGGGAGTTCCGGCAGTGGTGATGGCATTCGCGCTGGTAGCGGCCGCGCTGTACGGCAGCGCCGACTTCCTCGGCGGTATGGCCTCGCGCCGGGCCCGGGCCGCGTCCGTGCTGGTCATCTCCGCCCCGGCGGGTGTGCTGGCCATGCTCGCGGCCGCGATGCTCGCCGGTGGCCCGTTCGTGACCGCGGGGCTGGGCTGGGCGCTCGCGGCGGGCGCGGTCGGCGGGGCCGGGCTGATCGCCTTTTACGCCGGTCTGGCCGCGGGGCCGATGAGCGTGGTCGCCCCGGTCTCCGCCCTGGTCTCGACGGTGCTGCCGGTCGGCGTGGCGCTGGCCGAGGGCGAGCGGGCAAGCGCGGCCGTCTACGCCGGCGCGGGTCTCTGCCTGGCCGCGATCGTGCTGGTCAGCATGGAGCGCGGGGCGCCCGGCGCCGGCCCCGGACGGGCCCACCACCGGGTGCCTGCCCGCGGCCTTGGGTACGGCGCGATGGCGGGAGTCTCGTTCGGCATCTTCTTCCTCTTCATCCGCAACGCGGGTACCGCGGGCGTCCTGTGGCCGGTGTGCATGGCGCGGGTGGCGGGGACGGTGATCATTCTGGCCGCCGCCGCCTGGCTCGGCACCAGGCCGGCCGGGCTGGGGGCCGGGCGCTGGGTGCTGCTGGCGGCGGTCGCCGCTGGCGTCCTGGATGCCGGCGCGAACGTCTGCTACCTGCTCGCCGTCCGGGCCGGGCTGTTCGGCATGGCGGTCGTGATCACCTCGCTGTACCCCGGCATCACGGTGCTGCTCGCACGGGTCGTGCTGGGTGAGCGGATGAGGGCGGTGCAGCGGGTCGGGCTCGTCCTCGCGGCGGCGGGCGTGGCCCTCGTCACCTTCTGAGGGCAGGCTCATGCGGCCGGACGCTGTCGAATGGTCGTCCGGCCGCACGAACCCCGGGGAAGGGATTATCCGGCTGGCCTGGCCGGTCAGTCGTCGCCACCGTCGTCTTTGCCCGGGAAGATCAGGTTACAGACCTCGAGGTAAAGCTGCTCGGGGTACGGGATGTATGGAATGTTCCGGAGCGCCTGGTCCTGACCAGCCGATTCGAGGATGAACTCACCATACCCGAACAGGCGCCCGCCCAAGGAGCGCTGAAAGCTCATGTCAGTCACCTTCACCAGTGGCATCATCGCCACCTTGCGGTTCAGGAGCCCCGTGGTCAGGATCATCCGCTGCGAAGTGACCACAAAATAGTCAACCGCCCAGTTAGCGGCCCTCCACAGCGCGCGCACGAACAGGATGCCCCAGCCGATCCAGAGGACGTAGGACAGACCGCTCTGGTGCTTCAGGATGCTTTCATTCAGCACGACGGCAGCGATCAGCCCGGCCAGGGCGATCACGACCGGTGCCAGCAGGACGGCTGGATGCATGCGCACCGTGATCACCTGTTGCTCATGGGGCAGCAGGTATTTGTTGACTTCGGCCGGGGGGGTGGCACCCGGAGCGATCAGCCGCATCAGCCCAGCCGCCTCACACGATCACAGTGAGTTGAAGAAGGTGGCCAGTGAGTTCCCAGCACCCTTGAGTAGATTCAGCAGGTTGGTCATCGCGTGGGCCGCACCGGTTGGATTCGTCACCAGGTAGAACACAATGAAGATGACGACCACCCAGCCGAGGATCTTCTTGACGTTCATGATCAGCTCCCGGAAGCCCGTTGTGCCGGTCGGTTAGCCCAGCCTAGCTCAGAGTGATTGCCTGACCAATGGGCGCGACCAGCAAGGACACGGTACCCCCTCGGGAGGAGCAGATGGTTCTGCCTTGCCGGTGAACCGGAAAATCGCCATCCGGGCCATAAGTAACGTAGTGTCACGAAGTGACGGGCCGTCACGCTGATTAACCAGGGGTGGTGCGACGTTGGGACGGTACGTGGCGGCATTCCGGCGCGAGTGGGCGGCGCCAGCCCGGGATTGGCGGACACGGCAGCGGCCCATCTGACACCATTTCCTTCCTGGCAACCCACCGACGGAGCGACGATGACGGACACCGGCAGCGATGGCGTCGCTGTCGTCGTGTACCGCGAGGAAGAGGACGCCTGGGAGGCGGATGTCCTGCCGACGGCGCTCACCGGGGATCTCGCCGGGCTGATCCATGCGCTGCACCAGCAGCCCAGCATCGGCGGGACGTTCGGGCTGGTGGCGGTCGGTGACGATTTCTTCGTCGCGCTGAGGATGATCGGCGGGCAGGTGTCGGTGTTCCTGTCCGACCTCACCGCGGCGGTGGACTGGCCGCTCGCCCGCCAGGTGCTCGACTACCTCGAGATCGAGCTGCCGGAAGACGAGGACCTCGATCAGGTCCTGCCCGCCGGGGACCTGTCCATCTTCGCCGACCTCGGCATCGACGAGATGGATCTGGGGATGCTCGCGGGCGACCTGGACCTGTTCCCCGACGAGGCGCTTGCCATCATCGCCCGCAAGCTCGGGTTCGGCCACGCCCTCGAGAGAACCCTGGACGAGGCGCTCGGGCGGTAGTCTCGCCTGGCGTGAGCACAGGGTTCCGGGCGGCCTTCGAACCGGCGATGCGGGCGGCGCTGGAGGAAGCGGCATCGTCCGGCTCACCGCGTTCTGACGTGCCCGTCGGGGCGGTGATCCTCGATCCGGCCGGCACGCTGATAGCCAGGGCGCACAACCAGCGGGAGTCAGACGCCGATCCCACCGCGCACGCCGAGATCGTCGCGATCCGGGCGGCGGGGCGCGCGCTGGGTTCCTGGCGCCTGGACGGCTGCACCCTCGTGGTCACGCTCGAACCGTGCACCATGTGTGCCGGAGCACTGGTAGCGGCCCGGGCCGGGCGGGTCGTCTACGGGGCGGCCGACCCGAAGGCAGGCGCGGCCGGCTCGCTGTGGGACGTCCTGCGCGACCGCAGGCTCAACCACCGAGTCGAGGTGGTGGGGGGAGTCCTGGCGCAGGACTGCGCGGAAGTGCTTCGCCAGTTCTTCGCACAACGCCGGGCCTGAAGGCGCTGATCCGGGCATCTGGCGTGGGCCAGCGATCCGCCGGCGGGAGTCGGGTAGGCTCGGCGGCGGTGGAGTCGCCTAGTGGCCGAGGGCGCACGCCTCGAAAGCGTGTGAAGGGGCAACCCTTCCGTGGGTTCAAATCCCACCTCCACCGCCACTGACCAGCCACGATGCGTGACCTTGGTGGCGGCACTCCGCCTGCGTGGGAAGCTTTTGTCTCAGTTTTTGGCCACGGAACGGCCGTTGTGCCAGGTCAGGGCCACGTTTCCTGCCGCAGGGCCGTGCCGTTAGCGCCCCATCCTGCCCGCGCATGCCCCTGCCACCTGGGCGTGGCTGCCCGGGGCGTGGGAGGGGCCGGTCCGGGTCCCCGGTTAGGTTCCTTTGTCCGCGGTCCGGCCGGGCTGGACGCGGCGCGCGTCGCTGATCGGCGGGGCCGGGCCCGCCTGGATGGCGGCGTGCTGGATCTTGGCGAGGAGGCGGAGCAGCTGGCGCTCCTCGCTGGTCGTGAGCGCTGCGGAGATCAGCTCGCGTTCGCGTGCGTGGAACGATGGCAGGAACTCGTTGACGATCTCCCGGGCTTCTGGGGTGATGTTGACGAGGAGCTTGCGCCGGTCGCCGGGGTGCGGCAGGCGCCGTATGAGGCCGCGTTTTTGGAGGGTGTCGAGCAGGGACGTCATGCTGCCGGTGGTGATGAGCAGGCGTTCGGCGATCACCGACGGTTCCAGCGCCTGGCTGGCCCCCTCGATGATGGCCAGGATCTCCCGGGCGCTGGGGGAGAGCTGGTACTGGTCGCGGGTCTGCCGGTTGTGCAGTTCCATCAGCATGGTGCCGGCCCGGCAAAGGTTGGCGTAGCACTCGGTGGCGAGCGCGCTGGCGCCGGGGTATTCGTCCTCGAAGTCGTCGCCGACCCGTATCAGGGGCTCGGGGGCGCCGGGGGGGCGGCCCGGGCCGTTCCCCCCGGCGCCCAGCGCCGATCCGGGTGTCATGCGGCCAGGCCGGGGATCCGGCGTTCGAGCTCGGTGAAATCGTCGCCGATCGCCTGGTGGACAAGCTGGATGGCCCCCCCGAAGACCTGGGGTGGCATCACCATCTGCCAGATACGGGTCATGTTCTCGCGGTCGTCGTCGCCCAGCAGCGGGAACATCCACGCGATGAGCTCCGGGTTGCGGTCGGCAGGAACCGAGCCGGCCATGACGCCGACCGCCGTGGCCTGGTCGGGCACCGAGATGCGTTCTTTGACGATGCGGTACAGGTGCACGTCTTCCTTGTGCAGGTGAATGTCGAGATGGAACTTGAACGCCGCGGTCGCCCGCGCCGTTCCGATCGGGTCGCGGGCCGAGACCGCCTTGCTCAGCGAGCCGAACGCGGCATCCAGGCCCCGGTGGTCCATCGCGTAGGCCTCGGCGACAAGCGGTGCCACGCCCTCCACGGCGGAGAAGACGGCCACCTCTTCTCCGTGGGCGTGCCACTCCAGCACCTCGTTGAAGAACCGGAAGCGCTCGACGGTGGCCTCCAGCCCTGGTTTGCCGCGTGCCGCACCGAGTGCGGCAGCGTCGATTTCGGCCATGTCCCGCCGGAACGCGTTGTGGATTGCCACGACTGCATCGATTGGGCTTGTCGTCATCACGAACACCTCTTCTGGCTGCACGTAAACGGACGTGATTATGACGTAGGCGCCGGGACTGGCGCGAAGACCTCGGCATAGTCGCGTGCGAACTGCTCGAAGCCGCGCGGCTCGTGGCCGCTCAGCGCATGCACGTTGCTGGTGGTCAGGTCGGCGAACCCGTGCTCGAACCCGTCATCGAGCTCACCGTAGCCTTCGGCGATCCACTGCGGCACGCCCATGGCGATCATCGAGTCGATGGCGGCCTGGTGAGGCACCGGGACGTACTGGACCGTGCGCCCGGTCACGCCGGACAGGATCGCCGCGACGTCGGCGAAGCCGATCGCGGCTGGCCCGGTGAGGACGAAGGTCTGGCCCTGGATGGCTGTGGCCTGGCCGGTGAGGGCGCCGACGGCGCAGTCGACGACGTCGCGCGCGTCGATCATCCCCGCCTTCCCGTTCCCCCAGTCGAAGTAGATGTGTCCCTGCTCGCGCACGGTCGGTGCGGCCATCATCACGTTCTGCATGAAGAAGGTCGGCTTGAGGATCGTCCAGGGCAGGCCGGAGGCCTTCAGCTCGTCCTCGCACCTGGCGAGCTCGGAGATGATGCGGCTCTTCAGCGTCGCGTAACCGGACAGGCGGACGATGTGCGGCGCGCTCCCCGAGCGCTTGATCGTCTGGAGAAGGTTGCGGGACTGCTCGAGCGCGGTCGGCCCATTCCAGGTGACGAAGTAGACGCCGGTCACCCCGTCCAGCAGATCGCCGGTCAGGGTCTCCGGCCGGTCGAGGTCGGCGACCACGACCTGGGCGCCCTGCGCGCGCAGGCCGGCGGCCTTGGCCTCATCGCGGACCAGCGCCCGCACCGGCCATCCCTGCGCAAGCAGCGAGGAAGCCACGCCCGATCCAGTGGTCCCGGTCGCCCCGCTCACCAGTATGAGATCTGTGTTCGACATCGTTACCCCTCCTTGACCCGGCCCAGGCTCATACCTAGACATCAAGTAGCTTGAATACAAGTTACTCGGAGGAGAGATGACCGTCAAGCCCCGGTCAGCCGGCTGCCGCAGTGCACGCGCTGGCCGCGCAGGCCGGCCCCGGGCGGCGGGAGCGCGGTCCCGCAGTCATCACAAATTTATTTCGGTTACGAGATACAAAATTCCGAACCGAACAGCTTGACTCCAAGCTAAGGGGCCGTTAGGTTCACATATGGAGGCAGGCAGCCTCCACTCCCGGAGGGGGACATCACATGAGCGCCACACTTGCGGTCCGGCACAACGTCCGTGACTACGCTGCATGGCGGAAGGTGTACGACGAGCTCCAGCCGCTGCGAACCCAGTACGGCTGCACCGCCCAGCGGGTGATGCAGCTCCCCGATGATGGCAACGAGTTGTTCATCACCCACGACTTCCCCAGCGCCCAGCAGGCGGGCAGCTTCGCGCACGACCCGGCGCTGCGCGCCGGGATGGAGCGGTCGGGGGTCAAGGGCGCGCCGCGGATCGAGATCTACACGGATGTCTGAACCCGCGCGGCCCTTGCGGCCGGGCAGGGGCGGCCGCAGCCGCCCCTCCCCGGCCTCGCTCGGCGTGGTGAAGGTGGACGCCGATTTCGAGGATGAATACCCCGGCAGCGACGCCACCTGCACCGAGGCATACGCGTCGCTGTGCCGCACCGGCGAGGCCCTGCTGGGCGAGCTTGACCGGTGCATCGCCGCGGCCTTCGCCATGCCGCAGGCCGCCGCCACCGCGCTGGCCGTCATCGACGGGGCCGGCGCACCGCTGACCCCCTCCCAGGTCAGCGACCGGGTCCTGGTCGCCTCGGCCACCATGACAGCCACGCTCGACCTGCTCGAATACCGCGGCTGGATCCGCCGCGTCCCCAACCCCGACGACCGGCGCAGCGTCCTGATCGAGATCACCCCCGACGGCCGCGCCACCGCCGACCAGCTGCTGCCCGGGATCCGCACCGTCGAGAAGAGCATCCTGTCCGCCCTGGCCCCCGGCGAACGGGCACACCTGCTGGACCTGCTCGCCAAGGTCCTGGCCCGGGCCGCCGACGTCGCCGCCGAACCACCCCAACCCCTCACCGGCCAGCGCAACCGGCCCGCCCGGCTCGACCCCCCCGGCAAAGCGACCGCTGGCCACCGGCCGTAGCGGAGCCCATCCACCGGCCGGGCCGCCGAGCCGCGCGGCCTTCGCCGTGGCCCGGAGCGTGGCGGGGCCATCCCTAAACCAGTGCAGTGCCAGGTGATCTGCCCGCCAGCAGTCACGACTGCCCAGCGTCCCAGTGGCTGGTGTGGGTGGAGCGCGGGCTCAGACCCAGGAGGAGATAGATCCATCGCGCGGCTGCCGAAGGGAATGGCGGGACGGGGCAGGATAGGCGCCGGGCAGCCCGGAGCCGACCGGCTCAGGCAGGGTGACCACCACCTTGTTGCCGAGGGTGCCAGCCGCTTCCGCGGCCGGCGAGCCACCAGCCGTGCTCGACGGCAGGCGGGCCAGGGTTCGCGCTTTCCGCCACCCGCGCACATACACCGGCACGTAGATGAACGTCAGCAGCAGGAAGCCGAGCTGCCGCGTCCACAAGTCGTACCAGGTCCATGGGATCTGCGCGGCGAGGGCGACCAGCCACCCGGCGCGGTGCCGTTCGGCGATGAGCGCGGCACTGGCGAGGTTGAGCAGCGAGAGCAGCACGCTGCCGAGCGCGAGAGTCATCACAGCCTCCCCAGTCCAGCCCAGGAATATACCTAGATATCAAGTAACTTGAATCCAAACTTAATTTGGGACGGTTGTCAAGCCCTGGCCAGCCGGCCACCGCAGTGTCCCGTGAGCTCGCGGCCGCAGGGCCTCCGAGCTGGACGGCTGGCCGCCCGGGTCGGCCGGGACCGGGCCAGGTTCGGCGCCCAGGTGGTCATCTCGGCGCTCACCGCGCACCACCCTGGAGGTCCGCATCAGGGTTAGCGCCGGGAACGGGCGTTGGCCCAGTTTGTGTCTCATTCACTCCCGTTCACAGCGGTTCACCGGCGATCACGGGCCTCACGTCCGCGCTGGTCGGGACGCTGGCGGCTGGTGGTGAACGGTGCTGCGCAGTACTCGAAAGCGTGTGAAGGCGCAAGTCTTCCGTGGGTTCAAATCCCACCTCCACCGCCGCTGACCTGCGATGATGTGAGTCCCTTGTGCCTGCTCCGGGGGGCGGGCACCGCGGTGGTCTCAGTTTTGGGCCACAAATGATCTCAGTTGATAGGGCCGAGATACCCGCGGCTGGCTGGATCGGACCCGAACTCCAGCCTGGTGATGAAGCCGGGGTCGGTCGATGCTTTCCAGGTCTTGGTGGCCAGCCAGCGGATGCCGGGGTCGTGCAGGATCTGGCGGATGCTCTCGCGGCTGATGCGCGCGATCCGGCCGCGGCCAGGTACTCCGCCAGCTTGGCTAAGCTCCAGGTGCTGAACGCCAGGCCCAGATCACGGGGGCAGCACCGGGCGATCAGGCAGACCTGCCGCCGCGCATGCTCACTGATCATCTTCGGCCTGCCCCCGCTCCATTTTGGGTCCAGCGCCGCGAACCCCAACTCGTTGAACGCGTGGATCACCGTGCGCACATATTCGGGCGAGCAGTCCAGCAGGTGCGCGGCAGTAGGTAATGCTGTCCCGTTCTAGCTGAGGCGTCGTGTCTGTGAATAGGTGCCCGTCATGGCGCGGCCCTCGGGGCTGGTGCGGGGTTGGGGGGGAAGGTGACGTCGATGGCCAGGCCGCCGCCGGGCCGGGGTTGCGCGGTGATGGTGGCGGCGTGCGCGGTGGCGATGGCGCGGACAATGGAGAGGCCAAGGCCGTGACCACCGTCGCGGCGGGCGGGGCGCGGGCCAAGCCGCTGGAAAGGCTGGAACAGGCGGTCGACCTCGGCAGCGGGGATGACCTGCCCGGAGCTGGTCACCGACAGGACGGCGCCGGCGTAGCTGGTCCCGGTGGCGACCTGGACATCCCCGCCCGGGATGTTGTGCCGGACGGCGTTGTCGATCAGGTTGGCGGCCAGCTGCTGAACCAGAAGGGGGTCACCGTCGAGGATGGCGGGCTGGATGTCGGCGTAGACGTTCAGGCCGAGGCGGCTGATCGCGGGGCGGGCGGCGGCCAGGGCTTCGCTGGTGATGGCCGCCAGGTCGAGGGACTCGGGCTCGCCGGGGCCGGCTTCGCTGCTGGCCAGGGTGAGCATCGCCTCGATGAGGCGTTCCTGCTCGGCGTTGGAGGCGAGCAGGTCCCGGCTGACGGCCTGCCAGGTGGCGGTGGTGGCGGCGGGGTCGGCGAGGGTGACCTGGAGCAGAGTGCGTTCCCGGGTCAGCGGGGTGCGCAGCTCGTGGGAGGCGCTAGCGGCGAAACGCCGCTGGGCGCCGAAGGAGGCTTCCAGCCGCGCGAACAGGCTGTCGAGGGTGTCGGCGAGTTCCCTGAGCTCGTCGTCGGGTCCTTGCAATGCAAGGCGCTCGTTCAGGCTGCTGGCGGAGATCCGGCGGGCGGCGGCGGTGATCGTGCGCAGCGGGCGCAGCACCCGGCCGGCGATGAGCCAGCCGATCGCGGCGGCGGCCACCGCGATGACCACCAGGGCGATGCCGGAGACGATCAGCAGCTGCTGCCTGTCCACGGCGATCTGCCCCAGACCAGCCACGTGGATCGTCGCCTCTGCCGGCCGGGTGGCGGCGATGGGGACTACTCTGCCTCGCTTGTGGAGGAGGAGCACTGGGTGCGGTACGTGCCCGAGCAGGCCGTAGAGCAAGTAGGTAAAGGCGAGTACGGTCGCGCCGCAGGCCAAGAACACCGCGCCGCCGTACAGGACGGTAAGGCGTAGCCGGGCGGTGCGGCGGGGCAGCCGCAGCCAGCGCGGGGGACGGCGATGCGGGCGGGGAGTACGCATTAGGGTTCTCCGATGCGGTAGCCGCTTTCCCGGACGGTCTGGATCACCGGCGGGTCGCCGAGCTTGGCCCGGAGCCGGCCGATGGTGGTCTTCACGGTGCTGGTGAACGGGTCGGCCGCTTCGTCCCATACCCGTTCGAGCAGCTCCTCGGCCGGGACCGGCCGCCCGTTCGCGGCCAGCAGGCATTCCAGCACGGCCAGTTCCTTGGTGGTCAGCGGCAGGCGCCGCCCGGCGCGGACCGCGACCCGGCGTGCCGGATCCAGGCTCAGGTCAGCGTGCTCCAGGGTGGCGGGCAGCGGGGAGGCGGTGCGCCGGGCCAGGGCCCGGATGCGGGCCACCAGTTCCGCGAAGTCAAACGGCTTGGGCAGGTAGTCATCGGCGCCCAGATCGAGGCCCTCGACCCGTTCCCTGACTGATCTTGCCGCGGTGAGCATCAGCACCCGGGTTTCGGATCTGCCCGCGGCAAGGGCCCGGCAGACGTCGTCGCCGTGCACGCCGGGAAGGTCCCGGTCCAGCACCACCACGTCATATCGGTTGACCGCCAGGCGCTCCAGGGCCGCGGCGCCGTCCAGGGCCACGTCGACGGCCATCCCCTCCCGGCGCAGCCCGGCGGCCACCGCCGAGGCCAGGATCTCGTCGTCCTCGGTCACCAGGACCCGCATCGCCTGCCCGCCGCTTCGTGTGCCCCACGGCATGTCAGCCACCCGTTTCCCAGGATCGCAGGCCGCAGGTGACAGCCAGGTGACATTTCCGGTCACCGTGGTGTCACCTCCCATTTTGTACAACGGGACGCGATGACCAACCCCGGCTTTGAGGAGGCCGCGATGAACGACAGAACCGGCGGCACCCGACTCCTGCGGCGCGGGGGAGCCCTGGCTGTCGCGGCAGCCGTCGCCGTGCTGACCACGGCCTGCGGCGTCGTGCATGTGCATTTCGGGTCCTCCGGCGGCTCTGCCTCGACAGCGTCGGCGACCTACCGGGCAGAGCTTGCCTACGCGCAGTGCATGCGAGCCCACGGCCTGCCAGGCTTCCCCAACCCCAAGCCGTCTGGCGGCCCCAGTTTGCATCAGCAGCGCCGCCCGCTCCGCAGCGCGCAGCTGAACGGCAACCCCAACAGCCCTGCGGCGCGGGCTAATGACGCCTGCCAGCACCTGCTGCCTGGCGGCAGCACGGGAACGGGTGCCACGGCGCCGGCGCCCAGCCTGCCCGGTGCCGTGTCGGCTGACTGCCTGGCCTCCCAGCCGCCGTTGTGTGACACACCCCGGCAGCTCCGGGTTGCCTACGGCATCCAGCCGCTGCTAGATCGCGGGATCACCGGCCGCGGGCAGACCGTTGTGCTGCTGGAATTTCCCCCTGCACCGGCCGCTACCGGCGCCCAGGTGCCAGCGGTCTCCTCCATCCGGCAAGACCTGGCGCGATTTGACGCCCTGTTCGGCCTGCCTGCCGCGCGGCTGCAGGTTGTGAACACCCTCGCGCACGTGGCGTCGCCGTGGCTGGCGGCCGCCGAGGAAGTGGGGGACACCGAGATCGTGCACGCGCTCGCGCCCGTCGCCGCCATCCGGGAGGTCCTGATTCCGTCACCGTATACGGCCAGCATCGGGAAGGTGAGCCCTGCCGTCGTCGCCGCCATGCGGCTCGGCCTCGCGCAGGGAGGCGTGATCGAGCTCAGTGCCGGCGTGGGAGAGCGGTGCTTCACCCCGGCTGAGGTAGCCCAGTGGAACTCGGTTTTGCAGGCCGCGCAACGCGACCGGGTGACCGTCGTCATCTCCACGGGTGACAACGGCGCCGGCATCACTCCCTGTCCCGGTGGGACAACCTCAGTCAAAGGGGTGGACCTGCCGGCCTCGGACCCGCTCACGCTGGCCGTCGGCGGCACCAGCCTGCAGGCCAGCCGGACAACCGGTGCCTACATGGGCGAGACCGCGTGGAACACCCCTCCTTCGGCGGGAGGACCTGCGGCCGGCGGCGGCGGGTTCAGCCGGCTGTTCCCCCGGCCCGCCTACCAGGATGGCATCGCCGGCATCGGCGCGACCCGGGGCGTGCCCGACGTGGCTGCCGACGCTGACCACCGGACCGGCATGGCCATCGCCTTCAGCGGCGGCGGCCACAACTACCTCTTCGGGGGCGGCGGGGTCAGCGTCGCCGCCCCGCTGTGGGCCGCTGTCATCGCCCTGGCCGACCAGTACGCCGGCCGCGACCTCGGCTTCGTCAATCCCGCCCTCTACCGGATTGGCCGCAGCGCCTACTACCACCAGGCGTTCCACGACGTGACCACGGGCACCAACACCGTGACGTTCCCCACCCAGACCGTCACCGGCTACCAGGCCGCGCCCGGGTGGGATCCGGTCACCGGCTGGGGAAGCCCCAACGCACGGGTGCTCGTCCCCCGGCTCGCCCGCTACGCCAGCCCCTGACGGCCAGCCGCGCCCGGCCACCGGGTCCGCGCAGTGCCGGGGCCGGGGCAGGAGCATGTGGCGATGACGGCTGAACCGCCTCAGAGCCCGGGGATCCCTGATCCGGGTCGGCCAACCGCAGATCTGAGCCGTCGTGAGCACCCCGCTCGCCGGGCGTAGCCACGTCCCGGCCGCCAGGGGTAGACTCTCCGGCACACGCGGTCTGGACCTCGCCGTTTCGCTTCTTCATCGGAAGCGGGGGCTTCGATGACCACGACCGCCGTTTCGGACCCACCCTCAGCTACCGTCGTCCTCGACGGGGAGATCGACATCTCCACCTGCCCGGCCATCCGGCGTTTCCTCATGGCGGCCATCAGCGGCGGGCACGCCCAGTTGGCCGTCGACATGTCCGGCGTCACCTTTATCGACGCCGCCGGGATCGGCGTCCTCGTCACGGCGGCTAACCGGGCGCGGGAAGCGGGAGGTGGCCTGTCGCTGCTGGCGCCGTCCGGGCAGGTGCGGCGGCTGCTGGACGTCTTTCACCTGGGCGCGATCTTGCCGGCAGCCCAGCGCTCAGGTGCCTCCTTCGTTGCGGGCAGCGCCGCCTGATACCTCCCTGGCCTAGGACGTGGGACAGCTCAGTTTCGGTCTCATTCGCCCCTGTCCGCCACCGTTCACCGGCGGCCGCGAGCCACCTGTCCGCGCTGGTCAGGAACACTGGCGGACGGTGGTGAACGATGGTGCGCAGTACTCGAAAGCGTGGAGGCGCAAGTCTTCCGTGAGTTCAAATCCCACCTCCACCGCCACTGACCTGCAAGAAACCGATCTTGGCGACCGGCGGGACACTGGGGGCCGTCGGGAAAGCTGCCGGTCATGCGCGTTCTGCTCCTTCGGGCTTGCGGGCCAGGTAACCTACGACGTTGATTTCGGCCCGGAGCGGCAAGCCGTCCCGTAGCTGCCCCTGAGCCTGCTCGGCGGCCGCGCGATGGAACTCAGCCTCGCCGACGTTCTGGATGGCTTCAAAAGCGGGACCGGTAGCGGCCAGCGTGCGCGCGTACAGTTCTGGGTCCGCGAACTCCAAGGCGAACGGAACGTTGAAGCGCACAATATCGACGAACCCGTGCGACGCGAGGAGTCGTTCGCCCGCACCAGGCCGGCCGAGCGACACCATCGCGGCCTGGTTGTCAACCTTCTCCGCCGCAGCCAGGCGGAACGGCGCCAGCGCCCAGGCTCCAGGAGAAACCTTCAGATGACCCCACACCGTTATCCCGAGGCGTCCGCCGGGGCGAAGGACTCGACGTATCTCGGCAACCGCCTCGGGCGTCGTGCCCCAGATCCCCCGGAAGCTGGTGGCAACGTCGAACGACGCCGGATCCCACGGCAGAGCGTGCATATCGCCGATCCTGATGTCGCATTCGGGGTTCCGGTCCCGGGCCACCGCGGCCAGCCTGGCCGAGGCGTCGACACCAGAGCAGACAGCGCCGCGGAGCCGAGCCAGCTCGATCGCGAGCCCCGACCCACAAGCCACGTCGAGCAGCCGGTCTCCGGCATCGACGTCCAGCCGGTGGTGCATAGCGACGTACTCCCGGCAGTTGCTCGGCTCGCTGAGTGTCGCGAAGTCCACCGCCTTGCGGCCCCAGCCCTCGTCCACCGTCACCCACTGGGGAAAGCCTGTGCTCGGCCTCGTCATCGTTGTCCCCTTAAGGATGATGACCGGCACCGGCCGGCTCGGCTGGCTGTCCTCGGCGCTGGCTACTGAGGAAGGAGCGCAGGTGGTCAGCTAGGGCTTCGGAGTCCGCGCCTGCGCCGTGGATGTAGGTGGAGGCGCGGGTGCGGAGCACCGGCATGCCGAGGACGTAGAGTCCGGGGGCGCCGGCGACCACGCCGCCGTCGTGCCGGAGGTGGCCGGTGCGGTCACGCACTGGGATGTCGAGCCAAGAGTGGTCGGGCCGGAAGCCCGTCGCCCACAGCACCGTGGTGATCCCCCCGCTCCGCAGATCTAGCTCCAGGGGCGAGCGGGGGTCAACGCGGGTGGGTGTGAAGCGGTGTGGCGGCGGGAGCTCATCGTCGAGCCCCGAGGCGGTGGCCCACTCGTCGGCCCGGTTCAAGAACCGGTTCATCTTCAAGTCGGCGAGGGCGCAGGTATTGGCGAGCGACCCGGAGAACTGGGCCACCCCGTCGGTGATGCGCCCGAGGCGGCCGACGATACGGATCCCCAGCGCCGTGAGCGCGTTGAGGTCGGTCATCGTGGCTTCGGGGGTGCCGGTGAGCTGGGGGGAGGGCAGGTGGCGGGCCCGGGTGAGGTCGTCGATCTCGTCATAGCGCTCGGCCAGCAGGCCCGTCGCCTCCAGCCACCAGAAGATGTCGCGGCCGCGGTAGGTGCGGGGCAGCCGGACGTGTTCGCCGGCCGAAAGGGTCACCGGGCGGCCCGACCGGTGGATTTGATCGGCGAGCTGGACGCCGGTGGCTGACGCGCCGACGACGAGGACCCCACCGTCGGGGAGCTGGCCGGGATCGCGGTAGGCGAGCGGGGTGATCGTCGTGATCGACGGCGGGACGGCGTCGGCGATGGCGGGGATCGCTGGCAGATTGCACGCCCCGGTCGCCACCACCACGGCCCTGGCGCAGAGGAGGTAGTCGTTGGCCTGGATTTCGAAGCCCTGCGACACGGCGCGCACGCTGCGCACCGTCGTCGCGGTGCGTACCGGTGCGCCGACGAGACGGGCGTAGCGGGCGAGGGTGGTCACGACGTCGGCGACAGGCATGAATCCGCCGGGGTCATCGCCGGTGTAGTCGTGGCCAGGGAGCCGGGTCTGCCAGTTCGGGGTGAGCAGCCGTAGACTCGGCCAGCGTTGCGTCCGCCACGAGTTCGCCACCTCACCACGCTCGAGGACGACATGGTCGATCGAGCGTTCGGTGAGGCGGCGGCTCATGGCCAGGCCGGCATGACCGGCGCCGATGACGACTGCCGTGGTCTGCATCACGCGGACGTCCCGCCGTGGTTGTCAGGCCAGCTCGACGAGCACTTTCGTCGGGTTGGTCACGATGTCGAAGACCGCCGAGCGCTTCTGCGCCTGGGCGATCAGCGCCTCGAGGTCGTCGCGGGAGGCGTCGGCGTCGATGGTGAACCGGACCGTGACATCCTCGAAGCCGTTGCGGACGTCAGGGTCGGCGCCCAGGATGCCTAGGACGCTCATCTTGCCTTCGATAGTGGCGGTGACCGAGCGAAGCTGGATGCCCCGGAACTGGGCGACCGAGGCGACGCCCGCGGTCAGGCACCCGACCAGGCCGACCAGCACGATCTCCACCGGCGTGGCGCCGTTGTCCTCGGACGCGAAGCACTCGGGGTGGTCAACGTCGAACTCATAGGTGTTGCGGTGCTGCTGCTCGGCGCCCAGGCCGGTGAAGTCGGCGACGGTGGAGCGGCTGTGGGTGCCGCTACGCCAGGTGCAGTTGGCCCGCCAGGAGAACTGCGCCGCTTCGGGTGCGGCGGACAGCGCCTCACGCGCCCCGAGCAGGGCCTCGACGTTGACGCCGTTGTTGACGGGGCTGTCGGTGATGGTCATTGGTGTCTCCTTCGTCCGATGGGGATCGGGTCGGTGTTCATCTGTTGACTTCGGCTGGGTCCGAGAACGACGGGGAGCGAGACGAGGCCGCGCAGGACGAGACCATCGCCGTGAGCCCAGGCGAGCGCGTCACGGTCAACGCCGAGCCGCAAGCCCGGGTAACGGCCGAGCAGCTCTTCGAAAGCGACCCTGGCTTCGAGCCGGGCCAGGGGCGCGCCAAGGCAGTAATGGATCCCATGGCCGAACCCGAGGTTTGGCCCGTCGCGGCGGCCGATGTCCAGCACGTCGGGAGCTGGGAAGCGGCCCGGGTCGCGGTTGGCCGAGCCGAGGCATACCAGCACCTGTTCGTGCGCGGGGATCTCCGTGCCGCCGACAGTCACCGGCTCGGCCGTCACCCGGAACGTGGCGTGGGGGACGGGCGCGGTGAAACGGATGAGCTCGTCGATCGCGGCGGGTAGCTGCCCGGGGTCGGCCAGCAGCGCCTGGAGCTGGCCAGGGTGGTCCAGCAGAGCCACCACTCCGTTGCCGATGAGGCTGGCCGTGGTGTCATGGCCGGCGACCACGAGCTGGAACAGGCTCGACAGCAGCTCTTGCGTGGTGAGCGCGTCGTCTTCGGCCGCGGCGGCCAGGACGCTGACCAGGTCGCGCGCCGGGTGCTGGCGCTTGGCGGCGGCCAGCTCGCGCAGGTAGGCGATGATGCCATCCGATGCCTTGACCGCTTCCGGCGGGGGGTCGCCGGACCATCCGGTCAGCAGCACCTGGAACCAGGCGTGCAGGCGCGGCCGGTCGGGCGCGGGGATGCCCAGCAGCTCGCCGATCACCGCGAACGGCAGGGGGTAGGCGTACCCCTCGATGAGGTCGACGGTGGCGCCGGGGCCAGCGGCGCCCAGCTCGTCGAGGAGGCTGGTGGCGATGGCCCGGATGGCTGGCTCGAGCGCGGCGATCCGGCCCGGTGTGAAGGCCCGGGACGCCAGATGCCGCAGCCGGGTGTGGCCGGGTGGGTCGATGTTGAGCATGTGCCGGGAGAACTCCGGTCCGGGCAGGCCCTCGGCCACCACATCGCCGTTAGCCTGGAGGGCGGCGAGCATGTCCTTGGAGATGGCGGGGTCGTTGAGCGTTTGCCGGGCCGCGTCATAGCCCAGCACGACCCAGGCCGGGTGACCATCGGCCAGGCGCACCTGCTGCACCGGGCACCGGGCCCGCGCCTGGGCGAAGTGCCCGAACGGGTCATCGCGGACCGCCGGCTCCCAGCCGCCCCAGGTGGCCACCGTGTCAGCCATCGTCGTCCTCGCGCCGGTAGCCCGTGCACAGCAGGTCGAGCCGGGCGATGCGCCCGCCGTCGGCGGTGTCGGCGTAGGCCTGCTGCTCGACGGTGAACCAGCCGCCGCCGAGCCGCTCCGCCCGCAGCCGGAGCCGCCAGTGCAGGTGCAGGCGGCCACCGATCTCGCCGATGGTGGCGTCGACGAGCCCGAAGTCCTCGGTGTCGCCGAACCAGCACGCGAACTGCCCTGCGACCGCCTCGGCGCCGGCCCGCTCCCTGAGGCCCCCGGGCAGCAGCGCGCGGAGCCTGACGTCGGAGGTGAGCGCGTCACCGAGCCGGGCGTAGTCCTGAGCGGCCAGGCCCTCAAGGAACGACCCGGCGTGGGCGAACCGCGGCGCCGCGGTAGCTGCGCCGGGCTGAGGTGCTGTCGTGGCCACGGATCAGTTGTACGGCCGAGGACTCCGATCCCGGTATCGGGGAATTCCCCTACATGAGTCATTCGCGTGATCCGGGCTGTGAAGCTCAGCGCAACCGCGCTCGGCGTTCGTATGCTCGGGTATGGCCTGCTGGCGGCGCGAATAAGGGCCATGGGGGGCGGATGCGAGACGCGAGGCGGGCACCGGACGCTGGCCTGCCATCGCCTGCCGACCTCTTTGTCGGCCGGGACGGCGAACTGGCGGCCGTGTCCCGGATGCTCGCACATACCCAGACCCGGCTGGTCACCCTCACCGGGCCGCCGGGCATTGGTAAGACCCGTCTCGCCGTCGCGTGTGCGTCGGCTTATGCCCAGCGCAGCGGATGCGCCGCGGTGTTCGTTGACCTGGCACCGGTGCGGGATCCGGCGCTGGTGATGGCGGAGCTGGCCCAAGCGGTGGGCGTCGAGCCGCGGGGCGGCATGGATCTGACCGGCCAGCTGGCTGCAGCGCTGGGCGACGAGGAGCGACTCGTGGTCCTGGACAACTGCGAGCACGTGCTGGCCGCGGCGCCGGACGTCGGCCAGATGCTCGCTGCCTGCCCGCGGCTGCGGGTGCTCGCTACCAGCCGGGAGCGGCTCCGGCTGTCCGCCGAGCAGGAGTTTCCGGTTCCGCCGCTTGCCATGCCCGCGCCGGCGGATGTAGCCGACCTTGGTGGTCTGGCGGCGAACCCCTCGGTCGCGCTGCTGCTGGATCGCGCCCGCCGGACCAACCCGAGCTTTGATCTCACTTCGGCTAACGCGCTGCTGCTGGCCAGCGTGTGCGTCCGGTTGGAGGGCCTGCCGCTGGCTATTGAGCTGGCCGCGGCCCGGCTGAAGGTCCTGACCCCGGGGGAGATGCTGTTCCGGCTCGGCAGCAGGATGGAGGTGCTGGCCGGGAGCACGCGGGATGTGCCGGTCCGGCAGCGTGCGCTGCGCAACGCCATCGCCTGGAGCTATGACCTGCTGGACCCCGGCGAGCGGGCAGTGTTTCGCAGGCTGTCGGTGTTTGCTGGCGGCTGGACGCTTGCCGACCTCGCCAGCGTTTGCGCAGTTTCCAACGGTGACGTGCTCGCCGTCGTGGAGTCGCTGCTCGACAAGAGCCTGATCCGGCGGCTGCCCGGGGACGAGGAGACCGCTGAGTTCTCGATGCTGGAGAGCTTGCGTGAGTACGCGGCGGAGCAGCTTGCGTCCCAGGCCGAAACCGAGGAGATGAGGGCCAGGCACGCGGGCCACTACGCGGGGCGGGCGGCGCAGTTCGAGGCCGCCCTCGGCCTGCCGGAGGAGCGCACCTGGATACGGTGGGTCCTCCGCCATCACGTGGACCTGCGCTCCGCGCTGGATTACTGTCTGGGCGCGGGGCAGGATGCCTGGGCGCTTTCGCTGGCCACCGCGCTCGGCTGGTACCACTACACCCGTGGCGACCTCGGTCAGGGCCAGGCTCTCGTGGACAGGGTCCTATCCCTGGACCCAGGTCAGCATGACCCGGCAGTGATGACCGATGACGCCATGGCGGACGGCTTGGCTGGCGCGCTCATCGTCGCGGGGGTCCTGGCCTGGGCGACAGGGGAGGCCGACCGCTCCCAGGACCTCCTGCTCCGCGCCCTTGAGCGCAGCGAGGAGCGTGCTGATATGCGCCGCGCGGCGATCGCGTGCGCCTTTCTCGGGACTTTGGCCCGTGTCGGCGGCGAGTGGGACGCGTCCGCTGACTGGCATCGGCGGGCGGAAGCGGGCTTCCGCGATGGGGGCAACACGCAGGGGGTTGCGTGGGCGCGGCACGACCTTGGGCTGCTTGCCCGGGACCACGGCGACCTGGAGAGCGCCGCGGAACTGCTCCGGGCGAGCCTGCGAGACTTCCGCGAACTGGACTATCCATGGGCGTTGGCCTGGTCGGCATGGGGGCTTGGCACAACGCTGAGCGCTCAGGGCCGGCTGGAGGAAGCGCGTCCACTGCTAGCTGAGGCTCTGCGGAGCTACACAGAAGTCAACGACCCCAGGGGTGTCGCCCACTGCTTGGAGGCGCTTGCCTGGATCGCCAGTGAACAGGCTCATTATGAGTCTGCCGCACGGCTGATCGGCGCGGCCGCGGCGCTGCGCGCGCGGGAGGCCGTCAGGCCGCCCGACACCGAGCATGCCAGGAACTCGGCGGTCGAGCGGGTGATCGCTCAGGCGCTGGGGCCCCAGGACGCTGACCGGCTCATCCACGCTGGCCGGACAATGCCCGCACAGCAGGCTGCGGATCTCGCGATGGCCGTCGCTTCGGGTGCCGCACCCGGTGACCCGGACCGCACCCAGCAAGTGCCGCTCACCCCGCGAGAGCGGCAGGTGGCCGCGCTGGTTGCGTCGGGCCGGACCAACCGGCAGATCGGCCGGGTGCTCGGCATCTCCGAAAAGACCGCCGAAGTCCACCTGCATCATGTGATGTCCAAGCTGGACGTCCGCAGCCGGGCCGAAGTAGCCGCCTGGGCCGTTACCCAGCACCAGTCCCCGCCAGCGCGGTTAAGCGCCCGGGCCCAACCGGCGCGCCCAGCCGGATCAGCCAGTGGACCGGGGCCGGGCCAGGAGCCGAGGCCGCATGGACCCTAGTGGTTTCCCCAATAGCGCCGTCCGGGCTGCATTGGCCACGATGGTGGCAGTCCACGTCGCCGGCTGAAGGCCGGGATCGATGCGGTGGGCCTACTCCGCTGGCTAGCGGCTCGTTGAAGGGGTGCAACTGATGCGCGCA
The DNA here is from genome assembly GCA_963741615.1 of uncultured Actinomycetes bacterium. Taxonomy (GTDB): domain Bacteria; phylum Actinomycetota; class Actinomycetes; order Streptosporangiales; family Streptosporangiaceae; genus UBA9676. The sequence continues at coordinate 107,199 of CAVUIU010000011.1, forward strand.
CGGGTACCCGATGAGTCGGGTTACGTTGTCAACTCAGGCGTGCGGATTCACTACGAGGTGTACGGCACCGGTCAGCCGACCATCATGCTGCTGCCCACGTGGGCCATCGTGGACTCCAGGCACTGGAAGATGCAGGTGCCGTTCCTGGCCCGGAACTACCGGGTGATCACGTTCGACCCGCGCGGGAACGGCCGGTCCGATCGGCCCAAGGATGCGTCGGCCTACGCCGATACCGCCTTCGCCAGCGACATCCGGGCGGTACTTGATGCGACGGGCACGGAGCGCGCGGTGCTGGCCGGGTTCTGCACCGCCTTCATCTGGGCCCTGCTGTTCGCAACGACTGAGCCGCAACGGGTGACCGGCATCGTCGCGATCGCGCCGACCCTGCCGATCCCGCCAGCAGACCCCTGGGAACGGTACGAGGCCTCCTTCGACGACATCCTCGACACCACCGAGGGATGGGCGAAGGAGAACAGGCACTACTGGCGGCGGGACTGGCGGGGATACGTTCAGTTCTTCATGTCGCAGATCGCCACCGAGCCGCACTCCACCAAGCCCTACGACGATCTCGTGGAGTGGGGCTTGCAAACCGACGCCGACACCATGCTGTGCGATGCGGATGCCCCTCATCAGATCGCGGATGAGGCCGAGGCGGCCCAGCTCTGCCACGCCCTGACGTGCCCAGTCCTGGTGATCGGCGGCGACCGAGACAAGATCGTCCCTCCCGAACGTGCCCGGCGGATCGCCGAGCTCACGAGCGCCGAACTGCTGGTGATAGAGGGCGGCGGGCACGCGCCGCACGTCCGGTATCCGGTCGCGGTGAACCACGTGATCCGCGACTTCGCCAACGGGCTGGTGCCCAGGCGGCGGAAGCAGGCCCCCTGGCAGGCCACCCATGGCCGGCGCCGTAGGGCGCTGTGGATCTCCTCCCCGATCGGCCTTGGCCATGTCCAGCGGGACCTGGCCATCGCCCGCGCCGTCCGGAAACGCGTGCCGGACCTGGAGATCCACTGGTGGGCGCAGCCCCCGGTGACCGGCGTGCTAGCCGAGGCAGGCGAGATCATTCACCCGGCGAGTTCCGAGCTTGCGTCCGAGTCGGCGCACTGGGAGTCAGAAGCCGCGGACCACGACCTGCCCGCCTTCTACGCCTTCCGGCGTATGGACGAGATCCTCTGCGCGAACTACCTGCTGTTCGACGACGTTGTCCGGGACACCAGCTACGACCTGTGGGTGGGCGACGAGTGCTGGGAGATCGATTACTTCCTGCACGAGAACCCGGAGCGGAAGATCGCGCCGTACGTGTTCATGACCGACGTGATCGGGTTCTTGCCCACCGACCCGGGGGACTCACGCGAAGCCGGGTTGTGCGCGGACTACAACGCTGACTCGATCGAAAAGCGCGAACGGTTCCCTTATCTGCGTGACCTGTCCATGTTCATCGGCTCCTTCGACGAGTTGCCCGACCGTTCGTTCGGGCCCGGCCTGCCCGGAATACGGTCATGGTCCCGCCGGTGGTTCTCCTCTGTCCCCTACGTGCTCCCCTTCAATCCCGGCGCCTACCACGACCGCGCCCGGTTGCGGCGTCGGCTCGGCTATCCCCAGGATCAGCCGTTGCTGGTGGCGGCGGTGGGAGGCACGGCGGCCGGCGCCAGCCTGCTCGAGCTGACTTGCGACGCGTTCGCCCGGCTTCGCAAGCGGGTGCCAGAAGCGCGGATGCTCCTGGTCACCGGCCCGCGCCTCGATCCCCGGCTGCTGCCCGACACCGAAGGCATGGACAAGCGCGGCTACGTCCCCGATCTGTTCGAGCACCTGGCGTGCGCCGACGCGGCCGTCGTGCAAGGCGGCCTGTCAACCACGATGGAACTGGTAGGCGCCGGCCGGCCGTTCATCTATTTCCCGTTGCGTCGCCACTGGGAACAGCAGCACTTCGTCACCCACCGGCTCAGCCACTACCGCGCCGGGCTGCGGATGGACTACGCGACGACCTCGGCCGACGACCTGGCCACGGCGATGCGGACAGCGCTGGCGCAAGCCAGTACTGGGCCGGGCTACCGGCAGGTCCCGCGAGGCGGCGCGGGACGCGCCGCCTCGCGGATCGCCGCACTACTGGCTGGCCAGTGACTCGATGCTGGTGTCCGACAACGAACAGGAGAGTGAGATGGCTGTCGGTCGCAGCGAGGATGCGGTCCGGTCGGTCGTCATGGATTACGTGGAGGGCTGGTTCGAGGGCGACGCGGGCCGGGAGCGGGACTAATGGCCCTGGTCACCGGACAGCGCACGAGGCAACGTCGGCGGTGAATTCGGTGGCGCCAGGGGCCGATGCCAGCCAGCCGGTACAGGAGCAGCGGCGGTCCCCTGGCAGAGCGAGCGGAGCCAGGAGGGGGCATGCGTTGTGAGTCATCGGTCACCAGTGTGTCGTGGATTCCGTCGGAATCGGTGTCCGGCCTGTACAAGGCCGGGTTCGCCGTCGGCGCGAGCCACCCCGATGACCCGCCGCCCGACGTCATTGAGGATCTGGATGGGCTGTTCGCCGGGGAGCGGTTCCGGTTCGCTAACCACCTGGCGGCCTGGATCGAGGTGCAGGATGGCCACGTCGTGGACGCCGGGTACTCCGGCCGCGGGTACATCTCCCGCACCAGGTTCGGGTGGGGCCCGCAGCGGGAGGTGATGTTCCAGCCCGCCCCGTTCCCCGACATCAGGACCGACCCCGAGCTCACCGCCACCGGGGCCCGGTTCACCCAGACGATCGGGGGCCGGACCGGCGCGCCGATGCCCCGGGCGGTGAGCGGCAAGCCCTACGTGCAATGGCTGGCGCCGACCGTGTGGACCACCCTGGCCCTGGACATCGGCACCGACGGATCCGCCCGCGGGGAGATGGCCGGCGCCAGCACGTTCCCCCGCCACTGGGTCTACGACCACCGCGGCCAGCTGGTGGCCAAGTCCGGGCTGGCCGACTTCCGCGAGTGGATGGCGACCGCACACGGCCAGCACAGCCCGTGGGGGCACGAAGACAGCCAGCCGCTGGTGACGGTCGCCGAAAGCGCGCTGGAGCGGCAGCTGTCGGGCACCATCATGCGTGGCGGCGCCAGACCCGCCGTCCGGAAACTGGCCGCCGGCTCGCTGCTCACCGAGCAGGGCGAGCCGGGCGGCGACCTCTACCTGCTGCTTGACGGGATGCTCAGCGTCTGGGTCAACGGTGCCCAGGTCGCTGAGCTCGGCCCTGGCGCGGTCGTGGGGGAACGCGCCCTGCTTGAGCACGGCCGCCGCACCGCCACTTTGCGCGCCGTCACCGACTGCGTCATCGCCACCGCCGCCAAAGAGCAGATCGACCGGGACAGCCTCGCCAGCCTCGCCGAACTGCACCACCGCGAAGGGCCAGACCGGTAGCTGTCCCCGCCCTACGCGTACAGCGCGGCAGAAGCCGCTAGGTCACAGAGCCCGGCTGCACGGGCACATCTGGTCGCCCCGTGCACGCCTTCCTGCCCGGACGGCAGCCCATTCGCGTGGCTCCGAACGGATTGATCTGGCGCGAGGCTACCTCCGTGAGCGCGGAGATCTGGGGTGAGCTTCGGCAGGATCAGTCGTGTCGATTGATTGACTAGATCGATTTGCAGCCTTGCAGATGGCAGACTAGCTGCCCGGATTCCACGGCAGCCGGTAGGCGCGGTAGGTGCCCACGCCGTCGGGGAGCTTGGCGTTGAACAGCAGCTTTCCTGACGGGCTGAACTCGGAGAAGTATGACAGCCCGCCCCAGCTGACGAACAGGTCGCCGTTCTTGGTCGTCTGCGCGCTGCCGGTCGCGCTCGCCGTCAGGCCCTCGGGCTGGTTCACAGACTTGATCAGCGTCGCCGTGTCGGTGGCTAGGTCCAGGCTGATCGTGACCGCGCGGCTGGACGAGTACAGGGTCGACTGCCCGTCGGACTCGTCGTCGAAGACCGTGTACACGTTGCCGCCGAGCGCCTCGGGGTCGTGCTGGAAGGCGAAGATCTCGCCGGCGCTGTCCAGCTTCTGGCCGGGCGCGGCCTTGATGGCGAACGTGCTGTGCTTGCCGCCGAGCTGCCACATCATCGCCCCGGTGCGGAGGTTCACCTTGTAGATGGTCCAGGTGAAGCGCGAGCTGATCAGCAAGTTGCCGTCGGTGTCGAGGTGGACAGCGTTGATGTGGAACCAGTCCCACGGCTGGCCCGGCCGAGGCAGCGACGCGTGGCTGTCGCTGTAGGGCACCTGGCCGGCGCTGTCCCACTGGAACAGCAGCTTGCCGGTCTTGATGTCGATCTCCTGCACGACGCCGTCGATGACCTGCTGGTGCGTGGACAGGCCGAGCGAGGTCAGGTTGGCGGTGCCGATCGTGTCAGCGAGGATCAGCGCAGTGTTCCACGGCGTGATCAGGAACTCGTGGAAGTCGGGCAGATACCCGTTCGCCGGCCTGACGGTGGCGATCTGCTGGTAGCGGGCGTTGTAGATAACGTCCTCGCCGCCGTTGCCGCCGCCCTGGAACCAGGTCAGCACCGGCTTGCCCAGGTAGGTCTGAGTGCGGAAGTCGGTGGCGAACGTGCCCGCCGGCAGCCGATGGAACCAGAGCACCTTGCCGGTGATGCTGACGATCTCCGGGCCGCTGCGGTCCTGGCTGCCGCTCCGCGGGGCCAGGAAGATGTCGCCGTTGCCGCTGTCCGTGCCCTTGGTCAGCACCGTGACCGGAGGTGCTTGCGTGATCGCTGTCGCTGTCGCTGCCGGTCCAGATGAGCACGAGACGACCGCGGCGCACAGAGCGCCAGTCGCCAGTGCCGCGGCTACCTTGAACCACGGCTCCCAGCCCGCCGCCGCGGCATGCAAGACCCTGCGCCGGCTCAGCGCCAGCCCGTCATGCGCACTCATGGCGGGGATCCTCCTCCAAGTGGCCCCGGCCTCATCATCCACAGCCGGCCAGCGGACAACGCGCGAATCGTGTGTGAGTTCCGCGTGAATCCTGGCGCGGGCGGCGCGGGCTGCCGCGCCGCCCGCCGGACGATGAACCGGCAAACCGGTCTATGACCGGCGGGTCACCCTCGGCCTTAGGAGTCGCAGAAAATTAACCCGTAGCTTCCTGGAATCGGGCACGCTGGTGTGGTATGTGCACCATGACAGTAACCAGGGAGATGCTGGCGGCGAAGTTCGGGGTGATCTTCCCGCATCTGGATGAGCGGCAGCGGCGGCTGCTGGTGGGGGCTGAGGCCCGGGCGCTGGGGCATGGCGGGATCCGGCTGGTGGCCCGGGCGGCGGGGATCCGTGAGGCGACGGTATCGCTTGGGGTCGATGAGCTGGATGCCGGGGCTGAGCCGCTGGGCCGGGCGCGGCGGCCGGGCGGGGGCCGCAAGCGGGCTGCTGACACCGATCCGGGGCTGCGGCGGGCGCTGCTGGCCCTGGTTGAGCCACAGGAGCGGGGCGATCCGATGTCGCCGCTGCGCTGGACCACGATGTTGACCCGCAAGCTGGCGGCCGAACTGACCCGCCAGGGCCATAAGGTCTCCGCGGACACCGTGGGTGACCTGCTGCGGGCGGAAGGGTTCAGCCTGCAGGGCAATGCCAAGACCGTCGAGGGAAAGCAGCACCCGGACCGGGACGCGCAGTTCCGTTACATCAATGAGCAGGTCCGCGAGCATCTGGCGGCCATGGACCCCGTGGTCAGCGTGGACGCCAAGAAGAAGGAACTGGTCGGCGAGTTCAAAAACGGCGGCCGGGAGTGGCGGCCCAAGGGCGAGCCAGCCCAGGTCAGCACCCACGACTTCCCTGACCGGGAGCTGGGCAAGGCGATCCCGTACGGGGTCTATGACCTGGCGGCGGACGCCGGGTGGGTGAACGTCGGCACCGACCACGACACCGCCACGTTCGCCGTGGAGTCGATCCGCCGCTGGTGGAACGCGGCCGGCCGTGGCGACTACCCGCAGGCCCGGCGGCTGCTGATCACCGCGGACGCGGGTGGCTCCAACGGCTACCGCACCCGCGCGTGGAAGACCGAACTCGCCGCCCTGGCCGCCGGGACCGGGCTGAAGATCACGGTGTGCCACTTCCCGCCGGGCACCTCCAAGTGGAACAAGATCGAGCACCGGCTGTTCTCCCACATCACCATGAACTGGCGTGGCAGGCCCCTGACCAGCCACCAAGTCATCGTGAACAGCATCGCCGCGACCACCACCCGCACCGGCTTGACTGTGCGCGCCGGACTCGACCCGGGCAGCTACCCGACCGGGACCGAGATCAGCGACGCGCAGATCGCCGCGGTCCCGCTGGCCCGGCACCGCTTCCACGGCGACTGGAATTACACCATCCAGCCACGCCCCGCCCCGCCCGCCGCCGGCGCCGCCGAGCCCGGCAGGGATGCCGCAGGAGCCCCCGGCCGCGTCACGCTGTCGCATCCGGCGCTGACGGGCATGTCCCGCCGGCACCTGGACGATCTGATCGCTGAACTTGCCGGACCGCAGGAAGCGCAGCGCGAGCAGGCCCGGCACCGGCGGCGCGGCACCGAGCGCCGCCGCACGGCCGGAGCAGGCCCGCGCCCCAGGCTCACCAACGCTGACCGGATCCTGGTCACCGTGCTCTACCTGCGCAGACTTTGCACACAAGCAGTCCTGGGCGAGCTGTTCGCCGTGGACCGCACCAGGATTACTGAGGCCATCCGCGAAATCCGCCCGCTCCTGGAAGAACACGGACACGCCATCACACCCGCGACCGCCCGGTTCCCCGCACCAGCCGACCTGATCGCCTTCCTCGCCGCCGAGGACACCGAATCGGCAGCACAGATCAAACCAGCGTGTTAATTTTCTGCGATTCCTTACGACTTGGTGCGCGATAGGACGTCTGGTACGTAGCGGATGATCTTGGCGTGTCGGTCCCGGGAACGTGAACGGCCGCGCGGAACGATCAAGATGTGTCGTCAAGATGGGCCCGCGCGGCCTTGTCGCATCGTATCTGCACCGGGATCAGCCAGCGCACGCTCGGCAAGCTGATCGGGGAACTTGCGCCGCCGTGGCTGGCGCAGCAGGAGTCGCGGCTGCGGGCGCGGCGTGGACGGGACCGGCTGCGCGCTGAGGGAGCGGGCCCGGGCCGGGAACTGCCCTTTGCGGACCGGGTGATCGCCACCTTGGTCATCTTGCGGTTCCAGCTGCCGCACGCCGCGCTGGCAGTGTTCTACGGGGTCCACCGGTCCACCATCACCCGGGCGGTGGGGGAGATCCGGCCGCTGCTGGCCGCCCGCGGGTTCGCCGTGCCTGGCCAGGGCGGGCTGCGGCTGGCCACGCTGGCTGATGTGTTCGCCTACGCCGCGGCCGAAGGCGTGCGGCTGCGGATCGACGGCACCGAGGTGCAGGTACGCCGGCCGAGGGCGGGCCTGCCGGGGCGGCGGGCGTTTGTGTCTGGCAAGAAGAGACAGAACACCGGTAAGGCCACCGCGATCAGCGACGGGCACGGGCGGCTGCTGTGGCTGGGCGCGTTCCGCCCCGGCCGGATGCACGACATCACCGCGCTGCGCACCGAGGGCATCGAAGACCTGCTCCGCCGCCACCCCGCTGTCGCCGCCGAGGTCGACACGGGCTATCAGGGCCTGGCCCGGGACTTCCCCGGCCAGGTCAGCGCCCCGCCGAAGAAACCCGGCACAGACGCCCCGGCCGGGCAAACCGCCCGCTGGGAACAGCAGCGGAGGGCCCAGTCCTCCCAGCGGATCTGCATCGAGCACGCCATCGCCGAACCCAAACAGTGGCGGCCGCTGCAGCGCTACCTCGGACGCCGCGAATACTTCCAAGAAACCGCTCTGGCCATCGCCGGACTGGTATCGGATCGCTGCGCCCAGCGCTAACGACTACCAGGCCGGGCCCACCAGCCCCGAATGCCCCAACCGCAATCGTGCACCTACTCGTTAGGAGTCGCAGAAAATTAACACGCTGGTTTGATCTGTGCTGCCGATTCGGTGTCCTCGGCGGCGAGGAAGGCGATCAGGTCGGCTGGTGCGGGGAACCGGGCGGTCGCGGGTGTGATGGCGTGTCCGTGTTCTTCCAGGAGCGGGCGGATTTCGCGGATGGCCTCAGTAATCCTGGTGCGGTCCACGGCGAACAGCTCGCCCAGGACTGCTTGTGTGCAAAGTCTGCGCAGGTAGAGCACGGTGACCAGGATCCGGTCAGCGTTGGTGAGCCTGGGGCGCGGGCCTGCTCCGGCCGTGCGGCGGCGCTCGGTGCCGCGCCGCCGGTGCCGGGCCTGCTCGCGCTGCGCTTCCTGCGGTCCGGCAAGTTCAGCGATCAGATCGTCCAGGTGCCGGCGGGACATGCCCGTCAGCGCCGGATGCGACAGCGTGACGCGGCCGGGGGCTCCTGCGGCATCCCTGCCGGGCTCGGCGGCGCCGGCGGCGGGCGGGGCGGGGCGTGGCTGGATGGTGTAATTCCAGTCGCCGTGGAAGCGGTGCCGGGCCAGCGGGACCGCGGCGATCTGCGCGTCGCTGATCTCGGTCCCGGTCGGGTAGCTGCCCGGGTCGAGTCCGGCGCGCACAGTCAAGCCGGTGCGGGTGGTGGTCGCGGCGATGCTGTTCACGATGACTTGGTGGCTGGTCAGGGGCCTGCCACGCCAGTTCATGGTGATGTGGGAGAACAGCCGGTGCTCGATCTTGTTCCACTTGGAGGTGCCCGGCGGGAAGTGGCACACCGTGATCTTCAGCCCGGTCCCGGCGGCCAGGGCGGCGAGTTCGGTCTTCCACGCGCGGGTGCGGTAGCCGTTGGAGCCACCCGCGTCCGCGGTGATCAGCAGCCGCCGGGCCTGCGGGTAGTCGCCACGGCCGGCCGCGTTCCACCAGCGGCGGATCGACTCCACGGCGAACGTGGCGGTGTCGTGGTCGGTGCCGACGTTCACCCACCCGGCGTCCGCCGCCAGGTCATAGACCCCGTACGGGATCGCCTTGCCCAGCTCCCGGTCAGGGAAGTCGTGGGTGCTGACCTGGGCTGGCTCGCCCTTGGGCCGCCACTCCCGGCCGCCGTTTTTGAACTCGCCGACCAGTTCCTTCTTCTTGGCGTCCACGCTGACCACGGGGTCCATGGCCGCCAGATGCTCGCGGACCTGCTCATTGATGTAACGGAACTGCGCGTCCCGGTCCGGGTGCTGCTTTCCCTCGACGGTCTTGGCATTGCCCTGCAGGCTGAACCCTTCCGCCCGCAGCAGGTCACCCACGGTGTCCGCGGAGACCTTATGGCCCTGGCGGGTCAGTTCGGCCGCCAGCTTGCGGGTCGACATCGTGGTCCAGCGCAGCGGCGACATCGGATCGCCCCGCTCCTGTGGCTCAACCAGGGCCAGCAGCGCCCGCCGCAGCCCCGGATCGGTGTCAGCAGCCCGCTTGCGGCCCCCGCCCGGCCGCCGCGCCCGGCCCAGCGGCTCAGCCCCGGCATCCAGCTCATCGACCCCAAGCGATACCGTCGCCTCACGGATCCCCGCCGCCCGGGCCACCAGCCGGATCCCGCCATGCCCCAGCGCCCGGGCCTCAGCCCCCACCAGCAGCCGCCGCTGCCGCTCATCCAGATGCGGGAAGATCACCCCGAACTTCGCCGCCAGCATCTCCCTGGTTACTGTCATGGTGCACATACCACACCAGCGTGCCCGATTCCAGGAAGCTACGGGTTAATTTTCTGCGACTC
>CAVUIU010000012.1:0-121539 GCA_963741615.1 uncultured Actinomycetes bacterium
GGTCGCACCCGACACCGAGTTCGCTCCGGACATAGTGGTGGCCGGGCATGATCAGCTTGCCGGCGCCAAGATCACCGAGCCACCGATCCTGGTGGCCGAAGTACGTTCGCCGAGTACGGCCCTCATCGACCTGAACCGGAAGAAGGCGGTGTACGAGGGCTTCGGCGTCGCCTCGTACTGGATCATCGTGCCCGACCCGGCCGGGCCCGAACTGATCGTCTTCGAACTGCGTGATGGCCGCTACCGGCAAGCTGCACACGTCAAAGGCGGCGAGGCCTTCACCGCCCTTCGGCCGTTCCAGGTCGAGGTCGTCCCGCCGCGGCTGGTCGCCGCCCTGCGTTCCGCCTGATCGCGGGACCTGGCGAGCTGCGCGCCGGCGCGTCCGGTAGGCAGGGAGCTACTCCGCGAGGATCTCCTGGCACAGTTCGGTGCACTCGAAGCAGATCCGCGCGTCCCCGGCTGCGGCGAGCCCGGCCAGCCCGGCGACCCGGTGGTAGGGCTTGCCGCAGAAGCTGCACCGCTGCCCGCTGGCGCGGGAGCCGAGCCTGACCATGGTCGCGGTCGAGGCAGCGGTTGCGGGTGGGGCGGCCGTGACGAGCACCGACGCTGCCAGCGCGATGCACCCGTCACAGATGCAGGTGTCCGGGCCGGCCACGAGCTTGTGGGCCTGGCCGGGAGCCCTGCCGCAGAACGAGCACGACAGCCCGGCCTCGCCGGCGGGCTGATCCGGTAGCTGGCCATCGTCGTCGCCATCACCGGACGCCCCGCGCGCAGACCCGGGGCTGCCAGCCGCACGGCCGTCACCGCCCGGGCTGGCCGTCCACCCGAACCTGCTGCGCGGCCGGGCGGCTTCCTCGCCGCCGGCGATCCGGCGGATGGTGTCGGCGGCGTCCCACACGTCGGTGAAGCGGGTGGTGATCGGTGCGGGGCCGAGCCGGAGCCGGTCCGGGGCCCGGAGGTCGCCGATCACCCCCACCTCGGTGAGCGCCTCGCCGATCCGCGCCGCTTGCGGGTGGCGCAGGCACACGTGCGAGCCACGGCGGTCGGCCGCGCGCGGCGAGGCGAGGCTGAATCCCAGCGGGGTCAGCCAGGCGTCCGTGAGGGTAATCAGGTAATCGGTGAGCCGCATGCCCTTGTCCCGCAGCGCCTCGATGCCCGCCTCGGCCAGCAGGCTGACGCCCTCCTGAACGGCAGCGGTCCCGATGATGTCGGGGGTGCCGGTCATGAACTGCCCGACGCCGGGCAGCGGGTCGTAGGCGGGGCCCATCGCGAACATGTCCCGCTGGCCGAACCAGCCATGCACCGGCTGGCGCAACTGGTCGTGCAGGCCCCGCCGCACATACAGGAACGCAGGCGCCCCGGGCCCCGCGTTGAGGTACTTGTAGGTGCACCCGACCGCCAGGTCGGCGCCGCAGCCGTCGAGGTCCACCGGCACGGCGCCGGCGGAATGGCACAGATCCCAGAGCACCAGCGCCCCGCGGTCGTGGGCCATGCGGGTGATCTGCGCCATGTCGGTCAGGGCACCGCTGCGGTAGGCCACGTGGGACAGGCAGACCAGCGCGGTGCCCTCGTCCACGGCGGCGCTGACCGTCTCCGCGCTCAGGCCGTGGTCGATGTCGGTGTGGATCATGCGCAGGTCCCCGCCGCGCTCGGCGGCGACCCCGGCCAGCACGTACCGGTCGGTGGGGAAGTTGTCGTCGTCGGTCACGATGACGCTGCGGCCGGGCCGGACATCCAGCGCGGCACGGGCCAGTTTGTACAGGTTGACCGTGGTGTTGTCGCAGACCGTCACCTGGCCGGGCGCCGCACCGAGCAGGTGGTGGCCGAGCAGGTCGCCCACCCGGCGCGGAAGGTTGACCCAGTGACCCCAGGACCGGATCAGCCCCCGTCCCCAGCCGCCGCGTACCACTTTGCTGATCCGGTCGGCGGTGGCCACCGGCAGCATGCCCAGCGAGTTCCCGTCCAGGTAGATCAGTGACGGGTCATCGTGCACGAAGCGGTCGCGGAAGCCGGCGAGCGGATCGGCGGCATCACATTCCTGCGCGAAGGACCGATCGACGGGGGAGTTGACCACGGGCCAACAGTAGCTCCGCTTCCTGGTCCTGCCCGCCGCGCCGCCCTGGAGATCCCGGTCTCGTAAGGTGGGGCCATGGCTGAGGAGGCGGCCCGGCCGGACGGGCCGGCCGGGCCGGACGAGCGGTACGAGGACCTGGTCGACGAGCTTGTCGGCGCCGCAGGCGTGACGCCGCCGCGAGGTGGCGGCGGCTTCGGCCGCAGTGCCCTCCGTTTCCAGGGGAAGATCTTCGCGATGCTGGTCCGGGGCCGGCTGGTGGTGAAGCTTCCCGCTGGGCGGGTCGATGCCCTCGTCGTGGCCGGCGATGGCGTCCGCTTCGACGCGAACAAGGGCACACCGATGAGGGAGTGGCTGAGCCTGCACCCGGACTCCGCTGAGAACTGGCTGGCTCTCGCCCGCGAGGCACTGGAGTTCGCCCGGTCCCGGTGAGATCACAGTGGCAGCGTGCGGCCGGCCGTGAGGCCCCGCAGCTTGTCCGGGTTGGCCACCAGCTGGATCGCGGTGATCCGCCCGCCGGCGACGACGGTCGTCACCGCGGTGATCGGCCTTCCGCCCGCCGTGATCAGCGTCCCCAGGCTGCCGTTGATCTCTGCCAGGTCAACCGCCATGTCGGATACGTCGATCCCCAGGTAGGGCCGGGCGGAGATGGCCGCCAGGAACCGGGCGACCTTGGCGGCGCCGGTGATCGGGCGCAACGCTGCCCTGGCCTTGCCCCCGCCGTCGGTGATCAGGGTGACGTCGGGCGCGAGAACCAGCATCAGCTCGTCGATGTCGCCGCCCGCGGCAGCGGCGAGGAACCGCCGGGTCACCTCACGCTGCTGGCCGGCGTTGACGTCGAACCGCGGCCGGCGCGCCTGGACGTGCTCGCGCGCCCGGTGCATGAGCTGGCGGACCGATGTGTCGGTACGGCCGATCGCGGTGGCGATCTCGGTAAGAGCGAAACCGAAAACTTCGTGCAGAACGAAGACGGCGCGCTCTTCGGGCGTCAGTGACTCCAGCACCACCAGCATGGCCAGCGACACCGATTCGGCCAGTTCCGCACGTTCTGCGGTGTCCGGGCCGGTGGTGGTCAGCAGCGGCTCGGGCAGCCACGGACCGACATAGGCCTCACGGCGGGCGCGAGCCGCCCGCAGCCTGTTCAGCGCGATATGGGTGATGATCCTGACCAGGTATGCCCGTGGCTGGGTGAGGTCTGACCGGGACGCCGCGGACCAGCGCAGCCAGGCGTCCTGGACGGCGTCCTCGGCGTCGGCGACCGTGCCGAGCATCCGGTAGGCCACGGCGAACAGCAGCTCGCGGTTGGCCTCGAAGATCTCCTGGTCGCTCACCGCGGCCCCGGGCTGGTGACCGGCCCGGCCTGGGCGGGGTCAGCGGCGGGCAGCTCACACCTGTCCTTGAAGCCCTGAGCGGTCAGCCCGAGTGCGGAGTTGATCCGCGAGCGCAGGTTCTCCACCGCGATGATCGCTGTCAGCTCGACCAGCTGCGTCTCGCTGAGATGCCCGCGCAGCGCTTCCACCATCTCGTCGGTGACACCGGGCGGTGTGGCCGTCATCGCCTCGGCGTACTCCAGGACCAGCCGTTCCACCTCGCTGAAGACGTCACTGTCCCGCCAGTCCGCGGCGGCGCGGATCTTCGCCGCGGGCACGGCATGGTTCACCGTGGCCTCCCAGTACCCGAAGTCGAGGCACCAGGCGCAGCCGATCGTGGCCGCCGCGGCCATGACGGCGAGGTGTCTCTACCAGTTCAAACACTTCCCGGCGCCCGAACGTGACACCCGGCCGGAACGCGCACGCGGTCAGCCGATCGGTGGATATTCATCAGCGAAGGACCATCAAGGCCCATCTGCTGCACACCCCGGCCGCCGCGGGGCAGCCCTCAGCCAGTCCCCTCCTGCTGCTGTCTGAAGGCCACCCGCGGCTGGACCGGGTGGTTGCGCGGGCCTGGCCGGGCTACATGGGCGTGAGTTCGAAGATCTCGATGGCGAATCTGCCCTTGCCCTCGGTCAGGAACGGGTGCCCCGCGGTCAGGGCGCGGGCACCGTCGAGGGAGTCGGCCTCGACGATCGTGTAGCCGTTCTGGTCGCTCGGCGCCGGGCTCGTCCCGTTGTCGCCGACGGCGGCCCGCTGCCCGAACGGCGCCCCGCCGTCCACGAGCGCCGGACCGACCCGGCCCATCCATGCACCCCAGGCCTGCATTTGCTCAGCGGACTGCTCGGGCGTGAAGTCCTCCATCTGCGTGGCCGGGCCGCGGTACAGCAGCAGGTATTTGCTCACTTTGGGCTCCTCTCGGTACCGGAGAGAGGGCCAGCAGGTGAGCGCCGTTTCTCCCCGAAGAGCGCATCTGGTGGCGCTCTACCTAACCGACGAACAGCCCGCTGCGGAATCGACAGCGCACCCATGGGCAGGAGCTACCGGGAGGCGGCACCGGGGAGCAGCCGGCGGCGGGGCGTCTCGGGAGCGCCGGGGCGCCCGGTCATGAAGACGGTCCCGCGGGCAGGTGAACGGTCCCGCGGGCAGGTGAACGGTCCCGCGGGCAGGTGAACGGTCCTGTGGGCAGAGCGAACGGTCCTGCGGGCAGGGTGAACGGCCCGCGCCGGGATCTGCGGTTCAGGCGCCGCTGGCGGCCCGCCTGCGCCGCCGCCTGCGGCCGCCCAGGAGCAGCATCACGAGCAGGGCGACCACGCCGACCGCGGGGAGGGCCCGCTTGAGCACGGGGAAGGCCGCGACGCTGAGCAGGTCCATCGCGTCCTCGTCCGGGGGGCGCGATGGCGGCGGCGCGACCCTCAGCGGCTGTGCGGCCATCCGCTCACCGTCGGAACTGGCGGCGGCAGGGCCCGCGTCGGCCGTACCGGTGGCCAGCCCCAGCCCTCGTTCTGCCAGCTTCTGCTTTATCTCTCTGACGGACTGGGGGCCCAGGTTCGTGATCGCGAGCAGATCCGCCTCACTGCGGGTGGACAGGTCGCCGACCGTGTGGATGCCTTCGCGCCGCAGGCTGTTAAAGGAACGCAGGGGGAGCTGGAGGTCTTCGATCGGCAGCTGCAGTGCCCCGTTGCCCGACACTGCCGCCCCGGGGCTTTCGCCAGCGGCTGCCGCCGTGGATCCATCACCTGCCCCATCCGCTCCCGCGGCCGGGACTGCCTGTGCCTGGCCGCCGCCGGCCAGCTGCGCGGCCAGGTTCGTTGCGAACTTCTCGATGATCCTGCCACCGATGTCGGCCATGACGCCCCGGCCGAACTGAGCGGGGCGGCCGGTCACTGTCATCGTCGTGTGCACGGTCACCCGGGTCTGGTCGCCCTGGTCCTCCAGCGACGAGCGGACCTTGGCCGAGGCTGTGCCGCTGCCGCGTGTCTCCTTGCCCGACGCCTCCAGCGTGACGCGCAGGGCCTGCTCGTCCCGTTCGGTGAAGCGCGCCGAGCCGGAGTAGGTGAGTGCGACGGGGCCGACCTTGACCTTGATCCGGCCGGTCACCACGTCGCCATCCACCGAGTCGACGGTGGCGCCCGGCATGCAGGGCGCCACCTGTTCGACGTCGAGCAGCACCTGCCACGCCCGCTCCGCGGGGACCGGGATGGTGAACGAGTGCTCCAGTTCCATAATCAGACTCCTGATGCCACCGCCAGCGCTCTGGCGGTCAGTACCCGCGCCAGGTGACGCCGGTAGTCGGACCCGCCGTGCAGGTCGGACGGCGGCTGGGTGCCCTCGTCGGCCTGTTCGGCGGCCGACCGCAGGGCCTGCGTGCTGGCCTCCGCGCCGGCCGCGGCGGCCTCGGCCGCCCGGGCCCGGACCGGAACCAGGCCCATGTTGGTCAGCCCGATCCTGGCCTCGGCGACGTGCCCGTCCGAGCGGCGGGCCACGGCCGCCACCCCGACGACCGCCCACGCCTGGGCGGTGAGATGAAATTTCTCATAACGATAACCCCAGCCCGGACCGAGTTTGGGCACCCGGACACCGGTGAGGATCTCACCCGGTGCCAGTGAGGTGGTCAGGTAGTCCAGGAAGAAGTCATCCGCGCCGATTATCCTCTCCCCGCCGGGACCGCGGGCGATCATCGCCGCATCCAGCGCCAGCGCCACGGCCGGGATGTCCCCTGCCGGGTCACCATGAGCCAGGGACCCACCGATGGTGCCACGATGGCGGACGGCCGGGTCGGCCACCATCGCCGCCGTCTCGGCGAGCAGCCCGCAGTGCTGGGCGATGACCGGGTCGCGCACCAGCTCGTCGTGGGTGGTGCGCGCCCCGATCCACAGCGTCTCGCCCTCGTCGCGGACGCCGCGCAGTTCCCCGAGCCCGCCCACATCCACGAGGAGATCGGGGAAGGCGAGCCGCAGCCGCAGCAGCGGCAGCAGGCTCTGCCCGCCGGCGATCACCTTGGCGTCTTCGCCGCCGCCGGCCAGGACCCGGACCGCCTCGTCCAGCGACCCGGGCCGGGTGTAGTCGAATTTGGCCGGGATCATTGCCCGCCTCCGTTCTGTCCCGCGGCGGAACCGCTGTCGCGTGCGGTCTGGATGGCCCGCCAGACACGTTCGGGGGTGCACGGCATCACGATGTCGTGGATGCCCATCGGCCGCAGCGCGTCAACGATGGCGTTCACCACCGCCGGCGTGGACGCGATCGTGCCGGCCTCGCCGACGCCCTTGACGCCGAGCGGGTTGGTGGTGGCCGGTGTCACGGTCCGGTCGGTGGTGAAGTGCGGCAGGTCGGCCGCGGACGGGATCAGGTAGTCGGCCATGGTCGTGGTCAGCAGGTTGCCGTCGCTGTCGTAGACGGCCTCCTCATACAGCGCCTGCGCGATGCCCTGGGCCAGGCCGCCGTGCACCTGGCCTTCGACGATGAGCGGGTTCACGACCTTGCCCACATCGTCCACGGCCACATACGAGCGGATGGTGACCCGCCCCGTCTCGGTGTCGACCTCGGTCGCGCACAGGTGCGTCCCGTGCGGGAAGGAGAAGTTGTCCGGGTCGTAGGTATGGTCAGAGTCGAGCGTGGGCTCCATCCCATCCGGCAGGTCGTGCGCGGCGAAGGTGGCCAGCGCGATCTCCTGGATGCTGCGGCCCTGCGCCGGGTCCCCGCGCACGTGGAGTCGGCCGGCAGTGAACTCGATGTCGTTCTCGCTGGCCTCCATCATGTGCGCCGCCACCCGCTTGGCCTTGATGATCACCTTGTCGCAGGCCCCGGCGAGGGCGATGCCGCCCACGGTCAGCGACCGGGAACCGTAGGTGTCCATGCCCTTGTGGGAGACCTGGGTGTCGCCGTGCAGCACCCGGATGTCCTCGAACGGGATGCCCAGCTTGTCGGCGACGATCTGGCTCCAGGCCGTCTCGTGGCCCTGGCCGTGGGCGCTGGAACCGGTCACCACCTCGACCTTGCCGGTGGGCAGCATCCGGACAGAGGCGTGCTCCCATCCGCCGGCCCCGTAGGACAGCGAGCCGAGTACGCGGGATGGTGCCAGCCCGCACATCTCGGTAAAGGTGGAGATCCCGATGCCGAGCTGGACCGGGTCGCCGGACGCCCGGCGCCGTTCCTGCTCGGCGCGCAGCTCGTCGTAGCGGAAGAGTTCCCTGGCCCTGGCCGTGGCTGCCTCGTAGTTCCCGCTGTCGTAGACCAGCGTGGCGATCGTGGTGTAGGGGAACTCCTCGTGCTTGATCCAGTTCCGCTCCCTGATCTCCAGCGGGTCCATGCCCAGTTCGGCGGCGAGCTCGTCCATGATCCGCTCGATGGCGAAGGTGGCCTCCGGGCGGCCGGCGCCGCGGTAGGCGTCGGTCGGCATCTTGGTGGTGAACACGCCGGTGCACTTGAAGGAGTACGCGTCCATCTTGTAGATGGCCGGGTACATGAACGCCCCCAGCAGCGGCACCCCGGGCGTCACCAGCATCAGGTAGGCGCCCATGTCGGCCAGCAGGTCAACGTCCAGGCCGCGAAGCCGGCCGTCCCGGTCGGCCGCCACCCTGATCCGCTGCCACTGGTCCCGGCCGTGGTGCACGGTCAGGTTGCCCTCGCTGCGGGACTCGGTCCATTTGACCGGCCTGCGGAGCTTGCTGGAGACGAGCACCGCGAGCACTTCCTCGGCGGTGACCTGGAGCTTGGAGCCGAAGCCGCCCCCCACATCGGGGGCGATGACCCGGATGTTCTGCTCCGGGATGCCGAAGAAGGCTGACAGCGCGAACCGCAGCACGTGCGGAATCTGGGTGGCCGACCACAGCGTGACCTCACCGGCCACATCGGTGCTCGCGACCACCGCGCGCGGCTCCATCGCGCAGGGGATCAGCCGCTGCTGGCGGTAGGTCCGCTCGATCATCACCGGGGCGTCCCGGAACGCGGCGATGGGGTCCCCCTGCTCGAAGACCCACTCGTAGCTCTTGTTACCCGCCTCGTGCACCTTGGGCGAGCCCGATTCCAGCGCCGACCGCATGTCCAGCACTGGCGGCAGCGGCTCGTAGTTGACGTCTACCGCGGCGATGGCATCGGCGGCCTCATAGCGGTCCCTGGCGACCACCACGGCGACCGCCTCACCGACGTAGCGGACCTCATCGGTCGCCATCGGCGGATGATGCGGGATCACGATGTCGGGGGTGACAGGCCACGCGCACGGCAGGCTGCCCTGCTCGCCGGCGAAGTCAGCGCCGGAGAACGCCGCGATCACGCCGGGCATGCTCCGGGCGGCGCTGACGTCCACCGAGGTGATCCGCGCGTGCGCGAACGGGCTGCGGACGAAGGCCATGTGCAGCATGCCGGGCAGCACGATGTTGTCGGTCCAGTTGGTCTGGCCAGTGACCAGCCTGGCGTCTTCCTTGCGGAGGCGGGCCTTGCCGAGTTCGGGTGCCGCCTGGGTGTCGGTGGTCATGGCGTCACTCCCGTCTCGGACGCGCGCCGGACGGCGCGGACGATGTTCTCGTATCCGGTGCACCGGCAGAGGTTGCCCTCGAGCCCGTCGCGGATCTCCTCATCGTTGGGATGCGGATTGCTCCGCAGCAGGTCGGCCGCTGCCATGATCATGCCGGGCGTGCAGTAGCCGCACTGCAGGGCGTGCTCGGTATGGAAGGCCCGCTGCAGCGGGTGCCATTCCCCGTTCGCAAGCCCCTCGATGGTGGTTATCTCGGCGCCGTCGGCCTGCACGGCCAGCACGGCACAGCTCTTCACGGACACGCCGTTCATGTGCACGGTGCACGCGCCGCAGTTGGATGTGTCGCATCCGATGGGGGTCCCGGTCTTGCCGAGCCTCTCCCTGAGGTAGTGAACGAGCAGCAGCCGGGGTTCCACATCATCTGAGTACGTGACCCCGTCCACTGTGACGGTGATGCTGGCCATGCGCGGGCTCCTCCCGATCCGGCGGTGCGCCTGACTGCCAACCTAGGCCGGTGAACGCAGACGCACCAGACCCATCGTGATGAAGTTGAAGTCTCTTGTGATCCTAGTGTTACAGAGTGATATTTGCTGCTGAAGGGTGCCGGGGGAGTGGCCCGGAGAGGTTCGCCGGGGAAATCCAGCCGGGCGGCCGGGAAGGTCAGTCCGTGCTGATGATCTGGAATGCCTCCGCGAGGCTGCCCTCGGGCAGCCCGCCCTGCGCGGCCGCCCGGCTGAGCCAGCCACGCAGGAAATCCTCCAATCCCTCCATGTGCCCGGTCTGGCTCTCGTGC
Source organism: uncultured Actinomycetes bacterium (assembly GCA_963741615.1). Classification (GTDB taxonomy): domain Bacteria; phylum Actinomycetota; class Actinomycetes; order Streptosporangiales; family Streptosporangiaceae; genus UBA9676. The sequence continues at coordinate 9,708 of CAVUIU010000012.1, forward strand.
GCCCGCAGCGCCGCGACCTTCCGGCCGAAGGTGGCCGTGACGTCAACGTAGTGGCCAGGTTGCGGGCCGCCGGGCAGCCAGACCTCGCGTACCGTCCAGGGCCCGAGCCCCTCGTCGGCGGTCAGTTCCGGGAACGCGAACGGGTTGCGCGCGTCCGGGTAGACGGCGTCCAGCGCCGCCGAGCCGACCGCCCGGTGATCGGGGTGACTCGCGAAGATCCGCTGGTAGTTGCGGTCGGGTGAGGGGCACACCACCCGGTCGGGCCGCACCTGCCTGATCATCCGGGTGAGGTCCCTGCGCAGCGCCAGGGTGGCCTCCACCCTCCCGTCGGGATAGCCGAGAAAGCGCAGATCATGCACGCCCACCTGCTTGGCGGCGGCGGTCTGCTCCGCGCGCCGCAGCGCTGGGATCTCCGCCCGGGGCACGCTCTCGTCGTGCCCGCCCGCGTCGCCGTCGGTGACGATGCAGTAGCTGACCTCGATCCCGGCGTCGGTCCACAGCGCGATCGTGCCGGCCGCACTGAAGTCCACGTCATCGGGGTGCGCGTTGATCACCAGGATGCGCTGGACCTCGGAATCGTCGATCATCCCCCAATCCTAGGGGCCTGTTGGCGAAGGGTTCCTGCCGCTGCTGGCCGTGGCCGGTCCGCCGGCCGACGCTCCGGCGGCTGGCTCGCCAGGCCCAGGCGCCCGGGCTCAGTCGAGCGAGGACATGACGTGCTTGATCCGGGTGTAGTCCTCGAACCCGTACATGGACAGGTCCTTGCCGTACCCGGAGTGCTTGAACCCGCCGTGCGGCATCTCGGCCACCAGCGGGATGTGGGTGTTGATCCACACGCAGCCGAAGTCGAGCCGCCGGGCCATCCGCATCGCCCGGCCGTGGTTGGTGGTCCACACCGACGAAGCCAGCCCGTACTGCGTCCCGTTCGCCCACTTCAGGGCCTCGTCCTCGTCACTGAACTGCTGCACGGTGATGACCGGGCCGAACACCTCGTTCTGGATGATCTCGTCGTCCTGGTGCAGGCCGTCCACCACGCTCGCCTCGAAGAAGAAGCCGCGGTCACCGGTCTGGTGGCCACCTGCCAGCACCTGAGCGTGGTCGGGCAGCCGGGTCAGGAACCCGGCGACCCGCTCAAGCTGCGCCGGGTTGTTCAGCGGCCCGAAGTCGGCGTCCGCCACATCGGGCCCGGCCACGGTCTGGCCGCGCGCCTGCTCGGCCAGTGCCTGCGCCAGGTCGCCGTGAATCCCCGGGCCCGCGAGCACCCGGGTGGCGGCGGTGCAGTCCTGGCCGGCATTGAAGTACCCCGCGGCCGCGATCGCCTCCGCCGCCGCTGCCACATCCGCGTCATCGAAGACGATCACCGGCGCCTTGCCGCCCAGTTCCAGGTGCACCCGCTTGAGATCGGCGGCCGCCGCGGTGGCGACCTCCTTGCCGGCCCGCACGCTCCCGGTGATCGACACCATGGCGGGCACCGGGTGCGAGACCAGGGCGCGCCCGGTGTCACGGTCGCCGCAGACCACGTTGAAGACCCCGGGCGGCAGGAACTCGCCCATGAGCTCGGCCATGAGAAGGGTGCTGGCCGGTGTGGTGTCCGACGGCTTGAGCACCATGGTGTTCCCGGCCGCCAGGGCCGGCGCCCACTTCCAGACCGCCATCATCATCGGGTAGTTCCACGGCGTCACCGCCGCGCACACCCCGATCGGCTCCCTCCGGATCATCGAGGTGAACCCGGACATGTACTCGCCGGCCGACCGGCCTTCCAGCATCCGCGCCGCCCCGGCGAAGAACCTGATCTGGTCCACCATGGGCGGGATCTCCTCGGACCGGGTGAGCCCGAGCGGCTTGCCGGTGTTCTCGGATTCCGCCTTCACGAACTCGTCGGCGCGGGCCTCGATCGTGTCCGCGATCCGCAGCAGGGCGAGGCTGCGCTCGGCCGGGGTGGCATCGCGCCATCCATCGAACGCGGCGGCGGCCGACTCGACCGCGGCGTCCACCTCGGTCGCGCTGGACACCGGCGCGGTGGCGAATACCTGGCCGGTGCTCGGGTCAACCAGCTCGGCACGCTTGTCATAGGACATGTCCGTCCACTGGCCACCGATAAAGTTGCGCAGATCCTGCACCACGATGCCTCCGTTCAGAATTACTGGGGTTCACCGGCTGGCCGGTGTGCGTTCCTCCATCGCCCACGGTGAGCCGTAGTCGGTGAGGAGGTCAAGGAAGGGCTGGGCGGGCAGGGCCTCGGGGCCGAGCACGCCCGCTCCCGACCAGGTGCCCGCGTCGATCAGTTCCAGCGCGACGACCGGGTTCACCGCCGTCTGCCAGACCACGGCCTGGGAGCCGTACTCCGCCATTGTCCAGGCGTTGTCAACCGCGTGGTAGAGGTAGACCTCGCGCGGCCCGCCGCCGGTGCCGGTGCCCGTCACCCAGGTGCCCGCGCAGGTGAGGCCGGTCATCTTCGCGCCCAGGGTGGCTGGGTCGGGCAGGCAGGCGGCCACTACGTCGCGGGGGGAGACGCTGACGCCGCCCACACGCACCTGCTCCGCGCTGGCCAGCCCGGTCTTGTGCAGGGCCTGGAGCACGTCGATGAACTCGGCGCCGAGCCCGTACTTGAACGTCACCCGCCCGGCATCGACCCAGCGGGGCATCAGGATCACCTCCTCGTGCTCGACGTTCACGCACTCGACATGGCCGATCGCGGCCGGGAAATAGAAGACCTCGGGCTCGCTGAACGGCGGGGTGGTATACCAGCCGCGGCCGCGTTCCCAGACCACCGGCGGGTTGAGGCACTCCTCGATGGTGGTCCAGATGGAGAACGTGGGGGCGAAATGGTAGCCGTCCACAACGAGATTCGAACCGTCCCGGACGCCGATTTCGCTGATCGTGCTGAATAGCTTGTCGGCGGCATAGCGCGCGAACACGTCGGACAGGCCCGGCTCCACACCCATCCCGGCCAGCGCGAGCCTGCCCCGCTTCTCCCACTCACCGGCCAGATCGAACTGCTCGTCCCCGAGCTTCACCCCGGTCTGCCGGTGGGGCTCGACCGGATGCGGCTGCGACAGCGACATCGCCATGTCCAGGTAGTGCGTGCCCGCCCGCAGGGCGGCCCGGAACAGGGGCATGACGAAGCGCGGATCCGTGGCGTTCATCAGCACGTCACAGGAATGCTCGGCCAGCAGCGCGGCGGTGGCCCGCTCATCGCGCGCGTCCAGCTGGACCGCCGCGTAGGTGTCCTTCGCCGCCGCGGCGTGCTGGGCGCGGGCGAGATCGTAGTCAGCGACGATCAGTTCGGCGAAGCGGCGGCGAGCGGCGATCCGGGCGAATGCCGTGCCCACGCCGCCGGCCCCGACGAGGAGTATGCGCATACGGCGATCCTAGCCCTCGCGGATTCTCCCAGACCAACGAGACTCGTCATATTTTGCAGCTCATACAACTGAAATCGTTGCCAAGGACCACTATGCGTGCTAGAACCGTGCCACGGGGCGCTGAATCCGTGGCTTCCAGGTACCTGATCCGAAGCAGGCCGGTGGCGGAGCGCTACCGTGAGCCATCTGGCGTGCATAAATAACTCAGGAGGGTTGGGGATGGCGACTACGGCGCCTCAGCTACAGCCGATAGAAGAGTCGGCGGACAAGGGGCTCAAGTCCGGGGCTCTCGGCCTGGTCTCCAGCGTCGTCATGGGCGTCGCCTCGACCGCTCCCGCCTACAGCCTGGCCGCGACGCTGCTGTTCGTCGTGGTTCTCGTCGGCTTCAAGGCCCCGTCGGTCGCCGTGCTCGCGTTCATCCCGATATTTTTCTGCTCGATCGGCTACAGCGAGATGAACAAGGCCGACCCGGACTGCGGGACCACCTTCACCTGGGGGACGAGGGCGTTCGGCCCGAAGACCGGCTGGGCCGGCGGGTGGGGCATCGTGGCCGCCGACATCCTGGTCATGGCCAGCCTGGCGCAGGTGGCCGGGCAGTACGTGTTCCTGCTGGTCCAGGGCCCCAACAGCGCGATCGGGACCAACCCGGCCAGCGGCTGGGTGCTGCTGGTCGGGATCCTGTGGATCGTCGCGATGACCTACATCTGTTACCGCGGCATCGAGGTCTCGGCGAACTTCCAGAAGGTCCTGCTGAGCATCGAGCTCGTCATGCTGCTGGTGATGTCGGTAACCGCGCTGGTCCGGGTCTTCTCCGGGCACCACCCGGCGCAGTCGGCGCACCCGAGCATCAGCTGGCTGATCCCCACTCACATCACCCTTTCGGGCTTCCTCGGCGCGATCATCCTGATGCTGTTCATCTACTGGGGCTGGGACACCGCCGTCTCGGTCAACGAGGAGACCAAGGACAAGAGCAAGACCCCCGGCCAGGCGGCGGTCATCTCGACCGTGCTGCTGCTGGTCACCTACGCGATCGTGATCTTCTCGGTGGTGGCGTTCGCCGGGATCGGCTCGAAGGGGATCGGGCTGTCCAACCAGGCCCACGGCGGCGACGTGCTGTCGGTGCTCGGTGGCGCGATCTTCGGCACCGGCGGCTTCGGCACCTTCCTGTCCCGGCTGCTGCTCCTGATGGTGCTCAGCTCGGCCGCGGCCTCCACCCAGACGACCATCCTCCCGACCGCCCGCACGACCCTGTCGATGGCGGCCTACAAGGCCCTACCGGATTCATTCGCCAAGATCCACCGCAAGTACCTGACGCCGACGGTGTCCACCCTCGTGATGGGCGGCATCTCGATCGTCCTGTACGTCTTGATGAACTACATCTCCGGCGGCAATGTCATCTACGACGCGGTCACCGCGATCGGCATCTACATCGCCTTCTACTACGGGCTGACCGCCCTGACCTGCGTCTGGTATTACCGCAAGACGCTGACGAGCAGCGCCCGCAGCCTCTGGATGCGCGGCATCATCCCCGGGCTCGGCTGGCTGCTCATGTGGGGGGCGGGCATCTACGCCCTGCAGAGCGACTGGACGGCCACCTTCGGCTTCACCTATTTCACGGTGCCAGGCCTGCGCTGGCAGGTCGGCGGGATCTTCCTCATCGCGCTCGGGGCGGCGGTCGCCGGCGTGCTGGTAGCCATCTACATGCGGATCACCCGCCCGGCTTTCTTCAAGAAGGAGACCCTGACCAGGTCCACGCCGACCCTGGTGCCCGACGAGTGAGCTGCTGCCGGCCCGGGCAGCGCGCGGCGTGCGCCCGGCGTCGGCAGCACCGCCTACGCTTGGGCGGGTGACCGCCCTCATCACCGACGCCCTGCTGGATGACCTGAACCCGCAGCAGCGTGCCGCTGTCGTGCATCACGGCGGGCCCCTGCTCATCGTGGCGGGTGCCGGCTCCGGCAAGACCCGCGTGCTGACCCGCCGGATCGCCTACCTGCTCGCGGAGCGGGAGGTCAGCCCGGGCGAGATCCTGGCGATCACCTTCACCAACAAGGCCGCCGGCGAGATGGCGTCCCGCGCCGCCTCGCTGACCGGCTCGCGGGCGCGCGCCATGTGGGTGATGACCTTCCATTCGGCGTGCGTGCGCATCCTGCGCCGGGAGGCACCCCGGTTCGGCTACCCGTCGTCGTTCTCGATCTACGACCAGGCCGATTCGCAGCGGCTCATGGCGCTGGCCTGCCGCGAGCTTGACCTGGACGCCAAGCACCATCCGCCGAAGCCGATGCTCGCCCAGGTCTCCATGCTCAAGAACGAGCTCATCGACCACGAGACCTTCGCCGCACGCGCCGAGGGCTACCGGGAAAAGGCGCTGGCCGAGGCCTACGGGGAGTACCAGCGCAGGCTGATCGCCGCGGGCGCGATGGACTTCGACGACCTGATCATGAACACGGTGTTCCTCCTGCAGGCATTCCCCGAGGTGTCACAGGCCTACCGGCGCCGGTTCCGGCACGTGCTTGTGGATGAGTACCAGGACACCAACCACGCCCAGTACATGCTCGTCAGGGAACTGGTCGGGCACGGCGGCGCGGGTGAGCGACGTGACGGTGCCGGTGACGACGTGCCACCGGGGGAGCTGTGCGTGGTAGGCGACGCGGACCAGTCCATCTACGCGTTCCGCGGTGCGACGATCCGCAATATCGAGGAGTTCTCGCGCGACTTCCCCGGCGCCACCGTGATCCTGCTCGAGCAGAACTACCGGTCCACCCAGAACATCCTGGCCGCGGCGAACGCCGTCGTGTCCCGCAACGCGGGCCGGACGCCCAAGAAGCTGTGGTCGGACTCCGGCGACGGCCCGCCGATCACCGGCTACGTCGCCGACAGCGAGCACGACGAGGCGGCTTTCGTGGCCGAGGAGGTGGACCGGCTCACCGACGAAGGTGAGGCGACCCCCGGGCAGGTCGCGGTGTTCTACCGCACCAACGCCCAGTCGCGGGCCTTCGAGGAGGTCTTCATCCGCGCCGGGCTGCCCTACAAGGTGGTCGGGGGGGTCCGGTTCTATGAGCGCCGCGAGGTCCGTGACCTGCTCGCCTATCTGCGGCTGATTGCCAACCCCGAAGATGAGGTATCCCTGCGCCGGGTGCTGAACGTGCCCAGGCGCGGCATCGGTGACCGGACGGAAGAGTGTGTCGCCGCGCTCGCCCACCGGGACCGGACGTCTTTCGCCGCCGCCCTCGGCCGGCCCGGCGACGTGCCCGGGCTGGCCGCCCGCGCGATCCGCGCACTCGAGGCCTTCAACGAGCTGCTCGCCGGGCTGCGGGCCGATGCGGACGCTGGCCTGCCGGTGGCGGAGATAGCCGAGGCGGTGCTGGAGCGCTCCGGGTACGTCGCCGAGCTGGAGGCCTCCACCGACCTGCAGGACGCGAGCCGGATCGAGAACCTGAACGAGCTGGTCTCGGTGGCCCGGGAGTTCGACGCACTGCGTGGCCAGGCCGGCGCCCCGGACCCGGCGGAACCGGGCCCGGTGCCCGGCTCGCTGGCGGACTTCCTCGAGCAAGTGTCCCTGGTCGCGGACGCCGACCAGGTCCCGGAGGGCGAGGACCACGGCGGCCTGGTGACGCTGATGACCCTGCACACGGCCAAGGGCCTGGAGTTCCCGGTGGTGTTCCTGACCGGGATGGAGGAGAACGTCTTCCCCCACCAGCGGTCGGTGAACGACCCCAAGGAACTGCAGGAGGAACGGCGGCTGGCCTATGTGGGGATCACCCGGGCCGAGCGGCGCCTGTATCTCACCAGGGCGGCGGCGCGGGCCTGGTGGGGCAGGCCCGAATACCACCAGCAGTCGCGCTTCCTGGCCGAGATCCCCGGGCACCTCATCGAGTGGCGCCGTGACCAGGCCGCGGCGACGGCGCCCGCCGCCGAGCGCCTGGCCCAGCGGCCGGGGGTCCGCTCGCCCGGCAACCGGCGGGTGCCCTCACTGGCGCCGGGGGACAAGGTCACCCACGACGCCTACGGTCTGGGCACGGTCCTGTCCATGCAGGGTTCCAGCGACGACCCCGAGGCGAAGATCGATTTCGGCGGCGAGTACGGGGTCAAGCACCTGGTGCTGCGGTACGCGCCGATTGAGAAGCTTTGACGGGAGTCCCCTGACGCCCCCGCCACCGGGGACACTCACAGGTCCGGTGATGCCCGGGCCCCGGCTGGCGTCCGGGGCCGGTGGCGCCGCCGGACCAGGATCCGTTGATCGCCGCTCCGTACCATGGGTGGGTAGCGGCGCAGCAGGCCCGCCACCCATTCCGTTTCGGGAGGATCCATGGACGCCATCCGGGTCGTCATCGCCAAGCCCGGCCTGGACGGCCATGACCGGGGTGCGAAGGTGGTGGCCAGGGCCCTGCGGGACGCTGGGGTGGAAGTCATCTACACCGGCCTGCACCAGACAGCCGAGCAGATCGTCGGAGCCGCCATCCAGGAGGATGCCGACGCGATCGGGCTGTCCATCCTTTCCGGTGCCCACATGACCCAGTTCGCGCGGGTTCTTGAGCTGCTCGCGGAGCGCGGCGCCACCGACATCATCGTGTTCGGCGGCGGCATCATTCCCGAAGCCGACATCACCGAACTGGAGCAGATGGGTGTGGCGAGGATCTTCACGCCGGGTGCCCCCACGCACGAGATCGTCAACTGGGTGAAGTCCACGATCGGCGGCCGCGCCGGGTCTGGGGTGGCCGCCCAGCAGGGCAGCTGAACACATCCCGCCCGTCTGCCGGGTTCGGCAGTCGCGTGACGGCTGGCCCGCCAAACTGGCCGCCCTGCGCCCTGGCGAAGGATGACCCTCGCCCGGGGAGTGCCCTCCCGGGCAGCAACAGGCAGCCCACCGCGCTGTCAGGTCTGGACGCCAAGATCAAGGCAGACCCGGAACGGGGGCATGTGAACCAGGGCCGGGTTCGCCAGTGAACTGGTCCCCGCCCGCGCGGATGGGCAGCCGACTGGCTAGTCTTGGCGCGGCGATCAGGTCCGCCGCGACCAGCCCTGCTGCCCGACTATGGAGACCGGGAACTCATGGCCGCCGCCGGAGCGATGACCCAAGGGGAAGGAACAAGCAATGCCCGGAATCGTTGTGGGCGTCAATGGCTCACCTAACTCCGAATGCGCACTTGACTGGGCGATGAAACAGGCAGCGGCCGTGCATGCCCCGCTCACCGTCCTGGCGGTGCACGAGGTCGCGAAGAGCTACTGGGGCGACATGCCGGTGGTCGGCCCGGCGGACAGGCCGCTGCTGGACAAACTCCACCAGGCTGCCGACGAGATGACGCGAAGGGCGGCCAGCCGGCTGGGCGATGCCGGGCCAGCCTCGGTGACTGTCCACGCTGTGAACGGCTTCGTGGTCAAGGAACTGGCCGATGCCTCGCACGATGCCGACCTGGTCGTCATCGGCGCACGCGGCGGCGACGGTTTCGCCCGGCTGCTGTTCGGCTCGGTGAGCAGCGAGGTCGTCCAGCACTCGGCATGCCCAGTCGTGATTGTCCCGCACAAGGAGTAAAAGGCCTCGCCGCCGGCATCGCTGCGTGCGTTCCAGCGCGACCGTCACCGTCCACGGCATAGCCGGTGAGGCCGGGGAGCCGGATCTTGCCGGGTACCGTGCCGGGACGGCTGGCCCGGCACGCGCCCGCGGGCGTGAACCCGGATAGGCTGCGACCGGAAACCAGCCGCTGTCGAGGACGGACACACGTGGACCTGTTCGAGTATCAGGCGAAGGAGCTGTTCGCGGAGTACGGCGTGCCCGTGCCACGCGGCAGCCTCGCCCGGACCCCCGAGGAAGCTCGCGAGATCGCGGCGGGGTTCGCCGCCGCTGGCACACCACGGGTCGTGGTCAAGGCCCAGGTCAAGACCGGTGGCCGCGGCAAAGCCGGCGGAGTGAAGGTGGCCGGCGATCCGGCCGAGGCACACGCCAGGGCTGCCGACATCCTCGGCATGGACATCAAGGGCCACGTCGTGCATACGGTCCTGGTCGAGGAAGCCAGCGACATCGCCCAGGAGTACTACCTGTCCTTCCTGCTTGACCGGGCGGCGCGCACCTTCGTCTCGATCTGCTCGGTGCAGGGCGGGATGGAAATCGAGGAGGTGGCCCACACCAGCCCGGACGCGGTCGCCCAGATCCCGGTCAACCCGCTGGCGGGCGTCAGCGCCGCGAAGGCAGCCGAGATCGTCGCGGCCGGCCAGCTCCCGGAGCAGGCCAGGGCGGGTGCTGCCACGCTGGCGGAGCGGCTGTGGGCGGTCTTCGCCGACGAGGATGCCACGCTGGTGGAGGTCAACCCGCTGATCCTGACCGCCGACGGCCGGGTCGTCGCCCTCGACGGGAAGGTGACCCTCGATGACAACGCCGCCTACCGGCAGGATCACGCCCGCTTCGCGGACGAGTCCGCTGCGGATCCGCTGGAGGCGCGCGCCAAGGCCAAGCACCTGAACTACGTCAAGCTCGACGGCGAGGTCGGCATCATCGGCAACGGCGCGGGACTGGTGATGTCCACCCTGGACGTGGTGGCCCAGGCGGGGGAGGCGTTCGGGGGCATCCGGCCGGCGAACTTCCTCGATATCGGCGGCGGCGCATCGGCCGAGGTGATGGCGGACGGCCTGGAGATCGTGCTGTCGGACGCCTCGGTCCGCAGTGTGCTCGTCAACGTCTTCGGCGGCATCACCTCGTGCGACGCGGTCGCCAACGGCATCGTCTCGGCGCTTGGCATGCTGGCCGCACGTGGCGAGAAGGTGACCCACCCGATCGTGGTCCGGCTGGACGGCAACAACGCCGCTGAGGGCCGCCGTATTCTCGCCGACGCGGGACTGGCCGCGGTCGAGCAGGTAGACACGATGGACGACGCCGCGCGGCGCGCGGCGGAGCTGGCCGGCACCGGGCACCGGACGGCCGCTCCCGCGACAGGAGCATGAGATGGCGATCTTCCTGACCGGCGAGAGCCGGGTCATGATCCAGGGCATCACCGGGTCGGAAGGCAGCAAGCACGGGCGCCGGATGCTGGCCGCTGGCACCACCGTGGTCGGGGGCGCCAATCCGCGCAAGGCCGGCCAGACCGTTGACCTCGGCGGCAGCCAGGTCCCCGTGTTCGGCACGGTGGCGCAGACCATGGCCGCCACCGGTGCCGACGTGTCGGTCGTCTTCGTCCCGCCCGCGGGCACCAAGAGCGCGGTGATGGAGGCGGTCGACGCCGGAATGCCGCTTGTCGTCGTGATCACCGAGGGCATCCCGGTTCATGACACCGCTGAGTTCTGGGCCTATGCCTGCGCACACGGCAACGCGACCCGCATCGTCGGCCCGAACTGCCCGGGCATCGCCTCACCGGGCAAGTCCAACGCGGGGATCATCCCGGCCGACATCACCACCGAAGGGCGGATCGGCCTGGTATCCAAGTCGGGCACCCTGACCTACCAGATGATGTACGAACTGCGCGACATCGGCTTCTCCACCGCCGTCGGCATCGGCGGTGACCCGATCATCGGGACAACCCACATCGACTGCCTGCAGGCCTTCCAGGACGACCCGGAAACGGACGCGATCGTCATGATCGGCGAGATCGGCGGTGACGCCGAAGAGCGGGCGGCTGCCTACGTCGAGCAGCGCGTCACCAAGCCGGTGGTCGCCTATGTGGCCGGGTTCACCGCGCCCGAAGGCAAGACCATGGGCCACGCGGGGGCTATCGTCTCCGGTTCCTCGGGCACCGCCCAGGCCAAGAAAGAGGCGCTGGAGAAGGTCGGCGTCCGGGTCGGCCGGACCCCCAGCAGCACCGCCGGGCTGGTCCGCGAGGTCCTGAAGACGCGCCACTGACGCCCCGCGGATCGCAGCCCCAGCTCCCACTGCGGCCCAAGCCCAGCCCTGGCCCCTGGCGCCCGGCAGGCCGCAGTCGCTCGCCGGCCGCGGCTCACCCGGTGGTAGCGGTGCTCCCGCGCGGCGCGCCTCCGCCGCGCCTGCCTGCACGATGTCAGGATTGGGCATTGTGACTGCTCCCGCCCGTCCCGGCGCGCGCCCGCGCGGCCAGCAGGGCTCGCCGGACGAGCGGCCGGGGCCAACGCGCCCGCTGGCCGTCACCGGGGCGGTGGCTGCGTGCGCCGTGATGATCACCGGGCTGGTCATCCTGACCCCGCTGGTGCTGGCCGGCTGGATCGCCGCCCCGCATGCGGGCCTCGGGCTCCCCGGCGTGATGCGCACGGCCATCGGGCTGTGGCTCGCGGCTCACCACGTCGCCTTCGCTCTGCACGGCGCCGGGCGGATCGGCATGCTCCCGCTCGGCCTGGTGGTGATCCCCGGCTTGCTGCTGTGGCGGGCCGGCCGGTGGATGGTGCGCACGGGGCAGCTGTCCAGGCTCCCCGAGGTCGGTTACGCCGCGCTCGCGCTCGCTGCTCCCTACGCGGTGCTCTGCGGAGCGCTGGCGCTGGCCAGCCGGTCTCCGCTCGCCGCCCCCTCGCTGCCGCAGGCGGTGATCGCCGGGTTCCTCATCGCCTTGTGCGCGAGTGGCCTGGGCGGCGCACACGCCCTCGCACCGTGGGGACGCCTGGCGCACCTGCTGCCGCCACGGCCCCGTTCCGTCGTCTTCGGCACGGCGGGGGCACTGGCCGTGCTCGGGGCGGCGGGTGCGATCCTGGCCGGCGCCTCGCTCGTCGCGCACCTATCAGAGTTCCGGTCACTCAACGATGCGCTCGGGGCTGGCGGTGTCGGCTCCGTGCTGCTCCTGCTCGCCGAGTTCGCCTATGTGCCGAACGCCATTGGCTGGGCGGTGTGCTTCATGCTGGGGCCCGGCTTCGCCTTCGGGGCCGGCACGGTGATCGCCCCGACCGGGGCGGCGCTGGGCCCGCTGCCCATGTTCCCGGTGCTCGCCGCGCTGCCGTCCGGGGCGCATGGGTCGGTGCCTGGCTGGGCGTCGGTGGCGGTGCTGGCCGTCCCCTACCTGGCCGGGGCGTTCGGCGGCGTGCTGCTGGTGCGTACGGCACCGAGCCCGGCGGCCGAGATAGCCCCGCTGTGGGGTTTCGCCTGCGGCGTGGCCACCGGATGCGTCACCGGCATCCTGGCGGCCTTCTCAGGTGGCCCGCTGGGCAGCGGGCGGCTCGCCACGGTAGGGCCATCCGGATGGCAGGCGGGCCTGGTGGCCACCTTGGAGGTCGGAGTGGCCGCCGCCGTGGCTGCGGGAATCGCGAACTGGGTTCGGTTGCGCCGCGATCCCGAACTGGCAGCGGCTGTGACGCCGCCAGGGCCCGCCCGGGGCGGCTATGGAGCCAAGGCAGGCGGCGCCGACGGGCATAAGATCTTCGTCGATCCCTGGGCCGAGGACAACGGAACCCGGCACGGCGCCGGGCGCCGGGCGCCCCCGGGCCCGGCGGAACTGCCCTGAGGGAACACGTCCGGGCCGGGTGTGCGCGGCAGATGCGCCCGGACCGGGTGCGGCTGCCGGTGGGTGGAGGCCCGCCTGGCAGCGGGGGATCCTGCCCCCGGGGCAGGTCTATCCGAGCAGGGTTATCTCGCGGTTCAGCGCGCGGGAGAACTGGCTGTAGCAGGACTGCTGTGCCGAAATCGTGTTGGCGCCGCTCAGGCACTGGCCATATGCGGACAGCTGGTGCCCGAACAGGGCGAAGGCCAGCAGCATCACGGCGCTGAGCCCGATCCCGACGGCGGCGATCGCGGTCGCGGTCACTGAGCCGCGCGGCCGTGCCGTGCGCGCGCGCCGCGCCCGCCTCATCGCGGTCACGGCCAGCCAGAGCGCGGTCGCGCCGGCCAGCAAGGCGTAGATGACGAGAAAGACACCGCGGCGCAGGTTGATGTTGAACCCGAGAAATCCGGCCAGGCTGAGGAGCGCAATGAACAGCGCGGCCACGGCCCGGTGCTGGAGCGCCGGTTCGGACGGCGGCAGCGGAGCGCCCTTCGCGGCGGGACGGATGTGAGCGCGCTGGTCCGGCCCCGGCAGGGGAGCGCGCTGGTCCGGCCTTGCGGGTGGCCCGGCGATGGGCCGGGGAGCCGTCTGGCCCGGTCCGGCCTGCATGCCTGACCTGGGATCCACCTCGCCCGGATCCGCTACCGGGGCGGGTATGGGAACCGTCTGGGCCCGGCCTTCAGGCAGGCCGGCGGCGGGGGGCAGCGAGGCAGGCTCGGCAGGAGACTCGTCCGCCACGAGCGGGTAGAGCAGCGGCGGAGGGGAGAAGACGCCAGCAGGCGGCTCCTCCCGACGGGGGGTCTCGGGGCTGGGCATAGACCCCTATTGTGCACACCTACGGCACTGACCTGGACATTGCCGCGCATAACGATGCTTCATCCGGCAGAGTGTGGCCCATCTCTCACCCGGGGCGGGTCTCACCGGTCCCGGGTTGCTGCCGCGGCCGGCTGGCGGGCTGGTGGCCGTTATGGTTGGCCGCATGACGGCATGCCTGGTGGTACTGGTCTCCGGCGCGGGAACCAACCTCCAGGCGCTGATCGATGCCTGCGCCGACCAGGACTACGGCGCGGCCGTGGCAGCGGTGGGCGCGGACCGTCCGGGTATCGAGGGCCTGGCGCGGGCGGAGCGTGCGGGGATCCCCGCCTTCGTCCAGCGGGTGGCCGACTACCCGACCCGGGCCGCCTGGGACCAGGCACTCGCGGACTCCTGCGCCGTGTTCGACCCGGACCTGGTGGTGTCGGCCGGGTTCATGAAACTGGTGGGGCCGGCGTTCCTGGACCGGTTCGGCGGCCGGTTCATCAACACCCATCCGGCCCTGCTGCCAGCCTTCGCCGGCATGCACGGCGTCCTGGACGCACTGGAGTACGGGGTGAAGGTCACCGGCTGCACCGTCTTCATGGTGGATGCCGGCACCGACACGGGGCCCGTGATCGCCCAGGCGGCGGTGCCTGTCCGCGATGATGATGACGAGGCGACGCTGCACGAGCGGGTGAAGGTCGCCGAGCGGGCGTTGCTGGTGGGCACCGTGGGCGCGATGGTCCGCGGGGGATGGTCCGTCCAGGGCCGGAAGGTGAAGGTCGGGCGTTGACAAGGGTTGCCATCAAGCGGGCGCTGATCAGCGTCTACGACAAGACCGGGCTCACCGGGCTGGCACAGGTGCTGAACGGGGCCGGGATCGAGATCGTCAGTACCGGAAGCACTGCGGTGGCGATCGGCGCGGCGGGCGTGCCGGTGACCAGGGTGGAGGATCTGACCGGCTTCCCCGAGTGCCTCGATGGCCGGGTCAAGACGCTCCATCCTGGGGTGCACGCCGGGCTGCTCGCCGACCTGCGCCAGCCCGCGCACCGTGATCAGCTCCGCGAACTCGGGGTCGCCCCGTTCGAGCTGCTCGTGTCCAACCTGTATCCCTTCGAGCAGACCGCCGCCCGTGGCGCCCCGATACAGGAGTGCGTGGAACAGATCGATATCGGCGGCCCGGCCATGGTCCGCGCCGCGGCCAAGAACCACGCCAACGTCGCCGTCATCACCGACCCGTCGATGTACGGGGCCGTGACCGACGCGGTTGCCGGCGGCGGGTTCACGCTGGCGCAGCGGCGCCGTCTGGCGGCACGGGCCTACGCCCACACCGCCAGTTACGATGCCGCGGTCGCCTCCTGGTTCGCCTCGGTCTACGCGCCGGACGACACGGCCGCCGAGACCGGCTGGCCGGACGTGGTGGCAGCGCTCTGGTCCCGGCGGGAAGTGCTGCGATACGGGGAGAACCCGCACCAGCGGGCAGCCCTGTATGTGGGGACGGCCCGGCCGCCTGGCATCGCCGGGGCGCAGCAGGTGCACGGCAAGGCGATGTCGTACAACAACTACGTGGACGCGGCAGCGGCCTGGCGGGCGGTGTTCGACTTCACCGAGCCATGCGTTGCGATCATCAAGCATTCCAACCCATGCGGGATCGCGATCGGCGCCGACCTGGCACAGGCCCACCGCAAGGCGCACGCCTGCGACCCTGTGTCGGCGTTCGGCGGGGTGATCGCCGCCAACGGTGTCGTGACAGCTGCGCTCGCCGCCCAGATCTCCGAGATCTTCACGGAGGTCGTCCTCGCGCCCGGCTTCGAGCCCGGAGCATCCGAGCTGCTCATGGCGAAGAAGAATCTGCGGCTGCTGACCTGCCCACCGCCGGCCGCCGGGACCCCTGCCCCCGCCGGGACCCCTGCCCCCGCCGGGAGCCCTCCCACCGGCGGGAGCCCCGCCCCCGGCGGGAACCCCGCCCCCGGCGGGAACCCCGTCCCCGCCGGGACCCTGGTCGGGGCGCAGGCGGCGGCCGCGCCCGCCGAGTGGCGCCAGCTGGACGGCGGCCTGCTCATGCAGTCCGCGGACCTGCTCGACGCGCCCGGAGACGACCCGGCCTGCTGGGAGCTGAAGGCCGGATCGGCGGTCAGCGGCGAGGTGCTTGCCGACCTGGTCTTTGCCTGGCGGGCCTGCCGCAGCGTGAAGTCCAACGCCATCGTGATCGCCACCGCAGGTGCCACCGTCGGGGTGGGCATGGGCCAGGTCAACCGGGTGGATTCGGCCCGGCTCGCGGTGGCACGGAGCGGGGATCGCGCCCGCGGCGCGGTGGCCGCAAGCGACGCCTTCTTCCCCTTCCCTGACGGTCTCCAGGTGCTCGCCGAGGCCGGGGTACGCGCCATCGTTGAGCCAGGCGGGTCGATACGTGACGGCGAGGTGGTGCAGGCGGCGGCGGACGCCGGGGTCTGCCTGTACTTCACCGGCGCGCGCCATTTCTTCCACTGACGGCCCAGCGGGGCCCCGGTGCCTGGCCACTAAGCTACTAGTTAGTAGGATAAAGCGGTATCGCTGGCCATGGCGCGAAGCGTCGGCTGACGGCATTGTGGGGTAGGTATCCTGAGGCCGCGCCCGACAGCAGCGTTTGAAAGTTTTAACGGTGCCGGAGTTCTGGGCAACGGTCGCGAGCGCAACGGGAATCGATGCATTACGGCAGAGAGGTCGGCCGCCGGTCATGAATATCGTCGTCTGCGTGAAACAGGTCCCTGACACTGCGGTGGAACGCACCCTGCGGGCGGAGGATTCCCTGCTGGACCGGGCCACGCCGGACGGGGTCATCAACGAGATCGACGAGTACGCGATCGAGGAGGGACTCCTCCTCGCCGCGGCGCACGGGGGAGAGGTGACCATCCTGTCCATGGGCCCGGAGAAGGCCACCGAGTCCATCCGCAAGGCGCTGTCCATGGGCGCCGACAAGGCGGTCCACCTGATCGATGACCAGCTCGCCGGTTCCGACGCGGTGACCACCTCGCTGGCACTGGCCACCGTGCTCGGCCGGATCGGGTTCGACCTGGTCATCCTCGGCTCGGAGTTGACCGACGCCCGGATGGGTGTGCTGGCCCCCATGCTGGCCGAACGTCTCGGTGTCCCGCAGCTCTCGCTGGCCAGCAAGGTCGACACCGATGGGTCCGCGATCACGATCCAGCGCCAGACCGAATACGGCTACGACAAGGTCGAGGCGAGCCTGCCCGCGGTCGTCGGCGTGGTCGAGAAGATCAACGAGCCGCGGTACCCGTCGTTCAAGGGGATCATGGCTGCCAAGAAGAAGCCGGTCGAGACCCTGAGCCTGGCTGACGCGGGGATCGACGCCAGCCAGGTGGGGCTGGGCGCGTCAGCGACAGAGGTGGTCAGCTTCGCCAAGCGGCCGCCCCGGCAGGCCGGCACGATTGTCAAGGACGACGGCGACGGCGGCGTCAAAGCAGCCGAGTTCCTTGCCGCCCAGAAGATCATCTGAACGGGAGGACTGGCGAATTCATGGCTGAGGTCCTGGTACTTGCCGAGCATTCCGGCGAGACGGTCAAGAAGGTCACCCTTGAGCTGCTGACCCTCGCCCGCAGGCTGGGTGAGCCCGCCGTGGTCTGGATGGGCGGCGGTGCGGACGGTGGCCGGGAACGGCTCGCCGAATTCGGCGCGGCCAAGGTTTATGTGGCGGACGGCGAAGGGCTGGAGGACTACGTGGTCACTCCTGCCGCGGAGGTGCTCGCCTCGCTGGTCGGCCGGGTGTCGCCGGCCGCGGTCCTGGTCGCGGCGACGCCGGAGGGCAAGGAGATCGCCGGGCGGCTCGCGATCAAGATCTCCTCGGGAGTGCTCACCGACGCGGTGGACCTGACCCAGGCGGAGGACGGCTCAGGCCCGGTGGCCGAGCAGTCCATCTTCGGCGGCGCGACCGTCGTTCAGTCCCGCGTGCGGAGTGGCACCCCGATCGTGGCGGTGCGGCCGAACTCCGCCACCCCCGAGCCCGCCCCGGCCGCGGCCGCGCTGGAGCCGGCCGGGGTCGAGCTGAGCGATGCGGCCAAGACTGCGCGCATCACCGAGCGGGTGGTAGCCGAACGCGGTGAGCGGCCGGATCTCACCGAGGCGTCGATCGTGGTCTCCGGCGGCCGCGGCGTGGGCAACGCGGACAACTTCGCACTGATCGAAGAGCTCGCTGACTCGCTGGACGCCGCTGTGGGAGCCTCGCGCGCCGCCACCGACGCCGGCTGGTACCCGCACCAGTTCCAGGTCGGCCAGACGGGCAAGACCGTGTCACCGCAGCTCTACCTGGCCGTGGGCATCTCGGGTGCGATCCAGCACCGGGCCGGCATGCAGACCGCCAAGACCATCATGGTGATCAACAAGGACCCGGAGGCGCCGATCTTCGAGCTGGCCGACTTCGGGATCGTCGGCGACCTGTTCAACGTCGTGCCGCAGCTCACCGACGAGATCGCCCGGCGCAAGGAGTCCTGAGAGGGGGCGGCGGCCTGGCGCGCCCGCGGGCTGGCACTGGGCTGCCGGCGGTTCTCACCGTCGGCCCGAGGCGCGTCCGTGCTCGGTGCGGTCGCGTACGCTACGCCCGCGGCTCCCCCCGGGACGCCGCTGGCTCACCCGCTTGCCGCTCCCCCGGGACGCCGCCAGCTCATCGCGGCGGCGCCGGTCGTGATGCGGCTCGTTCGTCGCGGTGGTTTCGCCTGGGAGGCGGGCTGGGGCGGTTAGCTGGAAATACGGCTAGGCTTGGGGGCCGTCATGGGGTACTCAGGGAGCGAGGGCGAAAGCCCGGGGCAGACGCAGGACTGCCTGGTGTACCTGGACCACGCGGCGACCACGCCGATGGTTGGCGAAGCGGTCGCGGCGATGACGGCCGAGCTCACCCATCTCGGCAATCCCTCCTCCCTGCACAACGCCGGGCGGCGGGCCCGGCGGGTGGTCGAGGAGTCCCGCGAGCAGGTCGCCGAGGCCTATGGCGCCCGGCCGAGCGAGGTGGTCTTCACCAGCGGCGGGACCGAGGCTGACAACCTGGCGGTGAAGGGGCTGTACTGGGCCCGCCGTGCCGGGGACCCGCGGCGGCGCCGGGTGCTGGTGACCTCGATCGAGCACCACGCGGTGCTCGACTCGGCGCAGTGGCTGGCCAGCCACGAGGGCGCGGATGTGAGCTGGCTGCCGGTGGACCAGGCCTGGCTGCCACCGGATACCCTGCGGGCGGCCATCGACGCCGATCCCGGTGCCGTGGCGCTGATCAGCGTCATGTGGGCGAACAACGAGGTAGGGACGATCCAGCCGATCGCGGAACTTGCCTGCCTCGCGCGCGAGCGGCAGATCCCCTTCCACACCGACGCGGTGCAGGCTGCCGGGCAGGTGCCGGTGCAGTTCGCCGCCAGCGGGGTGGACGCGCTCACCATCACCGGCCACAAGATCGGCGGGCCGGTCGGGGTGGGCGCGCTGCTGCTCGGCCGCGGGATCGAGCCGGTGCCGGTGATGCACGGCGGCGGCCAGGAGCGGGACGTGCGTTCCGGGACCCTGGATACGCCGGCGATCGCGGCGTTCGCGGTCGCCGCGCAGATCGCCGTCAAGCGCCGTGACGAGGAGGCGGCGAGGCTGGCCGCGCTTCGCGACGAGCTCATCGAGCGGGTGCTCGCAGCGGTGCCCGACGCCATACTCAACGGGGCCCCGCCGGGCCCGGGCCGGCTCCCGGGCAACGCCCACTTCTCCTTCCCCGGCTGCGAGGGCGACGCGCTGCTCATGCTGCTGGATGCGAAGGGGATCGCCTGCTCCACCGGATCGGCCTGCACCGCCGGAGTGGCCCAGCCCAGCCACGTGCTGCTCGCGATGGGCGCCGACGAGGGCCGCGCGCGCGGGTCACTCCGCTTCTCGCTCGGCGCCACCTCGACCCCGGACGATGTCACGGCCCTGGGTGCGGTCATCGGCGAGGCCGTCGAACGTGCCCGCCGCGCCGGACGATCCTGATACATAACGAATGCGTCATGGGCGCCGCGGCTAACCCGGCGGGCCCGCGGGCTGACATTGGTTCAGGGGGCTTGCCCACCGTCGGTCCGAGCCGCCTCCGTGCTCGCCGCCGTCCGTAACGCTACGCCCGCGGCTCCCGCCGGAACGCCGCGGCTCTCGCCAGCTGCCGGTCGGCGATCGGACCACCCGGTCTAAGCCCAGCCTCGACGGGGCCGATGGCGTGCACCCGAAGGCGTAGCGTGACGTACCCGATCCACATGCCCTCGTGCCCCGGGCCGACGGTGGGAACCGGGCGAGAGGCCTGCCAGCCATCGGGTGTGCGGTGTCGGCCGCGGCGTACGGAGGGAGCGGTAATGGCCAATAGGCTGGAGGGGGCGAGATGTGGCTGGGAAGGTGACGACGGGTGCGGGTGCTGGCGGCTATGTCGGGCGGGGTGGACTCCGCCGTGGCTGCCGCGCGGGCTGTGGATGCCGGGCATGAGGTGACCGGGGTTCATTTGGCGCTGTCCGCCAACCCGCAGTCGTACCGGTCGGGGGCGCGGGGATGCTGCACGCTGGAGGACGCGCGGGATGCGCGGCGGGCGGCCGACGTGATCGGCATCCCGTTCTACGTGTGGGACATGGCGGAGCGGTTCGACCGCGATGTGGTGGCGGATTTCGTGGCGGAGTATGCGCAGGGGCGGACTCCCAATCCGTGCCTGCGGTGCAACGAGAAGATCAAGTTCGCGGCGGTGCTCGACCGGGCGGTGGCGCTCGGCTTCGACGCGGTGTGCACCGGCCATCACGCGCGGCTGGACAACGGCCGCCTGCGGCGCAGCGCGGACGCGGGCAAGGACCAGTCCTACGTGCTGGCGGTGCTCAACCGCCGCCAGCTTGACCGGGCACTGTTCCCCCTCGGCGGGTCCACCAAGGACGAGGTCCGGGCCGAGGCGGCACGGCGTGGGCTGGCCGTCGCGGACAAGCCGGACAGCAACGATGTCTGCTTCATCCCCGACGGGGACACGCGGGCGTTCCTGGCCGGCCTGGGCCCCGCGCCCGGGAGCATCGTGGCGGAGGACGGTACGCCGCTCGGCACCCATGACGGCACGTACGGGTTCACCATCGGGCAGCGCAAGGGGCTGCGGGTCGGCGCCCCGGCCGGCGACGGCAGGCCCCGTTACGTCCTGGACATCCAGCCAGCGTCCCGGACGGTCACCGTCGGCCCGCGCGAGTCGCTGGACGTGCTCGGCATCGTGGCGCAGCGCCCGGTATGGACCGGGTGTGAGCCGCCCGGCGAGCCCCGCGCCTGCCTGGCCCAGCTGCGGGCTCATGGCGAGGCCCATCCCGCCATCGCACGCCTGGACGGTGACCTGCTCCTGATCCGCCTCCAGGCGCCCGCCCGGGGAGTCGCGCGCGGCCAGGCGGCGGTCCTTTACGACGGTGACACCGTACTGGGCAGCGGGACGATCACCGCCACCTCGTGACCTCAGGGCCGCCGGCGGGCTGGCTCGTGTCACGAGAAGGCCACGAAGACCTGGCGAGGCTCTGCTGGCGGCGACTCCAGCCACCAACGCCGGTTTAGGACCCGTTTCGGCTGGAAGCTTTCAGGCATGGATCTGGGGTCGCTCGCGCGCTGGGACGACGATATCCGCCGCAGCGGCTCGCATTCCCCCGGCCGCAGCCCCCGGCGGCGGGCGGAGGCGGCGCTGCGCCAGCGCGGGCTGGACGTGCGGGAGACCACCTCGCCCTGACACCGCCCGCCCCGGCGGTTACGTTCAGTCCAGGCAGCGAGAAGATCAGACCGGCCCGTGCTGCTGACGCCGTGCCGGGCCGTCGCATGACTGCATCCGTGGGAGGCACATGAACGCGCACGCGGCCGGGCCACCCTGGTGGCATGGGGCCACCCTGTACCAGATCTATGTCCGCTCCTGGCGGGACAGTGACGGTGACGGGTACGGCGACCTGCGGGGAGTGATCGGCGGGCTCGACTATCTGGAGTGGCTGGGGGTGGACGGCATCTGGCTCTCGCCGACGATGCCCTCCCCCGATCACGACTGGGGATACGACGTCGCTGACTACCTTGGTGTGCATCCCGAACTCGGCACGATGGAGGACCTCGACCTGCTGGTGGCGCAGGCGGGCCAGCGGGACATGCGGGTGCTGCTGGATCTGGTGCCCAACCACACCAGCAGCGCCCACCCCTGGTTCGTGGACGCCCGGTCCGGCCAGGAATCGGCGCACCGGGGCTACTACGTGTGGGCTGACCCGGCGGACGGCGGCGGGCCCCCGAACAACTGGCTGAATGCGGCCGGCACGTCCGCCTGGACGTTCGACGACACCAGCGGCCAGTACTACCTGCACAATTTCCTGCCCAGCCAGCCGGACCTGAACTGGTGGGAGCCGGCCGTCCACGCGGAGTTCGACGCGATCCTGCGGTTCTGGTTCGACCGGGGGATCGCCGGCCTGCGGATCGACGTCGCGCAGGGCATCTACAAGGACGCCGCCCTGCGCGACGACCCGCCGTCGGCGGGCCAGGGCCGCCTCGACGGCCGGTTCGGCCTCGCCACGGTCTACAGCGCCAACCGCCCCGAGACGCACGGGGTGTACCGGGACTGGCGGGCGATCGCCGAGAGCTACGCCCCGCCCCGGCTCCTGCTCGGCGAGACCTGGGTGGCCGAACTGGCCGGCATGGCCGCCTTTCACGGCCGCGGCGATGAGCTCCAGCTGACGTTCAACTTCCCCCTCATCTTCGCGAGCTTCACGGCCGAGGCGCTCGCTGGCGTGGTGGCCGGGACGCTCGCCGCCCTGCCCGCGGGGGAGTGCCCGGTGTGGACGGGGTCCAATCACGACGTCAGCCGGTTCCCGTCCCGGTGGTGTGGCGGCGATGAGACCCGGGCCCGGCTCGCCCTGCTGGTGCTCGCGACCTTGCCGGGCACGCTCGTCCTGTATTACGGGGACGAGATCGCGATGACCGACACCGACATCCCGGCCGGGCTTGGCCGGGACGAGATGACGCGGGACGCCCCGGCCAGCAGGCTGCGGGACCCGGCCAGGACGCCCATGCCGTGGGACTCATCCCCATCGGCCGGCTTCACCGCCGGCGGTGCCAGGCCCTGGCTGCCCGTCGGCGAGCACACCGAGCGCAACGTGGCGAGCCAGCGGGACGATCCCGGATCCACCCTGTGGTTCTGCCGCGACCTGCTCGCGCTGCGCCGCAGCGCTTTCGGCGGCACGATCGCGGCCTACACACAGCTGCCCGGGCCGCCCGGGGCCTGGGTGTACCGGGTGGGCAAGGTGGTGGTCGCGGCCAACTTCACCGGCGAGCCGGTCGGCCTGGGCGAGCTCGCGGGCCCGCTGCTGCTGTCCACCAGCCGGGCCGGGACGGGACAGAACCGGGAGGAACCGGTCACCGTGCTGGGCCCCTGGGAGGGCATCATCGTCGGGAACGGCGGCGCGGCCTCCTGACCCTGCTCCTGGATGCGGCCGGGAGCGGCCTAGCCGCGCAGGACCGCCTGGTCGGTGAGGGCGATCGCCAGCTGCCCGAGCGCGGTCGGGTGGAATGGCGCGGGGTCGCCGTACGACTGGACGTAGGGCTGGCTGGTGCAGAGCTGGTGTCCGGCGAAGTCGGGCTGCGGTGAGAGGAAACCGAAGTCCGTGGCACCCTTGGCGAGGACCGCGTTGAGGGTGACGAGCCGCGAGGTCAGGGTAGCCAGCTTGGCCGGGGTGAGGCCGGCGGAGTGGAGGCACCCCTGCTGGGGCCCGAACGGGTCGTAGTACTGGTTGATGATCACCCGGGGATGGCCGGGCATGGTGGCGAGCTGGCTGAGCAGCTGCAGGTAGTTCTTGCTGAACGAGGCCAGCCGCTGCTGGAAGTAGGCGGTGGTGGCCTTGTCGTCGCAGCGCGGGGCGACCTCGCAGTAGCCCACCATCGCGGCCCAGCCGAGGTCGTTGGCCCCGATGTTGACGATGATCACAGACGCGTTCCTGGCCCGCTCCGCCGACGCGAGCTGCGGTGAGATGATCTTGCCGTGCCGGTCCTGCGGCCCCAGCAGCCCGCGGGCGATGGTGGCGTTGCTGCAGGCGAGGTTCAGCACCCGCCAGCCGTTGACGGCCGCCAGGTCCTGCGCGTAGGAGTCCTGGCTGCGGCCGCAGGCCCGGCTCAGGCGCGAGGATCCGGTGGCCGCGGGAAGCCCCTCGCCCGCCGCGGTCGAGTCCCCCATGACCACGGCCTGCACCCGGGGCAGCGGCCGGCCCTTGCGGTGGACCGGCGGCGGGGGTTCGCTGCCCACCAGCTGATTCAGCGAGCTCACCTGCCGCAGCAGGCCCGGCGCCCGGGCGGCGGAGACGACGATCGCGCCCACGTTGATGGCCTCGGTGATCACCAGGCCGGCCGCGAGCAGCTTGATGGTGGTGCCGAGCGGCAGCCGCCGCCAGCCGGCCACCGCGCCGAGCAGGACCAGTGCGCCCAGCCCGGCGATCGTGGTCTCCCAGCCGAAATAGCGTTTCCACCCGTCCGCCAGCCTGCTGCCGAGCGCGCGTTCCGCGCCGGCCGGCCCGGCCGGTTTCGCCCCCCGCACGAAATTCGTCAGCTCGCTGTTGATCGTGATCTCGGCCAGGGCCAGCCGCGGCCGGACCGGCCCGGGGAACTGCAGGGTGGTGGGAAGGCTCTGCCCGAACAGGTCGACCTCGCCCGGGCCCGACAGGCTCCAGCTGGGCGCCGTCGTTCCCACGGTGATGATCTGGCCCGCGACGTCGACGGTCTGCATCGGCGTCGCCCGGATCGCGACCGCGACCGCGATCGCCGCCACCACCAGCAGGGCCGCGAACTCCCCGGCCCGCCGCGACAGCCGCTGCCGCGTGCTCCGGGCGGGACCGGACGGGGCTGGATCTGGCAGGGCTGGACCGGCGGCTGCCGGGCTGGGCGGGTCGGCCGGGCCGGGCAGGCCGGGTGGGCCGGATGGGTCGGCGGGGCCGACTGGGGCTGAGCTGGGCGAGGCTGGGTCGGGCGGGATGACGGCGCTCATGCGCGGCGCATCCGGCAAGCGTGGCCGGGCACCCTGGTATCGCGCCCCCGCCAGGTGGCCGGGCGGCTATATGTGCTGCAGATACTGGCCATTACTTCCCCGAAGCTACCCGCTGAGGACGCACGCCACGCACGCCAGCACGCCGGAGTGCTGTCCACCGGACCGGGCGGTTGGGCATGACCTGGCTAGCGAGCGGCCGCCTCCGCGAATCGGGCGGCAGCGGCCTCACCATCGATCTCGGCTGTCGGCTTCTGGAACAGGGCGGCCGAGGGATAACTATGGGGTTCATCGAACTGGCAGGTCCGGACAAACCTAAATTTACGCTTTTCATAATAGTTGTGGAGCGCAAGATTAGTGGTCCATACATCAACTCTGATCCATAGCGCCCGCCAGATCCGCAGCGCCCGGCCGCCCGCCCAGTCTGTCAGTGCCACACCGATTTCATTGCCCGCGTACTCGCGGTTCACGATGAGCTGGGAAACATAGACAGCGGGATCGCGCTGTTCCTGGGGGGTCCAGAGTTTCTGGTGACCGTGCTGGCGATAGGTGATCGTAGCGACGGGTTCCTGGCCGTCCTCGGCTATCCACGTCTTGCCACTGCGGATACCCCACAGCACACGAGCATCACGCGCTGTCTCGCTCGGCCACGGAGTGGCCCACTGGTCGATGCCCTTGCCCCCCAGCCAGGCTGCCGCCTGGCTGATCATGCCGATGATCGTTTTCATGTCATCGATCGCAGCGGGGCGGATGCAAAGAAGATCTTCTGTCATCGCTCCGTTGTGGGTGGGTTCCGTTCGTGCTAAGGAGCTCATCCTCAGGAAAGTATAGGTTCGGCATGGATGCCGGGCAATGCCCTGGCCGGGGCCACGCGCCGATGCGCCTCATCGCGGGGATTCAGCTGCTTCGCGCCGGATAAAGCTGCAGAACAGGAACCCGTTCTGTGCTGTTGATCCATCCCGTGCGTTCTGGAATGGCGCAGCTGAGAGCGGTGGCCGATCGTGGTGCCGGGTAACCGCGACAATGGCAGCAGCCGGTGCCCGGCGTGGCTGGCGTGCCCGGTATGACGGCGTGCCCGGCGTGCCCGGGGCCCATGCCGGCGCCACGGGGCCAGGCGTGTGCCGCCGTCAGGCCAGCCGCGAGACAGGAATCTCATGGGTGACTCTGGTCACTCTGATGAGTGTCCCAGGCTCGAAGATCTTTTCTGGCCACCCCGCGGCCGGAAGGTGGGTAGCTTGTTTCCTGTCGCTGCCGGCGCTGTTCTCAATGTGAACAAACATCACAGCGCCGGCAGCGCCCGAACTGGCCCGAGCGCGGCCGGTCTGCTGACGGCCGGCACGTGCTCAGCGCAAAGCGCGGTTACCGTTCAGCGGGGGTCATAGTGCTCGTAACGGTACTGCGCAGACGGGCGCCCGTATCGCTTGGCCATGACACCTCCTCGTTCGACTCGTCGCAATCAGCGCACGGGATCCCTCCCGTGGCCCAGGGCATCGGCGCCCTGGCTCCGCGGAACTGCTACCGCAGCCGCGGACGTTTGTGGCATGCGGGCTCGTGGTTCCGATCACGGATACGTGACCGCCGCCGGGAAACATGGATAAAGCCAGCCCGGTCTCGTCCGGCGTGCGCATGATCTGGGCGCGCCAGCGAGCCCGCTTGAGCCGAGATGAGCCCTGAATATAGCGGACGGCACCCGCCCGATGGCGGTGGCAGGGACGTCCCGGTCCCGCGCGTCTGCTGCTCAGCGTGGATCGTAATGCTCGTATCGGTACTGCGCAGATGGACGACCATAACGCTTCGCCATGACCCCTCCTTCCCCTCTCGCGCCGGGTCTCGCCCGGGATCTTCCGGTGCGCCAGGGCGGGTGCCCTGTCCCGTGCCCATCAACGGAATGGATCACGGAAGTCCTTGCAGGTGCGTCAATCAGTGAAGCCCGACGGTGGTCCCGCCCGGGTCAGTCCTGGCTGGGCTCTAGTCGCTTTGCTCCCGTTCGGCAGCTGCAGGCGCGTCCGAGCCAGCGTCCGGCTTGCTGGAAGCCGGGCCTTCGATCTCAGCAGGCACTTCGCCGATGATGACGGCGAATTGATTCCGGTCGGCCGGGTAGACGCTGACCGTGAGCCTGATCGGCGTGCCCTGTTCGTCGAACGCCGTACGGCGGGTCTCGATGATGGAGATGCGGCCGTCATCGGGAAGCCTGAAGAACGCCGCCTCCGCGTTGTGTGGTGCTCTCACAGTGATGGTGTCGCGGTAGCCAGCCTGCTTGATGCCCAGGGCCTTACTGAGGTAGTCCACCGTGCCGTCGGTGATGTCGCCTGCCTGGATGAGACGTGTGGCGCCGCGCTCGACGAGGCCCATCGGGTAGAAGGAGGTCTGCAAGGACCAGGGGATGTCATCGATGAAGCGCTGCTGATGACGGCTGACGACCATCGACCCCTCGGCCAGTTGTAGTTCGCCGGTTGCCGGGACCGGGCTCCCCGCCTGGTGGATCCCCACCTCCGGCAGGGTGACCCGCGGCCGCCTGCGAAGCGCACCCACCTCCTTGGTGTAGATCCGGCCCTCGCCACTACTTGCGGTCACCGGGTCCCCGGTCAGCATGGTGACGAACGGAACGATCGTCTCCACCACGAAGGTGCCCTGGCCCGGGCGGGTCTCGACCAGGCCACGGGTGACGAGCAGCTTAATGGCGTCGCGGATGGTGTTTCGTGAGGCGTTGTAGTGATCCCGGAGCTCGATCTCGGTCCTGAGCTGCTGGCCTGGAGCCAGTTCGCCGGTCTCGATCTGGTGGCGCAGGTCGTCGGCGATCGAGCGGTAGATCGGCTCAGGCATGACACCTCCCAAAGATCCCAACCACCCTGACGATACCCCTTGCTGGGCTGAAAAGGATCATACTTGTCAGTCAACTCATCAGAAATTTTGGGATGAAGCCGGTTTGAGGGCTGGTAGGCGGGTATACGACGGGTAGATACCAAATGTTGGGATGACTAGGATGATCAGGTTCATGCAGCTGAGTCTAGCAGTGGGGCTGCTTGGGTGCAGTCAACCTGGCCAGACAGTTCCCAACAGCCCTGCAGTCCCGGCCACCTATACCGGGGCGAGAGACCAAGATCGGGACCTGCGGACACCATCGCCGCAGGTAGGAAGCAAGGGGGACCTCTCATGAGCGCCGCAGTCATCATCGTCGGAGCCGCGATCTTCGCCATCGGAGTGGTCGCCGGGATCTTCTTCGTCACCAGCTTTCACATCCAGCGGGAGGAACGGGCGTTCCGGAGGACCGGCCGGATCTCCATGACCCGCCCGGCCCGGGACGCGGGTAGCCAGGGAACCCGCGACTTCGTGCGCCTGTCCTCCAGTCACTGTGCGGACCTCGACTCCGCCGCCGTCCCCTATCAGGACACGCTGGTCTAGCCCGACGGCCAGGCCGGCTAGGGGCCAGGCCGGCCTGGCTCGCAGGGATCCGCGCCACACCATCGCGGGGGCATGGTGTGGCGCGGATCTGTGTCCGGGCCAGCCCTTAAGCTCAGCACCGTGTCTGATTCCAGCGCCGAACCCCTTTTCCCCTGGCCGCCGGCCTGCGCCACCGGGATCGGGTCCATGCCCGGCACCGATCCGGCCGAGGCGATGCGGATCGTGCTCGGGGAACTGCCCGACCTGCCCCACCTGGCCGAACTCCCCGCCCGCGGGGTCGGCGCCGACCTGACAGGCCGCACCGCGGCACTGCTGATCGACCTGCCGGTGGAGACCACCCCCACCGGCTGGCGGTTCTCTGGCCGCCCCGGCCGTGACCTGAGCCGGGCCCGTGGCCTGCTGGCCACCGACCTCGACACGCTGGAGGAGACCGCCGGCGGCTACCGGGGCCCGCTGAAAATCGGTGTGTGCGGGCCATGGACCCTGGCGGCGACC
This sequence comes from uncultured Actinomycetes bacterium, assembly GCA_963741615.1. Taxonomy (GTDB): domain Bacteria; phylum Actinomycetota; class Actinomycetes; order Streptosporangiales; family Streptosporangiaceae; genus UBA9676. Next base: position 38,162 of record CAVUIU010000012.1, read on the forward strand.
ATTGAGCTCGCCCGCAGCCAGGAGGCCGCACTCGCCGACCCCGGCGCCGTCGCCGACCTCACCACCTCGCTCGCCGAAGGCATCCGGGCCCACGTTGGCGAGGTGCGCAGACGCGTCCCCGGCGCAGACGTGCTGCTGCAACTCGACGAGCCGGCCCTGCCCATGGTGCTCGCAGGCGGCCTGCCGACCGCCAGCGGGCTCAACCGGCTGCCCGCCCCGGAAGCGGCCGTCGCGGAGGCCGGGCTGCGGGCGGTGATCGACGCGGCACAGGCCGGCACCGTGGTGCATTGCTGCGCGCCGAAGGTTCCGTTCGGCATGATCGAGGCCGTGGGTGCGCAGGCGGTCAGCTTCGATCTCAGCCGGCTACGGCGGGAAGAGGAGGACGGCTTCGCCGAAGCCGTGGAGGCTGGGCTGGGGGTGCTGGCCGGCGCGGTCCCCGCCACCGCGCCCGGCGTGGCACCGCACGCCGGCACCGGGCCGCTGCCGGACCCGGGCGTGACCGCGCGCCGGGTGGTGGAACTGTGGCGGCGGATGGGCTGGCCGGCCGCTGGCAACGCCGGCCCGGCGGGGATCGCGGTGCAGGTCGTGATCACGCCGGCCTGCGGTCTCGCGGGCGCGTCGCCCGGGTATGCCCGGGCCGCGCTTGCCCAGTGCCGGGAAGCGGCCCGGTTGCTGCCCGAGCTGATCGAGGAGGGGTGATGGTGAGCGTGGCCGACGACGCAGGTGCCGCACGGCAGCGTCACGCGCAGCTGAGCGTGGAGATCACCGAGCACGACCACCGGTACTACGTGCTGGACGCGCCGGTCGTATCCGACGGCGAGTACGACGCGCTGATGCGTGAACTGCGCGGGCTGGAGGAGCGCTACCCGGAGCTGCGCACCCCGGACTCCCCGACGCAGCGGGTCAGCGGGGGCATCTCCACCATATTTTCCCCGGTCGAGCACCTGGAACGGCTGCTCAGCCTGGACAACGTGTTCTCGGAGGAAGAACTGGCAGCCTGGGGCGCCCGGGCGGACAGGCTCGGCGGCACCGGGCCGTACCTGTGCGAGGTGAAGATCGACGGGCTGGCGGTGGCCCTGATCTACCAGAACGGGGCGCTGGTGCGCGGCGCCACCCGTGGCGACGGCACCACCGGCGAGGACATCACCCCGAACATCCGCACGATCGGTGCGGTGCCGATGCGGCTGACCGGGGCCGACGTACCCGAGATGCTGGAGGTCCGGGGCGAGGTGTTCCTGCCGGTGGCCGCGTTCGGTGAGCTCAACGAGCGGCTCGAGGACGCGGGCAAGCCGCCGTTCGCCAACCCGCGCAGCGGCGCCGCCGGATCGCTGCGGCAGAAGGACCCGCGGGTCACCGCGAGCCGGGCGCTCGGCATGATCGTGCACGGGCTGGCCGTACCGGGGACCGACGCGGGGTCGGGCGGGGCGCCGGCGCCGGATTCGCCCGCGGTCGCCGACACCGTGCCGGTCACCCAGTCGGGCTGGTACGAGCGGTTGCGCACGTGGGGACTGCCGGTCAGTGACCTGGTCAAGGTGGTGGACGACCTGGACGGTGTCCGCGGGTACGTCGAGTACTACGGCGAGCACCGGCATGACCCGCCGTACGAGATCGACGGGGTGGTGGTCAAGCTCGACCAGCTGGCCGTGCAGCGGCAGCTCGGCGCCACCAGCCACGCGCCCCGGTGGGCGATCGCGTACAAGTACCCGCCGGAGGAGGTGACCACCCGGCTGCTCGACATCCAGGTGAACGTCGGCCGGACCGGGCGGGTCACCCCGTTCGCGGTGATGGAGCCCGTCCATGTCGCCGGGTCAACGGTGGACCGGGCCACGTTGCACAACGCGGACGAGATCGCCCGCAAGGGCGTGCTGGTCGGGGACATGGTGGTGCTGCGCAAGGCAGGGGACGTCATCCCGGAGGTGGTGGCGCCGGTGGTGGACCTGCGCGACGGGACCGAGCGCGCCTTCGAGTTCCCCACCGTCTGCCCGTCCTGCGGGACCGCCCTGGTCCGCGGGGAGGGCGAGGTCGACTGGCGCTGCCCTAACACCCGGTCCTGCCCGGCGCAGCTGCGCGAGCGGCTGTTCCACCTCGCCGGCCGGGGCGCGCTCGACATCGAGGTGCTCGGCTACGAGTCGCTGAGCGCGCTGCTGGACTGCGGGCTCATCGCCGACGAGGGCGACCTGTTCACGCTTACCGCCGAACAGCTGGCCACCTGTCCGTTCTTCGTCAACAAGGCCGGCGGCCTGACCGTCAACGCGGGCAGGCTGCTGGTCAACCTGGACGAGGCGCGGAACAGGCCGCTGTGGCGGATCCTGGTCGCCCTGTCGATCCGGCACGTCGGGCCCACCGCGGCGCGGGCGCTGGCCGCCGAGTTCGGCTCGCTGGACACGATCGCCGCCGCGTCCGCCGCGCGGCTCGCCGCGGTGGACGGGGTCGGGCCCACCATCGCCGCCGCGGTGATCGACTGGTTCGGCGTGGACTGGCACGTGGCGATCGTGGACAAGTGGCGGGCGGCCGGCGTGCAGTTCGGCACCGCGCGCGCCGGGGCGGCCGGCGGAACCGGCGATCAGCGGCCGCTGGCCGGAGTCACGGTGGTGCTCACCGGCACCCTGGCGGGGTTCACCAGGGACGAGGTGGCCGAGGCGGTGACGGCGCTGGGTGGCAAGGCGGCGTCCTCGGTCTCGAAGAAGACCGACTTCGTCGTGGCCGGCGAGAACCCCGGCTCCAAGTACGACAAGGCGCTCACCCTGGGTGTGCCGGTCCTGGACGAGGCCGGGCTGCGCCTGCTGCTGGCGGAGGGCCCGGCCGCGGCGGCGGCCGCCAGCCAGTCCGCCGATTCGTGACCGGCCCGGGGCGCCGCCCCCGCCACCGCCACCGCGGACCCGTTCATGCTGATGAAGATGTGAAAGGCACCCACGGCTGGTGCGCCGGGTGCTGCTGATGCCGATTCTGCAGGAATGGCCCTGACCTGCGGTCATACCGTTGTGGATCAAAGCCTTGTAACAGATAGTATGCAAGTGGCTTCGCGAAGTATGGTTTTCGCCTTACGCTATCCCCTGGGGCATCGCGCATCCGATCGCTGCTGGCGGGCACGAGGACGCAATGAGGGATCCGAACGACTCACGGGACATCCGTCCGCGGATCGGCTCTCCCCTGTGGCTGTACATGGCGGCGGTCATCGCGGTGGGGGGCGGCGCGCTGATGGTCACGGTCGCGCGGCTCCCGGTGAGCGGGCTGGCGCAGATGCTGGGGGAGCCGCTGCTGTGGGCCGTCGCGGGGCTGACGCTGCTGGCCGAGGTCAGGCCGATCGTGGCCCAGGGGAAAACACACCCCGACTCCGGTACCGCGGCGCTCACCTTCTCTTTCGCCGCCTTTCTTTACTGGGGTTTCCCGGCGGCGGCACTGCTGCGCTGCGCCACCACGCTGATCGCCGCCCTGGTGGGGCGCCACTCGATCTTCCGGGCCGTGTTCAACATGGCGCAGTTCACGCTCAGCCTGGGGGCCGCCGGGGTGGTCCTGTCCGTGGCGGGGGTCCACCCGCGGCCGCTGGCGCCGTGGCTGCCGGAGGGTGGCCAGCTGCTGGCCGTGGCGCTCGCCGGCATCTCCTACTTCGCCGTCAACTTCGTGCTGGTGGACGTGGCGGTGGCGCTTCATTCACGCACCCCGATCCCGGCGACGCTCCGGGCCGCCCTGCCCTACCAGGCATTCATCAACCTTGTCCTGCTGTCGGCGGCGCCGCTCGTCGCGGTGGTGATGGGCCGGTCCGCCGTGCTGGTGCTGCTGTTCCTGCTGCCGCTGCTCGCCATTTACGCCAGCGCGGCGATGTCGATGCAGCGGGAGCACCAGGCACACCACGATGAGCTGACCGGGCTGCCCAACCGCACGCTGCTGTTCGGCCGGACCGCCGACGCGCTGCTCGGGGCCTCCAGGTCGGGCAGCAGGGCCGGCTTCCTCCTGCTCGATCTCGACCGGTTCAAGGAGGTCAACGACACCCTCGGGCATCCTGTCGGCGACGCGCTGCTGCGGGTCGTCGCCCACCGGCTTGCGCACAGCGTCCGCCCCGGCGACCTGGTCGCGCGGCTCGGCGGTGACGAGTTCGCAGTGCTGCTGCCCTCGGTGCGCGAAGGCAGCGTGGCCAGGGAGGTGGCGGCGCGGCTCCGCGCCGCGCTGGCCGAGCCGATCCGGCTGCAGGGGATGTCCTTCGAGATCGAGGCCAGCATCGGCATCGCCTTGTACCCGGACGACGCAACGGCGGTCGATGTGCTGCTGCAGCGCGCGGACGTGGCGATGTACCTGGCCAAGGAGCGCAGGACGGGAGTGGAGACGTACGCCTCCGAGGCCGACCGCAACTCTCCCGCCCGGCTGTCACTGCTGGGGGAGCTGCGGCGCGGCATCGACCGCGCCGAACTGGAACTGCACTACCTGCCCAAGGTGCTCCTCCCGGACGGCCGGGCCTGCGGCATGGAGGCACTGGTCCGGTGGCGCCACCCCCGGCTCGGGATGATCATGCCTGCTGAATTCATCCCGGTCACCGAGCACTCCTACCTGATGCGGGATATCACCGCCTACGTGATGGACGCCGCGCTCGCCCAGGCGGCCCGGTGGCGCCAGGACGGGCTGCCGGTGCAGGTGTCGGTCAACCTGTCCGCCCGCGACATGCTCGACGCCGGGCTGGCGGGCATGGTGGAACGGGGGCTGCACAGGCACGGCCTGCTGCCGGCCGAGCTGATGCTGGAGATCAACGAGGCGGTGCTGGCCAGCGAGCCGGCGCACACCGCGGGGCCGCTGGCGGCGCTCGCCGCGCTCGGCGTTCCGCTCAGCCTCGACGACTTCGGGACGGGCTACTCGTCGCTGGTCAGGCTCAGGCGGCTGCCGGTCAGCGAGATCAAGATCGATAGCTCGTTCATCACCCGGCTGTTCGACGGGCCGGACAACGAGCTGATCGTCAGGTCACTGGTGGATCTGATCCGGGCGCTGTGCGTCCGGTCCGTGGCCGAGGGGGTGGAGTCGCCGGAGGTGGCGGCGGCCCTGGCCGAGATGGGCTGTGACGCGGCGCAGGGCCGCTACTACTGCGGCCCGCTGGACCCGGCCGCCGCCACCGTGTGGCTCGCCGACCACACGCGGCCCGCCGCGCGGGCGGAGCTGCAGCGGAGCCGGGCCCGCTTGCAGCGCGCCCGGCAGCCGGGCGGGCGCCGGCAGCCGTCGGGCGCCTGACCCGCCGGCGCCTGTCGGGCGCCCGCCCGGTCGGCAGCCGTGCCCCTGACCCGCCGGGGCGTTAACCCGTCGGCTTCGCCGGAACCCGCCCCTAGGATTGCAACCATGCCGATTGCCCGTGACGATGTTGCCCACCTGGCCCGGCTCTCCCGGCTGGCCCTGGCCGACGAGGAACTGGACCACCTGGCCGCCCAGCTCGATGTGATCATCTCCGCGGTGGCGCGGGTGCAGGAGGTGGCGGCGCAGGGCATTCCGCCCACCTCGCACGCGGTTCCCCTGGTCAACGTGTTCCGTGACGACGTCGTGGTGCCGTGCCTGGGCGCGGAGAAGGCGCTGGACCAGGCGCCGGCCGTGGAGCAGCAGCGGTTCCGCGTCCCGCGCATCCTGGCGGAGGACTGATCATGGGCGGTGAGCTGACCCGGATGAGCGCGGCCGGGCTCGCGGCGGCGATCGCGGCGGGTGAGGTATCGGCGCTGGAGGTCACCGACGCGCATCTGGCCAGGATCGGCGAGGTGGACGGCGCGGTCCACGCCTTCCTGCATGTCGCGGCCGACGGGGCGCGCCGGGCCGCCAGGGAGGTGGACGGGCGGCGGGCCGCCGGGGAGGTGCTCGGCCCGCTGGCCGGCGTGCCGCTGGCACTCAAAGACGTTTTCACCACCGCCGACATGCCGACCACCTGCGGGTCGGCCATTCTCGACGGCTGGCGCCCCCCGTATGACGCGACCATCACCGGGCGGCTGCGGCGGGCCGGTGTGGTGATCCTGGGCAAGACCAACATGGACGAGTTCGCGATGGGCTCCTCGACCGAGAACTCGGCGTTCGGCCCCTCTCACAACCCGTGGGATCTGGCCCGGGTGCCGGGCGGCTCGTCCGGCGGCTCGGCGGCGGCGGTGGCGGCCTTCGAGGCGCCGCTGGGCATCGGCACCGACACCGGGGGGTCCATCCGCCAGCCGGCGGCGGTCTGCGGGGTGGTCGGGGTGAAGCCGACCTACGGCGGCTCCTCCCGCTACGGGGTCGTGGCCTTCGCGTCCTCGCTGGACACCCCGGGCCCGCTGGCGCGGACCGTGCTCGACGCGGCGCTGCTGCACGAGACGATGTCCGGTCACGACCCGTGCGATTCCACCTCGGTGGACGCCCCGGTGCCGCCGGTGGTGGCCGCCGCCCGGCAGGCCGATGTGAGCGGGCTGACCATCGGCGTGGTGCCCGAGCTCGGTGGCGAGGGCTACCAGAGCGGGGTGCTGGCCCGGTTCAGCGAGGCGGTGGATCTGCTGGAGTCGCTGGGCGCGAAGGTGATCGAGGTCTCCTGCCCGCATTTCTCCTACGCGCTCCCCGCTTACTACCTGATCGCGCCCAGTGAGTGCTCGTCCAACCTGGCCAGGTTCGACGCGATGCGCTACGGGCTGCGGGTGGGGGACGACGGCACCCGCAGCGCGGAAGAGGTGATGTCGCTGACCCGGGCGCAGGGGTTCGGCGCCGAGGTGAAACGGCGGATCATGCTCGGCACCTACGCCCTGTCGAGCGGCTACTACGACGCCTACTACGGCAAGGCACAGCAGGTGCGCACCTTGATCATCAGGGACTTCGAGGCCGCGTTCGAGCAGGTGGACGTGCTGGTGTCGCCCAGCACGCCGACCACCGCGTTCCCGCTCGGTGAGCGGGTGGACGACCCGCTCGCCATGTACGTCGCGGACCTGGCCACGATCCCGTCGGACCTGGCGGGCAACGCCGCGCTGTCCGTGCCGTGCGGGCTGGCGGCGGAGGACGGGCTCCCGGTTGGCTTGCAGATCATGGCCCCGGTGCTGGCCGACGACCGCCTGTACCGGGTCGGGGCCGCCGTGGAGGCGGCCCTGGACGGCCGCCGGGGCTATCCGCTGCTAGACGACGCGAAGGGGCTTGCGTGATGGCCGGCCTGCTGGTCCCGCTCGACGAGGCGCTGACACGGTACGAGCCGGTCATCGGCCTGGAGACACACGTCGAGCTTGGCACCGCGACGAAGATGTTCTGCGGCTGCCCGGCGCGGTTCGGCGGCGAGCCCAACTCCCTGGTCTGCCCGGTCTGCCTGGGCCTGCCCGGCGCGCTGCCGGTGGCCAGCCGGGCCGCCATCGAGTACACGATCCGGATCGGGCTCGCGCTGAACTGCACGATCGCGGACTGGTGCCGGTTCGCCAGGAAGAACTACTTCTACCCGGACATGCCGAAGAACTTCCAGATCTCCCAGTACGACGAGCCGCTGTGCACCAATGGCTGGCTCGACGTCCCCATCGACGATCCGGGCGCCGAAGGCGGCACCCGCCAGGTCCGGGTCGGCATCGAGCGGGTGCACCTGGAGGAGGACACCGGCAAGTCCCTGCACGTGGGGGGCGCCACCGGCCGCATCCACGGGGCGGAATACTCGCTGGTGGACTACAACCGGGCCGGGATCGCGCTGGTCGAGATCGTAACCAAGCCGGTCGAGGGCACCGGCCCGCTCGCGCCGGAGGTGGCACACGCCTACGTGAGCGAGCTGCGTGACCTGCTGCGGGCGCTGGCGGTGTCCGACGTCCGGATGGAGGAAGGATCGCTGCGCTGCGACGTCAACACCTCCCTGGCGCCCCGGGGATCGGGGGCCTGGGGGACCCGGACCGAGACCAAGAACGTCAACTCGCTCCGCTCGGTGGAGCGGGCGGTCCGGTACGAGATCGAGCGCCAGGCGGCGGTGCTGGACGCCGGCGAGCGCGTGGTGCTGGAGACCCGGCACTTCCACGAGGACACGGGTGCGACGACGGCCGGCCGGAGCAAGGAGGAGGCGCAGGACTACCGGTACTTCCCGGAACCTGACCTGGTCCCGGTCGCACCCTCGCGGGAATGGGTGGAGCAGATCAGGGCGGCCCTGCCCGAGCTGCCCGCCGCCCGGAGGGCGCGGCTGAAGGCCGAGTGGGGACTGTCCGGCCTGGACCTCGCCGCGCTGACCAACGCCGGTGCGGTCAACCTGGTCGAGCAGACCGTTGCCGCCGGGGCCTCGCCCGCCGACGCGCGCAAGTGGTGGCTGAACGAACTGGTGCGCCGGGCCAACGAATCCGGGACCGAGCTCGCCCAGCTGCCGATCACCCCCGGCGACGTGGCCGAGATAGCGGCCCTGGTGGCCTCCGGCCAGCTCAACGACAAGCTCGCCCGGCAGGTCATCGAGGGCGTGCTGGCCGGCGAGGGGACCCCCGCTGAGGTGGTGGCCGCCCGCGGCCTGGCAATCGTCAGCGACGAGGGCGCACTCACGAAGGCGGTGGACGAGGCGATCGCCGCCAACCCCGAGGTGGCGCAGCGGGTGCGTGACGGCCGGGTCGCCGCGGCTGGCGCCCTGGTCGGCGCGGTCATGAAGGCGACCCGTGGCCAGGCCGACGCCGCCCGCGCCCGCGAACTGATCCTCGCCCGCCTCGGCCAGTCCTAGACGGCCGGGGCCGCGCTGGACGGCCTGACGAAGTGTCGTCCGTTTGGACGCCCTTCCTCAATCGAAGCGTGACCTTCAGCGCCTACAGTAAGCATCGTCGTCACCTGTGACGGTGTCTGGCCTTATGCGACGGCGCTCTGGACCAGGCGGTGTTTGGCCCATACCTTGGTGACTGCGGGCCACCACCCGATTACTGAGCGGCGAGGCGGAAGCCCACAAGGCTGGCCATGCCTGCCAGACCCGGCCACCCGGCTAACTTGCGAGCGGATGCGGCGAGAGGAGACTCGTGCGCCCGGAAGCATCCGGTGAACCGCGATGAGCCTGGCTTCGCAGGCCGGGACGGCGGCCGGGATGGTGGCTGCGGTGGGTGCGGCGGTCAGCCTGTGGTGGGGAGCGGAGCAGTACGACGGGCCGCTCCGGCGCGGGTACCGCTGGTTCGCCGTCGCGGCGGCACTGTGGGGCATCGGCGTGATCGCGGGCCACGAACTGGCCGTCCCGGCGGGGGCGGCCGCGGTCCCGCTCTCGTTCGGTGACCTGCCTTCGCTGCTCGCACTGCCGGTCATAGCGGCCGGCTTCGCCCGGCTGGCAGCCGCCGGGTCGCGGGCGGCCGCAGCCGAGCCGGCCGCCGCCGAGCCGGCCGCCGCCGAGCCGGCTGCCGGGTTCCGCGCCCGGGTCAGCACCGTCAGCCGCGTGGCCGACGGGTACATCATGGCCTCCGCGCTCTTCCTGATCGCCTGGGCCACCCAGTTCCGCATGGTGTTCCTGCAGGCCGGTGCGGGGGTTCCCACGTTCGCCGTGGAGCTGCTGCACCCACTGGCCGATCTGGTCCTGCTCGGCGCCTGCCTGCCGCTTGCCGCGGCAGCCGGACGGCGTGGCGTGGTCCCCTATCTCGCCACGCTGGCCATCGCCGCAGGCGACGCGCTGGCGGTCGGCGCCCGGACCGTCGGCCTGCCCCCACGGCCGGGGGCGCTGCTGGTCCAGGCCGGGGGGCTGGCACTGCTCGCGTGCGCGCCGTGGATCGGCGGTGCGCAGTGGGTCGGCGCCCGGTGGCGCGACCGGCGGCGCAAGGATGGCGAGGACACCACGGCCGGCGGTGCCTCCCCGGCCGTGCCGGGTGCGGCCACCGTGGTCGCCACCGCGGCCGCGGCGGCGGCAGCGCTCGTCCTCATCGGCTGGGCGCTGGCGGGCAAGAGCGTGGACCGGCCGGTCGTGACCATCGTCGTCGGCACCATGGTGCTGGCGCTGGTGCTGCGCGCGCTCATGCTGCTGCGGCTTGAGAACTCCGCGGCCTGGATCTGGCACGAGTCCCGGCTGAGGTTCCGCGAGCTGGCCGACCGCACGAGCGACGTCGTGCTCCTGTGCGACCTGGGCGGGGTGATCAGGTACGCGAGCCGTACGGTCGCCGGCTACGGGTACACGCCGGAGAGCCTGGAGGGCACACCCCTGGCAGATCTGCTGCATCCGGAGGACAGGGCCGGTGGCACCATGGCGGTCCGCCGGGCGGTGACGGACGCCGCCGACCGGGTCGGCCGGTACCCGTGCCGGGTCCGGGCGGCGGATGGCACCTGGCGCCACGTCGAGTCCACGGTTTCCCGCTTCCGTGAGCCGGGCGGCCCCGCCCAGCTACTGGTCACCGCCAGGGATGTGAGCGCCCAGGTGGCGCTGCGCCGCCGGGTCACCCACCTGACCTTCCACGACGGGCTGACCGGGCTGCCGAACCGGGCCTACGTCGAGCAGCGGGTACGCGAGGCAGCCGTGCCCGGCGCGGCCGCGGCACCGGAGCCGTCCTCCGAGCACCCGGTCATAGCAGGGGTCATCCTGCTCGATCTTGACGGTTTCACGGCCGTGAACGCCGCCGTGGGCCACGGCGGCGGGGACGTGCTGCTCGCGCAGGTCGGCCGCAGGCTGCGCGCCGCCGTGCCGCCGCAGGACACGGTGGCCCGCTGGGGCGGCGATGAGTTCGCGGTCCTCATCGAGGGCACGGTCAGCGCGGAGGAAGTCGCCGACATCGCCGAACGGCTCGCGCGGAGCGTGGCCTCGCCGCCCTTCCGGGCCGGCGAGGCGGATATGAGCCTGACCGCCAGCGTCGGGGTCGCCCTGTCCGATGAGGGCCCCGCGGGAGGCGTCTGGCGCAAGGCGGACATGGCGATGTCACGGGCCAAGGAGCAGGGCGGGGGCCAGGTGGAGGTCTATGGCGTGGCGGAGGGGCCGGACGACCCCCCCGGGCCGCCCCCGGCGCCAGGGGGGACCGGGAATCCCGCCGGAGCGGGCGCCGACGAGTTCCCGCCCGGGAGCGGGGCAGCCAGCGTGCTGCCCGGGCAGCCCCAGGCCGCCGCCCGCTTACCGAATCAGGCACGTCTCACATCCCGAGACGTAAATGCTCTCAAGTTGACGGACCGCGCACCGTAGGCCACAGTGGAGTACGTGTCTGCCAGCCTTATTCTCGTACTTGCCAGGCGCGTGGGTCGCTGACCAGCCATCCGCGCGCCTCCCCCCGACTGCCCTAGGGCACGAGGGGTTTTTTGTTGCCGCCTGCCGCCACGGACTGTAGATGAGGAATCATTGCGATGACTGACCAGACCACCACGCCGCCCGGCTCACGGGCCGGGCTGGCAGGGTCGGTGCGCCAGGGGCACGGGCCCTCCCCGCGTGACCTCGCCGCGCGGGCCGCGGCACGGGAAGCGGCGCCCGGGCAACGGCCCGACCGGCCCGACCGGCCAGGTGCGCCAGACGCCGAGCCTCCCCCCGCTGAGTCAGCGCAGATCACCGGTGCGCAGGCATTGGTCGCCGCGCTGGAGCGGCTCGGGGTCGACGTTGTTTTCGGCATCCCGGGGGGAGCGATCCTGCCCGCCTATGACCCGCTGTTCGACTCACGCAACGTGCGCCACATCCTGGTCCGGCACGAACAGGGCGCCGGGCACGCGGCCACCGGCTACGCGCAGGCCACCGGCCGGCCCGGGGTGTGCATGGCCACCTCCGGCCCGGGCGCGACCAACCTGGTGACACCGCTCGCCGACGCTTACATGGACTCGGTCCCGGTGGTGGCCATCACCGGCCAGGTCCCGTCCGCGCTGATCGGGACCGACGGGTTCCAGGAGGCCGACATCGCCGGCATCACCCTGCCGATCACCAAGCACAATTTCCTGGTCACCAGCGCTGACGACATCGCCAGGACGGTCGCCGAGGCGTTCCACGTGGCCTCGACCGGCCGGCCGGGACCGGTCCTGGTGGACATCGCCAAGGACGCGCTCCAGGCGTCAACCACGTTCCGCTGGCCGGTCCCGTTCGACCTGCCCGGCTATCACCCGGTGACCCGGCCGCACTCGCGGCAGGTGCGGGAGGCGGCCAGGATGATGACCGCCGCCGAGCGGCCGGTCCTGTACGTCGGCGGCGGGGTGATCAAGGCCGGGGCCGGCCAGGAACTGCTCGCGCTGGCCGAGCTCACCGGGATGCCCGTGGTCACCACGCTGATGGCGCGGGGAGGCTTCCCGAGCAGTCACCCCCAGAACGTCGGCATGCCCGGCATGCACGGCACCGTCGCGGCGGTCGGGGCGCTGCAGAAGGCGGATCTGCTGGTGGCGCTCGGCGCCAGGTTCGACGACCGGGTGACGGGCAAGCTCGACAGCTTCGCGCCCGGCGCGGCGGTCGTCCACGCCGACATCGATCCGGCCGAGATCTCCAAGAACCGGCGGGCGGACGTCCCCATCGTCGGCGACTGCCGGGAGGTGATCACCGAGCTGCTGGCCGCGATCCAGGCCGAGCACGAGGCCGGCCACCGGGCCGATCTGAGCGCCTGGTGGTCGCAGCTGGACGCGTGGCGCAACACCTACCCGCTGGGGTACTCCGAGCCTGAGAACGGCTCCCTGGCGCCGCAGTACGTGATCGAGCGGATCGGCAAGCTGGCCGGCCCGGACGCGGTGTATGTCGCTGGTGTCGGCCAGCACCAGATGTGGGCCGCGCAGTACATCAGCCACGAGCATCCTGGGCACTGGCTCAACTCCGGTGGCCTGGGCACCATGGGGTACGCGGTCCCGGCCGCGATGGGGGCCAAGGTGGGCCGGCCGGAGGCGGCCGTGTGGGCGATCGACGGTGATGGCTGCTTCCAGATGACCAACCAGGAACTCGCCACCTGCGCGGTGGAAGGTATCCCGGTCAAGGTCGCAGTCATCAACAACGGCAACCTCGGCATGGTCAGGCAGTGGCAGACGCTGTTCTACAACGAGCGCTACTCGCACACCGACCTGGACAAGGTCAGCTCGGCGGCGGTGCCGCACACCGGCGCGGCGGCCGCGGCCGGGGCCGCGCCGCTGGGCACCCGGATCCCCGACTTCGTCAAGCTCGCCGAGGCCTACGGCTGCGTGGGCCTGCGGTGCGAGGACGCGGCGAGCGTCAACGCGGTGATCGAGGAGGCCATGAAGATCGACGACAGGCCGGTCGTGATCGACTTCGTCGTGCACCGCGACGCGATGGTGTGGCCGATGGTGCCCGCCGGGACCAGCAACGACGACATCAGCGTCGCGCGGGACATGGCGCCGGACTGGGATGTGACCGAATGAGCAACCTCGCCTCACGCCTGCGCGAGCAGGATCCCGCCGCCAGCAGGCACACCCTGTCGGTGCTGGTGGAGAACAAACCCGGGGTGCTGGTCAGGGCCGCGGGCCTGTTCTCGCGCCGCGGCTTCAACATCGACTCGCTCGCCGTCGGGCCGACCGAGCACGAGGAGATCTCCCGGATGACGATCGTGGTCAACTGCGCGGATCATCCGCTGGAGCAGGTGACCAAGCAGCTCAACAAGCTGATCAACGTCCTGAAGATCGTGGAGCTCGAGCCCGCGGTGTCGGTCCAGCGCGAGCTGCTGCTGGTCAAGGTCCGCGCGGACGCCGAGAGCAGGTCCCGCGTGCTGGAGACGGTGACGCTGTTCCGCGCCAAGGTGGTCGACGTCGCCCAGGACGCGGTGACGGTCGAAGCCACCGGTAACCGCGACAAGCTGGACGCCCTGATCAGGGTGCTTGAGCCGTTCGGCATCAAAGAGCTCGTGCAGTCCGGCATGGTGGCCCTTGGCCGTGGCAGCAAATCCATCACCGACCGGGCGCTGCGGCCCCTCGACCGGGCCGCGGCTGGCCCGGCCCAGTGAGGCAAGCAGGACGAGCCAGACCCCGTGACGGGTGAGCAGGCACGGGGACGATGAACCAGACACTGTGATCGAAAGGCGAGCGATGGCACAGATCTACTACGACGACCGCGCCGATCTCGGGATCATCCAGCGCCGCCACGTGGCGGTGCTCGGGTACGGCAGCCAGGGGCATGCCCACGCGCTGTCGCTGCGGGACTCCGGTGTGGACGTCCGGGTCGGGCTGCCGGAGGGATCGGCCAGCCGGGAGAGTGCGGCCGGCGAGGGGCTGCGGGTCACCACCCCGCAGCGGGCCTGCGAGGAAGCCGACCTGATCATGGTCCTGGCGCCGGACCACGTCCAGCGCGCCCTGTACGCGGAGGCCATCGCCCCGAGCCTGGACGAGGGTGACGCCCTCTTCTTCGCCCACGGGCTGAACATCCGCTACGGGCTCATCACCCCGCCCGCCGGGGTGGACGTGTGCATGGTCGCGCCCAAGGGGCCCGGCCACCTGGTGCGCCGCCAGTTCGCCGAGGGCCGCGGCGTGCCGGTGCTTGTCGCGGTCGAGCGCGACGCCACCGGGAACGCGTGGCCGCTGACCCTGGCCTACGCCAAGGCGATCGGCGGTACCCGGGCGGGCGCGCTCGCCACCACGTTCGCGGAGGAGACCGAGACCGACCTGTTCGGTGAGCAGGTGGTCCTGTGCGGCGGTGTCTCCGAGCTGATCAAGGCCGGCTTCGACACTCTCGTCGAAGCGGGCTACCAGCCCGAGGTGGCCTATTTCGAGTGCCTGCACGAGATGAAGCTGATCGTCGACCTGATGTATGAGGGCGGCCTTTCCAAGATGTACTGGTCGGTCTCGGACACCGCGGAGTACGGCGGTTACACCCGCGGCCCCCGGCTCATCGACGAGCGGAGCAAAGAGGAAATGCGGCGCATTCTCGGCGAGATCCGGGACGGCGCGTTCACCCGGGAACTGGTCGAGGAGTTCGACAGCGGGCGGCCTAACTTCCTCAAGCGCCGCGAGGCACTGCATGCCGAGCAGATCGAGCAGGTAGGAGCCAAGCTCCGGCCGCTGATGAGCTGGCTCGCCGCCGACGAGGAGGCGGACGGCTGAGCCTGGCCACGACGGCGGATCCCCGGTCGATATGCATGACGAATCAGCATGGCAGCGGCGGGAAGCTATTCGTGAAAGCTTTCACAAGCCTGGCTAGACTGTAACCGACCGACCACTGATACCGACGCCCGAAGGGCTGCCACTGTGCCTACCCCCATCGTCCTGGTTGCCGAAGAGCTTTCACCTGCCGCGATCGCGCAGCTTGAATCCGGGTTCCAGGTGCGCCACGTTAACGGCGCCGACCGGACGGCACTGCTGCCCGCGCTCGCCGACGTGGACGCGGTGATCGTCCGGAGCGCGACCAGGATCGACGCCGAGGCGCTGGCCGGGGCGCCGGGCCTGCGCGTCATCGCCCGGGCCGGCGTGGGACTCGACAACGTCGACGTGGAGGCCGCCACCAAGGCCGGCGTCATGGTGGTGAACGCACCAAGCTCGAACATCGTCAGCGCGGCCGAGCACGCCGTCGGGCTGCTGCTCGCGGTGGCCCGCAACGTGCCGCAGGCGATGACCTCGCTCAAGGCCGGCGAGTGGAAGCGGTCGAAGTTCACCGGCGCCGAGCTCTACCAGAAGGTGGCGGGAATCCTCGGCCTCGGCCGGATCGGTGAGCTGGTCGCCCATCGGCTGGCCGCGTTCGGCATGCAGGTGATCGCCTATGACCCGTACGTGCCCGCGGCGCGCGCCGCGCAGCTGGGCGTGCGCCTGGTCAGCCTGGAGGACCTGCTCGCCGAGGCCGACTTCATCACCGTGCACCTGCCGAAGAACACCGAGACCACCGGCCTGATCGGCGAGCGGGAACTCCGCCTCGTCAAGCCCGGGGCGCGGATCATCAACGCCGCCAGGGGCGGCATCGTGGACGAGCACGCGCTCGCACTCGCGCTCAAGGACGGCCGGGTCGCCGGCGCGGGCATCGACGTCTTCGCCACCGAGCCGTGCACAGAAAGCCCGCTGTTCGGGTTCACCAACGTGGTGGTCACCCCTCACCTGGGCGCCAGCACCCATGAGGCACAGGAGAAGGCCGGCACCCAGGTGGCCAGGTCGGTCCGGCTGGCGCTGTCGGGCGAGTTCGTGCCCGACGCGGTCAACGTCCAGGGCGGCGCGGTGCACGAGGACGTCAAGCCGGGACTGCCGCTGGCCGAGAAACTCGGCGCCATCTTCACCGCCCTGGCGGGCGGGGTCGCGGCCAGGCTCGACGTCGAGGTGCGCGGCGAGATCGCCGCCCACGACGTCCGGGTGATACAGCTGGCCGCGCTCAAGGGCGTCTTCGGCGGCATCGTCTCCGAAGCCGTCACCTACGTGAACGCGCCCCTGCTCGCCTCCCAGCGCGGCGTCGAGGTCAGCCTGTCCACCGACTCCGACAGCCCTGACTGGCGGAACCTGATCACCCTGCGGGGCACGCTGCCGGGCGGCCAGGTGGTGTCGGTCAGCGGCACCCTCACCGGCCACCGGCACGTCGAGAAGCTGGTCGAGGTCAACGGCTTCGACATGGAGATCGCGGCGGCCGAGCACATGGTGTTCCTCACCTACACCGACCGCCCGGGCATCGTCGGCGTCGTCGGCCAGATCCTCGGTGGCGAGGGAATCAACATCGCCGGCATGCAGGTATCCAGGGATGCCCGTGGCGGGCACGCGCTGATCGTCCTCACCGTGGACTCCGCGATCCCGCCGATGGTCCTCGACGACATCACCGCCACCATCGGTGCGCTCGTGGGCCGGTCGGTTGACCTGGAGATGA
This sequence comes from uncultured Actinomycetes bacterium, assembly GCA_963741615.1. GTDB lineage: Bacteria > Actinomycetota > Actinomycetes > Streptosporangiales > Streptosporangiaceae > UBA9676. The sequence continues at coordinate 54,753 of CAVUIU010000012.1, forward strand.
ACTGAAGCCGCATGGCCGACCCACGTGCCAGCTACCCAGCAGGAGAATTCCGTCGTGTATGAGATGTATCACTGGGACCAGCCCGACCCCGCCGCAGTGAACGGTGCCGAGTACCCCGGCCGCGCAGGCGGGACGGGGTACCGCAGCCGCCGGGCGCGTCCGGCCGGTCCGGTCGGCTCGGCCAGGCGCCGCGTCGGCCAGGCCGTCGGGAGCAGGCACACCGGGCCGGGCCACGGCACCGGGCCGGCCGCGCAAGCCGTGCAGGTGGCCCTGGACAGGCGCGACAACGGTGGCGACTCCCGCGCCCCGGGCGACCAGTAAGGTACGGCCCATGGGATCTTCCGCGATAAAGCTCGCCGTGATCGGCGGCGACGGAATCGGGCCCGAGGTGGTCGCCGAGGCGCTCAAGGTGCTCAAGGCGGCCGCGATCAGCGTCGACGCGACCGCCTATGACCTGGGCGCCCAGCGCTGGCACCGGACGGGGGAGACCCTGCCGGACTCGGCACTGGAGGAGATCCGCGGCCACGACGCGATCCTGCTCGGGGCGGTCGGTGACCCGGCCGTGCCCAGCGGCGTGCTGGAGCGGGGCCTGCTGCTGCGGCTGAGATTCGAGCTGGACCACTACGTGAACCTGCGGCCGGTCCGGCTGTACCCGGGCATGGCCACACCGCTGGCCGGGGTCCGGCCCGAATCGGTCAACATGGTGGTCGTCCGGGAGGGGACGGAAGGCCCCTACGCGGGCGCGGGCGGTGTGCTGCGCAAGGGCACCCCGGCCGAGGTGGCCACCCAGGAGAGCCTGAACACCGCGTTCGGGGTGGGCAGGGTGGTCAGGTACGCCTTCGAGCTCGCCTCGCGGCGGCCACGGCAGCACCTCACGCTCGTGCACAAGACCAACGTGCTCGCCTACGCCGGTGACCTGTGGCAGCGCACCGTGACCGGGGTGGCGAAAGACTTCGGCGGGGTCACGGTGGACTACAGTCACGTGGACGCCGCGTCCATGTTCTTCGTCACCCAGCCCGAGCGGTTCGACGTGATCGTGACCGACAATCTCTTCGGTGACATCCTGACCGATCTCGGCGCCGCCGTCGCCGGCGGCATCGGGCTCGCCGCGAGCGGGAACATCAACCCGGAGCGGACCGCACCCAGCATGTTCGAGCCGGTGCACGGCAGTGCCCCGGACATCGCGGGCCAGCAGAAGGCGGATCCGACCGCCGCGATCCTGTCGGCGGCGATGCTGTGCGAGCACCTCGGCTTCGCCTCCGAGGCGGCAAAGATCGAGCAGGCGGCCGCCGAGGACCTGGTGGAGCGCCAGGGCGCGTGGGCCGCCCGGTCCACCGCTGAGGTGGGCGATGACATCGCCGAGCGAGTAGCCGGCTGAGCCGCGTGCCCGTTGCGCGGCAAGATGGACTTGCGGCGCGGCGGGCGAGCCGCGCCGATCGCGGGCCCGGGCAATGACGCCAGGCCCGGGACGGCCCGGCGTGCCGGGCCCGGAGGAAGGACCAGTAATGACCACGATCAGCCCGGGCACCGAGATCGAGTTTGACGTCCACATCAGCGATCACCCCGTTTCCAGCGCCGAGCGCGAACAACTGCTGGCGGAGCCGGGGTTCGGTGCGGTGTTCACCGATCACATGGTGACCATGCGGTGGTCGGCGGAACGTGGCTGGCATGACGCCAAGCTGGAGCCCTACGGGCCCTTCACGCTGGATCCGGCCACCCAGGTCTTCCACTACGCCCAGGAGATCTTCGAGGGCATGAAGGCATACCGGCAGGCCGGCGGGTCGGTCGCCGCGTTCCGGCCGACTGCGAACGCGGCCAGGTTCAACGCCTCCGCGCTGCGGATGGCGATGCCGCAGGTGCCGCAGGACGCCTTCGTCCGGGCCATCGAACTGCTGGTCGCGCAGGACCGCGCCTGGGTGCCGGCCGTCGAGGGGCGCAGCCTCTACCTGCGCCCCTTCATGATCGCTACCCAGGTGGGGCTCGGCATCAACCGGCCCTCGCAGGCGTACCTGTTCGCGCTCATCGCCTCGCCCGCCGCCGCCTACTTCGCCGGCGGCATCAAGCCGGTCACCGTGTGGCTGTCGCACGACTACACCCGCGCCGCCCCCGGCGGCACCGGCGCGACCAAGTGCGGCGGCAACTACGCTGGCTCGTTCGCCGGGCAGCAGCAGGCGGTGGACAACGGCTGCGACCAGGTTGTCTGGCTGGACGCCGCGGAGCGCCGCTGGGTCGAGGAGATGGGCGGCATGAACCTGTTCTTCGTCTACGGGTCGGGGGCCAGCGCCCGGATCATGACACCCGCGCTGACGGGGACCCTGCTGCCGGGGGTGACCCGGGACTCGCTGCTCACCCTGGGCGCCGACCTCGGGTTCCCGGTGGATGAGGGCAAGATCTCGGCTGATGTGTGGCGGGCCAGCTGCGAGGCCGGTGAGCTGACCGAGGTCTTCGCCTGCGGGACCGCCGCCGTCATCACGCCCGTCGGCAAGGTCAAGGGCACCTCGGCGGAGTGGGTTATCGGCGACGGCACGCCGGGGCCGGTGACGCTCAGGCTGCGCGACGAACTGACGGCCGTCCAGTACGGCGAGCGCCCCGACCCGCACGGCTGGATCCACAAGATCTGCTAGCGGCCAGGAGCTGGCGGCGCGGCCTGGCGGGTGCCGCCGTCAGCTGGGCGTCCGGGTTCGCGGCAGCGTTTGGCATGTGCGAGAATAGAGCCATGACGTGCGGCCGGATTATTATCGGCGGGCGCGTCGGCACTGAGCAGGGCCGGCAGGGATAACAGGCCCGCACCGCCGACGCGCAGACCTCTCGCATCCCGCGAGGGGTCTTTTGCTTTGTGGCGGCTAGCGGTCAACAGCATCCGGAGGAATCAGCAGATGACGCCCGACGACACGTTCCACGTCTACGACACCACCTTGCGCGACGGCGCCCAGCAGGAGGGCCTGTCCCTGACCGTGGCCGACAAGCTCGCCATCGCGCGGCGGCTCGACGAGTTCGGGGTCAGGTTCATCGAGGGCGGATGGCCGGGCGCCATCCCGAAGGACACCGAGTTCTTCCGGCGGGCGCGCACCGAACTGCGGCTGGCCCACGCGCAGCTGGCCGCGTTCGGCTCGACCCGCCGGCCGGACGCCGTCGCGGCCGATGATCCGCAGGTCGCCGCGCTGCGCGAGTCCGGCGCGCCGGTGGTGACGCTCGTCGCCAAGAGCCACGACCGGCATGTCAGGCTCGCCCTGCGCACCACCCTGGCCGAGAACCTCGCCATGATCGCAGACACGGTCAGCCACCTGCGCGGCGAGGGCCAGCGGGTCTTCCTCGACGCCGAGCACTTCTTCGACGGCTACCGGTCCGACCCCGCCTACGCGCTGGAGGTGGTGCGCACCGCGATGCAGGCGGGCGCCGACCTGGTCGCGCTGTGCGACACCAACGGCGGCATGCTGCCCGCGGAGATCGGCGACGTGGTGGCCGCCGTCGCCGCCGCCACCAGCGCGCGGCTGGGCATCCACTGTCACGACGACACCGCGTGCGCTGTGGCGAACACCCTGACGGCCGTATCCGCGGGGGCCACGCACGTCCAGGGCACAGCCAACGGCTACGGGGAACGGGCCGGCAACGCCAACCTGTTCAGCGTGGTCGCCGGGCTGCAGCTCAAGCAGGGCCGGGCGGTGCTTCCCGAAGGCTGCATGCCGGAGATGAGCCGGGTGGCGCACGCGATCAGCGAGGTCACCAACGTGACCCCGGCCACGCATCAGCCCTACGTCGGGTATTCCGCTTTTGCCCACAAGGCGGGCCTGCATGCCTCGGCGGTGAAGGTCAACCCCATGCTGTACCAGCACATCGAACCCGCCCTGGTCGGCAACGACATGCGGATGCTCGTCTCCGACATGGCGGGCCGGGCCTCGGTCGAGATCAAGGGCAAGCAACTGGGCTACGACCTGTCCGGCGACAAGGCCACGGTCGGCCGGGTGGTCGAACGGGTCAAGGACCTGGAGGCCCGCGGCTACACGTTCGAGGCCGCCGACGCCTCGTTCGAGCTGCTGCTCCGCGACGAGCTGGCGGGGGAGCGGCTGCGCCACTTCGAGGTCGAGTCGTGGCGGGTCATCGTCGAGCGGCGCGCGGGCGGTGAGGTGGTCAGCGAGGCCACCGTGAAGCTGCGGGCCAAGGGTGAGCGGATCGTCGCGACCGGCGAGGGCAACGGGCCGGTCAACGCGCTCGACAATGCCCTGCGGCTCGCGCTGGAGCGGCTCTACCCGGAACTGGCCCGGCTCGAGCTGGCCGACTACAAGGTCCGCATCCTGGAAGGCTCGCACGGCACGGGGGCGGTGACCCGGGTGCTCATCGAGTCCGGCGATGGCAGCGGGACCGCGGGCGACATGTGGAGCACGGTCGGTGTGGACGAGAACATCATCGCCGCGTCCTGGCACGCCCTGGAGGAAGCGGTCACCTACGCCCTCCTCCGGGCCGGCCACCAGCCAGACGGCCCTGCGTAACTGCCGGGCCGCGGGCCGACGGGCCGCGGGCCGCGGGGCCGTCGGGGGGCCGGCGGCCGGGGGCCCGGCCCTGCCGACATAGCACGGGTTGGGACCACGCAAACTATCATAAACCGGACGTGATCATGGGCGTAAGTCGTACTATGTCGGGTCCGGGGCGGGTGTAGCTGGGTCCGGGGGAGCCGGATCCCGGACGGGGGGAGCCGGGTCCGGGGTGGGGCTGGCAGTGGTGATGATCCAGGCGAGGATCATTGCTTCCTCCCGCCAGGCGTCGTAACGGCCGCTGCGGCCGCCGTGGCCCGCCACCATCTCGGTCTTGAGCAGGAACGGCCCGCCGCGGGCGGTGGCGCGCAGCCGGGCGATCCACTTGGCCGGCTCGTGGTAGAGCACGCGGGTGTCATTGAGGCTGGTGATCGCCAGGATCGGCGGGTAGACCTGGTCGCCGATGTTCTCGTAGGGCGAGTAGGCCTTCATGTAGGCGTAGACCTGCGCGTCGTGCAGCGGATTTCCCCACTCCTCCCACTCCGGCACGGTCAGCGGCAGTGACGGGTCCAGGATCGTGGTCAGCGAGTCCACAAAGGGGACGTTGGCGACGATGCCCCCCACCGCGTGCGGCGCGAGGTTGGCGGCCGCTCCGACAAGGAGCCCGCCGGCCGAACCGCCACGGGCTATCAGCCGCCGCTCAGCGGTCCAGCCCAGGCTCACCAGATGCTCCGCACAGGCCACGAAGTCGGTGAACGTGTTCGTCTTGCGCAGTATCTTCCCGTCGTCGTACCAGCGGCGCCCCATCTCCCCGCCGCCCCGCACGTGCGCGACGGCGTAGACGAAGCCGCGGTCGAGCAGCGACAGCCGGGTGATCGAGAAGTAGGGGTCCGCGGGGATCTCGTAGCTCCCGTAGCCGTAGAGGAGGCAGGGCGAGCTTCCGTCCCGCGGCGTTCCTTTCCGGCAGATCAGGGAGATGGGCACGCGGGTGCCGTCGGCGGCGGTGGCCCACTCGCGGTGCTGCTCGTAGTCCCCGGGGTCGTAATTGCCCTTGCCGGGCAGCGGGAGCACCGGCTTGCGCCGCAGCAGGGTCAGCTCACCGGTGCCGGCGTCGGCGTCGTAAATCGAGTCCGGCGTGGCCAGCGAGGTGTAGCGCAGCCGGTACACGTGGGAGCCGTACTCGGGGTTCGCGCCGGGGGACACCTGATACACGGGCTCGGGGAAGGAGATCTCGCGCTCGCCGCCGCCGGCGCCGATGATCCGCAGGCCGGTCAGCCCGTCCCGGCGGAAGTAGATCACGATATGGTCCGCGAAGGCGTCCACGCCGAGCAGCCGGGTGTCTTCGCGGTGCGGGATGACGGGGATCAGGCTGCCGGGATCGGCCAGCGGTCCCTGGCCCGGCGGCGGTTCCTGGCCCGGCGGCGGTTCCTGGCCCGGCGGCGGTTCCTGGCCCGGTGGCGGCTGCTCGCCCGGCGGCGGCTGCTGACCCGGCGGCGGCAGCGGTATGGCCGCCAGCTCGAAGTTGAGCGCTCCGTCGTTGTGCAGAATCAGTAGTCGGCCGGGGGCGTCCGGCCCACCTGGCCCACCCGCCCGGCCCGGCCCGGCCTGGTGCTCCACCGCGTACTCCACGCCCTGCCGCCGCGGCAGCACCACCCGGGGCTCTGCCGCCGGCTCGGTGGCGTCCAGCAGCCACACCTCGCTCGTCAGCTTGCTCGACGCCGTGACGAGCAGGTAGTCCTCGCTGCGGGTCAGCTCGACGCTCACCCCGTACCGCTCGTCGCTCTCCTCCAGGACGACCACGTCCTCGGCGGCCGGAGTGCCCATCAGGTGCCGCCATACCCGGTAGGGGCGCCAGGCCGCGTCGGCCGTGACATAGAACAGTGCGGAACCGTCCCTGGACCACGCGCAGCCGTAATGGGTGTCCGGGATCTCGTCCGGTGCGAGCTCGCCGGTCACCAGGTCCTTGATCCGCAGCGTGTAGCGCTCGGACCCGGCGAAGTCCGTCGAGTAGGCGAGCAGCCGCCCGTCCGGGCTGACGCCGAACGCGCCGAGCGAGAAGAACGGCGCGTCCCCGGCCAGTTCGTTGCCGTCCAGCAGGATCTCCTCGCCCGGCAGCGGCCCGCCGTCGTCCGTTCGCGGCGGCGTGGCCTGGCCCGGGCGCACTGTGCACCGGCAATGCATCGCGTACTGCTTGCCCGCAACGGTCCTGGTGTAGTACCACCAGTCACACTTGCGGACCGGCACGGACAGGTCGGTCTCCTGGGTACGGCCCTTGATCTCGCCGAAGATCTCCTCGCGGAGCCCGGCCTGGGCGGCCGTCATCGCCGCCGTGTAGGCGTTCTCCGCCTCCAGGTAGGCGATCGTCTCCGGGTTGCCCTTGTCGGCCAGCCAGGCGTACTCGTCCACGACGGTGTCGCCGTGATGGGTCCGCTCGTGGGGGATCCGCCGGGCGGCCGGCGGCGCCGGGCGGGCAGCGCCCTGGCCGGACGGGGTGGCCGGCGTCGTCGCCACGGAGGACTGCGTGAGGTCCGGGTCGGTGCTCATGCGCGCAGTCTAGAACCGGCCCCGCGCAGAATGGCCATGGCCGCGTTGTGGCCGCCGATCCCGCTCACCCCTCCGCCCCGGCGGGCACCCGCGCCGCACACCAGCACCCGCGGATGCGCCGTCTCCACTCCCCAGCGGCCAACCTCCGCCGCGTCGTCGGCGAATGGCCAGGCCAGATCCCCGTGCCAGATGTGACCACCGGGCAGTCCCGTCTCCGCCTCCAGGTCGGCGGGTGTCTTCACCTCCAGGCATGGCCGCCCGTCCGCATCCCGCAGCAGGCAGTCCGCCAGCGGCTCGGCGAGCACCGAGTCGATGGAGCGCAGCGTCGCCGCCAGCGCCCGCTCCCGGGCGGCTGCCGGGCCCGCCCGGAACAGCCGGGCGGGCATGTGCAGGCCGAACACGGTCATCGTGTGCGCACCGGAGGAAGCCAGGCCGGCGCCGAGGACCGACGGGTCGGTCAGGGAATGGCAGTAAGCCTCACACGGAGGCAAAACGGGGCTGCCGCCGCCAGCCGCCTGCCGGAAGGCTCGATCGAGCGCCGCGTACCCCTCGTTGACGTGGAAGGTGCCTGTGAACGCCTCTTCCGGGCTGACAGTCTTGTCCCGCAGTGCGGGCAGCCTGGCCAGCACCATGTTGATCTTCAGCTGGGCACCTTCCGGGCCCGCTGCCTGGGCCGTCCCGGCGGGCGTCCCGCCCAGCAGGTCGGTCAGCGTGGCGGGAGCGACGTTCGCCAGGATGTGCTCCGCGCCGACGGAGTACTCGCTGTCCCCCTGGCGCACGGTCACCGCCCCATCGGGGTCGATCGAGGTCACCTGCGCACCGGTGCGGATGTGCGCCCCGGCGCCGGACGCGGCGCGGGCCAGCGCCGTGCTCAGCGCGCCCATGCCGCCCACCGGCACGTTCCAGGCACCGGTCCCGTTGCCGATCACGTGGTAGAGCAGGCAGCGGTTCTGTTTCAGGCTCGCCTCCGCGGCCGAGGCGAACGTGCCGATGAGCGCGTCCGTGAGCACCACGCCCCGCACCGTGTCGTCGCCGAACCGCTGCTCGATCGTGTCGCCGATCGGGTGCTCGACCAGCGCCTCCCAGGTCTCGTCGTCGGCCACGAGCGTGCGCATCTGCGCGCGCGAGCGCAGCGGCTCGGTCATGGTCGGGAACAGCCGCCGGGCCAGATCCGTGGTGGCGGCATAGAAGCGCTGCCATTCCCGCCAGTCCGACCCGCCCCCGGTCACCGCCGCGAACGACGCGGCGGTGCGGGTGGGATCGGCGTTGTCCACCAGCAGCCCGCCCGCGCCGGCCGGGGTGTAGGAGGAGATCCGCCGCGGCCGCAGTTCGACGCGCAGGCCCAGATCGTCGGCGATCACCTGCGGCAGCAGGCTCACCAGGTAGGAGTAGCGCGAAAGCCGCGCCTGCACACCCGGGAACACCGGGGCCGAGATGGCCAGCCCGCCGACATGGCCGAGCCGTTCCAGCACCAGCACCGACTTGCCGGCCCGGGCCAGGTAGGCGGCGGCGACCAGGCCGTTGTGGCCACCACCGGCCACCACCACGTCATAGCGAGAGGGAAGCATGCGCCCCAGTGTGCCCGCCTTCGCTCGCCGGGCCGACCCCCGCTAGCGTGGGGTCATGGAAGATAAGGAGATCCTGGGCAACATCAGCGACCTCATCGCGACCGAGCGGGACCTGCGAGCCAGGGTCGCCGACGGCCGGTTGCCCTCGGACGAGGAGCGGCGGCAGCTGGCGGCGGTCGAGGAGTCACTCGATCAGTGCTGGGACCTGCTGCGACAGCGCCGGGCACGGCGGGAGTTCGGTGAGGATCCCGGGCAGGCGCACGCGCGCCCGGCCGCGGAGGTGGAGGGCTACCAACAGTAGGGACAGACGTGCGCATCGCCAGATTCGCGGCCGGCGACGAAGTCGGCTATGGAGTAGTAGGCGAAGTCCTGGATGATGGCCCCGCAGGCGCCCGCGCGGCAGGAGGCGGGCGGGTCGTCGCCACGCTCAGCGGCCACCCGTTCGGCCCGGGACCTGACGCCATCCGGCTCACCGGCACCAGCCACCGGCTCGACGATGTCAGGCTGCTGGCACCGGTGCTGCCCAGCAAGGTGATCGCGGTGGGCAGGAACTACGCGGATCACGCCCGGGAGATGGGTGGCGAGCCGCCCACGGAGCCCGTTCTGTTTCTCAAGCCGTCGACCGCCGTCTGCGGGCATGGGGACCCCATCCGGTACCCGGCCGCCGTGACGAGGCGGGTCGACTACGAGGGCGAACTCGCCGTCATCATCGGCAGGCTGTGCCGCGAGGTGCCGGCCAGCCAGGCGGCCGGCGTGATCTTCGGCTACACCTGCGCCAACGATGTCACCGCGCGTGACCTGCAGGAGCGCGATGGCCAGTGGGCACGGGCGAAGGGGTTCGACACGTTCTGCCCACTGGGGCCGTGGATCGAGACCGACGCCGACCCCGCCAACCTGGAGCTGGTCACATCCGTCAACGGCGAGGTCCGCCAGCGGGCCCGGACGTCGCAGCTGCTGCACGGCGTGGCCGCGCTGATCGCCTATGCCAGTAGCGTTATGACGCTGCTGCCCGGGGACGTGCTGCTCACCGGGACGCCTGCGGGGGTCGGCCCGCTGACCGACGGAGACGAGGTATCGGTGACCATCGAGAACATCGGAACGCTCACCAACCCGGTGGCCAACCGTGACTGAGCACGCACCGGGGCCGGCCGGGGTCAGGGTGCGGTTCGCCCCCTCACCCAGCGGTGACCTGCACGTGGGCAACATCCGGACGGCCCTGTACGACTGGGCGTTCGCCCGCTCGACCGGCGGGCAGTTCGTGCTGCGGATCGAGGACACCGACCGGACCCGGGTGACGCCCGAGTACATCGACTCGGCCCTGGACACGCTGCGCTGGCTGGGGCTCGACTGGGATGAGGGGCCAGGTACCGGCGGTACGTTCGGCCCGTACCTGCAGAGCGAGCGGCTGGACATCTACACCGAATGGGTGGACCGGTTCCTCAAGGAGGGGCACGCCTACCACTGTTACTGCAGTCAGGAGGAGCTTGCCGAGCGGCGGGAAGCCGCCCGCAAGGCCGGTGGCCCGAGCGGCTACGACGGGCACTGCCGGGACCTCACGCCCGGGCAGATCGCCGCCTACGAGGCGGAAGGACGCCAGCCGGTGGTCCGGTTCCGGATGCCGGCCGGGTCGACCAGCTTCACCGACCTGGTCCGCGGGGAGGTCACCTTCGATCACGCGCACGTGCCCGACTTCGTGCTCACCCGGGCTGACGGTGCCCCGCTCTACACCCTCGCGGTCGCGGTAGACGACGTGCTCATGAAGATCACCCATGTGGTGCGGGGCGAGGACCTGCTGTCCTCCACGCCGCGCCAGATCGCCGTCTACCGGGCGATGGGGGTGCTGGAGGAGCAGTTCCCCGTCTTCGCCCACCTGCCATATGTGCTCGGCCCGAACGGCCAGCGGCTGTCCAAGCGCAACGGGGTCGTTTCGATCAACTGGTACCGCAGCCAGGGCTTCCTGCCCGAGGCGATGTGCAACTACCTGGCGCTGCTCGGATGGTCGCCGGGAGAGAACCGGGAGTCGTTCACGATGGCCGAGATGGCCGCCGAGTTCGACCTGGCCCGGGTGAACAGGAACCCCGCCCAGTTCGACGTGCGCAAGCTGGAGGCCATCAACGGGGACAAGATCCGCGCGCTGGAGCCGGCCGATTTCGCCATGCGGATCACCCCCTTCCTGGCCGGGGCCGGGCTGGTCGCCACCCCACCCTCGGCCGCCGATGCCGGGCTGATCGCCGCCGGCGCGCCGCTGATCCAGGAGCGGGTCGCCACCCTCGCCGACGCGGTCGGCATGCTCGGGTTCCTGTTCGTCGACGAGGCGGAGTTCAGCATCGAGCCGGAGGATGCGGCGCGGGCGCTCACCGCGGACGCGGAGCCGGTGCTGGCGGCCGCGGAGGAGGCCCTGACCCGTCTCGGGTCGTGGACCGCCGGGACCATCAAGCCGGCGCTGTGGACGGCGCTGGTGGACGGGCTGGGCCTCAAGGCGCGGGCGGCGTTCGGTGGGGCGGTGCGGGTCGCGGTCACCGGCCGGCGGACTGGCCCGCCACTGTTCGAGTCGATCGAGTTGCTGGGCCGCGACCGGACGCTCGGCCGTCTGGCCCGGGCCCGGGTCATCGCGGCCGGCGGTGCTGATCCCCCCGGCGAAGGTGACACTGCCGGTGGCTGACACGGCCGGTGGTGGAGACCGGTGGCTGACACGGCCGGTGGTGATGACGCGGCGGAATAGGCGGCGGGTTGTGCCCCAGCCGGGCGGGGGCGCGGTGCTCTCGTATCGCTTTGGCCGCCGCGTCCGGTTCGGCTAAACTGCACAGGCGCGGAGCGGGCCGGAGGCTCGCTCCGATGGGGTATGGGGTAATTGGCAGCCCGACGGGTTCTGGCCCCGTTAGTCTAGGTTCGAGTCCTGGTACCCCAGCCGAGAACGTGTACCCCCCGGTCGGGGGTGCCGCAGGCCGGATGACCGGCCTGCGGCTGGCCCCTCAGCAGATCAGATCCGGCTCCGGTAGCGGCTGCGCCGGTTGCGCCCGCGTCCGCGCTCGTGCCCGGACGCGCGCAGGAGAAGCAGGACGACAAACGCGCCGATGATCGAGCCGATGATGCCCGCCGGGTGGATCCGGTGGATGGACATCGTGTGGTAGAAGATCAGGTTCTGCAGGAATCCCCCGAGGAATGATCCGATCACGCCGACCGCGATCGTCCCCAGGAGCCCGATCGGGTCCCGGCCGGGCAGGAGCAGCCGGGCAATGGCGCCGGCGATCAGCCCGATGACTAGCAAGATAACGATGAATCCCAACATGGGCGGGCAACTACCCCGCCAGCGGACATCTATGCGGGGGTGGGGCACGGCGCGCGGACGGGCGGGCGGCCCGTGATGCCGCCCGCCCGGGGGGCACTCCGTTTGGCGGGGCTGTCAGAGTGCGCTACCGTTCAGTGGCTGGCCCCGTCGTCTAGCGGCCCAGGACGCCGCCCTCTCAAGGCGGTAGCGCCGGTTCAAATCCGGTCGGGGCTACTCACAGAAGTAGCAGGTCACAGGCACGGTCACCGCCCATGGTGACCGTGCCTTGATCATCCGTCTGTCGTTCGTCCGTGAGCTTCGCGGTCATCTAGCGTCAGCGAGCGGCACGTGGACCCATTGATCGCCGCTCGGACATCCAGCGTCGCGGGACCTGCTGGGGCCGGCCCGTCGGGTGCATGACGGGTTTCGGGCTCGCCGACTCGCCGACGCCCGGCGGGCCGCGGCCCGGGTGCTTTCGCTCGGCGCGGCCTGGTGCCAGGCTTTCCAGGGTGACTCGTGATGAGCTGCTCGACCTGCTGTCTCGGCTGCGGTGCGCGCCGGTGGGGCGGGCCCGTCTCCGGGCGCCGCACAAGCCGCTGTTGCTGTTGTGGCTGTTCGGCAGGTTCGCTGCCGCTGGCAGCACCGTGGCCACCTACGCGGAGGTCGAGGAGCCGGTCAGCGCGCTGATCAACGAGTTCGGGGCGCCTGTCGTCAGTGCCGCGGCTGGGAGGCAGCGGGCCGCGATGCCGTTCGTCCACCTGGAGCGAGAGCTATGGGACTTGCGGGATGGTGTGGGGACGGTGATCGGGCCGGATGCGCCCGAGCGCGGGGCATGGCTGGTCAGCCGGGGGGCCGTGGGCCGGTTGCGCCCGGACGTGGAGCAGTTGCTGGCAGATCCGGGGAACCTGGCGGCAGCTGCGCGGCTGCTGCTGGACCTGCATTTCACCCCTGGTCTGAGCGCGCTGATCTGCGATCAGGCCGGCCTGGACCTGGCTGTGCTGGAACTGGCGGCCTGCACGGGGGTCGCGGTGGCACGGCGGAGCGCGCGGCGGTCCGGGTTCGCCGAGGATGTGCTGCGCGCGTATGCCTACCAGTGCGCCATGTGCGGCTTCGACGGGGCACTGGGCCGCAACCCGGTGGGGCTGCAGGCGGCGCATGTGCGCTGGCACAGCCAGGACGGCCCGGACGTGGTGGCCAACGGCCTGGCGCTGTGCGCGCTGCACCATGCGCTGTTCGACCTGGGCGTGCTGGGCCTGACGGCGGAGCGACGGATCCGGGTGTCGGGCCGGTACGTGGCGCGCAGCGACGCCGGGCGGGCAGTTGACCGGCTGGCGGGCCAGGCGCTGATCGCCCCCAGGCCGGGCCATCCCGTCGTCGAGCTTGATCACATCGGCTGGCACGGCAGACAGGTCTTCAAAGGAGCAGATGCAGAAGCTGCGTAACGCCTGCCACCCCCCTCGCCAGCCCGCGGCCGAGCATCCTCGGCGAGACCTCTGGCGCGGTTTATGCCGTCATCTGGTCCACGGCGCTGAGCGCCGAGCGGATCCGGGCTGGATGCCGTGCCGCAATCGTTGCGGCGTCTTCGCCGGCGAGGATGCGGCGGACGGCATCGAGGTGGACAACGCGGCAGGCGGCGACAGCGAGGGCCGCGGCAAGCTCGGGTTCGGCTGTGCCGGTGGCGGCCATGGCGTGCGCCAGGTCGGTTGAAAGCTGGTCGGCGAGCTCCCGGGCCCGCGCCTGCAGCGCGCGCGAGGCCACGACCGTCCGCCACCACGGGATCATGTCCGTCTGCAGGCCGTAGGGTGCCTGGCCCGCCTGGGCAGCTGCCATCAGCGTGTCACGAAGCGCGCTCACCGCTGACGTCCCGGCTGGGCGCTCCCGGATGGCCCGGGTGAGCTGGCCGGCCACCCCGGGGTAGCGGTCGAAGAACAGGTCTTCCTTGCGCGGGAAGTGAGCGAAGACCGTCGGCCGGGCCACATCGGCAGCCTCCGCGATCTCCGAAACTGACACCTGGTCGAATCCGCGGTCCAGGAACAGCGCCGTTGCCACGTCGGAGATGCGCCGGCGGACCTCCGCCTTCTTGCGTTCCCGGCGCCCGGGGTGCGGGCCCGCCGGGCCGCCGTGACGGGCATCACCAGTCATGCGCTGACCATACCAGATAAGAAAATATACTCAGTATGGTTTTAGTGTTAGGGTTACTGTCATGCGGAACTACGGGATCAACTACGACACCGGGATCACCGCCGAAGGGGACAGCAGCCGCAAGCGTTTCGACGACGCGGTGGTGCGGCGGGAGCTGCAGATCATTGCCAGCGACCTGCATGCGACCGCAGTGCGGGTATCCGGCAATGACCCGCGGCGGCTGGCGAGGGCCGGCGAGCACGCGCTTGCCGCCGGGCTGGAGCTGTGGTTCTCGCCGGTCCCGGTCAACCTTGAACCCGGCGCGCTGCCCGGGTACCTCGCCCGCTGCGCACGCGAGGCCGAACGGCTCCGGCGGGCACATGAGGGCCGGGTGGTGCTCATGCTCGGGTGCGAGATATCGCTGTGGTGCGCGGGCTTCCTCCCTGGCGGCGACAGCGTGCTCGGCCGCATCGCCGCGGTGACCGACCCGGCCCTGCAGCGCAAGCCGGACGTGATGGCAGCGCTGGCCAGCGGGCTGGAGCGGGCCAGGCAGACGCTCCGGGACATCGTGCGCGCCGCCAGGGAAAAGTTCGCCGGGCCAGTCACCTACGCCGCCGCGCCGTGGGAAACCGTCGACTGGGAGCTGTTTGACCTCGTGTCGGTCAACTTGTACCGCGATAGCACCAACGCGGCCGGGTACCGGGACGCGCTGCGAAGCTATGCGCGCTTCGGCAAACCGGTCGCGGTCACCGAGTTCGGCTGCTGCACCTACCGCGGCGCGGCCGGCCGCGGCGGCATGGGCTGGATGATCGTCAACGAGAAGTCCGACCCGCCACTCATCCCCGGGACCTACGAACGCGATGAGGAAGAGCAGGTCAGGCACCTGCGCGACATGCTCGCGATCTACGAAACCGAAGGCATCGACTCCGCGTTCTGGTTCACTTTCGCCGGATTCGAGTTCCCCCGGCACCATACCGACCCGCACCGCGACCTTGATCTCGCCTCCTACGGAGCCGTAGCGGTTCTGGAGCATGGACGCGGCACCACATACCCGGACATGGCCTGGGAGCCGAAGCAGGTCTTCGGCGCGCTGGCCGCCGCCTACGCCCGCGCCCGGCGATGACAGCGGACAGGCCACCACCCGTAGTTGCGCCCCGCATGTCCCCAGAGACAGCCAGCCTGCCTGCTGGTGAGCTCGGCGGCCAGCGTGTGCTAGCCGAGCAGTTCGGTGAGCTTCTTCGGCGCGAGGATCCGCGGAACCTGCTGGATGGGCGTCAGATGGCTGTCAGGTCCGGGAAGGCGTGGGTGGCCGCGGCGGTGCGGCTGGAGACATTCAGCCGCGTGTAGGTGTTCTGCAGGTGCGTGCGCACCGTTCCTTCGGACAGGCCGAGCCTGCGGGCGATCTGGCCGTTGGTGTACCCGGCGGCGACCAGGTGCAGCAGCTCCCATTGCCGGGGGGTGAGCTGGGGCGTGCCGCGGCGGCGCCGTTCGGCGTCAAGGTAGGCCTGGTGCAGGTGGGGGCGCAGCAGCGTGAGCAGTGCGCGGTCGCGCTCGGAGAAGTCCTGCCCGGGCCCGCGGAACAGGCACAACCGGATGGTCCGCCTCGTCCCGGCCGGCGGCTGCGGCGCTGTGGGCAGGCACAGCTGGAGCACATGGTCGATGTCCAGCGGCCGGTAGATGTCGCTGTGCATGCCGGTGCTGTGCCACTGCCTGGCCGAGTAGTAGAAGTCCGAGATCTTGATGACGGTGCGCAGGTCGCCGGTGCGGTCGTGATAGCTGCAGAACTGGCAGTCCCAGTAGTGCTGCCAGGCTGCTGTGTCCGTCTCGTCCAGGGCCTCCCCCGCGGCGTCGTCGGCCGGGGCCGGCAGGCCCTGCGTGCCCCAGTTCAGCTGCCGCGCGCTGTCGAACCCCTGCAACAGCAGACCCTCGCAGCGGATCTGCCCCATCACGTCGGCGAGCAGCGACGGCGGCAGCCCTTCCTCCGGCGGCAGATCGGGACGGTCCTGGGTGACGATGCCCGCCAGTGCGCGCAGGTCCCGTTCGCTGGCGCGCACCGGAATGCTCATCGCGTCCTTCTCCCTGCAGCTGCTCCTCAAGGCTACTCCGGGGCCCGCAGCCTGGGCATACGCAGAACGGCTGATGGCGGCGCGGCGGAATTGGTGGTGACGGGCGGCCCGGCCAGCGCCGCCGCGGCGAAATGGCCAGTATCGACTGCCACGTCTCGCCCCGTCCGTCCGGTACCTGGGTCGCGATATGCCGGGGGTAAGTGGATCACCAGGCAGCGTGCACGCGCTGCGTCACGCCGCCGATCTCGCCCGCCAGCACGATGCAATCCTGATCCCCCTGCTGACCTGGGTGCCGCCCGGCGGTGACCTGGACGAGCGCAAGCACCCGTCCCTTCACCTGCGTGAGCTGTGGAAAGACGACGCCTGGCAGCGCCTGTGGGATGCGCTCGACAGGGCATTCGGCGGCATGCCCGCCGGTGTCCGTGCCCAGCCCCTCGTGCTGCGCGGCAAGCCAGGCCGGGTGCTGGTCGCCGTGGCCCATCAGGCAGGCGATCTGCTCGTCATCGGCACCGGGCGCAAGGGCCCGCTCCGGCGGGTGCTGCGATGCCGCGTCAGCCGCTACTGCCTGGCGAACGCCCGCTGCCCGGTGCTGGCCATCCCGCCCCCGGCGCTGGCCCGGGAAGCGGGCTATGGCATGCACGGCTGGGCGTTCCGGCACCGCCGACCGCACCCGAAGGATGCACCGCCGGCTTAGCGGAACACGCACCGCCCACGACAAGCCTCAGCCAAACGAGGGCCAGCGCGCTGTCGCGGGAATCCGGCGCGAGTTGCTGGTTGCCCGCCATGTCATGCCAGGTGCCCAACGTGCCGCCGGGTACAGACTGCTCGCGCGGGCGCCGGTGGCGCTCGGGGTGACTCCAAAGATCATCGTCAACCCGCGCACCTACATCATCGGATGAGGCCGAGGGAGCGGGCGCGGCTGACCGCCTCGTCGCGGCTGTGCACACCGAGCCTCTTATAGAGACGCGCCGCCCGTTCCTTGGCCGCTGACCGGGAGATGCCGAGCTTGGCGGCGATGACGGAGAAGGGGAGCGGTTTGGGGAGGTACCGCAGAACCTGGGCCTCTGCCATGGTCATGGACGCTGCCCTGACCCGGTCCCCGGCTTCACCGGTCGCTTCGGCCGATACCTCGTCGGCGGCGGCGATGGTGGCCAGGGACTGCGCCAGGGACGCGGCGGTCACCTCGTCGGCGGCTTCCACGGTGGCGGCGTCTTCGGCTACGGATTCAGCGGCGGCCTGGTCGGCGGCGGCCACGATGAGCCCGGCCGTGGTGAGGGCCGTGACCGCCTCGTGGGCGGCCGCCTCCTCCACCAGCCCGGCGGCGATCAGCGCCCGGACGGCGTCGGCGGCAGCGGCGGACTGGATCCGCTCCGAATCGGCCACTGCCGCGGCCGCCTCGGCTCCGGCCACCGCCGCCGCGAGCAAGGCGTCGGCCTCATCGGCCTGGGCTTGGGCGATCACCTCAGATGCCTCCTCCATGGCGGCGACCTCGGCCCCCACCACCAGCCCGGCCTCGGCCGTGAGGAACCCCTCACCGATCAGCATGCCGCCGGTCTCGGCGATGGCGTCAAAAAGGGGCGCGGCCCAGTGGTGCTCGACGAGCAGGAAGGCCAGAGCGGTTCCTGGCTGGAGGGAATCGGCCAGCGCCCACGCATCGGCCGGGTCAAAGGCCGCCGGGCCGTCAGCCGACGCCGAGCCGTCAGACGGTGCCGCCGGGCCGCCGTCTGCGCCGGGAACCACCGCCGCCAGGAGCGAGCCGAAGTCCTCGTCATCACCCATGGCTAGCCGTTCGATGGTTCCGTCCTGGCTCTTGGTCACGAAGAGCATGTCAAGCAGGCGAAGAACTCCCCGGCCGCGGAGACGGTCAACCTCTGCCAGGATCCGATCCCCCGAACCCGTGTCGTGACTGAAACTCAAGGCGATCACCTGGAGCGGTGCGGTCATTGCTGCCTCCTTGTCCTGGCCGGTGCCGTCGCCGACGGTACCACCGAGCGGCGGCACCGCCCTGGTCTACCAGTGGCCGCGGTGGACGACCTCACCGAACGGCCGCCGCTTGGGGTTGCTGATCGGCACCAGCGGCCGGTCCGCCGGGTAGCCAAGCGAAATGAGCAGGGCCCAGTTGCGGTCCGGGGGAAAGCCAAGCAGCTCACGAGCGAGCGGTAGGTCGGCGACGCCCGCGTGGCAGCTGCCGATGCCAAGGTCGGTGGCCGCCAGCATCATGGCCATCGTCGCCTGGCCCAGGTCGAACTGGGCCCGGTGGAACTCGTTATCGGCAGCGGGGCCGATGATCATGATGGTCGCCGCCGACCGAGCCACATGAGCGGCTCCACGCCACACCTTTGCCAGCTCACGGAGCTGCTCACGATCGGTGACCAGGATAAAGTCCCATGGCTGCCAGTTCTGTGAGGACGGGGACCGGCGGCCGGCCTCGAGGATCTGGTCCAGATCCGCCGCCGGAATCGGGCGGTCGGCGAACGACCGCACGTTGCGGCGTGCCGTTATGGCTTCCCAGGTCTGCATGACGATCCCAACGCGCACAGCGCCTGGTTCATTCTCGGCAACGGCCCCCGCCAGGACCGGGCAGGGCGAGGCCGCGGCACCGCCCCGGTTGCCGGCCGGCCGGGCGGCGGGGGAGCTATGGCCCTACCTGGCCAGCGACGTGAGGCCGTTCGCGGCGGCTGGTTCAGCCGGGAGGAAGGGTCTCCACCAGCGCCTCCAGCGCGGCGGTCCAGCTCTCCCAGTAGGGACGCCCGGGTTCGGCCGCGATGGCTTCGATGAGCTGCCGCCGGAATGGTTCTCTGTCGCCGCCGAACGCCTGATCGATGACCGCGGCCGCGAGCCCAAATACCCTGCTCTGCCAGGGCGCGTCGAAGGCCAGTTCCCCGTTTCGGCGCGGCAGGTCCATATCCGACAGGTTCACTGCCTGCTCACAGGCGAGCCACTCCGATCATCGAGTCCCGGGTGACGAGCCCGGCCAGTTCCGCCTCTGTCATACCCTCAGTGCCCGGCGGGCGCTGGGGCAGGACGAGATAACGAACCTCGGCGGAGGAGTCCCACACCCTGATCTCGGCGTCATCGGGCACCTGGCAGCCCATCTCGGCGAGCAACGTCCGGGGCTCCCGGACCATCCGCGCCCGGTAGGGAGGATCCTTGTACCACGCTGGCGGCAGCCCCAGTGTCGGCCACGGATAGCACGAGCACAGCGTGCAGACGATGACATTGTGGACGGCGGGAGTGTTCTCCACGACCACCATGTGATCGCCTTCCGCTCCGCCGAAGCCAAGCTCGGCGATGGCGGCGGTGCCCTCGGCCAGCAAGCGCTCCTTGTACGCGGTGTCGATCCAGGCCCGGGCCACGACCTTCGCCCCGTTCAGGGGGCCTATCTCCGACTCGTAGCGGCGGGTGACCTCCTCGATGAAGCCCTCGGGCACCAGCCCCCGCTCGGTCAGCAGGGTCTCAAGCGCCGCGACCCGCTGCTCGACCGGCGACATGACGGCCGGGTGATGGGCCTCGTCGCTCATGACGGCTCCAGGTAGCAGTCCCACAGGTTGACGTGCACGGCCACGCCGTGCTGATCATCCCGCCACAGGTCGGTGGCGTCGAACCGGACCGAGTATGTCGGCTCGTGGCGGCGGGCGGTGCCATGAGCTTCGATATCGGGCACCGAATGGGTGCCGTCCACCCGCACGACCGTCCCGGCTTTGCCCCGGACGTAGCCCGGGCAGCGGGTATGCCCGGGCGGATGCCACTCGCGCACCCGCACGCGGTCGCCGATCCCGAAGCGCGGCTTGCCGACGTCGGGACCGCCGTCAACGACCGGCGGCGCGAGCACCGGGCCGCTCAGCGGAAACCGCCCGCCCGCGCGCGCCTCAAGCTCTGCCTGGGTCACCAGCCCGTGCTCGACAGCCAACGTGGCCGCCGCGGTGAGCCAATGCTCGTAGTAGCTCGACGTCAGGTAGTGGCCCGGTTCCATCCGCTCGATCGAGTGCCGGAACTCGCCCCCGCTCGCGTCAACTGCGCCGGCGACGACCGCCATCAGAGCCCGGGCCACCGCCTGCCACCGGTCGGGAAACACCGGCTCAGCCGGCGAATGGACCACGGCCCCGAAACCCTGCCTGCCTCCCAGGTCATGGATGCCGTCCACCAGCCAGACTCTACCTTCCATGCCGGTGGGCGCCCCGGCTCCGCCGGGCCCAGCGCCCGGGCCGGTCCCGGTGGCTGTGCAAGTATGGCGCCGACAGCGAGCACCAGCCGATGTTCTGCCGCCTGTTCATGCGTCTGCTCCGGGCCACACCGGGGCGGGCGCCGGCACCGAAAGGTCAAGCCGTGCACCCATTCCGCACCGCGATCGAGGCAGGGGATCTGCCCCGCGCCCTCGCGCTGCTCGCCGAGGATGTCGTCTTCCGCAGCCCGGTCGTGTTCAAGCCCTACCACGGCCGTGCTGCCGTCGCGCCGATCCTGGCCGGTGTGGTGCGGGTATTCGAGGACTTCCGCTACGTGCGCGAGATCGGCGCCGACGGCGCGCGTGATCACGCCCTGCTGTTCGAGGCACGCATCGGGGATCGCTACCTGGAAGGCTGCGACTTCCTGCACACCGCAGACGACGGCTTGATCGACCAGTTCGCTGTGATGGTCAGGCCGCTGTCCGCCGCTCTCGCCCTGGCAGAAGCGATGAAGGCACAGCTTGCCGGCCAGTGACGAGGCTGGGAGGCAGGAACAGTGGTGACCGCGCCGATCGATGAGCCCGAGCTGGACACCAGGGTCGCCGAGATCCTGCACCGCTGGCCGGTCGCCGGCCTGGCGGTGGGGGTGGTCCGCGGCGGGTCCCTGGCGTGGTTCCGTGGGCACGGCGTCGCCGACATCGAGTCGGGCGCGCCGGTCGGGAAGGACACCGTCTTCCGGATCGACTCGCTCACCAAGACCATGACGGCGGTCGCCGTTATGCAGCTGTGGGAGGAGGGACTGGTCGATATCGACGCGCCAGCGGGCGGCTACCTGCGTGCCTACCGGCTGGTCCCCGCCAGAGCGAGCTTCCGGCCGGTGACGTTGCGGCACCTGCTGACCCATACCGCCGGAGTCCGTGCGGTGCGGAAACCCTCTGACCTGCTCCGGCCAGCGCTGGGCTGGGGCACGCGGGTGGGACGCCCGGCTCCCTCGCTCGCCGGGTACTACCGAGGCGGCCTGCACGTCAACGTCGAGCCGGGCACCAAATGGGCCTACTCCAATCACGGGTTCGCCACGCTCGGCCAGATCGTCGAGGACGCCAGCGGGCTCCCGCTCGGCCGCTACCTCCGCGAGCGCGTGTTCGGCCCCCTCGGTATGGAGCACTCCGATCTCGTCCGGTCCGAGCGGGTGCGGCCCCGCCTCGCCACCGGGTACACGCTGGGCTCCCGCGGGCTCAAGGCAGCCGCCGACCGCGAGATAGTGCCGGCCGGCGCCGGCTCGGTCTACTCCACCACGGCCGATATGGCCCGCTACGTCGCGGCGCTGCTGGGCGGCGGCGCCAACTCCCGCGGCGCGGTGCTCCAATCCGCGACGCTCGCCCGGATGTTCGAGCCCCATTACCA
Source organism: uncultured Actinomycetes bacterium (assembly GCA_963741615.1). Classification (GTDB taxonomy): domain Bacteria; phylum Actinomycetota; class Actinomycetes; order Streptosporangiales; family Streptosporangiaceae; genus UBA9676. The sequence continues at coordinate 76,356 of CAVUIU010000012.1, forward strand.
GCCCGATCCCCGGATACCGGGCATGGGCCTGGGGTTTTTCCGCGGCGAGGCAGGCGGACACCGGACCGTCGGTCACGACGGGATCTGGAATGGCTTCCACGCCGCCATGGTGCTCGCCCCCGGCGAGGGGATCGGTGTCCTCGCGTTGGCCAACACCGGGCCGTTCAGCCCTCTCAGCGCGCCGGCCCCCGTCGCCAACGCGGTCCTGCGCAGTCTCCTCGGCCTCCCCGATGACGCCGTGCGCACGGACGTCCCGGAGCAACCCGGGGCCTGGGGTGACCTGTCCGGCTGGTACTCCCTTGGTCCCGGGGTGCTGACCGACCCCCAGCCCAGGATGCTCGGGCCAGGCGTCGAGGTCGTCGTCCGCCACGGCCACCTCACCATCCGTGGACAGATCCCGGTCCCCGCTGTCCGCAGGGGACTTCGCCTCTACCCTGACGGCGACGACCCCCACGCCTTCCGCGTCGAACTCCCCGGGTTCGGGTCGGGTACCTCTCCTGTCGTGTTCAGCCGCGAGCCCGGCGGTGACGTGACGGCCCTCCACCTCGGCGTCCAGCCACTGTCCTTCCACAAGCGGCCTGACGCCCGGAACCCCAGGCCGTGGGTCACCGGCGCGCTGACGGCGGCCGGCGTCGTGGCGCTCGCCGTGGGTCACCGGCGCCGGGCCCGGCGTGCGCGCTGACCTTCTCAGCAGGCCGGCCCGGAGGTGACCGGGTGCTGCCCCGGGCCTGGCTGGTTCTGGCCTGCCGTCATGACGTGACCGTCCACCCTGCGGAGCCGCCCTTCGCGGACGAGGTCGTCAACGAGCGTGTCTGTCCAGTACCACTGCCAGGAGAACCAGCGCCGCAGCTCAGGCTCGGGTGCGACGGCTGACGCGTGAACGCCGGCGGCGAGCAGGTGCTTGAGCGCCCGGCCCGGGTCTGCATCCGTCCCGCCGGTCCCCGGATAGGCCTGGTCCCAGCGCGCCAGCTCGCTCGAATGCTGGTGTCCCTGGCCGGCGGCGACCTGGAGCGGGCGCGAGATGATCGCGCCGCACCGCTCCAGCGGTGCCCGCAGCGACTTCAGCTCCTGCCGCTTCAGCCCGAGCTCGGTGCGCAGGTCCTCGACGCTGGACGGCCCCGCGGCGGCCAGGTGATCCAGCAGCCGGGCCCAGCCGCGGTCGGCTGCGCGCATGCGCGCGATCTCCGCGCGGCAGATCGGGTCGAGCAGGCCCGCCACTTCCCCGGTCACCAGCAGGTTCTTGCCGCGGTGAACCGCGGTGATCAGGTAGCCGCGCCCGGCGAGCTCACCGAACCATGGCCATTTCGTGGCCGGCCAGGTGGCGAAGCCGGGGCTGCCGGGCTGGTACGGGTCCTCATGACACGCCTCGTACAGGCTCGGCAGCGCGCAGTCCGCCGTGCGCGTCAGCAGCCCGCGGTCGCGCAGGAACTGCTCCGCCTCATCCAGCGACCGGAGCACCCGGTCCGGGCTCAGGCGGCACTGGAACTCCCGCCGCTCCCGCACCTCGGTCAGCGACTCCACGCTGTCATCCTCCCCGGCGGCCACCCGGGCAGTCCGGTCACGCTGCCTGTCCAGTGGCCGAACAAGTCGCGCTGGCCTGCGCGGCCATCATGTGTCTCACCCGTGCAGGGTGATGCCGGTGACCCCTCCTGGGCGAAGGCTTGGCCTGGGCTGGCGCAGAACCGTTGAGCCGACCACCGCCGGGATCCTGCCTGGCGCGAAGGAGGAAGTAATGACACTGGCTTCGTCGTCCTACCCGCTCTTGAACCTCTTCTGGTCGATGCTCATTTTCTTTCTGTGGGTGATCTGGATCTGGATCCTGATCATGGTGTTCATCGACATCTTCCGCAGTCACGACCTGTCCGGCTGGGCCAAGGCCCTGTGGTTCCTGTTCGTCCTGTTCATCCCGCTCGTCGGCGTGCTGGTCTACCTGATCGCCCGCGGTGGCTCGATGCACGAGCGGGCCGTGCGGCAGGCTCAGCAGCATGACGCGGAGACCCGCGCCTACATCCAGCAGGCCGCGGCGAGCTCGCCGGCCAGCACGGCGGACCAGCTGGCGAAGCTGGCAGACCTGCGCGACCGGGGGGTCATCTCCGCCGCGGAGTTCGACCGTGAGAAGGCCAAGATCCTGGCCTGACGTGGTTCTTGCACCCGGTCGGGTCTTGCACCCGACCGGGTGTTGCACCGCCAGCGGCATGGCGCCCGCTCCGCAGCTCCAGGTATGGCGTGCAACTGGCCCGCGGACGCCGCCCTCAGTCCTGCTGACCCGTGGCCCCCGCTTCCTCAGCCCCGGGTCCGTATCCGGCATTGCTCAGCATCCGGCGAAGGTTGACAACCGTCTGGGTGCCGATGTCCTTATGCGCGGGGACGTCGAAGAATTCGGTCCGGGACCCGACGGTCACGGCAACCATGCCATCGCTGTGCTCCACGACCGAGCCGATCGCCTTCAGCAAGGACACCACGGCATGCCACTCGATGTTGTGGCTCACGGGATGCTGGAAGATCTGGCGCAGCGTGTTGCGGTGATGGTTGTTGAGGTGCACAGGCTCTGACGTCGATGACATCCGGGCTCCTCTCCTGCCCCGTCACACGATAGCCCGGAGCCGGTGGCGCGCCTGCGTCCGGCAGGGGGAAAGGCGGCCACGGCCAATGTCGCTGGCAAGGACCGGGACGCGCCTCACCCCACGGGGGTGACCCCCGTCAGCCCCCGGGTTCCGGGCCGGTCACGGAAGGGCGGGCGGTGAGGATGTCGATGCTCAGTGCCAGGATCCAGGCCGGGAACAGCAGTTCCACCCAGGGGGAGATGCCGATGCCGACCAGCAGCACCAGGGCGGTCGCGAGCCCGGCAAACTCAAGCCACCGGGAAACGATGTGGGTGCGGCGGGCGATGGTCACCGTGGTGAGGGTGAACACCGCCGCCATCCGCATGGCGTAGACGTTGAGCAGGGCCGAGGTGACGTTGCGGCCCAGCGTCAGGGTGTCCGTGCCTGGCGGGCCCGCCCGCCTGGACGACTCGGCGATCAGGCCGCCGGCGATTGCCGCGGCCACGAACAGCATGCCCACGAAAAGCAGGCCGCTGCCCAGGAACACGGTCGCGAAGAACCGGTCCTCGTGCCTGCCGATCCGGTCCCGGATCACCCCGATGAACCACAGGAAGGCGATGCCGGCGAAGGGGACAAGGTTCAGCCCGATCGCCACGCTGGTTCTCCGTCCCGCATTGGTCAGCCAGGCGCCGCCGGCCCCGGGCTGGGCGGGGATCGACAGCCTGAGCAGCACCAGCGCCGTGATCAGGAGCACGGAGAACACGATCCCGGCGACCGCGGCCGCCCTGGGTGTTCGCAGCGGGCTCCCGGCCTCCAGCCCGCCCTGGCCCCTTGGCCCCTCGGTCACGCGCCTCCCCCTCCGTACCTGGTCCGGCAGCCGCCGCCCCTCGGGCGTGCGCCCGACGTCTGGCCCTGCGCAGCGGCGTTGCCGGCACGTCCCGGCCGCAACTGCACCCCGGTCTTGTGCCGGCCCGGCCCGCGGCGCTTCTCGCTGGCGGGGTTCCCCGCGATCGTATCCGGCCGCGCCGGCCGACTACCCGAGGCTAGAACGGCAGACAGGTCGAGGCCAGCCGCCCATGGCCAGCCGGGCCGCCAGCCCGTGGCCAGCCGGGGCCGCGAGCCCGTGGCCAGCCGGGGCCGCCAGCCCACGGCACGCGGTGATCCCGGTTGCCCCCGGACTCAGGCGTGCGTGTCGCAGTGCACGCGGCCGGCCCGGGGACGGCGCGGGCGACGGCGGCTTCCACCTGGCGGCTTATCCGGTCCGCCGCAACGAGCGGCAGCGATCCATCGAGGCGGACCGCTATTTCCAGCAGCAGGGTCCGGCCCATCCAGCGGCCCCGGGCGGCGGCCGACCGGATACCGGGCACCGCCGCGGCGGCGTCCTCCGCGGCGTCCAGGTCACCGGGGTCCAGGCCGTCCATCAGCCGGATCAGCATGTCCTTGGTGACCTCGTAGCCGACATGGCAGATGAACGCGGTGATGGCGAACCCGGCCACCGGGTCGCCCCACGGATACCCGGCAGCGACCAGGATGAGACCGGTCAGGGCGCCCAGGGAGGAGATGGCGTCCAGCCAGGAGTGCCGGGCGTCGGCGATCAAAGTGAGTGAGCCGATCCGCTTTCCTACCCGCCGCTTGTACCACGCGACGGCCTGGTTGCCGGCGATGCCCAGGGCGGCACCCGCCATGCCGATCCACACATCGGTGGTCTGGCCGTGCCCGGTCAGCTTGCGGTAGCTCTCGTACCCGGCGAACAGGGCGCTCAGCCAGATCACCAGCGCCACGCCGAGCCCGGCCAGGTCCTCCGCCCGCTCATACCCGTAGGGGTGGCGGCGGGATGCTGGCTTCTTCGACACCCAGAAGCCGAGGAACACCACCGCGGAGGTCGACACGTCCGACAGGTTGTGGATCGCGTCGCCCAGCAGCGCCACCGACCCGGTGAGCACGGCGAGCAGCAACTCCACCAGACCGGTCAGCGCGAGCCCGGCCGCGGAGAAACCGATCGCGCGGTTGGCGTCCCGCCGGTGCGCGGCATCGTCGCCGCCCGCCCGCTGGCTGCCAAGGGCGACCTCGGTCATGGCTAGCCGCCTCCCTGGTTCAGCACCCGCCGCGAGGCGCCCCGACAACACCGATGCTCGCACTATACCGGATCATATGAAGATCTAATCATGTGTACATCGATGATAGCCTGCCGATCATGGGACACGGTGTCCGCGGCCGTTCCACGCCGGCTGCCCGCATCGATGAGCAGACCGCCACGGCGGTCGCGGCGACCATGCAGGCGCTGGCGACCCCGAGCAGGCTGCGCATCCTGGGCCGGCTGCGCCAGGGCCCGGCGGCCGTCGGTGAGCTGGCCGCCGATGTCGGGATGGAGCAGTCCGCGGTCTCCCACCAGCTGAGGATGCTGCGTCATCTCGGCCTGGTCACCGGGCAGCGGGCCGGGCGGACGGTGACGTACGCCTTGTTCGACAGCCATGTCGCGATGCTGCTCGACGAGGCCGTCTATCACGCCGAGCATCTGCGCCTCGGAGTCCGCGACACCCCAGGCTCCAGCACGGCCTAGCCGGGGACCGAGGCCGGCGGGACCGGAGGAGCTGCTGATGAGCGAGGGCGGGGTGCGGGGGCTTTGGGCGCCGCAGACACGGGCGCTGACCACCGGCCTCGTCCTGACGATCACCTTCGTGGCGTCGGAGGCGCTGGCGGTGGTGACGGTGATGCCGGTCGTCGCCCATGATCTTGGCGGGCTGCGCCTGTACGGCTGGGTGTTCAGCGCGTTCATGCTGGGCTGTGTGGTCGGCATCGTGGCCGCCGGCCGGGCGGCCGACCGGCGCGGGCCCGCGATCCCGTTCGTGGCCGGGCTGGTGCTGTTCGGATCGGGGCTGACCGTGGCCGGTTTGGCGCCCTCAATGGGAGTCCTGGTCGCGGGCCGCGTGCTGCAGGGCCTGGGTGCGGGCGCGATCCCGTCGGTGGCCTATGCCTCGATCGGCCGCAGCCTGCCCGCCCCGCTTCAGGCCCGCATGATGGCGGTCCTGTCCACCGCGTGGGTCGCGCCGGGACTGATCGGCCCGGCGCTGGCGGCCGAGGTGGCGCACGTGTTCGGGTGGCGGTGGGTCTTCCTCGGCTTGCTGCCCGTGGTCGGGGTGGCCGGGTCGATTGCCGTGCCAGCCCTGATCCGGCTCGGCCCGCCCGGCTCCGCCCAGGCGGGGGAGCACCGGCTGATCGACGGCATCCTCACCGCGGCCGGCGCCACGATGATCCTGGCCGGCCTCACGGTCGCGGCCGGCTCCGGTGCCATCCTGGCCGGCCTGGGGCTGATCCTGGCCGGCCTGGCCGCTGGGCTGCCCGCGCTGCGCCGGCTGGTCCCGGCCGGCACCCTGACAGCGCGTCCCGGGCTGCCAGCCACGATCCTCAGCCGGGGTCTGCTGACGTTCGCGTTCTTCGGGGCGGACGCCTACGTGACCCTGTCGGTGACGGCGGTGCGCCACCGCAGCCCGGTGGTGGCCGGCATCGCCGTCACCGGCGCCACGCTGGCCTGGACCGCCGGTGCCTGGGTACAGGCCAGGCTCAGTGACAGCTGGGAAGGACGCCGCCTGGTGCGCATCGGGCTGGTGATCGTCCTGGCCGGCATCGCCGGGATGGTCCTGATGCTGCAGCCGGGCGTGCCGGTGGCGGTGGGCCTGGCGGCCTGGACCGTCGCGGGCCTGGGCATGGGCCTGGCGTACGCGCCCACGTCGCTGATGATGCTGCGGAAGGCACCACCGGGCCGGGAAGGACGGACGTCGGCGTCGCTGAACCTGGCCGACGTGCTCGGCACCGCGATCGGCATCGGCGTGGGCGGGGCTGCCGTTGCGGCCGGTGCGGGCAGGAACCTTCACCTGGGTATCACGGCCGCCTTCGCCGTCGCGGCGGCAGCGGCTGTCGTGGCGCTGGTACTCACCCGCCAGCTGCCGGCTGGCACCAACTCATCCCCGCCGCCCGCCGCGCGCCGCCTGCCCGCACGGCTGCCGGATTAGCCACCCATGAGCCCGGGGACTTCCGTCCCGGAATGAACACAGATGCGTCCCCGGAGACGCGTGAAGTGTCGCGGGCGCATCAGCTATTGGAGTTTGCAGCCGCATTTGCGTTACAGTCGCAGGATGCCGACGTTCCGGATCAAGGAGGCTGCGAGCCTTCTCGGGGTCAGCACTGACACCTTGCGCCGGTGGGCCGATGGCGGCCGGATCGAAACGACCACCGATGTTTCCGGCCGGCTGGCAGTGGACGGAACGGCGCTCGCCCGGCTCGCGCAGGAACTGGCCCAGGCGGCCGGCCACGGCGAGAGCCAGGCGGTGGTGGCTCAATCGGTGCGCAACAGGTTCAGCGGCCTGGTCAGCCGGGTTACCCGCGACACCGTGATGGCCCAGGTGGAGATCCAGGCCGGGCCGCACCGGTTCGTATCGCTGCTCAGCCGCGAGGCCGCGGACGAACTCGGCCTGGAGCCGGGAATGCTCGCCGTCGCCGCCGTCAAGGCCACCAACGTCTCCGTCGAGATCCCCAAGACCAGCTGATCTCGTCCGGGCAGGAATCCAACCTAGGAGTCAAGGAATGCGTCGTCTCACCATCACCGTCGCGGCCCTGGCGGCAGTAGCCGTCGCGGGCTGCTCCAGCAGTGGCTCAGGAAGCTCGGCTTCGAGCGCGAGCAGTTCGCCCGCGTCGACAGGGACCATAACCGTATTCGCCGCGGCATCGCTGATGGGGACCTTTACCCAGCTCGGAAAGCAATTCGAGACAGCTCATCCAGGCGACACGGTGAAGTTCAGCTTCGGGCCGAGCTCCGGCCTGGCTACCCAGATCACCAGTGGTGCGCCGGCTGACGTGTTCGCCTCGGCGGCGACGGCGAACATGCAGCAGGTCGTCAGCGCCGGGGACGCGGCCAACCCGCAGAATTTCGCGAAGAACATCATGGAGGTCGCCGTCCCCCCGAGTAACCCCGGGAAAGTGTCGTCCGTTAACGACCTCGCGAAGAAATCCGTCAAGGTCGCGTTGTGCCAGCCGCAAGTGCCGTGCGGGGTCGTGGCGGCGGAGGTCTTCAAGAACGCCGGGATCACAGTCAAGCCGGTCACGCTTCAGGCGGACGTGAAGTCGGTGCTGTCCCAGGTCGAGCTCGGCAACGTCGATGCGGGGATGGTTTACGTGACCGACGTGATGGCGGCCGGCACCAAGGTCAAGGGCGTGACGATCCCGGCCAGCGACAACGCCTCGACGCTCTACCCGATCGCTACTATCAGCAGCAGCAAGCACAAGTCCATCGCGCAGGCCTTTGTCGCCTACGTGTTGTCACCCGCGGGTCAGCAAGTGCTCACGGCCGCGGGGTTCGAGAAGCCCTGACCTAGTCCCGGAGCCGCCATGGTGACCCTCACCGCGCCGTCGCACCTGACTGCACGTGAACGAGCCAGGCGGGCCGCGCGGGGCGGTGCTTCGCGATCGGTGCCGGCGCCCTTGCTGGCGCCGGCACTGATCGCGGTCGCTTTCCTGGTGCTCCCCTTGGCCGGGCTGCTGATCCGCACCCCCTGGAGCAGCCTCGGAGCAGCCCTCAGCGGGACCGACGCGACCCAGGCTCTCATTCTTTCCCTGTGGACCGCATCCGCGACCACGGTGATCTCCCTGGTCATCGGGGTGCCACTGGCGTGGGTACTGGCCCGGAGCAGCTTCCCAGGACAGCGGCTCGTCCGCGCGCTGGTGACCCTGCCACTGGTCCTCCCCCCGGTGGTCGGCGGCGTCGCATTGCTGCTGGCGTTCAGCCGGGTCGGATTTGTCGGCCGCTATCTCGACTTGTGGTTCAACCTGACGATCCCGTTCACGCCGATAGCCGTGGTCATGGCCGAGACCTTCGTTGCCATGCCTTTCCTGATCATCACCGTCGAGGGGGCGCTGCGGTCGGCGGATCAGGGGTTCGACGAAGCCGCGGCCACGCTGGGCGCGGGGCGGATGACCGTTTTCCGGCGCGTCACGGTGCCCATGATCGCCCCCTCGCTGGGGGCGGGGGCGGTCCTGTGCTGGGCGCGGGCCCTGGGCGAGTTCGGGGCGACGATCACCTTTGCCGGCAGCTTTCCCGGCCAGACAGAGACGATGCCCATCGCCGTGTACTACGCGCTCGAGAATGACCCCAATGCCGCGATCGCCCTCAGCCTGGTGCTGCTGGTGGTTTCGGTCGTCGTGCTGGTTTCCCTTCGCGACCGCTGGGTGCGGGGCGGCTACGCTCTCATGACGCCCGGGGGCAGCGACGGCCTCATCGTCGATGCCGAGGTCAGGCGGGGCAGTTTCGTACTCGCGGTCAGCCTCGCCGCGGCACCCGGCCAGGTCGTCGGTGTGCTGGGGCCGAACGGCTCCGGGAAGTCCACTTTGCTGAGCGCCGTGGCCGGGCTGACCCCGGTCGCCTCCGGGCGCATCACGCTCGGGGGACAGGTCATGGACGACGCCGAGGCGGGAGACTTCGTGGAGGCCGCGGGGCGGCCGGTCGGTTTCGTGTTCCAGAACTACCGGCTCTTCCCGCACCTGACCGTGGCCGAGAACGTGGCGTTCTCGCCGCGTGCCCGGGGCCTGGGGAGGCGGGCTGCCAGGTCAGCTGCCAGCCACTGGCTCGGCCGGCTCGGGCTGGCTGACCTCGCCGGCCGTAAGCCCGGCGAACTGTCCGGTGGGCAGGCGCAACGGGTGGCACTCGCCCGCGCACTGGCCGGGGAGCCGGCGCTGCTGCTGCTGGACGAGCCGCTGTCAGCCCTGGACGCCGGCGCCCGTCTTGACGTTCAGGCCGAGCTCAGGCGCCACCTGGCGGACTTCACCGGATCGTGCCTGCTGGTCACCCACGACCCGCTCGAAGCACTGGTGCTCGCTGACCAGTTGCTGGTCCTCGAAGACGGGCGCATCGTCCAGGAAGGCACACCCGCGCACGTTGCCCGCCAGCCAGGCACGGAGTACGTCGCCAGGCTCGTCGGCCTGAACCTGTACGCCGGTCACGTTGACGGCGACGGGGTGGCGCTCAGCGGCGGCGGGTCGTTCATCGTTCCCGACCATGGCCAGCACGGTGACGTGCTCGTCGCGGTCCGCCCGTCCGCGGTGGTCGTCAGCACCCAGCGGCCGCTGGCAGGCAGCGCCCGCAACGTGTGGCCGGCCCGGATCGCTGGCCTGACGCTGCTGGCCGACCGCGTCCGGCTTGACCTCGACGGGCAGCCGCCCGTCCTGGTGGACGTCACGCCCGCGGCGGTCGCCGAGCTGTCGCTGACCTCGGGCAGCCAGGTATGGCTCTCGGTCAAGGCCACCGACCTCGAGGTCTACCCCCACCCTCATGGCCAGGACGAGGCGGCGGGGCGGGCGATGCTGCCGGGCGCGGACGGATAACCCGTTGTCTCCGCCAGCCGTCCGGTACAGAATCCGGCCATGAGCGGTGACGGGCGGTTCGGCTGGCGCCCGATCGAGCCGGGGGATGCCGGGAACTGGGCCGCACTGCTGGCCGCCATCCAGGCCGCGGACCGGAGCTGGGACTACTTCACCGTGCAGGACCTGCTGGAGGAGTTCGGAGATCCGGACAGCGACTTCGCGCGCGGCTCCGTCGCCATCCACGACGGGACCACCATGGCCGGCTTCGGCGTCCTCACCTCCCGGGGCGGCGCTGACCCGGTCCACGAGATGCGGCACTGGGGCGGCGTGCACCCGGCCTACCGGGACCGCGGGCTCGGCGGCCGGCTGCTGGACTGGGCCGAGACGGCTGCCGTTCCGCTGCACCAGGAGCGGTACCCGGGCCGGCCACTGTCGCTGTCCAGCTGGTGCCTGTCCCACAACGCCGGGGCGGTCACCCTGCACGCTGCGCACGGCTACCACCCGGCGCGCTGGTTTCACGCGATGGTCAGGGATCTGGCGGCACCGGTCGCCGAAGGCCAGGCGGCGGCGGACGTGGAGATCGTCGATCTCACGCCCGAGCGAACGGAGGACGCCCGCCTCGTGCGCAACGAAGCTTTCCGCGACCACTGGGGCTCCGCGCAGACAACCGCCGAGCAATGGGCGCACTTCATGGGGTACAGCGCCTTCCGCCCCGCCTTCAGCTTCCTGGCTTATGCCGATGACGAGCCGGCCTCGTCATCGGCCATGAGTACGACGCGTACACCGAGGCCACCGGCGAACGTGAGCTTCATATCGCGCTGATCGGGACACGCCGGGCGGCCCGCAGGCGCGGCGTTGCCTCAGCCCTGCTGGCCCGGGCGCTCACCGGGGCCAGGGCCGCCGGGTGCACCGCCGCCTCGCTGGTGGTCGACGCCGACTCGCCCACCGGAGCCCTGCGGCTTTACGAGCGGGCCGGGTTCACGGTGGAGCACACCTGGATCACCCAGGCGAAGCCCTTGCCGCCGACGCGGTCAGCAGATCCCCGCTAGCCCAGGCGTTTGCGCCGGGCGCTGCGGCTGGGATGCTGGTCGCTGGCCGAATCGTGTGGAGCACCGGCGCTTCGCACCAAGGGAGGGCGCAATGCCTGGGCAGATTCCGACCGGTGACATCCACCACCTGCGGCTCACGGTGACCGACGTCGAGCGCAGCCGCCAGTTCTACACCAGCCTGCTCGGCTTCGAGGTCGCCGTGGAGTCGCCGCCGCCGGACGACCCGTCGGCGGCCGAGACGTTCAAGATCCTTTTCGGCGGCGTGGTCATGATCCGCGGCAACCTGCTGATGGGGCTGCGGCCGATGGCGCCCTCCGGCGATCGTTTCGACCCCGACCGGGTGGGACTTGACCATCTCAGCTTCGGCGTCGCCAGCCACGCTGACCTGGAGCAGGCGGTGCGGTTGTTCGATGAGCACGGCGTGCCGCACGGCGGGATCACCAGCCTGCCGTCGTTCGGCATTGACGTGCTCCCGTTCGAGGATCCCGACGGTGTCCAGCTCGAGCTGACCGCGCCCACGGCATAGCCGCGGCGGTCAGCGCAGCGCGGCCAGCAGGTCGCCGTAGGCCTGCAGGTAGCGGGTCACATCGGCGCTCGTCGCGGGGATGGGGACGGTGGGGCCAGCGCCGGGCAGCGCTTCCCACACGCCCCGGTTGGCGAGCCAGAGCCGGATGAGGCGGGTGAGCTGATCGTCGGTGAGCGCATATGCCTGGGCCCCGGTGCGCGGCACCGGCCCGTACCACTGCCCCGAGCGGGGCCCGAACCGGATCGCCGTCCACGGCAGGCCGGCCGAACCGATCGCCTGCCCGATCCCGTCGGCGAGCTCGCCGCCCAGCGCCGTCGCGTGCGCGTAGGCATCCGGGACAAGCACCTCGGTCAGTGCCGCCTTGGCGGCCGCCGCCGACAGCGGGTTGCCGAACAGGGTGCCGCCGGTCGCGACGTTGTGCTTCACGTCCAGCTGCTCGCCCAGCCCGGCGGTGACCCCGTAGGCGCCCATCGGCAGGCCACCGGCGACGGCCTTGCCGATCGTGACCATGTCGGGATCCAGGTTCCACAGCGCGGTCGCGCCGCCGGGCCCGACGACATGGGTGTGGGTCTCGTCGATGGCGAGCAGGGTGCCGTACTGGCGGGTCAAGGCCCGCAGCGCCTCGTGCCAGCCGGGCTCGGGCAGCAGCAGGTGAATGCTGTTGGTCATGGCGGGCTCGGTCAGCACCAGGGCCACGTCGCCGGGTTCGAGCGCCTGGCGCAGGGTGCCGGGGTCGTTGAACTGGGCGATCCGCACCCGGCCCGTGACGCCCTTGGACAGGCCGCGCTGGACCGTGGCGGCCTGGCCGTCCGCCAGGTCCACCAGGCCCTCTTCGAAGTGGCCGTGGTAGTGGCCCTCGAACAGCACGATCACGTCGCGTCCGGTGACCGCCCGGGCCAGCCTGATGGCCTCGGTGTTGGCCTGGGTGGCTGACAGCGTGAACTGCCACTGGGGGAGGGGATAGCGGTGGGCGAGCTCCTCGGCCACCTCCACCGAGGCCTCCGTGGGCAGCAGGAACTGCGTCGACCGCGCCGCCTGCGCCTGGACGGCCGCGACGATCTGCGGGTTCGCGTGCCCGCAGAACATCGCCATGTCCGAGGCGTTGAAATCGAGATAGGTGAACCCGTCCACGTCGGTGAACCCCGGGCCCTGGCCGTGGTCGACGTAGACCAGCGGGTCGTCGTAGTACGCCATCCACGCCATCGGCGTGCCGTTGGGCATGTGCGCACGCGCGCGGCTCACCATGGCCAGCGAGCGGGGCCGGGCCTCCCGGAACCGTGCCCGCTCCCGCGTGTGCAGCTCACCGATCTTCGTGCGGTCCAGATCACCCTGCGCGGTCATACCAGGATGCTAAGGCGTCCCGGCGACAGGGGGCGGTGCCGGGACGCACCGGCTCAGGCGGCGTCGTGGAACACCAGCCCCAGGCTGAACCGCTGGCCGGAACGGATCACCGACACCCCGTGCCGGACGGGCGCGGCGGACCAGCCGCGGCTGGACCTCACCGGCCGGTCGCGGGTGGTGAACACCAGGCCGTGTCCCTGCGGGATGAGCGTGGCGGTGCCGCGGGACTGGGCCCGTGGCCGCTGCTCGAGCAGCAGGAACTCGCCCCCGGTGTGGTCGGTGCCCGGGCTGCTCAGGTTGATGACGACCTGCAGCGGGAACACCAGGTCGCCGTACAGATCACGGTGCAGCGCGTTCCAGTCGCCCGGCCCGTACTTCAGCAGGATGGGCGTCGACTTGGCCTGCCCGGCCGCGTGGCACATCGCCAGCCACTCATCGAGGGTGTCCGGCCAGGGGGCGGGGCGGCGCAGCAGGTGGTGCCAGTCGCGGGCGATGGGCAGCAGGCGTGGGTACAGCGCCTGCTTCAGCTGCTCCACCGGCTCGGGGAAGGGGGGCGCGAAGTACCTGTACTCGCCCTCGCCAAAGCGGTGCCGGCCCATGCTGACGGTCGAGCGGAAGTGCCCGCCCTGGTGGTAGAGGCCGGCGATGCGGCCGCACTCGGCCGGGGTCAGCAGCTGCGGTGTGAGCGCGCACCCGAACTCGCCGGCCTCCGCGGCGATGTGAGCCCAGTCGGCGCCGTCGACCCGGTTCCGCCACGGGCCGGGCAGGTCCGCGTGCTTTTCCCGCGCCAGGGTCCTTGCCTTGGTGGTGGTCATGCTGCCTCCAGTTCCAGCAGGAGCCGCTTGGCGGCCGGGCCGCCGCGGTAACCGCCCAGGTAGCCGTCGGAGCGGACGACCCGGTGGCAGGGCACGACCACCGGCAGGGGGTTGGTCGCGCACGCCGTGCCGACGGCGCGGACCGCCCTGGGGCTGCCCACGGCGGCCGCCACGGCCGCGTAGCTGGCGGTGTGGCCGTAGCCGATGCCGGGCAGGTGGGCGAGCACCTTGCGGCGGAAACCCGCCGACAGCGAGTAGTCCAGCGGCAGGTCGAAGCCACGGCGCTGGCCGGCGAAGTACTCATCGATCTCGCGTGCGGCGGCGTCAAGCCGCCTGGGGGCTTTCAGGATCCGCGGGCTGACCCGGGTGGCGAGCGTCTCCAGGACCTGATCATGATCCTCGGTGCCGAAGGCGACGCGGACAAGCCCGCTGCGGGTCGCGGCGAGCAGCAGCGTCCCGACCGGCGTGTCGAGCGTGCGGTAGGCCACGTCGAGCACGCCTTCGTCCTCCGCGCTGTCGGCCAGGCGGTCGTGGAGCGCGGCCAGTTCTGCCTCGGCGATGGCGGGCAGGGCCGTGAGCAGGCCCAGCACCTCTGGTTCGTGGTTCGTGGTCATCGGGCCTCTCCGTCCGGTAGTGCGGCACCCGCATAGGTCTTCCGCAGCCTTGCGATGCCGTCGGCGGCCGCCCTGCGGGCGGCGCCTGAGGTGCCGCCGATCACGGCGGCGACGTCGGCGTAGGGCAGGCCCGCCAGGTAGTGGTAGGCGACCGCCTCCCGCTGCCTGCGCGGGAGGGCCGCCAGCGCACCCGTGAGGTCAGGGTCCGTCCCGTCCGCCCGCCGCCCGGCCGGCCGTTCGGGAACGTCGCCGACCGGGACCGCGCGCCGGGCCGCTGCCCGGGTGACATCGATCGCCTTGCGGTGCGCGATCGTCACCAGCCACGCCTGCACGTTCGCGTCACCGGGAAGCTGCGGGTAGGCCCTGAGCGCGGCCAGGAACGTCTCCGACCATGCGTCATCGGCGTCGGCCGGGCCAAGGATCGCCCGGCATACCCGCAGGACCGTCGCGCCGTGATCGGCGACGACGGCCTCGAATGGCTGCTTGGATGTCACGTGCTGTAAACGCCCTGGGTCGGCGGAACGTGAGGTTCGCTCCCGAACATCTTCGCGGACTTCCCCGCGACCGCCTCCTCCAGGTCGAGCAGGAACCTCTTGCGCGCCAGCCCGCCGGCGTAGCCGGTGAGCCGGCCGTCCTTGCCGACAACGCGGTGGCAGGGCACGACCACGCACAGCGGGTTGCGGCCGACGGCTGCGCCGACATCCCTGGCGGCCACCTGGCTGCCAAGTTCCCGGGCAAGCTCACCGTAGGTGACGGTTTCCCCGTACGGTATGGCCCCGATCAGATCCCAGACGCGGCGCTGGAAATCATCGCCGCGCGCGCTGAGCGGCAGGTCGAAACGGTCCCGGTCGCCGGCGAAGTACTCGGCAAGCTGGCTGCGGGCCTCCCGCAAGCCCGTCTCGGCACGCGGGCCGAAGGTGGCCCGGTCCGGCGCGTACCAGTGGTGCGGGAAGTACACACCGGTCAGCCTGCCCTCATCGGCGACGAGGGTCAGCTCGCCCAGCGGCGAGCCGGCGATGGTGTGGCTGATGGTCATGACGTCCTCTTCTCGTCCGGGGTGTGCTGCCCGGTAGACGCCCGGGGATGCCGGAATGTGAGGTCAGGAGCCATGGGTGCCGGATGACCAGGTCAAGGACCGCTACGACCCGGACAACACCTTCCACATCAACCAGAACATCCAGCCAGCCAGCGGCTAGCCCGGACCCCCGGTTTGCCCGCGCCCCATGATCGTGGTGCCTTATATGCGCCGTACGCATAGAAACCCACCACGATCATGGGGTCGGCCGGCGCCCGCGCCACGGCGGGGCCGCGCCGTGCTGAGGCACGGGCCGCACGCGGGCGTTATGCGCGCTGATCGTAAACTTTGTTGACTGTCCTCTTTCTTGTCTAATAGCGTGAACCCGTGGCCGGGGAGCGGGAGTGGTTCGACGAGGTGGCGTTCCCGGCGCTGCTGCGGGCGGCCCGGAGAGCCTACGGATCGGCGATCCGGGCGGCCCTGGCCGACGCGGGATGCGACGACATGCCGCGCAACGGCAGCTACGTGATCGGTGCCATCGCCCGCACCGGGGCGCCGCTCAGCCAGATCATCACCGAGCTCGGGGTGTCCAAGCAGGCTGCCGGGCAGCTCGTCGACACCCTGGTCACACGGGGATACCTCGACCGTTCCGCCGATCCCGAAGACCGCCGGCGGCTGACGATCACGCTGACCGAACGGGGGCACGCCGCGGCGGCAGTGATCAGGTCGGGCGTCGAGCGGGTGGACGCCGCTCTCGTCGCCCGGGTGGGCCCGGAGCACCTCGCGCACACCCGGGCGACGCTCGCGGCGCTGATCGAAGGCGCCCACGACTCCGGCGGGCACGATCATGGCTAGCGAACAGGGAGTCGTGAGCGCCGGACCGGTACCGGAGCGGTCTGCGGCCCGCGACGACCTGGCCCGGCTGCGGCCCCTCGCCGTGGCGCTCGCCGCCGCGCTGACCGGGCTGTCCTACGGGTGGGCACTCGACCGGGACCCGCTGGAGCCCTACTACGCGGCCGCCCTCGCCGCCGGGCTCATCGCCGGGTCCCTGGCACCGGCGGTGGCCTCGGCCGGGCTCGTGGCGCACCACGAAGGCGCCTTCGACACACCGTTCGAGCCGGCGGGCGTGCGGGATGCCGTTGACACCATATTCCTGCGCACGCCGGGGCAGGTGAGGCTCGTCGTCCCGCGCCTGGAGAGCGCCCAGAACGGGGCCCCGTACCTGCTCGCGACCCAGCGCGCCGCGCTGGCCTCGGTATTCATCTACGACAGCGGGCTGGAGGCGCTGCCCATCGGGGGGTTCACGGGCACGATCCCGTCACCGACCCTGCGCCAGCTGCAGGGCGACATCCGGCAGGGGCGGTTCCATCTCGTCCTGGCCGCCGCCAGCACCGACCCGCGCCTGCGCTGGATCGCGGCGCACTGCCTGAACTTCGGCAGCGCGACCGCGGTCCTGCACAACTACTACTGCCAGGCGCGCGACGCCGGCTGAGCACAGTCCCACGTGGGGGCATGATGGGCTGGTGAGCGCGGGCGGGTATGAGTCGTGGTTCGTCAGCGCACGCGACCCGGCCGCGCCCAGGGCGCTGTGGATACGCCACACCCGGCACCGTCCCCGCCAGGGGCCCGAGTCGGCCGCCCTGTGGTGCACGGTCGTCGATCATGACCGGGGGCAGCGGCCGGCCGTGGTCAAGCAGGTTTTCGGCACGTTCCCGCCCGGGGCCGCCGCGGGGCCGGGGCAGTTCCGGGGCGAGGCGGCGATGGGAGCGCGGGCCGCGCGCTGGGATCTGGCCATCACCGGCGGGCAGCCGCCCTTGCGGCCACTGCGGCCGCCGGCCCTGTACCGTGCGCCGCTGCCGCGCACCAAGCTTGAGGCGAGCGTCCCCGACGGCCTGGTCACCGGCGTGATCGAGCTCGATGGCCACAGCGTCGGCGTGTCCGGGTGGCGGGGGACCGTCGGCCACAACTGGGGATCGGAGCATGCCGACTCCTGGGTGTGGCTGCACGCCGCCGGCTTCGGCGCCGCACCGGAGGCCTGGCTGGAGCTGGTGCTGGCGAGGATCAGGATCGGCCGGGCGCGCTCGCCCTGGACGGCGATGGGAGCGCTCAGCCTCGGTGGCGAGCGCATCCCGCTGGGCGGGCTCGGCCGGCGGCCCGTGGTCGAGGCGCATCCCGGCTCGCTCACCGCCGGTGTCCCCTCGCCGCGAGCGCGGCTCCGGGTGACGGTGACGGCCGGAGATGAGGACGCGGTCGCGGTGGCTTATGCCGATCCGTCGGGAGGAACCCGCGCGGTCAGGCACGCCGCCCTGGCCACCGTCGGGGTGGCGCTGCACCGCCGGGGCGAGCGTGAGCTGATCATGTCCGGCGGCTGCGGCGCTTACGAGTTCGGCACCCGGCAGGGCATGCGGGGGATCGTGCTCCAACCGCTGCCCGAGGGCTGAGCCGCGGCCTGTTAGCGGCCGGCCTTGTCCAGCGCCGTCAGCAGCGCCTTCATCCACGGGCCGAGATCGGCGGGGGTCCGCGCCGAGATGAGGTTCCCGTTGACCACGGTGGCCTGGTTGACCCAGTCCACCCCGGCGTTGACCATGTCGTCGCGGATAGCGGCCACGCTGGTCGCCCGCCGGCCTTTGACGATCTTTGCCGAGATCGGCACCCAGCCGGCATGGCAGATGAAGGCGACCGGCTTGCCGGCCTCGTCGAAGGCACGTACCAGCGAGAGCACAGCCTCGGAGCGCCGCAGTTTGTCGGGCGCGTAGCCGCCGGGGATGACGAGTGCGTCGAAGTCATCCGCGGCGACCTGGCCGACGGTGGTGTCCACCGGCACCGGCCCGTGACCCTTCTTGCCCGTCACCGGGCGGTCATCGAGGCCGGCCACGGTCACCGCCACCTCCTCCTCGCGCAGACGGTAGAGGGGGTACAGCAGCTCCATGTCCTCGAAATCGTCGGCGGCGAGGATGAGCGCCTTCCGTCCTGTGAGCACCATGGCATCGACCCTATGCCCCGGTCCCAGGACCCGGCTGGCCCGGGCGGGGGACGTGGCAACGGCGCCCGGTCCTGCGGGGCGGCCGGGAGGGCCAGGCGCCCCGCCGCGGGTCAGCGGCCACGAGGGCCAGGCGCCCGCCGCGGGGTCAGCGGCCGAGGTAGGCCAGGACGGCGAGCACGCGCCGGTTGTTGTCGTCGGAGGGCTGCAGGCCGAGCCGGATGAAGATGGATGCGGTGTGCTTCGCGACCGCCCGCTCGGTGATGACCAGCTGCTGCGCGATGGCCGCGTTCGAGCGGCCTTCGGCCATCAGGCCGAGCACCTCGCGCTCGCGGGGGCTGAGCGTGGCCACGGCCCCATCGCCGGAGTTGCGGTCGAGCAGCCGGGCGATCACCTCCGGATCCATCGCCGTCCCGCCGCCGGCGACGCGGCGGATCGCGTCCATGAACTGGGCGCTGTCCAGCACCCGGTCCTTGAGCAGGTAGCCGATGCCGCCGGTGCCGTCGGCCAGCAGCTCGCGGGCGTACAGCTGCTCGACGTACTGCGACAGCACCAGCACCGGCAGGCCCGGCAGCTCGGCGCGGGCGGCGAGCGCGGCCCGCAGCCCCTCGTCGGTGAAGGTCGGCGGCAGCCGAACGTCCACGATGGCCACGTCCGGCTTGCCCGCGGTGATCGCGGCCAGCAGGTCGGCGCCATTGTCGACGGCCGCGGTGACCTGCAGGCCGTGCGCCTCGAGCATCCGGGTGAGGCCGTCCCTCAGGAGGAATAGGTCTTCGGCGATGACAACGCGCACGGGATCTCCATGTTCACCACGGTAGGCCCACCCGGCGGGCTGGACACCGCTAGCACGCCGTCGAACGCGGCGAGCCTGCGCTCGATGCCGCGCAGCCCGGTGCCGCAGGCCGGGTCCGCACCGCCCTGGCCGTCGTCGGCAACGCTGATCCGCAGCATCCCGCCGGAGTGCCGGATGTCGATCCAGACATGCCCGGCGCCGGCGTGCTTGGACACATTGGCCAGCAGCTCGCTGACGGCGAAGTAGGCCGCCGATTCCACCGGCGCCGGCGGCCGGCCGGGCAGCTCGCTGGCAAAGTGCACCCGCAGCGGCATGTCCAGGGCCAGCGCGCGGACCGCCTCGGCCAGGCCTCGGTCGGCCAGCACCGGCGGGTGGATGCCACGGACCAGGTCGCGCAGCTCGGCCAGCGCTTTGACGGACGAGGCCCTGGCCTCGGCCAGCAGTGACCGGGCGGCCGCCGGGCTGGTGTCGAGCAGCTGCTCGGCCGCGTCCAGGGTCATGCCCATCGCCACCATCCGGGCCTGCGCACCGTCGTGCAGGTCCCGCTCGATCCGGCGCATCTCGGCCGCGCCGGTGTCGATCGTGTCGGACCGGGTCTGGGCCAGGTGACTGACCCGCCGTGCCAGCTCCGCCGGCCGGGTGGGCTGCAGCATCGAGCGGGCGACCAGCCCGTACGCCCGGAGCAGCCGCGGGGCGGCCCACAACCCGGCCGCCGCCATGGCCAGTCCCAGCGGGATGGCCAGCGGCGCGCCCAGGCTGCCGAGGTAAGGGGTGTGCGGGATCGGGAACCCCAGATGGGGCAGGACCATGGCGCCCAGGCCATAGCCCACCAGCCCGGCCGGTGCGGCGGCCAGGACGCAGCCCCCGCATGCGTCCACGGCCATCCACAGCAGATCCCGCCAGGTCGCCGGGTCGGCAAGCAGCCAGCCAGCCCACTTCCGGCATCGCAGCCAGGGGCTGGCCTCCTCGCCGTCCGGGGGCGGGCGGTACGGGACGGCGATGGGCACACCGCACCACTTCCCGGCCAGCCGCCTGGTCAGCCGGGCCAGGCAGCGCGCGCCCAGCAGGCTGCAGGGAATCAGCAGCAGCGCCAGGATCAGCCGCAGGGTGCTGTCACGTGGCCCGTGGTTCTGGCCGGTCATCCGGAGCGTGACGAACATTGCCGCGGCCAGAGCCGCCAGCAGGACGGCGCCGAGCAGCATCAGCCCGCAGAACACCAGGCCCCGTCCGGCGGCAACGAGGCCGTCGCCCAACCACGACCAGTGCCCGCGCCTCCCAGCCCGCTTGTCCGGAGCCATCGTCGTGCCGCTCATTGCCGATCTCCTTGGCCGGGGTCTGTCCTTCCAGTGTGCCCGGCGAGCGACCTGGCGGACAGTGACGCTGAACCCCGAACGGGGGTGTACCTAGGTGCACCCCGGACGCCTCCGGATCGCCACATCATCGGCATCGACGACGACGCCAGGCTTTGTCACCAGCGTCAGGCTGCCGCTGCGCACCAGGCTCTTCGGCTCCTGGGCCGGTGCGGCCGCGGCAAGTAAGCCGCGCCGGGGCGCTGCCGGTCAGGTCAGGTCGATGGAGACAGAAGGCGGGACGGCCAGAGTGTTGTGCACTGTGCAGTGCGAGGCGACGGCCCGCAGGCCCGGCCACCGCGCGGCTGGCAGATCAGCGGGGACCCGCACGGTGAGGCGGATGCCGCTCACCCTGGCCGGGCGGTCTGTGGCCAGGGTGAAGTCGGCCGATACGGACAGGCCGTCACGGCTGTAGCCGTGCCGCGCGAGGTACCGGCCGGCGTAGAAGGCAACGCACGTGGCCAGTGAGGCCACAAAGAGTTCGATCGGGGTCGGCGCACTGTCCTGCCCGCCCGCGTCGGCGGGCTGGTCCACGAGGACCCGGTGCCCGCGCACCGCCACCTCATACGATTCCCCGGCCACAAACCTGACATCCATCTGCGGGGCATCCTTGGCCGTGGCCCGCGTCTCCGCGGCGGATATCTGCGTCATGTCAGCGCTCCCCTCCGGATGCAAGCCGTCACCTTCAGCTAAATACCCCGGGGGGCAATTGACGAGGTACGACGGTCATGGCTGGCAGGGCCTTAGGTCCTCACGACGGTGCGCCCGGGGATCCCGCGGCGCGGCCATCCGCGCCGGCACCATGATCGCGCAAGCTGGCAGCAGATCAGACCCTGGCGGTGTCCTTGCGGAACCGCCAGGCCGCGCCGGCGGTGAAGATCGCCAGCCAGGCGACGGCGTTGACCACCCACCACACGTCCATTGCCCCGCCGGTCAGCGGCCAGTGCACCAGCTGGTTGACGCCGTACAGGGGGGTGAACTTGGCCAGCACCTGCAGGGCATGCGGGTACTGGCTCAGCGGGACGAACAGGCCGCCGCCGAACGCCAGCAGGATCATGATGAAGCCCATGAACTGCATGACGTTCTCGGTCGGCAGCAGGTAGCCGAGGAACAGCCCGAAGGGCGCGAACACCAGCGCGCCGATCCACACGCACAGCGCGGTGACGATCCACAGGTACCCCGCCATGGACGGCTTGTGGGTGGCGAACCCGACGATGTAGACCGCCAGCACCGAGACGAACCCGAGCACCATCGAGGTGAGCATCTTGGTCACCACGTAGGCCAGCGGGGACAGCGGGGTGAGCCGCAGCTGCCTGGTCCAGCCCTGCGCGCGCTCGATGGAGATCATCGCCCCGCCGCTGGTGGTCGCCAGCACCGAGCCGTACAGCGCCATGCTGATCAGGATGAAGGCCGAGACGTTGCCCTTCCCGGCCGACTCGTTGGCGTACGCGGCGTTGAGCCCGAACAGCAGGAAGAAGATCGATGGCGTCACCAGGGCGAAGATCACGGTACGCCGGTTCCGAAGCAGACGGCGGATCTCCAGCCTCAGCACCGTGAAGCTG
Organism: uncultured Actinomycetes bacterium; assembly: GCA_963741615.1. Taxonomy (GTDB): domain Bacteria; phylum Actinomycetota; class Actinomycetes; order Streptosporangiales; family Streptosporangiaceae; genus UBA9676. The sequence goes on from CAVUIU010000012.1 coordinate 98,293, forward strand.
AACCCGCCCATCGGCGGGACAGGCCGGCCGCGGAGCTCGGCTGCAGTAGCGGTGGTCACCGGTTCCCTCCAGTGGTGTCGTCATCGCCGGTGAGTGCGAGGAATGCCTCCTCCAGCCCACGTGAGGCGATCTCCAGGTCGTGCGCGTCGGTCTCGGTCAGCAGGTAACGGGCCACCTTGTCGGCGTCGCCGGAATGGATGAACACGGTGTCGCCCCGGACCTCGATGCTGTCCGCGCCGGGCACGGCCCGCAGCGCCTGCTCGCTGGCCCCTGCCAGCGTGGCCCGCACCGTCCGGCCGGACGCCAGGCTCTTCACCTGCGCGCTGGTGCCATCGGCGACGATCTCGCCCTTGCGGATGAGCACGATCCGGTCGGCGTAGGCGTCGGCCTCCTCCAGGTAGTGGGTCGCGAAAAGCACCGTGCGGCCCCGGTCGGCGTCATGGCGGATGGCACCCCAGAACTCACGCCGGCCCTCCACGTCCATCCCGGTGGTCGGCTCGTCGAGGACGAGCAGTTCGGGGTCGGACAGCAGTGCCATCGCGAAGCGCAGCCGCTGCTGCTCGCCCCCGGAGCACTTGGCCACCCGGCGGTCGGCGATCTCGGAGATGCCGGCCCGCCGCAGCGCCGCGGGCACGTCTGCGTTCTGCGCGAACAGGCTGGCGGTGTAGAGCACCGTCTCACCGACCGTGAGGTCCTTGAGCAGCCCGCCCGTCTGCATGACCGCGGAAACCAGGCCCCGCCGGATGGCGTTCTGGGGTGTCATGCCGAGGACCGAGACCTCGCCACCGCTGGGGGTGGAAAGGCCGAGAATCATGTCGATGGTCGAGGTCTTGCCCGCACCGTTCGGGCCCAGGAATGCGACGACTTCTCCCTGGCCAATGGTCAGATCGACGTTGCGCACTGCCCGGACGGCGCCGAAATTCTTGCTGAGGTCACGCAGACGGACCGCGGGCGGCGATTCGGTATCCGCCCGCGGATCTGATCCCCATGCTGGGTCGGTTGTCGTCATGCACACCAGCGTGGCCGAGGTCGGCCAGAATCGCTACTGAGGTTCGGCCAACGCGCATGACATGTGTCATGCCCGGCGTGACAGTGACATCCATTCCTTCGTGCCCCGGAGAGGGCTGGGCTCACGGGGCCTGCTGCCCGGGGGCCAGTGCCAGCGCGCCGCCGCCGGCCGGCCGGTTCTGCGAGATCCAGGTGTCGATGCGCTCCCACCAGTCGTAGAGCCATCGCACCTGAGCCTCGTGATCGAGGGACCGGGGCACGTCGCCGACCGGGACCCGCCACCACTTCGCGCGGACGATCTGGTCCATCGGCAGGTTCCGCCAGATGTCGCCCACGCTGACGAGCCTGTCCAGCCCCGCATGGGCAACGAAGATGACATCGGCATCGGGGCAGGCGGCGATGGCCGACAGTGCCCCGCCGGCCCGCGGTGGGAGCAGATTGGGCATGTCCCGGGCGCGCGCGGCAAGATCCTCGCGGCCCGCCTGTTCCAGCCGCCGGATGCCCCGGTGCCAGCGCCCGGGGGTCCAGTTGCCGCCCTCGGGGAAGATCACCAGCGCGCCGAGCCGGTCGAGCCCGCCGGCCAGCCGCTCGATCTGCTCGACGAAGAGCTTCCCGCCGGTCCGGCTGTGGTGAATGAACACGTTGGGAAGGCGATTGGCCACGACATCGAGACTCGGATCAAGCTGCATCGTCGCCTTCATGACGACGCGTGGCCTCCGCCCGTACACGCTGAGCAAATGGCGCACGAGCAGGAACGAATCGCCCGGGCCCGCATGGCGGCTGAGCACGATGACCGGGCGGGCCAGGCGGGCTGCCTGCTCATCGGCGGTGAGCTCTGGCTCGTCGACCTCGATCCGCACCCCGAATGTCGTGGTAGCCCGGCGGTAGATGAAGTCAAGGAACCAGCGCATGACCGCGTAGTGGCGGCTCTGGAACGGCTCCGTATGCAGCCGCCCGCCGAAACCGCTCGCCAGCCACAGCCCCAGGCACATGAACAGCGTCGCCGTTTCCGCGGTCAGCCAGACAAGCGCGAAGAACAGCAGCCGGACCCCGCGCATGCGGCCGGGAGGTGACAGCCCGACCAGGCCGAACATCAGGGCGAGGAGGGCGAGCAGCGGGAACAGCACGAGCACGGCCACCGCGACCGCTATCGCCAGCGGCGCAAGCACGAGCCGCCGTATCAGCCTGGGTGGGAGCATGGGGCCCCTCCCGTCCCCGGTGGCCGGATGAATGGCTGGCCAACTCGGTGGAACAATTGTCAGTGATCGGCCAGCCCGGCGAGATACCGCGCGGACGCGTCGTACGCACGCTCGATGCTCACCCCGACTTTAGCCCTGTCCCGATAGCGCAATTGCGACAGATCCGGCGGCCGCCCGTCCGTCCCCGCCGGGAGCACGTGCACGGTCACGTCATCGGGCAACCCCGACATCTCCTCGTGGAACCGGTGCCTGCGGGCGATCTCGAAGGCGACCAGGCCCACTTCCCACGGGCGGCGGGGCACCGTCAGCGGCCGCTCGATCCGGCCGACATGCAGGACATAGATCGTGCTCGCGCCCAGGGCGATGGCCCGTCCCACCGGGATGGAATGGACCAGGCCGCCGTCGAAGAAGTGCTCACCGCCGATCTCCACGGGTGGCAGGAGCCCGGGGACCGCGCATGAGGCCAGCACGGCGGGCACGAGCGGCCCGCTGCTGAACCAGTGCGCATGGGCCCGTTCGATGCTGGCCGCGACGCAGTGAAAAGGCAGTTCCAGATCGGCGAAACCGGCCACCGGGAGCATGCCGCACAGCATGTCCCGCAGCGGTTCCATCGGATGCAGGTGGGTGCCCGAACTCGCCAGCCGCACCGCACGGTCCCACAGGGTCCCGCTGAACGCCAGCCGCAACGCATCGCCCTGCCACATCTCCTGCAGCCGCGCCGCCGCCCCCGCCGGATCGGCGGCCACGAACGCGCCGTTGATCGCGCCGACCGAGGTGCCCACGACCACGTCGGGCGCGATGCCGGCCTCTGACAGGGCCTGGAGCATGCCGACCTCATGGGCGCCGAGGACGCCCCCGCCGCCGAGTACGAACGCCGTCTTCACGCTGCCGGTCTCCACGCAGCCAGCCTAGGTGTCTGCGGCCTGGCCAGCGTCAGTCGCCGTGGCTGATCCAGAGCGAGACGTGGGCGGGTCACGACACCCCTGCGGCGGCCAGCGCCGGAACCGGGCGCGGCACGGTCAGCCAGACGGCCCTGGCCGCGGCGAGCACCTTGCCGCCGGGCCCGACCAGCGCCGACCCGGCCAGCAGCTTACGGCCGTCACGCCCGCCCGGCCAGGCGATCACCTGGCACCGGTCGCCGGCCACAGGCAGCACCGTCAGGCTCGCCGTCATCCGGCCGAGCAGGATGGCGGTGTCCGGGGCCAGGCCGGCGTCCTCGGCGGCGGCGAACCCGCTGGGACAATCCAGCGCCGCCCAGACCACCTCCGGCCACACCCTCCCGCCGGCGTCCGCGACCGACGGGTCCGGTGTCCACGGTGCCGCCCACAACGGCCTGCCGGCCAACGGCCCGGGGAAGATCCGCAGCCCGTCGCCAGGCCCGCGGCCCATCCCGCACACAAAGCAATCAGGGAACACCGGATCGGTGTAATAGCCCGAGCAGCCGGCCACCGCATGCGCTTCCGCCATGGAGACCGGGCCCGGTACCGCTGGTGCCGGGCTGTCCGGCGAGGAGGTCGCCTCGGCTATCAGCGTGCGGCCATGGTGGATGCGGACTGAGCTTCCGCCACCCCGTTCGACGGCCATGGGCGTGGCCAGCGGAGGTGGCCGGCGCAGCGTGACGGTCACTGGGCCATCGACGTACGCGGCGATCCGCCCGCAGACGTAGCCGCCGTTGCCGCTGCCGGGGGGGCCGCCGAAGCGGGACGGGATGACCAGGGAATCTGTCATGCCGGTGCCAGCACTCTCGGCAACGCCGGCGTGCCCCGGCTTCGTGGCGTGTGACATGCCTTGACGCTAAGACCGGCCAGCCTCAGGCCGCCATCGGGTGAACTACCTGCAATCCCGCTGTTTCCCCCCGGCCGCGCCCTCGTCCCCGGTGCGGACGTCGGGCGAACTACCGAGCCGCACCGTGGGGGGTCAGCTTCTTGCGTCTAGTACGTTGGCTGATATATTGGCCGCCGTACTAGGAGGTTGGATGGCGCTCCGGGAACGGGACGACGCCGGCGGCGAGGATGTCCTGCGTCGCGCCGGCGACGCGTCGGTCCTGATCCTGACGAGCCTCGCTGACGGCTCCAAGCACGGTTACGCCCTGATCCAGGACATCAAGGCCTTCGCGGGGCTGCGGCTGGGGCCAGGGACGCTCTATGGCGCGCTCGACCGGCTCGAACGCATGGGCCTGATCGAGGCGCTGCCCGCGGAGGACCGGCGCCAGCCGTACCGCATCACGCCAGCCGGGGTGGTGGCGCTTCGCGCCCACCTCGATTCGATCGAGCGCGTCACCACGGTCGGGCGGCTGCGGCTGGGGCTGGGGGGGATCTGATGCTCCGGTCGCGCTCCGTGCGCCTGGTGGACGCCGCACTGCGCTGCTATCCGCGGCGATGGCGCGGCCGTCACGGCGACGAGGCCGCCGAGGTCGCCACGCTGCTCCTGCGGGACGGGGTGCCAGCGCGGTCGATCGGGTGCAGCTACCTCATGGGCGCGGCCCGCGCCCGGCTGGAGCCGCGGCGGCGTCTTGGCGCGGCAGTGGCTGCCCTGCTGGTAGCGGCTGGTTCCCTGGGTATCCCGCTGGCGCTGTTGTCTTCCCCGGCACCAGCCAACGCGGCGAGCGTGGTCCACGCGCACGCCACTCCTGCGCGGCACGGCGAACCGCGACCCCGCGGCAGGCATGACCAGCACCGCTGACCTCGGCGCCGCCGGCGAGGACGCGGCGGGCGAGCCGCGGGCGGCGCCCGGCCAGCCGCCCACCCGCCGCCGCGTCCTGGCGGGATGGGCTATCTGTGTCCTGGTGGCCCTGCTGCTGGCAGCCGGCATACGGGCGTTCGCGTTCCAGGCATTCTCGATCCCCACGACGTCCATGGTGCCGGCGCTGGCGCGCGGCGACCGGATCATCGTCGAGAAGGCCTTCTTCAACTGGCACCAGCTGCACGAGGGCGACGTCGTCGTGTTCACCCACCCACCGCGCGATCATTGCCCCGGGCCCGCCGGCACCGACCTCGTCAAGCGCGTCATCGCACTCCCGGGCCAGACCATCTACTCGGCCGGCAACGACATCTACGTTGACGGCCGACGGCTCCGCGAGCCCTATCTCCCCACCCGCGACCCACTCGGGACCCCCATCCCCGGCGCCACCAGGCGCACCCCTTTTCGCGTCCCGCAAGGGGAGTTCTACATGATGGGCGACAACCGCCAGATCTCCTGTGATAGCCGCTTCTGGGGCCCGATCAAGGGCACGAGCATCATCGGAAAGGTCGTGCTGCTCTTCTGGCACGACGGCCACCCCGACTTTCGCTTCTTCTGACTGCGGGCTCCCGCCGGGCCGTATCACGGTCAGTGACCTGATGGGGCTGAAGGTTTGCCGACAGGCGCGTGACGATGATGGACCATGCGGTGGCAATCGCCAGTAGCCGGCCGAGGGAGCCTGACGGGGCTGACGGGAAGGTGAACAGATGAGCAGCTACGTGCTCGGTCTGCCGGAGATCGACCAGACGCAGGTCGGAGTCGTCGGCGGCAAGGGCGCGCACCTAGGAGAGCTTTCGCGGATCGAAGGCGTCCGCGTGCCGGCTGGCTTTTGCGTGACGACGGACGCCTTCCGGCGAATCATGGAGGCCGCGCCGTCGATTGACGATCGGCTCGATCGGCTATCGCGCCTGAACCCGGACGACCGGGAGGCGATTCGCGCGCGCAGCGCACAGATCCGGCGGGCCCTCGAAGGGATCGTCATCCCTGACGATCTGGCGGCGGCGATCACCCGCGCACTCGCCCGGCTTGGCGAGCGAGCCGCATACGCCGTCCGATCGAGCGCGACGGCCGAGGACCTGCCGGGGGCCTCCTTCGCGGGCCAGCAGGACACGTACCTGAACGTCGTGGGGCCGGCGGCGATCCTCCAGGACGTCAGCCGGTGCTGGGCCTCGCTGTTCACCGAGCGGGCCGTGACCTACCGCGTGCGAAATGGCTTCGATCACCGGAAGGTCCAGATGGCCGTGGTCGTCCAGCAGATGGTCCTCCCGTACGCGGCTGGCGTCCTCTTCACGGCCGACCCTGTCACGTCCAACCGGAAGGTCGCCTCCGTCGAGGCCACCTTCGGCCTTGGCGAGGTCCTGGTCTCCGGTCTGGTGAACACGGACGTCTACAAGGTGCGCGACGGCGGCATCGTCGCCAAGGCGGTCGCCACCAAGCAGCGTGCCGTCCACGCCTCGCCGGCAGGCGGAACGCAGGAACAGCCGGTCGAGCCGGCGCAGCAGGGGGAGCCAGCGCTGACGGACGCGCAGGTCGTACGGCTCGTGCGACTGGGACGGCGGATCGAAGCGCACTTCGGCTGCCCCCAGGACATCGAATGGTGCCTGGTCGACGACGGCTTCCAGATCGTCCAGAGCCGGCCTATCACCACGCTGTTCCCTATCCCGGAGGCCGGCGACCGAGCCAACCACGTCTACGTCTCGGTCGGTCATCAGCAGATGATGACCGACCCCATGAAGCCCCTGGGGCTCTCCCTGTGGCAGCTGACGACCCCCCGGCCGATGTACGAGGCCGGCGGGAGGCTGTTCGTCGACGTCGCCCAGGGCCTGGCGTCGCCGACGAGCCGCGCCGGCCTCCTCGAGGTCCTGGGGAGGTCCGACCCGCTGATCCGGGACGCGCTGCAGACCATCCTCGAACGCGGCGACTTCATCCCGTCGCTCCCCGACGAGGGCCCCGGGGAGCCGGTTCCTGGCGGCGGCGCGCCAGCCCCGGTCGAGACCGATCCGGCCATCGTCACCGAGCTGATCGGGCACAACCAGGCATCCATCGCCGCGTTGAAGCGCGACATCCGGACGAAGTCCGGATCGGCGCTGTTCGACTTCATCCTGGCGGACATCCAGGAGCTGAAACGGATCCTGTTCGATCCGCGAAGCCTTCCGGTGATCATGGCGGCGATGGAAGCGGCGTGGTGGCTCAACGAGCGACTGCAGGAGTGGCTGGGCGAGAAGAACGCGGCCGACACGCTCGCACAGTCCGTCCCCCACAATGTCACGTCGGAGATGGGGCTGTCGCTCCTGGACGTCGCGGACGTGATCCGTCCGCATCCAGAAGTCGTCGCCTTTCTCCAGGATGCCGGGGACGAGGATTTCTTCGACGGACTGGCCAAGCTTGAGGGCGGACGAGAGGCACGCGACGCCATCCGCGCCTACCTCGACAAGTACGGCATGCGCTGCGTCGGCGAGATCGATATCACCAGGCCGCGCTGGAGCGAACGCCCCACTACGCTCCTGCCCATGATCCTTTCCAACGTCAAGAACTTCGAGCCTGGCGCCGCCGAGCGCCGCTTCGAGCAAGGGCGGCAGGAGGCGTGGAGAAAGGAACAGGTACTGCTGGAGCGCTTGCGAGCCCTGCCAGACGGGGGGCGGAAGGCCGACGAAACCAAACAGATGATCGATCGCCTCCGGACGTTCATCGGGTACCGGGAGTATCCGAAATACGGCATGGTCAGTCGCTATTTCCTGTACAAGCAGGCCTTGCTGGACGAGGCCGAGCGCCTCGCGCAGGCCGGCGTGCTTCGTGAGAAGGAAGACATCTTCTTCCTGACGTTCGGAGAACTTCACGACGTCGTGCGCACGAACCAGGTTGATGACGAACTGATCAGTCGGCGCAAAGACGCGTTCAGGTCATATCAGGCGCTCACGCCACCCCGGGTGCTCACCTCGGACGGCGAGGCCATCGCCGGCGCGTACCGACGCGACGGCCTGCCAGCCGGCGCGCTTGTCGGTCTGCCGGTTTCTGCCGGGACCGTCGAAGGACGGGCCCGAGTCATCCTGGACATGGCGGAGGCCGACCTCGAACCGGGCGACATCCTGGTCACGGCTCACACGGACCCGAGCTGGTCGCCGCTGTTCGTGGCGATCACGGGCCTGGTGACGGAGGTCGGGGGCCTGATGACCCATGGCGCAGTGATTGCACGGGAATATGGCCTGCCGGCCGTCATCGGAGTGGAACACGCCACGCAGCTGATCCAGGATGGGCAGCGGATCCGGGTGAACGGAACCGAGGGCTACGTCGAGATCCTCCCCGCGACGTGACGAACTGAGCCTCGTCGCGCACCGGGGCACGGGGCGATGAGATGCCCGTCGTCGCCGAGTGCCCGCCGACGGGCTAGGGCGTGTCCCGTAGATCTTGGTGGTTGTTTCCGCTTGGATGCCGTTCGTGGATGAGGACCGGCTGAGGCGGCATGACCTGAGTGATGCGGAGTGGACGCGGCTGGAGCCGTTGCTGCCTGCACATCCGCGGCAGGGGCACCGGTGGAATGATCACCGGCTGGTGATCAACGGGGTGTTCTTCCGGACCCGGGCGGGGTGCTCGTGGCGGGACCTGCCGGGTTGCTACGGGAACTGGAAGACCGTCTATAACCGGCATCGCCGCTGGTCAGGGGACGGGACCTGGGAGAAGATCCTTGCTCACCTGCGCGCCGGGGGTGACGAGGCCGAGGGCAAGGCGTGGACGGTCGCGGTGGACGCCACGATCGTCCGGGCGCACCAGCATGCGGCGGGGGCGCGGCACCGCCCGCCTGCCGATATTGACCCCGCCCGGCTGGCGCCGGCCCGCCTGAGCGCCCCGGCGCGCACAGGGGGCTCAGGCGAATGACAAGGATCGCGAGACCTTAGGCCGCTCTCGCGGCGGGCTGACCAGCAAGATTCACCTGCTCGCCGACTCCCGGTGCCGGCCGCTGGCCCGGGTGACCAGCGCCGGGCAGCGCCACGACTCCCTGGCCTTCGCCCCGCTCATGAGCCGGCTGAAGATCGCGCGGCGGGGCCGTGGCCGGCCCCGGACCCGGCCCGGGCGGATGCTGGGTGACAAGGCCTGCTCCAGCGCTGCGATCCGTGCTCACCTGCGCCGCCGCGCCGTCAAGGCCACCATTGCCGAGCCCGCGGACCAGGCCCGCAACCGGCGCCGGCGCGGCAGCCGCGGCGGCCGGCCGCCCGCCTTCGGCCAGGACGCCTGCAAAAAGCGCAACACCGTCGAGCGGGCCATCGGCAAGCTACGCCAGCACCGCGCCGTGGCGACCAGGTACGACAAACGCGACTACGTCTGGCGCGGCACCATCGATGTGGCCTCGATCAGAATCTGGCTCCGCGATCCCATCCCATGATCTACGGGACACGCTCTAGCCGGTCACGGCCCGGCGGCCAGTGACCAGGCGAAGGCCGGGCACCAGTTGCGGCACCCGCTTGCGGTAGCGCGGATACTCCTCGGGAAACTCCGCCGTCATGAACCGCTCCTCGATGCGGATCTTGAACTCGATCAGGATCAGCGCGACCGGGAACGGCGCGATCCACCAGCCCGCCCCGGCCACCAGCAAGGAACCCAGCAGCATGCCCAGCAGGCCGGTATAGATGGGATGCCTGGTGATGGCGTACGGCCCGCTGGTGCGCAACTGGTGGCCCTCCTTGACCGCAGGCACCGCGCTCCACATGAGGCCGAGCACGAACCTGGCCCACAGTGTCAGCGCGGTGGCGGCGAGCAGGATCGCCAAGCCGAGGAACTGAGCCCAGGGCGCGGAGAACGTCACCGACTGCCAATCCGCGCGGGGCACCGCGAGGTGGATCACCGTAGTAATGACCACGACGGGAATAACTCCCGTTCCATACCGGGAGCGCCGGTGCTGCGCCGGCGCGCGGCCCTCGTTATAGTTCGCGGTAACAAGCCAAACCGCCGCGAACACGAGCCAGCACACCGCGATGCTGACCGCCGCCATGACGTTCACGATGCCTAAACGAACACCCCGCGAGCAGGGTTGTCAACGACGACGGGATCCAGATCGCGCCCCCGCCGACCAGGCCCGGCGCTTGACCATCGAGTGGGCAGCCCAACTGCGCCTGTCCCCCCACCTGCCACTATCCCGTAGCGATCTCAATCAGCCTCATCAGGCTCCGTGCGGATACCGCGCCGATTATCCGCCCGGTAACACGCCCGCCAGATGAAACAACTAGCGTGCTGGGGAAGGCTGCAATAGGAATGATCTTGTTGAAGCGAAGCGCTATGGTGTCACCTGGGTCGGACAGGCTGGGATACTCTACCCGGAAATTCTTCGTGAATGCTTCAGCGGAAGCGGTATTATCCCCGACGTCCACGCCGACGAACCGGACACCTGAGCCCTGAAGGTGCCGGGCGACCGCCGAAAGGGCCGGGGCTTCCTGCCGGCATACCGTGCACCAGGATCCCCAGAAATTCATGACCATCACGTGACCGCGATAGGCCGCCAGGCTCAGCTTCCCCCCGCCCACCAGGTTGCCCGCCACCGGCGGGACTCGCGGCGCGCTCGCCGGCGTGAACACGGTCATGCCCACGTTCAGCGCGGAAGACCCAGCAGACGCCGGCGCCGACGAACAGGCCGTCAGCAGGAGCGCTCCCAGCCCCATCGCCGCCACCGTAGACGCCACACGGACCCGCCCGCGCGCTGGGACGATAGACGCCAAGGCCATCTGGCCACCTTCGATCAAGCCGATGAATACCTGTCTACGCTACAGGGATCAACGCACACTTTAGGTGGCTATGGTAATCATCCAAGGGGCATCGTGCAGCAGCGAACGGCAACCAGGCCCTTCGCCAGCACCCAATAGCTCTCCCCATTGACGATTGACCGGCGTCAGCGCCTAGCGAGCATTGTCAGACGAATTCAGCCCACGAGGCGACAGCCCACTTCAAGGATCGCCCTACAAAACAAAGCAGCACGGCCGACCTACGTTCACCACGCTCTAACATCCGCCACTGTTCCGTTCCCGATGGATGAGGCGCCGCCTGGCCCGGCCCGCTGCGACCAGGTCCGCCACAGCCGCGCGCAGTGGCCCGAGGCGCGTGGCCGCTGCCGCGCGGGCGGGCGCCAGCGTGCGCGGTGTGGCCGGCTCGACGACCTCCAGGTAGGCCTTGAGCTTGGGCTCGGTGCCGCTCGGCCGGATCACTACCCGGGCGCCGGGCAGCCGGTAGATCAGCACGTCGGCAGGCGGCAGGCCGGTCTCTCCCGGGCCGCCGGCGGACAGATCGTCGGCGCTGGTCACCGGCTGGCCGGCCAGCGTGGCCGGGGGAGCGGCCCGCAGGCGGCTCATGATGCCCGCCGGGGACGCGGCGAGGAGGGAGAGCTGCGCGGTCAGGTGGACGCCGTGCTCGGCTTCCAGCGCGTCCCAGCGGTCGAGTAGGGACTGGCCGGCCGCCCGGGCGGTTGCGGCCAGCGACAGGATGGCCAGCAACGCGCTGATCCCGTCCTTGTCCCGCACCACGTCGCCGACCGCGTACCCGAGCGCCTCCTCATACCCGAACAGGAAACGGCTGCCGGGTACGCCCTGCCCGGCCCGGACGATCCACTTGAACCCGGTCAGCGTCTGCGCGCAGCGGGCCCCGGCGGCTGCGGCGATCTTCGCGAGGAGCGTGGAGGAGACCACGGTGGTGACGACCAGCCGCTGCCCTGGCCGGGGCTGCCCGGCCGTCCTTTCCAGCAGGTAGGAGCCGATGAGCGCGCCGACCTGGTCCCCCGAGAGCACTTGCCAGGTACCGGGCGTGGCGGGATCGGGCACCGCTACGGCGAGCCGGTCGCCGTCGGGGTCGTTCGCGAGCACGAGATCAGCGCCGTCATGACGGGCTTTCGCCAGCGCGAGGTCGAGTGTGCCCGGCTCCTCGGGGTTGGGGAACGCGACGGTCGGGAACTCGGGGTCGGGCTCTGCCTGGGCGCCGACCACGGCAGGAGGCGGGAAGCCAGCCCGCTCGATGGCCCGCAGCGCCAGGCGGCAGGCCACCCCGTGCAGGGGGGTGTAGACGGCGCGCAGCGGCGGGCTGGGGGGAGGCGCTGGCGGGCGGGGGGCCGCCGCGATGATGGCGTCGAGGTAGGCCTGCGCCACCTCGTCGCCGTGCCGGGTGATCAGCGGGCTGCCCGCGGGCCCGACCGGGATCTCGGACAGCGGCCCCAGGCTGGCGATCGCCGCCTCGATCTGCGCGTCGACCGGTGGCACGATCTGCGCGCCATCGGAAAGGTAGAGCTTGTAGCCGTTGTCGGCGGCAGGGTTATGGCTCGCCGTGATCATGATGCCCGCGGCGGCGGACAGATGCCGGACAGCGAAGGCCAGCAGCGGCGTCGGGCCCGGGCGCGGCAGCAGGTGGACGGCGATTCCCGCCCCGGTGAGCACGGCCGCTGCCTCGTCCGTGAAGGCCCCGGAGCGGTGCCGCGCGTCGCAGCCGATGACCACGCTCAGCCGGGCAGCGTCTGCCCTCCTGGCGGGACTGTGCTCGCCCAGCCAGCCGGCGAGTGCAGCGGTCGCCGCCCTGACCACGGCCCGGTTCATCCGGTTCGGCCCGGCCCCGACCGCGCCGCGCAGACCGGCTGTGCCGAACTCCAGCCGGCCGCGGAACCTGTCGGCGAGCTCGGCCCCGGCCGCCTCACCGCCGTCGTCCAGCAGCGCCCGCAGCTCCGCACGGTCCCGCTCGTCGGGGTCGTCGCTGATCCAGCGCTCGGCCCGGGCGCGGACGTCGCCGCCGATCACGCGGGTCTGTCCCGCGGCCCGGCGGGTTGCGCGGGCCCGGCGGGGAGGATGCCGGGCAGGAGCCCCGCCAGCAGCCCGCCTATCCGGCCGGCCGCCGCGTGCCCGGCGGCCACCACCTCGCCATGGTCGAGACCCTGCGGCGCCAGCCCGGCCGCCATGTTGCTGACCAGCGAGATCGCCAGCACCTCGGCGCCGAGGTGGCGGGCGGCGATGGCTTCGAGGGCCGTGGACATCCCCACCAGGTCGGCGCCGAGCGTGCGGAGCATCCTGATCTCGGCCGGCGTCTCGTAGTGGGGGCCGGGCAGCGCGGCGTAGACGCCCTCGGCCAGGCCAGGGTCGCTCTCGCGGGCCAGCGCCCGCAGCCGGGCCGAATACAGCTCCGACAGGTCGGCGAACCGCGGCGGGTACCCGGCCGGCGGGGACGGGCCGGACAGCGGGGACCTGCCGGTCATGTTCAGGTGATCGCTGATCAGCACCGGCTGGCCGACCTGGTAGCTCGCGTTGATCCCGCCGGCCGCGTTGGTGAGCACGACCACCCTGGCCCCGGCCGCGGCCGCGGTCCGGACCCCGTGCGCCACGACCGCCTCCGGGTGGCCCTCGTACAGGTGCACCCGGCCGAGATAGACCAGCACCCGCACCTGGCCGACCGTCAGCGAGCGGGCGGTGGCGACGTGGCCGGCCACCGTTGGCGCCGGGAAGCCGCCGAGGTCAGCGAGCGGAATCTCGGCGTCCACGGGGCCGAGCGCACCGGCGGCTGGCGCGAAGCCGGAGCCGAGCACGACGGCCACGTCATGGCGGTCCTTGCCGGACAGCTCCGCGAGGCGGGCGGCGCTGGCCTGCGCCGCCTGGTACGGATCGGCCGGGGCTGTCATGCCTTGACGTACGGCTGGCCGTCGGCGGCCGGCGGCCGCACCCGTCCCACCAGCCCGGCCACGGCGATGATCGTCGCCACGTACGGCGCCATCAGCAAGATGAACGAGGACACCGGCACCCGCAGGACGGACAGCTCGGTCTGCAGCTGGAAGCTGAACCCGAACAGCAGCGCCGCCGCCACCGAGCCGAGTGGCGTCCAGCGCCCGAAAATCATGGCCGCGAGCGCGATGTAACCGAAACCCGAGCTGATGTCCGAGGTGAAGAAGCCGACCGAGCCGACCGTCAGGTAGGCGCCGCCGATCCCGGCGACCATGCCGCCGATGATGACGTTGCGGTACCTCGTCCACAGCACCCGGATGCCGACCGTGTCGGCCGCGACCGGGTGCTCGCCGACCGCCCGCACCCGCAGCCCCCACCGGGTCCGGAACAAGCCGATCTGGATCACCAGGATCAGCGCGTACGTGATGTACAGGAAGACGTTCGCGTCGAAGAAGACCGGGCCGATGATCGGGATGTTGCCGAGCACCGGGATCTTGACCGTGCTGAACGTGTTGCCGGCGTTGAAGGTGTTGGCGTAGGGGACCATGACCCGGTCGTACAGGTAGTTGGTCAGCCCGAGCGCGATCACGTTGAGCACCACGCCGACGATGATCTGATCCACCAGGAACATGATCGCGAATATCGCGAGTATCGCCCCGACCAGGCCGCCCGCGAGCGAACCGCCGATCAGCCCGAGCCAGACCCCGCCCGTGACGCTGGCCACGGCCGCCGCGGTGAACGCGCCGAAGAGCAGCTGGCCCTCGATCGCGATGTTGATGACGCCGGACCGTTCGCCGAGCAGGCCTGCCAGGGCGCCGAGCACCAGCGGGATGGACGCGGTCAAGGTCCCCTGCAGCAGGTTGACGAGCTGGAACGGGCCGACGGAGTTGCCGGCGTCGGCCCAGGCCATCATCGACAGCAGGAAACACAGCAGCACGGCCGCGATGGACAGCCGCTTGGCCCAGCGGGGGACGTCGGCAACGGCGCGCATGATGCCCAGGCCGATCGAGATCACCCCGAGCACGTAGGCCATCGGCGCCCCGGGCACGTGGATCGTCGGCAGGTGCTGCGAGGCGCCGGGCAGCGACAACGCAAGGCGGGCGTCGCCATGGTTGGCGAACAAGCCGAACACGAAGATGTCGATCAGGCCGAGCGCGATGAACGTGCCCGCGGCGAGGTACCTGCGGCTGATCGAGACCGGCGCGCGTACCGGGGTAACCAGTGCCGTCATCCCGACCATCCCTTCGACGCAACGGCCTGCGGGCTGGTGCCGCCGCCCCGCCGCAGCCGGAACAGCAGCCGGATCAGCGGTGGCGCGGCGACGAAGAGCACGATCAGGGCCTCGATGACGTTCGTGACATCGGACGGGACGCCGGTGGCGGCTTCCATGACCGTGCCGCCGGCGTTCAGCGCGCCGAACAGCAGCCCGGCCAGCACCACGCCGAACGGCCTGGACCGGCCGAGCAGCGCGACCGTGATGCCGTCGAAGCCGTACGTGCCGTAGCTGTTGGTGGTCAGCGGCGCCGTCTGGCCCTGCACGATCGTCGCCGCCGACAGCCCGGCGAGCCCGCCGGCGAGCAGGAACACGAGCACCCAGACCCGCTCCACCCTGATGCCGGCGCTGCGCGCCGCGCTCGGGCTCGCGCCGACGGCCCGGAACTCAAAGCCCAGCGTGCTGCGCGAGAGCAGCCAGGAAGTCACGGCCGCCGCGGCCAGCGCGACCAGGAATCCGACACCGACCTGCGGTGGCGGCCCGCCGACATGCGGCAGCGTCGCGCTGCCCGCGATGTTCGGCGCGACCGCGTTGGTCTGGCCCGGTGCCTGCATCAGCTTGTGGCTGGTCAGCACGAAGGCCAGCAGGTTGTACATGACGTAGTTCATCATGATCGTGAGGATGACCTCGTGCGCGCCAGTCCGCGCCTTGATCTCGCCGACGATCCAGCCGATCGCCGCACCGCCGACGAAGGCGCCGATGATGCAGACCACCGCGTGCAGCACGATCGGCAGGTTTACCGCGTAGCCGAGCCAGGTCGCGACCAGCGCACCGCCGATCCACTGGCCCGCCGCGCCGATGTTGAACATGCCGGCCCGGAACGCCACCGCCACCGACAGGCCGGTGAGGATGAGCGGGGTCGCCTCGAACGCGGTGAGCGACAGCGGGTAGAAGATCGCCGCGATCGAGCCGCCGTGGAAGGCCGCCGCGATCGTCCCCGGGCTGAAGATCGAGCCCTCGAACAGCGCCGAGTAGGCCGCGGACACCGATGTCCAGGTCGCCGAGAACGCGGCGCCTGGTGCGTACCCGACGGAATCCCATGCGCGCAGCACCACCGGGTCGCTCGCCACGATCAGCACCGCGCCGATCACCAGGGCGACGAACATGGCCAGAATCGTGATGACGACCGAGTGTCCCTCGGTCACCGCCTGGATGATCATGTTGCCGGTCAGCGGCCGCCGGCCACCCGGCTGGCCCGGCGCGGCTGCGCCCGTGTCCTGTGCGGTGGCGGTCGCCGCGGGTGCTGTGGCGGCCTCTGCCTCGCGTTCGTCGCTCATGACTGGTCAGGCTCCTGCACTAGCATCTCCGGGTCGTCCGGCGAGCCGGAGCCGGTGGGCCCGGCCGTTCCGCCCCCGGCCATCAGCAGGCCCAGCTCCTGCTCGGAGACGGTGGGCGGGCAGAGCGCGACGATCCGGCCCTCGTACATGACGGCGATGCGGTCGGCCAGCGCGTAGATCTCGTCCAGCTCGGATGAGACGATCAGCACAGCCGCGCCCGCGTCCCGCTGGGTGACCAGGCGCTTGTGCACGAACTCGATCGAGCCGACATCGAGGCCCCGGGTGGGCTGGCTGACGATCATCAGCTTGACGTCCCGGCCCATCTCCCGCGCGACCACGACCTTCTGCTGGTTGCCGCCCGACAGCGTCCCGGCCGGCGTCTCCACGGACGTGGTCCGCACGTCGTACTCCTCCACCCGGTTGGCCGCCGACTCCCGGATGGCGTCCAGGTTCAGCGCGATGCCGGAGGCGTAGGGCGGCTGGTCGTAGACGTCGAGGATGAGGTTGTCGGCGACCGAGAACTCGCCCACCAGGCCATCCTCCGACCGGTCCTCCGGGACGTAACCGATACCTGCCCGCAGCCGGGCGCGGGTCGAGGCGTGGCTGAGATCGACGCCGTCGAGGTGCACCGAGCCGACCGAGGGCCGCAGGCCCATCAGCGCCTCACACAGCTCGGTCTGGCCGTTCCCCTGGACGCCTGCCACGCCCAGGATCTCGCCGGCCCGCACCTGGAACGACACGTCACGCACCGACTGCTCGCCGCGCTCCCCGTGCACGCTCAGGTCCTTGACGGCGAGGACCACATCGCCGGGCACGGCAGACTCCTTGCTGACCCGCAGCTGGACCGACCTGCCGACCATCAGCGATGCGAGCTCGGCGCTGCTGGTGGCGGGTGGCCGCTCCCCGACGACCTTCCCGCGCCTGATCACCGTGATGTTGTCGGCGATCGCCTGGACCTCCTTGAGCTTGTGCGAGATGAAGATGATCGACCGCCCGCCCTCCCGCAGCTCGCGCATGATCCGGAACAGGTCCTCGATCTCGCCGGGGGTCAGCACCGCGGTGGGCTCGTCGAGGACAAGGACCCTGGCGTCGCGGAGCAGCGCCTTGATGATCTCGACCCGCTGCTGCACGCCGACCGGCAGGTCCTCCACCATGGCGTCGGGGTTGACCCGCAGGCCGAACCGCTCGGAGAGGTCGGCCACCTCACGGCGCGCCTTGCGCCGGTCAAGCAAGCCGACCGAGGGCAGGCCGAGCGCGGGGACACGGAGCCCACCCAGGTGCACCGGGGGCGTGGCCAGCCTGCGGACCGGCTCGGTGCCGAGCGTGACGTTCTCGGCCACGGTGAAGACCGGCACCAGCATGAAGTGCTGGTGCACCATGCCGACCCGGGCCCGGATCGCGTCCCGGGGTGAGTGGATCGTGACCGGCTCGTCGTCGAGCAGGATCTCGCCCTCGTCTGGCTGCGCCAGCCCGTAGAGCACGTTCATCAGCGTGGTCTTGCCCGCGCCGTTCTCCCCCAGCAGGGCGCGGATCTCGCCGGGCTGGACGACGAGGTCGATGTGGTCGTTGGCGACGAGGCTGCCGAAGCGCTTCGTGATGCCGCGCAGCTCGAGCTTCAATGACAGCCGCCCCTCCGCTGACTACGGTCAGTGTCCCCGGCAGTGACGCCGGGGACACTGACCAGTGTGACCGTTTCCTGCCCGGGGCCCTGACTACACCGGGCTCTTGGTGGCGGGAACGATCTTGCCGCTGATGATGGCCTGCTCCACCGTCTTGAGCTCACTCTGGAGCGACGCGGGGACCTTCGACGCCCAGTCGTGGAACGGCGCCAGCACGGCCCCGCCGTTGGCGAGAGTGCCGACGTAGCTGCCGCCCTTGGCGCCCTTGGAGGCGAGGAGCACGGCGGCCTTCACCGAGGCGCTGATGCCCTTCTCCACGCTGGTGACGAAGTACTTGCAGTAGGTGGCGGCGCTGACGCAGCCGTCGGTGTCCACCCAGTACATGGCGATGTGCTTGCCGGAGGAGTCGGCGGTCTGGACCGCCTTCGCCGTGCCGAGCCCGACACCGCCCGCCACCGGGAAGATGATGTCTGCGCCATCGTGGATGAACGTGTTGCCGATGGTCTGGCCCGCGGTGATGTTGGTGAAGCTGCCCGCGAAGGTGCCGTTCTGGCTCGGCTCGCTCCAGCCGAGCACCTGGACGTGGGTGTGGTGCTGCTTGTTGTAGTACTGCACCCCGTCCCAGAAGCCGTCCTCGTAGATCGTGACCGTGCCGAACTTCATGCCGCCGTAGGTGGCCACCTTGCCGGACTTGGTCATCCCGGCCGCCAGGTAGCCGCCGAGGAAGGCGTCCTGGACGGTGTTGTACACCAGCTGGCTGATGTTGTGGGCGATCGGCGGATGGGGCTTAGTTGACAGGCAGAAGGAGGCGTACGAGCAGTCGACGATCGCGAACTTCTGCTTCGAGTTGGCCAGGGCGGCGGCCTGGGTCGCGGGGCCCATCAGGAAGCCGACGGTGACGATGATCCCGCACTTCTGGCTCTCGAACGCGCTGATGTTCTTGGCGTAGTCCGACGTGGAGGTCAACGGCAGATACTTGACCGTGATCTTGCCGCCGCTGGCGGCCGCGGCTGCCTGCATGCCCTGCCAGGAGGACTGGTTGAACGACTTGTCGTTGATGCCACCGGTGTCGGTGACCATGCAGCCCTTGAACTTGGCCGTGCTCGTGGCCGTGCTCGGGGCCGGTTTGGCACACCCAGCGGCAAGCAGGGCCACTGCGGCCAGTGCCGCGCAGGCCTGGATAGCTCGTCTCACTTGTTGTTACCTCCTCTTACGGGGCGCCTGTCACCGCTTGCCCTAGGAGCGGTTGTCAACGTTGGCATCATCGCCCCCCATCCGCCCGGAACGGCAGGACGAAATGACCCAGACACCCTGCCCCGGGATGTTCGCAGGCTAGACCTGGCCCGACGTCCGGGGAAGGTCGCAGGCGGTGATCTTCGCCGACGTTGCGAAATCGCAACCCGGGAAGCGTGCCCCGGGCCGTCCGTCAGCGGTTCCCCGGCGTGCCTGACGTGCTCTGCGAGCGGTTCACGCGGGCGCTTCGCGGCCATCGCCCGCAGCGGCCGATGCGGGCGCCGTTCCCGTGCCCGGCGCTGTTATCGTGTGCAGCCGGAGGCTTGCGATGGCGATCGACTGGGCCGCGCTGCGGGCGGCCGCCACCGAAGTGGCGCAGCGTGCACACGCGCCGTATTCGCGGCTCCGGGTCGGCGCCGCGGGCGAGACCGGCGACGGCCGGGTCGTGGTGGGCTGCAACGTCGAGAACGCGTCCTACGGCCTCACACTGTGCGCCGAGTGCGGGCTTGTCTCCGCCCTGCACGCGGCCGGCGGCGGCACCACCCTGGTCGCGGTGAGCGTGGTCTCCGGGGACGGCCAGCACCTCCTGCCGTGCGGGCGCTGCCGCCAGCTGCTGCTCGAAGCGGGTGGCCCCGGCCTGCTGGTGGACACCGATGCCGGGCCGTGCGAGCTCGGGCGCCTGCTGCCGTCGCCGTTCACCGGAGCTGACCTGGCCGGCCCGGGCGATGAGCGTGGCTGAACCGGGGCGGCCCCCCTCCGCGGCCGCCCGCCCGGCGTACGCCGCCGTGGACCTGATCCGCGCCAAACGCGATGGCCTGGCTCTCACCGGTGACGAGATTCGCTGGCTCTTCGGCGCCTACCTGTCGGGGGAGGTCGCGGAGGAACAGATGTCCGCCCTGCTCATGGCCATCTATTTCGGTGGCCTCGACGCTGGCGAGTTGCGCGCCTGGACATCCGCGATGGTGGACTCCGGTGAGCGGCTGGACCTGGGCGGCCTGCCCACGCCGACCGCGGACAAGCATTCGACCGGGGGTGTGGGCGACAAGGTCTCGCTGGTTCTCGCCCCGCTGGTGGCGGCGTGTGGCGTGGCCGTGCCCCAGCTGTCCGGCCGCGGCCTCGGCCACACCGGCGGCACGCTGGACAAGCTGGAGTCCATCCCGGGCTGGCGGGCTGCCCTGCCGCCTGCCGAGATGCTTGCCATCTTGCGCAGCGTGGGCTGTGTGATCTGCGCGGCCGGCCCCGGCCTGGTCCCGGCTGACCGGCGCCTGTACGCCCTGCGCGACGTCACGGGGACGGTCGAGTCCATCCCGCTCATCGCGAGCTCGATCATGTCCAAGAAGATCGCCGAGGGCACGGGGGCGCTCGTGCTCGACGTCAAGGTCGGCAGCGGCGCGTTCATGCGCGACCTTGCCGATGCCCGGCTGCTGGCGCAGACCATGGTGACCCTGGGCGATGAGCAAGGCGTGCGCACCTCGGCGCTGCTCACCCGGATGGACACGCCGCTCGGGCGTGCGGTCGGCAATGCCCTGGAGGTCGAGGAGGCGGTCGCCACCCTGGCCGGGCAGGGGCCGCCCGACCTGGCCGAGGTGGTCCTCGCCCTGGCCCGCGAGATGCTCGCCCTGACGGGGATCGCGGCCGACCCGGCAGCGGTGCTGGCGGACGGCGGCGCGCTCACCAGGTACCGCGAAATGATCGCAGCCCAGGGCGGCGACCCGGACGCCCCGCTGCCGGTGGCCCCGCATACCAGGTCAGTCGCCGCTCCCGGCACCGGCTGGCTGGTGCGGCTGGACGCGCGGGCGGTCGGGAACGCCGCCTGGCGGCTGGGCGCCGGCCGTGCCCGCAAGGAAGACCCGGTGAGCCCGTCCGCGGGGGTGCTGTGCCTGGCGAAACCCGGGGACTGGGTGGAGGAGGAGCAGCCACTGCTGGAACTGCGCGCCGACGACGAGTCCCGGTTCGGGGCGGCGCTGGTCGCCCTGGGGGATGCCATCGCGGTCGGCCCGGAGCGGCCCGCGGTGCAGGCGCCCGTCATCGACCGTGTGGGCGGGTAACAGCGGCTGCCCGGCAGGTGTGACAATGGGCGAATGCCGCCCAGCCTGGACGAGATCCGCGGCGCACCCAAGGTGCTGCTGCACGACCACCTCGATGGCGGTCTGCGGGCGGCTACGGTGGTGGACCTCGCCCAGCAGATCGGCTACGACCGTCTCCCTTCCGGGAACGTGGACGAGGTCAGGCTGTGGCTGCAGCGCGGGGCGAACCGGGGGCACCTCAACCTGTACCTCGACGCGTTCCAGCACACGGTGGCGGTCATGCAGACCGCCGACGCGCTGGTCAGGGTGGCCGCCGAATGTGCCGAAGATCTCGCTGCGGACGGCATCGTCTATGCCGAGGTGAGGTTCGCGCCAGAACTGCACGTGGCGGGGGGGCTCACGCTCGACGAGGTGGTCGAGGCGGTACTCGAGGGATTCCGGATCGGCAGCTCCGGGCACGGCATCACCGTATACGCGCTGCTCACCGCGATGCGCACGGCGGCCAGGTCGCTGGAGATCGCGGAACTGGCGGTGCGTTACCGCGACCAGGGCGTGGTCGGCTTCGACATCGCGGGCGCCGAGGCGGGCAGCCCCCCGAGCCGCCATCTCGACGCGTTCCAGTACGTCGCGCGCGAGAACTTCCACATCACGATCCACGCCGGGGAAGGATTCGGGCTCCCATCCATCTGGGAGGCGCTCCAGTGGTGCGGCGCGGAGCGCCTCGGTCACGGGGTCCGGATCATGGATGACATCGAGATCACGCCGGAGGGTGTCGCCACCCTGGGCAGGCTGGCCAGCTACGTCCGGGACCGGCGGATCCCGCTGGAGATGTGCCCGACCTCGAACGTCCAGACCGGGGCCGCGCCCTCGATCGAGCAGCACCCGATCCGGCTGCTGCGCCAGCTCTCGTTCCGGGTGACGCTGAACACCGACAACAGGCTCATGAGCGGGGTGAGCCTCTCGTCGGAGTTCCACCGCCTGGTGGAGGCGTTCGGCTACGGCTGGTCCGACATCGAGTGGCTCACGATCAACGCGATGAAGAGCGCGTTCGGGCACTTCGACGAGCGGCTGCGGATCATCAACACGCTGATCAAGCCGGGGTTCGCCACGGCGCGGGCCGCCAGCGACTCGGTGGTCTGGATTCCCGGGGCGGGAGCGGGCCGGGAGTGAACGCCGACATCGTGACGGGAGCGGCCGGCGTCGTCGCGGCCGGGGCGGCGGGCGGCGGGGCCGCAGGCACCGGGATCACCGGCACCGGGCTCGCCGGAACCGAGATCACGGGGGCGGGTGTGGTCGGCTCCGATGCCGCGCTCCGGCAGATCCTGCATGGCCTGCCCGGCGTCAACCAGGTCGGGGCGCACGAGCGGGCGGCGGCCCTGGCGACCCGTTCCATCAAGCGTGAGGCCAAGCTGTGGGCGCTGGAGATGGCGGTGCGCATGGTGGACCTCACCACGCTGGAAGGCGCGGACACACCGGGCAAGGTCCGCGGGCTGTGCGCCAAGGCGCTCCGTCCGGACCCCGGTGACCCGTCCGTGCCGCCGGTCGCGGCCGTGTGCGTGTACCCGGACCTCGTCGGCCTGGCGCGCGGCGAACTGGCGGGCAGCCCGGTGGCCGTGGCCTCGGTGGCGACGGCGTTCCCGTCCGGGCGCGCCTCGCTCGCCGTCAAGCTCGCCGACGTGGCGGACGCGGTGAACGCGGGCGCCGACGAGGTGGACATGGTCATCGACCGCGGCGCGTTCCTGGCCGGCCGGTACGCGCAGGTCTACGAGGAGGTGCGCGCGGTGCGCGAGGCATGCGGCGCCGTGCACCTCAAGGTGATCCTGGAGACCGGCGAGCTCGCCACCCTGGACAACACCGTCCGCGCCGCCTGGCTGGCGATGCTGGCGGGCGCCGACTTCATCAAGACGTCGACCGGCAAGGTGGCACCCGCCGCGACCCCGCCGGTGGCGCTCGTGATGCTGTCCGCCGTCCGGGATTTCCGGATGGCGACCGGGCGCCGGGTCGGCGTCAAGGTCGCCGGCGGTATCCGCACCGCCAAGGACGCCATCCGCTACCTGGTGCTCGTCCGCGAGGTCGCCGGGCCGGACTGGCTGACGCCGGAGGCGTTCCGCATCGGCGCCTCCAGCCTGCTCAACGACCTGCTGATGCAGCGGTCCAAGCAGCTCACCGGCGCCTACGCCGGGCCGGACTACTTCACCCTGGA
>CAVUIU010000013.1:0-20501 GCA_963741615.1 uncultured Actinomycetes bacterium
TCCTGGCCCGGCAGCAGGGCCGGGCAGGCATGGTCCCGCCGTTCAGTACCCGACGTACGAGCCACCGCCGCGGACGGCGACGACTCCCGGGATGTTGCTCATGGATCCGTACCGCGAGATGGCGTAGCGGAACGCGGCGATCATGTTGTTGACCGGGTTCCAGATGTTGCCGTACCCGGGCAGCGCGTAGTTGCCGAACGTCGGTCCGATCACCTGGGCGATGCCCTCCGACGGAGTGCCGGCGGCGGCGTTGGAGTCCCAGCCGTTGTAGGCGTGCGGGTTACCGCCCGACTCACGACCGGAGACGCTGGTGGCGGCCCTCCCTACCCCGGGGAAGACCGCCACCTGCACGACCAGCCCGGGCATGACCAGGCCCGGGCGTTGCCGGCATGCCGTTCAGTACCAGCCAGCGCTCTCCTCATGCGACCAGGCGCCGCACGGAGAGCCATAGAGCCCCTTGATGTACCCAAGCCCCCAGCGGATCTGGGTGGCCATGTTCGTTTGCCAGTCCGGTCCAGCGCTCGCCATCTTGGCGCCGGGCAGCGCCTGCGGGATACCGTAAGCGCCCGAAGTCGGGTTGCTGGCATAGGGGTTCCAGCCGCTTTCGGCGTTCCACAGGCTCTGCAGGCATCCGAACTGGCTGGATGACCAGCCGAATGAGCCGAGCATCGCCTGCGCGATCTGCTGGGCGGACCCCGATGGCGCGACGGAAGGAGCAGCGGAGCTCGACGACGGCTGCTGTGCCGACTGCGAGGCCGATTGCCGGGCAGCCCGCCGGGCGGCCGCCCGGCGCCTCGCCGCCCGGCGCCTCGCCGCTCGGCGGGCGGCAGCGCGGCGGGCCTCCGCGGCCAGCATCCGCCGCTCTACGGCGGTGTGAAGGACCTTCACCTGGGCGACCTCGCGGGCGAGATCGGCCAGATTGACGGGGTCAGCCACCGTTCTGGCAGCCGCCCGGGCCGGGGCCGTCCGGCCCGCCGGGCCAGCTGGTGCCGCGACAGCGACGCCTGAGGCCACCGCGACGGTGGCGACCATGGTCGCTCCGGCTACAGCGATAGTAATTTTGGATGGTTTGCGGATTTGGGACCGTTTGCGATGCTTAGGAGGTTTGCGATACAGGTTGCGTAGCGCAGACACAAGGAACCTTTGGTCGGGCACGCGAAGATGCGCACTCGGCTTCCACCCGGGGGACAACTGCAGCCGGCGGACCTGCGCAAGGGCCATGGCAGAGGCGCATGAAGGTGCCGCGGGTCAGGGCGGCGCGCTGCTCAGAGGCAACCCATCTCATACGCCGGGTGCTGTCGGTCACCCACCTTGCCTGCAACCGGGCCCGGGGGCCCGGGAATGGCGGGAAAGGTGGTATGACCTATCTCACAAAACATTGTGGCTGTGGCACCGGCACCCGATCTGCCTTAGTACCAGCCGTTCGCCTGCCAGAAGGACCATGCGCTGCATGGGGTCCCGTATGTCGCCTTGATGTAGCCGAGACCCCATTTGATCTGCGTGGTCGGGTCGGTCTGCCAGTCGGCCCCGGCACTGGCCATCTTCGCTCCGGGCAGCGCCTGCGGTATGCCATAGGCGCCACTGGCGTTCGCCGCGTTCCAGCGCCAGCCGCTCTCCCGGGTCCAGATGTTGTTCAGGCAGCTGAACTGGGTACTCGGGCTGAAGCCGAACGACGACATCAGGCTCCATGCGGTGGACTGGGCGGTGCCCGGGTTGGGCGCCGCCACGGTGATCACCCCGGCCGATCCGCCACCGGCCGCCGTGTCCGGCATGGCGGCGACCTTCGGAACACTGACCACGTGCATCGTGTGGGCGGCCGCATCCATGACGATCATCTGCTGGCGCTGCTCCTCCAGCACCGCCAGGGCCCGGCTGCCTGGCAGCACCGCGGCGATCACGGCACCAGCACCGGGCTGGTGCGCGCGCAGCACCATGTAGCCGGCGAGGGTAACCCCGGTGATCGCAGCGATGGCCGTGGCCGTCACCGGCAGCAGGAAACTGGGCCGACGAGACGTGCGCCTCCTGCCGGGACTCCGCCTCCGGTGCTCTGACAAGGCAGTCCTTCCAGTCGGCCAAGCACGCCGGGCGGGATGCCGGCATGTGGACCGCTGCGGGGCAGGGCAGCGTGTCGCGATGGCGGGGCCCAGCGCGCGGGCCGTTCCGTGGCGGGCCACGCAACGGGATCGGCGGACATTTCGGTCGCCGAGGCCATCGGCGATACCTTGCCAGAAGGAGTCAGGGGATTCTCTTGATTCTGGGGAAAAAGTTGTGTCGGCCGGCCACCCCAGTGGTGTGACACGGATCACAGATTGACAACACGTACCGTGACAATTACCAGGTGTAAATACAGCCTCAAGCTGTGATCACCGGCTGTGCCAGGCGACGGCGAAATCAATACGGGGTGAAAGCAGCGGACAAGCGGGCCGGGGCCTTTTGCGCCGGCGCCCGGCCGGCCAGGGCTGCCACCCTGGCTCAGTCCCGGGGGACCACCGTCAGCAGCGGCCGTTTCGGCTGTCGCGCCAGGATGCGCATGATGGTGGCCCTGGCGATGCCGGTGATCTGCTGGATCTGGTGGATGCTGACACCGGCGGCGACGGCGTCGAGGACAACCTCATCCCGCCTGGCGACTGCATCAGCCCAGCGCCTGAGTTCGTCCTCCGCGGCCGAGGCGGACGATCGTGCCATAAGCGGAACGCTACCCGGAAGCTTCTGCTCTCCCCGGGCAAATCGCATCTTCGGGGTGTCGCTGTGGGGTTCATCCCGATGAAGGCAGGTGAACCGGTACACCGGCGCGGGGCCGTATGCGTCAACATCTTGTCTGGACTCCCGTGGCACCGCCGCCCGCCGCCTGGCGCCGCTGATTGTCTGACTGACCGTGATCCGACCTGGCCGGAATGTAAGCGCACTATCACAAGGCGTTATCGCCCGGTCATCCGAACGAGTCAGGAGGCGGCCATGAGCCACTCGGCAATGGTCAATGATGGCGTCTCGACCTTTGTGGTTCTCCTGACGCTGCTGCTGGTGATGTTCCTGTACGCGGTGAGCCAGATGCCCCCGGGGTCCGCCGACTCCCCCGATCCGCCTGCCCCCGCGCCGCCCGCGCGGGCCAGGAGGGCACAGCCGCCGGCCACGGCTGTCGCAGGCGTCGCGAGTGCACCCGGGACGACCGCGCCGGACAGTGCCGCGAGGGTCCCGGCGGGCATGTCCGGCCACTCCCGGAACGCCGGCTATGCCGCCAGGCACGCCGTTGCCCCGGGGCCCGGGACGAACGTGATCCACCCGCCGCAGGTGTCGGGCGGGCCACCTTGGGAACCGGCGCCAAGGCCACCGGGCCCTGGTCCGGCAGACAGCTGACCGCCGCCCCGGCCTCCCGTGTTTCCCGGGTCCCGAGGAAGCCGCCGTCTTGCCAGCCCCACCGCCGGGCAGCCCGGCGACGGGGTCTCAGGATGGCTCGTTCAGCGCCGCCCGGGCGGTCGCCAGCCACTCCATCTCGTCGTCGGCGCGCCGGCCAGCATTGCACAACGCCCGCCGGCCTGCTACCCCAGCAGTTGGCGGGCCAGGACCACGCGCTGGATCTGGTTGGTTCCCTCGTAGATCTGGGTGATCTTGGCGTCCCGCATCATCCGCTCGACCGGGTAGTCGTTGACGTAGCCGTAGCCACCGAGCAACTGCACCGCGTCGGTGGTGACCTCCATCGCCATGTCCGACGCGAAGCACTTGCAGGCCGACGAGAAGAAGGTGAGGTCGCCGTCGCCCTCCCCGGCCACGGCACGCTCTGACCTGGCCGCCGCCGCGTACGTGAGCTGCCGGGCGGCCTCGAGCTTCATGGCCGCGTCGGCCAGCATGAACTGCACTCCCTGGAACTCCGCGACCGCCTTCCCGAACTGCCGCCGCTCCTTGACGTAGCCGGTTGCATAGTCGAGCGCGCCCTGGGCGATGCCGACCGCCTGGGCGGCGATCGTCACCCGGGTGTGGCCGAGGGCCGTCAGCGCGGTCCCGAGCCCGGTTCCTTCCGCGCCGATCAGCCGGTCGGCCGGGATCGCACAGTCGTCGAAATACAGCTCCCGGGTGGGCGAGCCCTTGATGCCGAGCTTGTGCTCGGGCGCGCCGAACGAGAACCCCGGGTCACCCTTCTCCACCACGAAGGCGGAGATCCCGTCCGCGCCACCCGACGGATCGGTGACCGCCATCACCGTGTAATACGTCGCAACCCCGGCGTTGGTGATCCACCGCTTGGTTCCGTTCAGCACATAGGTGTCGCCGTCACGGACCGCGCGTGCCCTCATGCCCGCAGCGTCGGAGCCGGCCTCGGGCTCGGACAGCGCGTAGGCGAACATCGCCTCCCCGCGGGCCACCGGTGGCAGGTACTTCTGCTTCAGCTCCTCCGAGTCGGTCAGCAGGAGCGGCATCGTGCCGAGCTTGTTGACGGCCGGGATGAGGGAGGACGCGGCGCATGCGCGGGCGACCTCCTCGATCACGATCGCCGTCGCGATCGCGTCCGCCCCGGCGCCGCCGTAGGCCTCCGGGATGTGCACCGCGGTCAGATCGGCCTTGGCCAGCGCCTCGTGCACGTCCCAGGGGAACTCGGCCGACTGGTCCACTTCCGCCGCTCGCGGTGCGATCTTGTCGTCGGCCAGCGCGCGCACCGACGCGCGCAGCGCCTTGTGCTCGTCCGGCAGATCGAAGGCGGGGAAGTCCAGGCTCATACCCCGATCGTAAGCGTCCCGGCTTCAGCCGGGCCCGCGATCCTTCCCCCTGGCCCGCAGCGCGGCGCCTTTGGCCAGCGCCTGCTCCCGCAGATCCTGCTGGAAGCGCGTCATCCGCGTGCCCAGTGCCTCGTCGCCGACGGCGAGGATGCGGACGGCCAGCAGGCCGGCGTTGCGCGCGCCGCCCACCGCTACCGTCGCGACCGGGATACCCGCGGGCATCGACACGATCGACAGCAGCGAATCGAGCCCGCCCAGGTGCGCGAGCGGCACCGGCACGCCGATGACCGGCAGCGGCGTCACCGAGGCGAGCATGCCCGGCAGATGGGCCGCGCCCCCCGCCCCCGCGATGATCACGCGCAGGCCCCGGCCCGCCGCCGACGACCCGTATTCGATCATCTCGTGCGGCATCCGGTGCGCCGACACCACATCGGCCTCGTAAGGGACCCCGAACTCGGCCAGTGCGTCAGCGGCCGCCTCCATCACCGGCCAGTCGGAATCGCTGCCCATGACCACTGCGACCAGTGGCCCGCCCGTGGATCCGGCCGGCCGTCCCGCCGGGCCTGCATCGCCGTTCATGGCCTCAGTCCTTCCCGGTCGCCAGGTACCGCGCCGCCCGGCCCGCCCGCGCCCGCAGTTCGTCCACGTCGTCCCCGAGCGCGGTCACGTGGCCGATCTTCCGCCCTGGCCGCACAACCTTGCCGTACAGGTGCAGCTTCACGCCTGGATCGGCCGCCATCACATGCAGGTAGCGCTCGTACACGTCCGGGTCCTGCCCGCCGAAGACGTTCGCCATCACGATCTGCGGGGCAGCCGCCGCCGGTGCGCCGAGCGGCAGGTCGAGCACGGCCCGCAGGTGCTGCTCGAACTGGGATGTCCTGGCCCCCTCGATGGTCCAGTGCCCGCTGTTGTGCGGCCGCATCGCCAGTTCATTGACGAGCAGCCCGCGCGGCGTCTCGAAGAGCTCGACCGCGAGCAGTCCCGTCACCTCGAGCGTGGCCGCGAGTTCGAGCGCCAGCCGCTGGGCCTCCCGCGCCCGGCCGGCCGCGAGCCACGGCGCGGGGGCGAGCACCTCGTGGCAGACGCCATCGCGCTGCACCGTCTGCACGACCGGGTAGACGGCGGCCTGGCCCTGTGGCGACCGGGCGGCCAGCACGGCCAGTTCCCGGTCGAAGTCGATGTGCTCCTCGGCGAACACCGCGACCGGATGGGCAAGCACCTCCGCAACCTCGTCAGGGGTACCGCATACCCACACGCCCCGGCCGTCGTACCCGCCGCTGACCGCCTTGAGCACGACCGGCCAGCCCCCGTCCGCGGCGAACGCTGTCACCCCGGCCAGGCCGCCCTGGCCGGGCACCGGCGCGTAGCGCGGGCAGGGCACGCCGAGCCCCGCCAGCCGCTCCCGCATCGCCAGCTTGTCCTGGGTGTAGCGCAGCGCGCCAGCGCCCGGGCGGACCGCCACCGCCTGCGCCAGCGCGGCCAGGTGCCGGCCAGGGACGTGCTCATGGTCGAAGGTGACCACGTCGCACCCGCCGGCGAACGCGAGCAGGTCATCCAGGCAGGTGTAGTCGCCGACCTGCACGTCGGGGCAGACCTGGGCCGCGCTGTCGGCCGCCGAGTCCGCGAGCACCCGGAACCTGATCCCGAGGCCGATCGCGGCCTGGCAGGTCATCCGGGCCAGCTGGCCGGCCCCCACCATTCCCACCGTCGGAACCGGTGGCCTCCCGTCCGCCGCATCCGTCACCCGCCGTAGCCTACGAGGCCGCTCGTGCGGGCGCACCACCCCGGGCTCTGCCGCCTCCACGCCGGTGACCGGGCCGGACCCGGACAGGGATGCCCCTTCCCATGTCAGAAGCCGCAGACTTAACATCACGGTAACAACTGGTGTTTGGGGCTCGATCTATCATCGGCGCGTCTGCAAGGTTATGGCCGGTGAGCACCATGGCCGGGCTGACGCGGCGCGGACCGCGCGACCGCCCGGTCGGCCCGAGGTCATGAGGAGCGCAGCCCGATGGCAACACGCGATCAGAACACCTCAGCAGTCATCACTGACGACGCCCCCGCCGGTGTGGTGGTACGCGAGGGCGAATACGGAGCGCGCGTCGGCACGGTGGAGCCGGGCGGGGCGGAGTTCATCGCGCTGCACGAACGGCACGGGCGGCCGTTCCAGCTCTTCTGGACCTGGACCTCACCCAACCTGGAGTTCGCCACCGTCTTCGTCGGCGTGCTGGCGGTGGCCGCCTTCGGCCTGAGCTTCACGCAGGCGCTGCTGGCCATCGTGATCGGCACCGGCGTCGGCGCGATCACCCAGGGCATCCTGTCGGCGCGTGGCCCCTCCCACGGGGTGCCGCAGATGGTGCTGTCCCGGCTGGGCTTCGGCTACTGGGGGAACGCGTTCCCGGCCGGGCTGAACTCGGTCACCGCGGGTATCGGCTGGTTCGCGGTGAACAGCGTCAGCGGCACGTTCGCCCTGAACACGCTCACGCATATGCCCAAGTTTCTGTGCCTGCTGATTATCGTGGTGGCCCAGGTCGTGATCGCTTTCTTCGGCCACAACCTCGTGCAGATGTTCGAGCGCTACGCCTTCCCGGTGCTCGCGGTCATCTTCGTGATCGCGACCATCGTCATCCTGACCAAGTCCAGCCCGGGCGCCCCGTCCCACGGCGGCGGGTCCGGGGGGTTCCTGCTGGCGACCGGGGCGGCGTTCGGCTACGCGGTCGGCTGGAACCCCTACGCCGCCGACTACACGCGCTACTTCGCGCCCGACACCAGCAGGAGGGCGATCGCGCTCTGGTCCGGTCTCGGGCTGTTCCTGTCCTGCGTGATCCTGGAGATCGCCGGCGCCGCATCGGCCACGGCCACCAGCGTGGGCGCCGCCCTCGGTGACCCCACTGGCTCCTTCACCGGCCACCTGCCCACCGCGCTCGCCGACCTCACCCTGCTGGCCATCGCGATCGGCGCGGTCGCCGCGAACGTGCTCAACATCTACTCCGGCGCGCTTTCCTTCACCGCCATGGGCATCAAGCTGCCGCTCGCCCTCCGGCGGGCCATCGTGGCGCTGGTCTTCGGCGTGATCGGCTTCATCCTCGCGCTCACCGGGCTGCACGACGCGGGCGCCAAGTACACGAACTTCCTGCTGATCATCGCCTACTGGATCGCGCCCTGGCTGGCCGTGGTCTTCTGCGACCAGTTCCTGCGCCGCCACCAGCCCCTCACCGAGATCGAGCCCATGCTCTTCGACCGGCGCCACACCAACTGGGCCGGGCCGGTGGCGATGATCACCGGGATGGCGGTGTCGATCGCTCTGTTCTCCAACCAGACCGAGTACGTCGGCGTGGTCCCCAAGCACGTCCCGGCCATCGGCGACATCACCTTCGAGGTGGGGTTCGTCATCACCGCGGCGATCTACCTGATCTGGCACGCGATCGCCGACCGGCGGCCGTCCACGGCGCCGGTGGCGGCCTCGGCCGGCCAGGCCGGTTAAGCCGGGCCTGAGACCACCGGCGGGTCCTCGTCGCCGGGCCGCCTCCCGCGCGGGAGGAACACGGCGAAGACCGCCGGGCGGGGCCGGACCAGCACCACCTTGCCCCCGTCGGCGGCGGCGATGCTGCGGGCCAGGGCCAGACCGAGGCCGGTGCCGCCCGGCTTGCCGCTCACGCTGCGCTCAAAGATCCGCGGCACGAGCTCGGATGGCACGCCCTTGCCCTCGTCCCGCACCTCGATCACCACGGACTTGGGAGTCTGCGAGGTGCGGACCGTGACCGTCCCGGCGCCGTGCACGAACGCGTTGTCCAGCAACGTGGCGATCACCTGCGACAGCATCCCCGGGGTCACGTAGGCCCGCAGGTTCTTGTCCCCCGCCACTTCGAGCTTGCGGTTCTTGCGGCGGAACGCCGGGTCCCACTCCACCACCTGCTGCGCCACGATGTCATCGATCCAGACCCGCTCCGGCGATGCCGCGACCGACGCGCGGGTCCGCCCGAGCAACTGGCTGACGACCTCCGCCAGCCGCTCGGTCTGCACCAGCGCCGCCGCCCCTTCCTCACGCACGACGCCGGGCTCGTCGGCAGCGGCCAGCATCTCCTCCAGCCGCATGGACAGCGCGGTCAGCGGGGTGCGCAGCTGATGCGAGGCATCGGCGGCGAAGTCACGCTCGGCCGCGAGCAGGTCGCTGATCCGCTGCGCCGACCCGTCCAGTCCCTCGGCCACCCGGTCGAGTTCGGGCATCCCGTACCGGCGCCCGAGCGGGCGCGCGTCCCCCGAGCCGAGCCGGTCGGCGGCCCCCGCCAGTTCCTGCAGCGGGCGGGCCAGCCGCCGGGCCTGCATGACGGCGAGTACGACCGCCACCAAGACCGCGAGCAGGGCCAGCGAGCAGGTCAGGGCCAGCCCCTCGGTGACGCCCGCGGTCTCCACCGAGTCGTCCGATTCCACGATGACCCGGAAGTTCCTGGTCACGGCCTGCGCCGTGATCACATCCGATCCGGGCAGGTCCCCGAACGTGGTGGGTGGCCGCCCGTCCTGGCTGATGCTGACGTACCTGTCCGGCAGCGACCGTGCCGCGTCCGCGGCGTCGGCGATGTCGGCCGGCACGCGCGAGCCCAACCGGTTCTGCAGCGTCCTCGCCACGGTGGTGGCATCACGCTGCACCAGCTGGTGCGCGGCGTTGATCTCCAGCCGGGTCAGCACGAAGCCCAGCGGCAGGCCGAACAGCACCACCGCGATGACCGCCACAGCGATCGTCGAGAAGAGCAGCCGGCGGCGCACGTCAGCCTGCCCGCGCCCGGCCCATCCCGTCCATCAGTCGCCCCGCTCGAACCGGAACCCGACGCCACGCACCGTGGTGATGTACCGGGGGCTGTGTGCGTCGTCGCCCAGCTTGCGGCGCAACCAGGAGATGTGCATGTCGAGGGTCTTGGTCGAGCCCCACCACTTGCTGTCCCAGACCTCCCGCATGATCTGCTCCCGGGTGACGACCTTGCCTGCGTCGTTCACCAGCACACACAGCAGGTCGAACTCCTTGGTGGTGAGCTCGAGCTCGGTGTCGCCGATCCAGGCGCGCCGGGCGTCCGGGTCCACCCGCACCCCCTGCACCGTGCTGGTCTCGGCGCTGCCCCGGCGCAGCAGGGCCCGGACCCGGGCCAGGAGCTCCGCGAGCCGGAACGGCTTGGTCACATAGTCGTCGGCGCCCGCATCCAGCCCGATCACCGTGTCAACCTCGTCCGCGCGGGCGGTGAGGATCAGCACGGGGACGGACTGCCCCTCCGAGCGCAGACGGCGGCACACTTCGAGCCCGTCCAGCTGCGGTAGGCCGATGTCGAGCACGATCAGGTCAATCCCGCCGGCCATGGCCGCTTCCAGCGTGCTCGGGCCGTCCGCCGAAACGTCAACGTCGTATCCCTCGCGCCGCAGTGCGCGTGCCAGCGGATCGGATATGGAGGCATCATCCTCGGCGAGCAAGACGCTGGTCATGGTCCGATGGTATTGCGCCCGGCGGCCATTCCCGTACGACTACAAGGAGAAACACGCCTGCCACGCTGAGAAACCGCCCCCGCCGGGCGCCGCCGGGCACGTCTCAGACCGGGGTGACACCATGGCGGCGATGGGAGAACCCGCGGTCCTTGCCAGCCGCGGCCGCGAACCGCTTGACCAGCTCCGCCCGCAGCTCAGCGGGCTCCACCACGTCGTCAACGACGAGTTCGGACGCCAGCCGCAGCACATCGATGTCGCGGTCGTAGGCCTCACGCAGGCGGCGTGTCTCCTCCTCGCGGGCGACGGGATCGTCGATGCCGGCCAGCTTGTTGAAATAGACCGCGTTGACGGCCGCGTCCGCCCCCATCACGGCAATCTTCGCGGTGGGCAGGGCGATCGTCGCGTCGGGCTCGAACCCCGGCCCGGCCATCGCGTACAGGCCCGCCCCGTAGGCCTTGCGCACGATCACGCAGATCTTCGGCACGGTCGCCTCCGACACCGCACTGATCATCTTCGCGCCGTGCCGGATGATGCCCTGCTTCTCGACGGCCGTGCCGACCATGAACCCTGGCACGTCGGCCAGGAAGAGCAGCGGCACGTTGAACGCGTCACACAACTGGATGAACCGGGTCGCCTTGTCCGCGGAGTCAACGAAGAGCACACCGCCCTTGAACATCGGGTTGTTGGCGACCACGCCGATCACCTGCCCGGCCAGCCGGGCGAACCCGATGGTCAGTTCCCGCGCCCACAATTGGTGGATCTCGAAGAACGACCCGGCGTCCACCACGCCCCGCAGGTAGGAGCGCATGTCGAAGACCTGCCGCTCGCTGGCGGGGACCATCGCCGCCAGGTCAACGTCCTCCGGCTCGGCGGCCGGGCGCGGCGGCGGCTGCTGCCGCCAGCTGGACGGCAGGTAGGACAGGTAACCGCGGATCGCCGCCAGCGCGTCACGTTCCGATCCCGCCAGGTAGTGCCCGCACCCGGAGACGGTGCAGTGCATCCGGGCACCGCCCATCTCCTCCAGCGTGGTCTTCTCCGTCACCACCATCTCGACCATCCGCGGGCTGCCGAGGTACATCGACGCGTTGCCGTCCACCATCGCCACGTAGTCGCAGAAGGCGGGGATGTAGGCGCCACCTGCCGCCGAGGGCCCGAACAGCGCGCAGACCTGCGGTATGGCACCTGACGCGCGGACCTGGCTGTGAAAGATCTTCCCCGCGCCGCGGCGCCCCGGGAACATCTCGACCTGGTCGGTGATCCGGGCCCCGGCCGAATCGACCAGGTACACCATGGGGATGCCCGCCCCGTACGCCTTCTCGATGATCCGGATGATCTTCTCCACGGTGCGGGCGCCCCACGAGCCGGCCTTCACCGTGGAGTCGTTCGCCATCAGCGCGACCGGCCTGCCCCCGATCGTGGCGGTACCGGTGACAACGCCGTCGGCGGGCAGGCCGTCGGCGAGCACGTTCGCGTAGCGACCGTCCTCGGCGAAGCTGCCCTCGTCGGTCAGCAGCGCGATCCGCTCCCGGGCGAACAGCTTGCCGGCCTTCGCCGCCGCCTCGTGGTACTTGTGCGCACCGCCCTGCTCAACCCGGGCACGCACCTGCGACAGGTCCGAGTGCTCAGCCACGATGGCGACTGTACCCCGCGGGCGGGCGGGGGCCGGCGGTCACTCCGGCGGCGAGGGCACCACCCGGGGGTCACTGCGGCGGGGGGAGGCACCACCCGGCGGTCACTCCGGCGGGGAGGAGGCGGTGCGCGACCCGTCCCGGCGGAAGTAGTCATCCCTGATCATGAACGACAGCCGCTCGGGGTCGGTGGCCTGGATGATCTCGTCATGGTCATTGCGGCACGCGTACCAGATGCCGTCTGCGGCCCAGATCCGGTAGGCCATCCCCCAGTGCCAGGTCAGCTCGTCCAGCGGGTCCATGTGGCGACGGCACCTCTCCTCCTCCACGGCATCCGACAGGGCGACACTCAGTAACGAATAGGCCTTCGTCTGATTACCCACCGGAGTAACCTTAGACCTTTGGCTCCACCCCGTCATCAAATCAGCACGGAGCGTCGTGATTCTTGGGTACCGGGCCCGGGCTGAGGCCGCGCCGCCCGCCTCGCCGTTACCCGGGGATGGTCCGCGTCCGCGGACCGGCGCGCAGGACCTGGGACGGCAGTTCGCGCCCAACGATGCGCTCCGCGGCCCCCGCAGCCTCGATCATGGCCGCCAGGTCGACCCCGGTCCGCACACCCATGTCCTCGACCATGTGCACCAGTTCCTCGGTGGCGATGTTGCCGCTGGCGCCGGGCGCGTAGGGACAGCCGCCCAGCCCGCCGACCGACGCATCGAAGTCGTCCACCCCCAGCTCCAGCGCGGCCAGCACGTTCGCCAGCCCGGTGCCGCGGGTGTTATGGAAATGCAGGTTGAGCGGCACGTCAGGGTGCCGGGACCGGAACGAGCCAACCAGGTCCCATACCCTGCGCGGCGTCGCCATGCCGGTGGTGTCGCCGAACGAGATCGCATCCGCCCCGTCCGCGACCGCCCGGCCAGCGACCGCCAGCACCCTTTCCACCGGCACATCGCCCTCGTACGGGCAGCCCCAGGCGGTGGCGACGACCACCTGGAGGGTGGCGCCCCGCTGCTGTGCCTCGTCGATCATGACCGCGATCTCGTCCAGCGACTGCTCCGTGGACCGGTTGACGTTCTTGCGGTTGTGGGTCTCCGAGGCCGACACCACGGCCTCCACCTCGGCAAACCCGGCATCGAGGGCCCGCCGCGCGCCGCGCAGGTTCGGCGCGAGCGCCGAGTAGCGGATAGCCGGGTCCCTGGTGACGCCCGCCCACACCTCGTCCGCGTCGGCCATCTGCGGGATCGCCTCGGCCCGCACGAACGAGACGGCCTCGATCCTGCTCACCCCGGTCTTCGCCAGCTGGTCGATGAGTGCGATCTTCGCGGTGGCCGGCACCGGATCCTCGTTCTGCAGCCCATCCCTCGGGCCTACCTCGCGCACTGAGATCCGCGACGGCAGATCGGTCACGGTGGTCTCCTCACTGGCCCCGGCCCTGCTGGCTCCGGCCCTGCCGGCCCCGGTTCACTGGCCCGGCCAGCCGGGGGCGCGCTTCTCGTTGAACGCCGCGATCCCCTCCCGCCGGTCCTCCGACATCGCGGCTACCCGCCAGGCGGCGTCCTCCACGTCCAGCGCCGCCGCCAGGCCGATCCCCTCACCGTGCCGGATTGCCTGCTTGGCGGCCCGGACCGCGACCGGGGAGTTGGCCGCGATCTGCTGCGCCAGTTCGAGCGCCTGCTGGCCGGCCCTCCCGGCCGGCACCAGGCGGTCGGCCAGGCCGATCCGCTCCGCCTCGTCGGCGGGCACCCGGCGGCCGGTGAAGATCAGGTCGGCGGCCCGGCCCGGCCCGAGCCTGCGCTGCGCCAGCTGGGTGCCGCCGCCGCCGGGCACCAGGCCCACCGTGGCCTCCGGCAGGCCGAACACCGCGGTCTCGTCCGCCACGATCAGGTCGCAGGACAGGGCGAGCTCGCAGCCGCCGCCGAGGGCATACCCGTGCACGGCGGCGACCACCGGCTGGGGCAGGGCCAGCAGGCCACCGAACGCGGCACGGAACACCTCACGCTGCGCCAGCAGCCCGGCGTCGCTGAGCCGGTTACGTTCTTTCAGGTCAGCGCCCACGCAGAACGCGCGGTCGCCGGCGGCAGAAAGCACGATGGCGCGGACCTGGCGATCCGCGGCGAGCTCGGCGCACGCCTGGGTGAGCCGTGCCGCCATCGCGGTGTCGATTGCGTTCAACGCGGCCGGCCGGTCCAGGATGATCTCGCACACCCCGGCGTGCCCGGCCAGATGCGGCTGCATCGTGATGCCGTCCATCCCCCCAGCCTACGAGCAGCCACCGCGGCCAGGAGAGAGGTCAGGTCCCGGAGTCCTCGCGGGCCAGCCGGGCATGCTCGTCCTCGACCAGCTGGAACAGGGTGGCCTGCACCTTCTCGACCTGCGGGATCTCGGTCAGCACCAGCTGCCCGTGCTCGCCGGCCGATTCGACGACGAGCCGGCCGCAGCCGAGCAGCCGGTCGATCAGCCCGTGCGAGAAGGAGACGTCGCTGATCCTGATCAGCGGGAAGTCACGCCCGGACCGGGACAGAATGCCCCGGCGCAGCCGGAGCCGGCGGGTGGTGAGCTCGTAGGTAGTGGTCTGCCAGCGCAGGAACGGGATCGCGAACCAGGCCACCACGGCCACGATGGCCACCACGCCGACCGCGATCCGGCCCGGAGCCGCGTACGAGCCCTGCGGGATCGCCACCAGCAGCGCCGCCGCCGCGGCGGCTACCAGGATCAGGATGAGGGTGGGGCGCAGCAGGATCTTCCAGTGCGGGTGGAGAAGGAGGACGCTGCGCTCTCCCGCGGAGAGCTCCGTGTCGTCGGCCATGGGCCACATGGTGGCACGGAACGTGGCGAAATGCGCCGCCCATCCGGTCCCGGGCGTCCCGCCCTCACCGCAGGTGGACCACGTCGCCCGCGCTGATCAGGGCCAGGCCGGAGCCGGTGCTCACTTCCAGCTGGCCCGCCGCGTCAACACCCGCCGCCGTGCCGGTCAGGTCCTGGCCACCCGGCAGCATCACGGTCACCTTCCTGCCGATCGTGGCGCAGCGGCGCAGGTATTCCTCGCGCAGCCCGCAGCCGTCGGCATCGCCGGGCTGGGCCTGGCCGAGCCAAGCACCGTACCAGCGGGAAAGCTGAGCCAGGACGGCGACGAGCACCCGTTCCCGCGCATCCGCCCCGGCTGCCTGCGGCGCCGCCAGCAGCAGCGATGTCGCGGCGGGCACAGGCAGCTCATCGCGGCGCTGGAAGACGTTGATCCCGGTGCCGACCACGATCGCCGCACCCGAGCTCTCGACGAGGATCCCGGCCAGCTTGTCCTCCTGGACGAGGACGTCGTTCGGCCACTTCAGCACGGCGTCCACCCCGGCCGTTTCGGCCAGCGCCGTCGCCGCCGCGACACCAGCCAGCAACGGCAGCCAGCCCAGCAGGCGGGCCGGCACGCCGCCGGGCCGCAGCAGCACCGAGAAGGTGAGGGCGGAACGCGGCGGGCTGATCCAGCGCCGCCCCATCCGGCCGCGCCCCGCGGTCTGCTCCTCGGCCACGAGCACCAGGCCCTCCCCCGCGCCGGACCGTGCCCGCGCCAGCAGGTCCGCATTGGTGGACCCGGTTTCCCCGACCACCCTGACCTCGCGCCACAGGCCCGCCGGTGACACCACCATGCCGGTCAGCCTGGCCGCGTCGAGGGCCGGCCAGCGCCCCTCATCGCCGGGCGGCGATCCCATTGTTTTCACACAGAGTTGCCATTCGATTCGTTAGCGTAATGACCCTCGGCCAACAGGAGACGGTAAGTGACCGGTATCAAGCTTAGGGCCTGCGCCCGCCCGTGGCTGGCGAAGGAGTCCACCTCATGCCCGGCCGGACCCGCCCGTCGGGGTATCCGATCCTGCTGCGGGCCCTGGAGCCGTTCCACAATCTGCCGCTGGTCACCACCGTGCAGCACCTCATGGGCATCGCCACCGCGGTGCTGGGGTATGCCGTGCTGCGGCACTGGGGCCTGCCCGCCTGGGGCGCGGTGCTGGCGGCCTGCCCGACCCTGTTCGACCCCCGGCAGATGATGCTCGAATCAGCGGTGCTCCCTGACACCCTGTACACGCTCCTGATCATGGCGGCAGTGGCCGTCCTGGTCACCAGGCGCGGCCCGACCGTGGGGCGGTGCGTCGCCGCCGGCTTCACTTCCCCGGCATCGTGTTCGCCCTCGTGCTCGCCGCCGGCCTGGCCGGGGTCATCAGGGCCCGGCGGTGGCGGGGCCATCCGGTCGCACTGCCCTGGGCGGTCGCCGTCGTCGGCATCGTGGCACCGGTCGCCCTGCACGAGTATCACTACCGGTACGCGATCACGGTGGTGCCCGTCGCCTGCCTGGCGGCCGGCCTGGCCTTCGCGCGGCACCGCACCCGGCGCGGAGAGATCGCGGCGGCGGCCCCGGCCTGGACGGCGGTGGACGCCGCCCTGGCCCCCGCCCGCCCCCGGCCCACGCCCCCGCCCCCGCCGGAGATCCCCCGTGCCTGGCGGACCTGACGTGAGCGGTCCGGATCCCGTGGCAGGATTTGGAGTTGTGAGCCGAGTAGCCGCTGCGTGGTCAGCCGTGGGCAGGCACCGCCTGTTCGCCGTCGCGTTCGGCCTGGGCCTGGCGGTCCGGGTGATCACGATGCTCGGCTTCCCGCCCGCGATCTGGTTCGGCGGCGACTCCGCCTCCTATCTGTCCACGGCGCTGTACCACGCCCCCGGCACCTCCCGGCTGTCCGGGTACGGCGTCGTCCTGTTCCTGCTCAGTCCCTTCCACAGCTTCGCGGTGGTCACCGCCGTCCAGCATCTGGCGGGCCTGGCCGCGGGTGTGATGATCTACGCGCTGCTCCGGCGCTACGGCCTGCCGGCCTGGGGGGCGACGCTGGCGGCGCTGCCGGTCCTGCTCGACGCGTACCAGATCGAGCTGGAACACGAGATCCTGCCCAGTGCCACGTTCGGCTTCCTGGTCATGCTGGCGATCACGCTCACCTTGTGGTGGCGGGGCGGGCGCCCGCTGTGGGCGACGGTCGCGGCGGGCTTCGTGCTGGCCGCGGGGGCCACCCTCTGGCCGGTCGGGCTGCCGGTGTTCATCGTGTTCCTGCTGTACCTGGTGCTGCGCCGGGTGGGCTGGCGCGCGTTCGGGGCGACCGCGGTGGCGGGCGCGATCCCGCTCGCCGGTTACGTCCTGTGGTTCCACAGCGTCTACGGCGTTTCCGCCTTCAGCAACAGCGACGGCATCTACCTGTGGTCACGCACGATGACGTTCGCCAATTGCGCCGTCATCAAGCCGCCAGCGGACGAGCTGGCGCTGTGCCCGCGCCAGCCGGTGGGGCAGCGGCCATCCGCGTCCACCTTCATCTGGGAGAAGAACTCGCCGCTGAACGGCGTGCCGGGCCAGAAGTTCTCGGTGCACAAGAACAAGCTGGCGATGAACTTCGCGCTGCGGGCGATCACCGCACAGCCCGGCGGTTACCTGCGCGACGTGCTGCACGACGCATCCCTGACGTTCTACTGGAACAACCCGGATCACCCGAGCCTGGCCATGACCCGCCGGTACCAGTTCGCCTACGCGACCACGCACTGGATCGCCCCCGGCTTCGTGCTCGGGCACGGTCACACCGTCGCTTTCGACCAGCTCAGATACGGCGGCCAGACATCCACCAGGGCCGTCGAGCCGTTCGCCGGGTGGATGCGCGGCTACCAGCGTTTCGTCTACCTGCGCGGCACCCTGCTGGGGGTGCTGCTGCTGATCGGGCTCGGCGGGATCGTGCGTTCCTGGCGCGGCGGCGGGTTCCGGCGGCTGGATGGCTGGGGCGGACCGGGGCTGTTCCCCTGGGTGGCCTCCGTCACCCTGCTGCTGGTGCCGGTGCTGACCGCCGACTTCGCCCAGCGGTATGTCCTGATCGGGGTGCCGGTGATCTGCCTGGCGGCCGGGCTCGCCTTCGCCCGGCGCGATCCGGGCGCCCCGCAGGCGCAGGTCCAGGCCCCGGCTCCGGAGGCCGTGCCCGCCACCGGCCCGGCGACCACCTCCGCCACCGGCCCCGCGACCACCTCCGCCACCGGCCCCGCGACCACTACCGCCACCGGCCCGGCAACCCCGCCGGGCGGGTAGCGACGGCACGGAAGGTGTGCGCTGGCACCGGGTTCGCACAGTCGTGGCGAGCTACGGCCGCTGCCGCCGGGCCAGGACGCTGCGGACGAGGGCAAGGACCCCGCCGGCCACCGACCCGGCGGCCAGCACCACGCAGGTCACCGCGACCGCGTGGGCCGACACCGCCCGGAAGCCGTCCGCCGCCGCCTGCGCCGGCAACTGCCCGGCCAGGTTCAGGTACAGGGTGCCGAACGTGGCGACCCCGATCACGAGCGCGAGCTGGTTGACGGTCACGATGACGCCCGTCGCGTCGGCCGCGTCGTGGACGGGCACCCGCATCAGCACCGCGGTCATCAGCGGGCTGAACGAGGCGGCCATGCCGGCCCCGACCGCCGCCAGCGCGAGATAGAGCGCGGCGCCACCGTCCCCGCCGTCCCGCAGCAGGAATGCCAGCGCGAGCAGGCCAGCCGCGTTGGCGGCGAAGCCACCCGTGATCAGCGCCAGCTGCCCGCGGCCGCCGATACGCTGCCAGTTCAGGCTGACCAGCGCGAACGCGAGCCCGGCAGGAGCGAAGGTGAGCCCGGCCCGGAGCGCGGAGTCACCCAGCCCGCCCTGCAGGTGCAGCGCGAGGGTGAAGAAGAAGCCGCCGAACACCGCCATGACCGCGAACAGCGCGGCGATTCCCATGGCCACCCCGGGCAGCCTGAGCACCCGGCCGGGAATCAGGGGCGACCCGCCCGCCGCCGCC
The DNA here is from genome assembly GCA_963741615.1 of uncultured Actinomycetes bacterium. Classification (GTDB taxonomy): domain Bacteria; phylum Actinomycetota; class Actinomycetes; order Streptosporangiales; family Streptosporangiaceae; genus UBA9676. The sequence continues at coordinate 18,622 of CAVUIU010000013.1, forward strand.
ACCCGGCGCTCCACCAGCGTGAAGGCGGCGAAACCCAGCCCGCTGGCGGCCAGGCAGGCCCAGCCCCAGGCCGGCCAGTCCCCGGACTGCCCCAGCACCAGCGGCAGCACCAGTGCCAGCACGGCCGGGGTGAGGATCGCCAGGCCCGCCGGGTCGAGACCCCGGCCCCGCTCGCCCCGGCCCGGCGGCAGCAGCCGGCTGCCGCCGATCATGAGCAGCACACCGATCGGCACGTTCAGCAAGAACACGGGCCGCCAGGTGCTGCCCCACAGGTCCGCGCTCACCAGGAGCCCCCCGAGCACCTGGCCGGCCACGGCGCCGCCCGCGAGCACCGCCGCGTACAGCCGCATCGGGCGTGCCCGGGCCGGCCCGGGGAACGAGCGCTGGATGAGGCTGAGCACCTGCGGGATCATCGCCGCCGCGCCCACTCCCTGCACGAAGCGCAGCGCCACCAGCAGCCCCGTCGAGCCGGCCAGGCCGCAGCCCAGTGAAGCGAGGGTGAACAGGGCCAGGCCGCCCAGGAACATCGCCCGGTAGCCGAGGATGTCGCCGAGGCGGGCGCCGGTCACCAGCAGCACCGCGTAGGTGACGACATAGCCGGCGATGACGAGCTGCAGCCCGGCGCCGGACGCGTGCAGGCTGGTATGGATGGAGGGGGCGGCCACGTTGACCACGGATGCGTCCAGGACCGCCATGAACTGGCCGGTGAGGACGATCGCCAGGGTTCCCCGCGGGCTGGGCACGCGCCGGGACGGGCGGTCCCGGCGGTCCTGGCGGGCAGGGCTGGCGGTGGTGAGGGTGTTCGTCATGGTGCCGAGCCTGCCGTCATCGGGATGCCAGTACCAAGAGCCTGGTTATCCTGGTACCAGCAGCACCTGGCAAGCACCCGGCCGCACGGGCAGGATGGACGCATGGGCACCATGACCGCGGCCAGCGGGCAGCAACGGCGCGCCGAGCTTGCCGCCTTCCTGCGCAGCAGGCGCGAACGCGTCACCCCGGAACAGGCAGGGCTGGCACCGGGCGCACGGCGCCGCACACCCGGCCTGCGCCGCGAGGAGGTCGCGCAGCTGGCCGGCGTCGGCGTGACCTGGTACACGTGGCTGGAACAGGGCCGCCCCATCAACGCCAGCACCCAGGTGCTCGGCGCGGTGGCGCGCACGCTCCTGCTCGACGGGGCCGAACGGGAGCACCTCTTCCGGCTGGCCGACATCCCGGACGCGGCAACTGCCGCCGGGGCCGGCGGCGCCGGATGCGAACAGGTGACGCCGGAGGTCCAGCAGATCCTGGACGCCCTGGCGCCGCTGCCCGCCAGCGTGATCAATGAGCGGTTCGATCTGCTCGCCTGGAACCGCGCGTACGCGGCCCTGTGGCCGACCGTCGTCGGCGCCGAGCCCGGCCAGCGGAACACGCTCTGGCTGTGCTTCCTGCACGCGGAGTGCTGCCACCCGTACGTCAACCGGGACGAGCAGCTGTCCACCCTGGTGGCCCAGTTGCGCGGGGCGTACGGCCGCCATCTGGGCGAGCCCGCCTGGACCGGGTTCGTCCGCCAGCTCCAGGCGCGCAGCCCGTACTTCGCCCGCCTGTGGGCCGAGCATGACGTGGCGAGCCAGGCCTCCTACCTCAAGATCTTCCGGCACCCGGCACACGAGCGGCTTGCCATGACCACCACCAGCCTGGCCGTGCTTGCCGTCCCCGGCACCCGGGTGGTCGTGTACACGCCCGCCGACGCGATCACCCAGCAGGCGATCACCGGGCTGCTGCGCGGCGAGGGCGCCGATGCCCGTTTCCCCTGCTGGGATTCCCACCAGCGGCAGCGGTCCGAGCTGGGGCGGCCGCCGGGCGGCGCGCACGGCTGACCGAGCGAGCGCCGGGAGCACGAC
>CAVUIU010000014.1:0-151744 GCA_963741615.1 uncultured Actinomycetes bacterium
AAGCTGCGCCACACCCCGCCGCCCGCCTGAGCGGCGCGAGATCCCGGTAGCCCGGAACCTCCGGAAGTCTAGCCGATCCGCGGAACCAGCGTGAGCAGGCTTGCCTCCGGCCGGCAGCAGAACCGGAACGGCGCCATCGGCGAAGTCCCGAGCCCCCCGGACACGTGCAACCACGGGCGATCCGGGCTGCCCTGGGCGGGATGACGGTGCAGCCCCTTGGCGCGCTGGCGGTCGATGCCGCAGTTGGTCACCAGGGTCCCGTATCCCGGCAGGCAAACCTGTCCCCCGTGGGTGTGCCCGCTCAGCATCAGGTCGTAGCCGTCGGCGGCGAACCGGTCCATCACCCGTGGCTCCGGTGAGTGCATGACGCCGAGCCGCAGGTCGGCGGTGGGATCGGTGGGCCCGGCGACGTGGTCGTAGCGGTCCCGGCGGATGTGCGAGTCGTGCACGCCACCCACCTCGATGTCCAGGTCCCCCGCCTTGACCCGGCCGCGCTGGTTGTTCACCTCCAGCCAGCCGGCCGCCGCCATTCCCTCGCCGAGTTCGGCCCAGGGCATGTCGGCGGCGCGCCGGTGCTTCAGCGGGTCGGTGTCTTCATACAGGTATCGCAGCGGGTTCTTCGGGATCGGCGAGTACAGGTCGTTCGAGCCGTACACGAAGACCCCCGGCCGCTCCAGCAGTGGCCCGAGGGCCTCGAGGAACGGCCGGACGGCATGCCTGTGCGCGATCGAGTCGCCCGTGTTCACGACGAGGTCCGGGTCAAGGGTGTGCAGGGACCTGATCCACGACAGCAGCCTGTGCCGTCCCGGAGTCAGGTGCACGTCCGACAGGTGCAGCACCCGCAGCGGGGCAGCCCCGTCCGGGAGGACGGGGACCTCGTAGCGCCGCAGCGCGAACCAGTTCCGTTCCACCACGGAGGCGTAGGCGGCGGCGCCGGCACCGGCGGTGACCGTGAGGGCGAGGGCGCGCTGGGATGCTCGCATCTCCTTATCGTGCCATGCCCGGGATGCTGGACCCGCCACACCGACGGGCCGGGCCGGCCACCGGAGCCGGTGCCTGCCCGGCCGGCCAGGATGGACCCATGGCTGCACTGAAGGACCGGCTCCGCGGCGACCTGACCGCGGCGATGAAGGCACGTGACGCGGTCCGTACCCGCACCCTGCGGATGGCGCTCACGTCGATCACGCAGGAAGAGGTGGCGGGTTCCTCGGCCCGGGAACTCAGCGACGCCGAGGTCATCAAGGTCCTCACCCGGGAGGCGAAGCGCCGCCGCGAGGCCGCCGAAGCGTTCGCGGCGGCCGGCCGCGACGAGCAGGCAGATGCGGAACGGGCCGAGGGAGTCGTCCTCGACGCCTACCTGCCCGCGCAGCTGAGCGACGAGGAGATCGCCGCGATGGCGGCAGCCGCCATCGACGAAACCGGCGCGAGCGGCATGGCGGCGATGGGGCAGGTGATGAAGGTGCTCACGCCCCGGGTCGCTGGCCGGGCCGACGGCGCGCGGGTCGCCGCCGAGGTCCGCCGCAGGCTCGCCGGATAGCGGCTTCAGCTCGCCGGCGAGCGGATTCAGCTCCCCGGCCAGCGGGCTTCAGTTCGCCACGGCCGCTGGCACCTGTCAGCCGCCCCCGCCGTTCCCGTTGCCGTTCCCACCGCCGTTACCGTTACCGTTCCCGCCGCCGCCGTTGCTGTGCGAGGGCTTGGGCGAGGGCGAGGGCTTCGGCTTGGGCGGGTTGGCCGAGACGATGCCGCTGCCCAGTGAGAACAGCGGGTCCGAGGGGGGCACCTGCACGAAATTGAGCGGCGGTGTGGGCAGCCGGGCGTGCAGGAACGTCATCTGCCAGGTCTCCCCGGGCGCGAAGGAGCCATACATGGCTCCGAGGCAGCCAGCCCGGTAGCAGGACCCGGGATAGCCCGACATGGGGAACTGGTAGGAACCGGCCGGGTTGCCGACCCAGACGGCGCCCAGCAGGCCCGGCGTGTAGCCGACGAAGAACGCGGAGACGTACTGGTCCGCGGTGCCGGTCTTGGACGCCGCGGGGAACGGGACGGCGTCCCTGGCCGCCGTCCCCAGGCCGGTCAGGTCGCCCTGGAGGATGTAGTTGGCGGCATCGGCGACGACGGTCGGCAGCACCCGGCGGCAGCCCGCCGATTCCACCGGCAGGCTGGTGCCGCTCATGGTCACGATCTTCCTGATCGCGATCGGGTGGCAGTAGATGCCACGCGCGGGCAGGGTGGCGTCGGCGGCGGCGACGTCGATCGGTGCCACGTTGTCCGCGCCGAGCGTGAACGACGGGTCGTTGTCCGCGCTCTGGGAGTGGTGCTCCCTGCGGTCGGGCTTCAGCAGCGACTTGCCGTCCGGCCAGGTCAGGCCCATTCTGGCGGCGGTGCGGACCACGTTGCACAGGCCGACCTTCTGCTCCAGGTAGGCGAACCACACGTTGATCGACGCGGTCGTCCCGGTGTAGAGCGTGTAGTGGCCGCCCCTTTCGCTCTCGTCGTTGTGCACCTGCCACGGGGCGACGTACTGGCCCTTGCAGTTGGCGTAGGGGCCGACGGTGGCCGAGAAGCCGACGGTCTTGCTGTATCCGAACGGGACGCCCTGCAGCAGCGCGGCCACCATGGTGTAGACCTTGCCGGTCAACCCGATCTGCACGCCGTAGCTGCCGTTGTACTGCGGGCCCACCGCGTAGTCGATGGAATTCTGGTGCGGGCCGAAGCCGTAGGGCCGGTCGATGGCGATCGCCCGCACGTATCCGGTGCCGGGCTGGATGAGCACCTCGGACTCGGCGTTCTTGCCGGGGTTGATCGACGACGGTGGCCGCGGCATCTCGTAGTTGACCGCCCGCCTGGCCGCCTGCTGGTCCTTGGGGTCGAGGGTGGTGTAGATCTTCACCCCGCCGATCCCGTTGAGCCTGTTCCACGCCTGCCGGTAGGCCGGGTCGTGGCGCATCACGGCCAGCACGTAGTCGCAGAAGTACCCGGCATACAGGGCGGTGCTGCTGGTGCAGCCGCTCTGCGGCACCGAGGGGTTGAGCCGGAGCGGCTGCCTGCCGGCCGCGTCGGCCTGCGCCTGGGTGATGTCACCGACCTGCACCATCCGCTGCAGCACGTCGTTGCGCCGGCCGGTGGCCTGGGCCGGGTGGGCGAGCGGGTCGAACGCCGTCGGGTTCTCCACCAGCCCGGCCAGCAGCGCCGCCTGCGCCAGCGTGAGCTGGGACGCGTTGATGCTGAAATAACGCTGCGCGGCCATCTGGATGCCGTAGGCGGTGCTGCCGAAATACGCCACGTTCAGGTACCCGGTCAGGATCTGGTTCCTGGTCATCGTGTGCTCGACCCGCACCGCCATCCGCAGTTCACGGATCTTGCGCCCGATGGTCTCGCTGGTCGCGCTGGCGAACGCCGCCTGTGGGTTGGGCGAGGAGAGGTACAGCACGTTCTTCACATACTGCTGGGCGAGGGTGGACCCGCCCTGGACCGTCTTGTGCTGGAGGTTGTAGAGGATCGCCCTGAGCGTGCCCTTGAAGTCGAGCGCCCCGTGCTGGTAGAAGCGGGAGTCCTCGATCGCCACGATGGCCTGCCGCATCACCGGGGCGATCTGGGAATAGTTCACCGGCACCCGGTCGATGCCCCGGCCGTAGTAGTAGGCGAGCAGGTGCCCGTGGCGGTCCAGGATCTCCGAGCGGACCGGGATCTGGCCGAGTTCCGGTGTGGCCAGGGTGTTGAACTTCGTCGCGGCGTTACGCACCGCGACGCCGGCGAAACCCACGGTGGGGACGGCGATGGCGGCCACGAGCGCGCCGGTGGCCGCTGCCAGCCCGGCAAGCTGTGCCGCAACGCGGGCTTTACTGGCGAAACGTCGTGTCAGCACGGACCAAGGGTACGCCCGGCCACGGCCCGGCATGGCCCCCGTCGGGCAGGTGACTACCCACCGCGCACGGCATGGCCCATGCGGGCTATCTGTGAAATGGGCCCAACGGGGTCTAGCGCTGGGGCCCGGACTTCCGTAAGTTACTTTTTCGCAACTATCCCACCCCAGGGCTGACGACTGTGCTGTCACTCTGGACCGCGAGCGAAACGCCACCCGGCGTGACGACCCCCTCGAGGGCGTGACGATCAGGAGGAGTTGGACCACATGTGGATCGCTGACTGGACTAGCCGTGCCGCCTGCAAGGAGTCTGACCCGGATGAGCTCTTCGTCCAGGGGGCGGCGCAGAACAGAGCCAAGCTGATCTGCCGTGGCTGCACGGTCCGGACCGAGTGCCTCGCCGATGCCCTGGACAACCGCATCGAGTTCGGTGTCTGGGGCGGGATGACCGAGCGCGAGCGGCGTGCTCTGCTGCGCCGCCGCCCCGATGTCACCTCCTGGCGTGACCTGCTCGAGCAGGCCCGCAACCAGTACGAGCGCCGGGCCGACGAACTGGTCCCCAGCTGAAGCGAACCGCCCGCCAGCTGACGGGACCACCCGCCAGCTGACCGGTAGCCGCCAGCGTCATCCGCGGGTTATCCCGCGGCGAAACTCTCGCCGATCGTGCGCAGCCCCGCCAGGTCGTGCACATCCTCCGGCTGGGCCGGGATGCGGACGGCCGGCACCCCGGGATGAGCCGCCGTGAAGCGCTGTGCGAGCCTGCGCTCGGCGGCGGTGAGCTGCATCCGCTCCGCATGCAGCCGCAAGGCGGTCACCGCGAGCGAGTGATGCGTTCCGTCAACGGCATCCCCGCCACCGTCGTTATGCGCCTTGCGGGGTGAGCCGTTGCCATCCGGGCCGGCGGCGGCGGCCTGCAGCGCCTCAGCGGCCGCCAGGCTGCGGGCGGCGGACAGCCGCGCGGCGGGCGAGCGGTGGACGCGGTTGAGGACCAGGCCCGCCAGCGGCATCCTGTCCTGCGACAGCCGCTCCACGAAGTAGGACGCCTCCCGCAGGGCATCGGGCTCGGGGGTGGCGATCACCAGGAACGCGGTGCCGGGCGTCTGCAACAGCCGGTAGGTGTCCTCGGCACGCTCGCGGAAGCCGCCGAACATCGTGTCGAACGCGGCCACGAAGGTCTGCACGTCGCGGAGAACCTGGGCGCCGATCACCTTGGTGACCACCCCGGTGAACATCCCGAACCCCGCGTTGACCACCTTCAGGTACGCGCGGCCCGATACCCGGGTCGGCGCGGTGAGCAGCCGGATCAGCCGCCCGTCCAGGAACCGGCTGAGCCGCTGGGGGGCGTCCAGGAAGTCGAGCGCCGACCTGCTCGGCGGGGTGTCGACGACGATCAGGTCCCATTCGTCCGCCCGCCGGAGCTGGCCGAGCTTCTCCATCGCCATGTACTCCTGGGTGCCGGCGAAGCTCGACGACAGCGACTGGTAGAAGGGGTTGGCCAGGATCTGGGCGGCCCGGTCCGGGTCGGAGTGCGTCTCGACGATCTCGTCGAAGGTGCGCTTCATGTCGAGCATCATGGCGTGCAGGCTGCCGCCCGCACCCCCGTCCGCCCCGGACAGCGGCACCGGCCGCGGGGTGTTGTCCAGCGATGTCAGCCCCATCGACTGGGCCAGCCGACGGGCGGGATCCACGGTCAGCACCACGACATGCCTGCCGCGCTCGGCGGCCCTGAGCCCGAGCGCTGCCGCCGTGGTCGTCTTGCCCACCCCGCCGGAGCCGCAGCAGACGATGATGCGGGTGCGCGGGTCGTCGAGCAGCCGGTCCACCTCAAGCTGGGGCGGCCGCAGCTCCGCCTCCCCGAGCGCGGCGCCCGCCGGCGCGGATTCCCCCGGCATCAGGGCGTCTCTCCCCTCATCACGCCGCCCCCTGCTCCACCAGCGCGCTGGCGAGCCGGTACAGCCCGGACAGATCCATCCCGTCAGTGATCAGCGGCAGCTCGTAACACGGCTGGCCGGCCTTGGCCAGCAGGCCCCGCTGCCCGCGCTGGGCGAGCGCTTCCCTGGCATGTTCGCCCAGCTCGGCAGCCAGGTTCCCGGCCAGGTCGAGGTTCCCGGCCGACCCGATGCTGTCCTCGATGCCGGCCAATTTCAGTCCCAGCGCGATGTCGTGCACGTCCAGCCTCCCGGACGCGGCGGCGGCCAGCTGGCCGTCGGTCAGGTCCACCGGGCGCACCATGTTGATCATGATGCCGCCCAGCTGCAGCCCGCCGTGGGCCAGGCCGCGCAGTTCCACGACGCCGTCCAGGGTCTCCTGCACCGGCATCTCCTCCAGCACGGTGACGAAGTGGACGGCCGTCTGCGGGGACCGGATGACGCTCTCCACGGTGTCGGCGTGGCCACGGATGGGGCCGACCTTGGCCAGCCCGGACACCTCGGTGGCGATGTTGAGGAAGCGGGCGATCCGGCCGGTGGGCGGCGCGTCCATCACCACCGCGTCGTAGAGGCGCCGGCCGGACACCCGCCGCCTGGTGGCCTCGGCCGCCTTGCCGGTCAGCAGCACGTCCCGCAGCCCCGGCGCGATCGTGGTCGCGAAGTCCACGACACCGAGGCGGGTGAGCGCACGCCCCGCGTGCCGCAGGCTGTAGTACATCTCGAGATACTCGATGAGCGCCGACTCGGGATCGGCGGCGAGCGCGTACACGTCGCCGCCGGCCCGCCCTGGTGTGCCCGGGGCCACCGCGACCTTGCGCTCCCCGTAGGGCAGCGGCGGGCAGTCGAACAGCTGGGCGATTCCCTGCCGCCCCTCCACCTCCATGAGCAGCACCTTGCCGCCCCCGGAAGCGAGCGCGAGCGCGAGCGCGGCGGCCACCGTGGTCTTGCCGGTGCCCCCCTTGCCGGTGACGACGTGCAGCCGCACGCCCTCCCAGTCGGTGTCCCGAGCCCTCACGCTTTCGAGGCTATCTGCGCCCCAGACCTGCCCCGGCCAGCCCGGAGAGCGCGCTCCGGGGTGGCCCGGACGGGGAGGCGGCGGCACCTTCGGGGCGCCGGCGGCGGCCCGGAATTGTCACCCGGCGAATTGTCACTAGGCTTGGACTTCAGTGGCGGGCGCGTCGTCAGGAAAAGGGGTGTTCCCATGACGGTCATCGCAGCCCTGCTGGTGATCCTCATTATCATCGTGGTGGGCGGCGCGATCGTGGCCGGCCGCTCGCTGCGGGTCGTTCAGCAGTACGAACAGGGTCTGATCTTCAGGTTCGGCAAGGTGCTGCCCGGCGTCCGAGGACCCGGGCTCACCGTCATCCGGCCGATCGGCGACCGGCTGCAGAAGGTCAACATGCAGATCATCGCCATGGCCGTCCCCGCTCAGGAGGGCATCACCAGGGACAACGTCAGCGTCCGGGTGGACGCCGTGGTGTATTTCCGGGTCGTGGACCCGATCAAGGCCGTGGTGAACGTGCAGAACTACATGTTCGCCGTTTCCCAGCAGGCGCAGACATCACTCCGCTCGATCATCGGCCAGTCGGAGATGGACCAGCTCCTGGCCGAGCGCGACAGCGTCAACCGCGAGCTGCGCCGGATCATCGACGAGCCGACCGAGGGGCCGTGGGGCATCCGGGTCGAGCGGGTGGAGATCAAGGACGTGAACCTGCCCGAGGGCATGAAACGCTCCATGTCCCGCCAGGCCGAGGCCGAGCGTGAGCGCCGCGCCCGGATCATCACCGCCGACGGTGAGTACCAGGCGTCCAAGCGGCTGGCGATGGCGGCGAACGTGATGGCCCGCGATCCCGCCGCGCTGCAGTTGCGGCTGCTCCAGACGGTGGTCGAGGTCGCCTCCGAGCGGAACAGCACCCTGGTCATGCCCGTCCCGGTCGAGCTGCTGCGGTTCTTCGAGAAGATGGCGCCCGGGGCGCCGCAGCCGCCCCCCCACCCGATCGAGGACACCGGCGACGCGGAGGTGGCGGAGGCCGAGGCGGAGATCTCGGGTGGAGCCGCTCCCGAACTCGTCGCCCCCGAACTCGCCGCACCCGAACTTGCCGCACCCGAGGTCGGCGCCGCCACCCCCGAGATCCCGCCGGCCCCGGTGCCCGAGCTCGACGAGTCCGCGATCCCGCCCGTTCCGGAAGACATCGTCACCCCCGAGCCGCCCGCCGCCGCGAACGGTCCCCGGCGTGCGGCCAAGAAAAAGACGGATTCCTGACAGGACGCCGCCCGGTCCCGCTCGCCGGGCGGTGGTCCCGGCTGGCCGGTACGCCCCGGGGTGAGACATGCGCTGCGGCACCGCCGTGATCATGCCCTAGGGTGGCGCCATGACCAAGTGGGAGTACGCGACGGTGCCGCTGCTCGTGCACGCGACCAAGCAGATACTCGACAACTGGGGAGACGACGGCTGGGAGCTGGTCGCCCTGGTGCCCGGCCCGAACTCCGAGCAGCTTGTCGCCTACCTTAAGCGGCCGAAAGAGTGAGCGACTCGCCCGAGGCCAGGCTGGCCGCGCTGGGCCTGGCCCTGCCGCCGGTGGCGGCCCCGCTGGCGGCCTACGTGCCCGCGGTGCGCAGCGGACCGTATGTGTACACGGCCGGGCAGCTGCCGGTGGTCAACGGCAACCTGCTGCGGACCGGCAAGGTGGGTGCGGAGGTGGGCGTCGCCGAGGCCGCCGCGCTCGCGCGGACCTGCGCCCTGAACGCCCTCGCCGCCGTGGCGTCGGTGGCCGGCGGGCTTTCGGCGGTGACCCGGATCGTGAAGGTGACCGGCTTCGTGGCCAGCGATCCCGCCTTCACCGACCAGGCAGTGGTGGTCAACGGGGCGAGCGAGCTGCTGCTCGAGGTGTTCGGCGAGGCCGGCCGCCACGCCCGCAGCGCGGTGGGGACGGCGGTCCTGCCGCGCGACGCGCCGGTCGAGGTCGAACTGATCGCCGAGGTCAGCGACCGAGCAGCAGGCACAGGCGATTGAGCGACAGGCACAGATGAGCTCGGGCGCGCGTCCTGGTATCCGGCTGCCCGGCCGGCTTGCCGATCGTGCCCGCGACGTCCTGGAGGGCAGGACGCCCCCGGTGGCGCCGCGCGATGCCGCCACGGTGATGCTGCTGCGCCCGGCGGCGGGCGGGCCGGACGCGCCCGGCCTGCAGGTGTACATGCTCCGGCGGCAGTTGTCGATGGCCTTCGCCCCGGGCGCCTTCGTGTTCCCCGGCGGCTCGGTCGATACCCGCGACGCCGAGATCGAGGTCGGCTGGTCCGGCCCGGACGCGCAGGAGTGGGGCCGGATGATCGATGCCCCGGCCGACCTCGCCCGTGCCCTGGTCTGCGCCGCGGTCAGGGAGACGTTCGAGGAGTGCGGGGTGCTCCTGGCCGGGCCCACCGCCGGCACCGTGGTGGCCGACACCCGGGGCGAGGACTGGGAGGCGGACCGCGCGGCGTTGCTGGCCCGCTCGGTGTCCCTGGCCGGCCTGCTCAGCCGGCGCGGCCTCGTGTTGCGCAGCGACCTGCTGCGGCCCTGGGCACGGTGGATCACCCCGGTGACGGAGGAACGCCGCTATGACACCAGGTTCTTCGCGGCCGCCCTGCCGGCCGGCCAGCGGGCCAGGGATGTCAGCGGCGAGGCCGACGACGCGGCCTGGGTCGAGCCCGCCGGCGCACTCACAGCGGCCCGCCGCAAGGAGATCTTCATGCTGCCGCCGACCGCTGTCACCCTCGGCGAACTCGACGCCTGCGGGCACCTGTCCGCGGCGCTCGCCGCCCGGCGGCGGATCACGGCGCTGATCCCCGAGGTCTTCGTGGCCGACGGGGCTGTCTGGCTGACCGTCCCACCCGGGCTGGACTACCCGCTGTGAGTGCCGGGGCGGCGGCCCTCGTCGACGGTCAGGGCACACCGCGGGCACGATGCGTGCTCGCCCCCAACCCATCCCCGATGACGCTCGACGGCACCAACACCTGGCTCATCGCCGAGCCCGGGTCCTCGTCGGCCCTGGTCGTGGACCCGGGACCGGACGATGGGGGGCACCTGCGCCGGGTCGCCGGCCTGGCCGCCGCCGCCGGGCAGCGGGTGGGCAAGATCCTGCTCACGCACGGGCACCCCGATCACGCCGAGGGCGCGGCCGCGTTCGCCGCCATGACCGGCGCGCCCGTGCTCGCCGCCGACCCCGCCCACCGGCTCGGCGGCGAGGGGCTGGCACCCGGGGACACACTCACCGCGGGCGGCTGTGAGGTGCGGGTGGTGGCCACCCCCGGGCACTCGGCCGACTCGGTCTGCCTGCTCCTGCCCGCCGACGGGGCGCTGCTCACCGGCGACACCGTCCTCGGGCGCGGGACCACGGTGATCGCGAACGACGGCAACCTCGGCGACTATCTCGGCTCACTGGAACGGCTGCGGGTCCTCGCCGACGAGGCGCAGCTGCGGATGCTGCTCCCGGGCCACGGGCCGCTGCTGGCGGACCCGGCCGGCACGCTCGACCACTACCTCGCCCACCGCCGGGAACGGCTGGCCGAGGTGACCGCGGCGCTGGCCGCCGGGGACCGCAGCCCGGCCGACATCGTCGCCCGCGTCTACGCGGACGTGGACCGCTCGCTCTGGCCGTTCGCGGAATGGTCGGTCCGCGCGCAGCTCGACTACCTCGCCTCCACCGGAGACCTCCCGCCCGGCCTCGAGCCCTAAGGGCTGGTGCCGGTGGGGTACCAGCCCGCTCCCTCAGTGGGCTCGCTTGGCGAGCCGCTCCCGGTCCAGGATGAGCACGGACTTGGCCGAGAGCTGGAGCCAGCCCCGGGTGGCGAAGTCGGCGAGCGCCTTGTTGACGGTCTCGCGTGACGCGCCCACCAGTTGCGCCAGTTCCTCCTGGGTGAGGTCGTGATGGACCTGCAGCCCGTCGTCCTGCTCCTCGCCGAACCTGTCCGCCAGGTCGAGCAGGGCCTTGGCGACCCGGCCGGGGACATCGGTGAACACCAGGTCGGCCATGACGTCGTTGGCCCGCCGGAGCCGTTGGGCGAGCGCGCGCAGCAGATGCAGCGCCACCTCGGGGCGGCCGGTCAGCCACTGCCGCAGGTAGTCATGGCCCAGCCCGGCCAGCTGGCAGTCGGTGACAGCCACCGCGCTCGCCGTCCGGGGCCGCGGGTCGAAGAGCGACAGCTCGCCGAACATCTCGCCCGGCCCGAGCACGCTCAGCAGGTTCTCCCGGCCGTCGGACGCGGCCCGGGTCAGCTTGATCTTGCCGCCGAGAACGACGTACAGCCGGTCGCCGGCGTCGCCCTCGCCGAACAGGCGGTCACCCCGGGACAGCTGGACGTCGACCACCCCGGCCCGCAGCGCACGCGCCCCCTCGTCGTCGAGCGCTTGGAAAAGTGGCGCCCGGCTGAGCACATCCTCAGCGTGAGCCACGTGAGCCTCCTCGCACATTTCCTCATAGTGTCGCGCATGCATGGACCGGGTGGTAGCAGGCTCACCCGGGCGGAGCCTCGGTGGCAGCGGCAAGCCGGCGCCGGCAGGCCTCGATCTCCGCCTCGGCTTCTGCCCGGCCTACCCAGCTGAAACCCTCCACCGCTTTCCCCGGCTCCAGGGCCTTGTACACCTCGAAGAAGTGCTGGATCTCCAGCAGGTCAAACTCGGCCACGTCGTTGATGTCGGACATGTGCGCCATCCGCGGGTCCGTCGCCACGACACACAGCACCTTGTCGTCCGCGCCCTTCTCGTCGGACATCCGGAACATGCCGATCGCCCGGCAGGCGATGATGCAGCCGGGGAAGGTCGGCTCGTCCAGCAGCACCAGGGCATCGAGCGGGTCGCCATCGTCGGCGAGCGTGTCGTCGATGAAGCCATAGTCGGACGGATACCGGGTGGCCGTGAACAACATCCTGTCCAGCCTGATCCGGCCGGTCTCGTGGTCCATCTCGTACTTGTTGCGCTGACCCTTGGGTATCTCTATGAACACATCGAATTGCACCTTGTCGCTCCCTGTGCGCGAAGATGGTTGATTCCTGTGCCCTGCAGTTTTCCCGTGCCAAGCATCTCGTGAGAGGACGGCTGGTGGCGAACCGCTCGCGGCTGGGCGTGCTCACCACGCTCGCGATGCTCAACGTGTTCACCCTGGGCGCCGGGGTGGCCGTCGCCGCGCTGCTGCCGGCCCGCCTGGCGCTCTGGCAGATCCCGCGGGTGGCGGCCGCCCGGATCGCACCGCCAGCCGCCGTGCTCCCCCCGGCCGTGTCCGCCGGGGCCTTCCCGACGAGCCGGGGCCTGACGGCGGAACTCGGGCCGCTGATCTCCTCTCGGCCACTGGGCCCGAGCGTCGGCGTGGTGGTCACCGACCTGGCCTCCGGCCGGGTGCTCTTCACCCACGCGGGCACCACCCCGGCCACTCCCGCGTCCAGCGCCAAGGTGGCCACCGCGGTGGCCGCGCTGAGCGTGCTCGGCCCCACCGCGCGCTTCACCACCCGCGTCGTCCGCGGCCCCGCGCCCGGCTCGATCGTCCTGGTCGGGGGCGGGGACCCCACCCTGGCGGCGGGCCCGGCGCCGGCCTCGGACTACCCGCGGCCGGCGACCCTGGCGTCGCTGGCGCGCCAGACCGCTCACGCGCTCCTCGCGCACGGCCAGCGGTCGGTGCGGCTGGGCTATGACGTGTCGCTGTTCACCGGCCCGCTCACCGCACCGGGCTGGACGACCGGCTACATCACCACCGGCAACGTGACCCCGATCACCGCGCTGGAGGTGGACCAGGGCCGGCTGACCGCGTCGGGCAGGCCGGAGGACGCGGACAACCCGGACAACTTCCGGTCGCGCTCCTTCGCCCCGGCCGGGGACGCGGCAGCTTCGTTCGCCGCCTTCCTGCGCGCCCGGGGCATCCGGGTACGGGGCCAGGTTTCCGCCACCACCGCACCGGCGGGCGCCGCCACCATCGCCAGTGTCCGTTCGCCGTACCTGTCGGCGATCGTGGGCTGGATGCTCCGCGAGAGCAACAACGTGATCGCCGAGAACCTGGCCCGGCAGGTGGCGCTGCGCACCGGCCGGCCCGGCTCGTTCGCCGGCGCGGCGGTGGCGGTCACGGCCGTCGCGGCACGGCTGGGTGTCAGCGGCGGCATCCACCTGGTGGACGGGAGCGGCCTCTCCCCGCGGGACCGGATCACCCCGCTGGCGCTCGCCGGGCTTGTCCGGCTGGCAGGCGGCGGCGGGCAGGCGGAACTCCGGGCGGCCATCACCGGGATGCCGGTGGCCGGGTTCTCCGGAACACTGGCCCCGGGCCAGAGCGTGTTTGGCAACTTCGGGCCCGCGGCGCTCGGGACCGTTCAGGCCAAAACGGGCAACCTGACCAGGGTCGTCAGCCTGGCCGGGATCGTCAGCGACGCCGGCGGCCGGCTGCTTGCCTTCGCTTTCATGGCGGACCGGCTGCCGCCCGGGCAGCTTGTGCCGGCGGCCCGTGTCATAGACGCGATGGCCACGGCCCTGGCCGGCTGCGGCTGCCGCAGATAGGCACACCGGGCCTGCCCGCGCCGGGCTGGCCGGGGCCACCGGGCCTGCCGCGCCACGCCTCGTCCCCCCGAGCACGTACCGTGGAGGGGTGAGCAGCGGACAGATGATCGACTGGGATGTCGCGATCTCGACCGGCATCAGGTGGGTGCGGCCCGGGCCCCAGGTCAGCCTGGCCGAGGCGAGGGCGGTGGTCGCGGAGTTGCGCGAGCTTGCCGTCGCCGTGGCTGAGCCGGTGCACCAGGTCACCGGGATGTTCAGCACCGAGGACGTCGGCCGGGTGGCGGTGGTGGACCGCCCCGGGTGGATCCGGGCGAACGTGGACGGGTTCCGGGTGGTGCTCGATCCGCTCGCCGAGCATCTGCGTGAACGGGGCCGGGCACCCGAGGCAGGCTCGGTGATCGCCGCGGTGGGCTCACGCGTCACCGGGATGCAGGCGGGCCTCATCCTCGCCTACCTCGCGGGGCGGGTGCTCGGGCAGTACGAGTTGTTCCTGCCCCCCGACGCGGAGGCTCCGGACAACGTCGCGCCGGCCTGGCTGACCCTGGTGGCGCCCAACATCCTCATGGTGGAACACGAACTCGGGGTGGACCCGCACGACTTCCGCCGCTGGGTCTGCCTGCACGAGGAGACGCACCGGACCCAGTTCACCTCGGTCGGCTGGCTCCGTGGCTACGTGCAGGAGCAGATGACCGAGTTCCTGCTCGCTTCCGACCTTGACCCGGCGACCATCCTGGAGCGCCTGCGCTCGGCGGCCGACGCCGTGGCGGGGGCGGTGCGGGGCAGCGACGGCGGCCCCGACAGCCTCATCGAGGCGATCCAGACGCCCCGTCAGCGCGAGA
Source organism: uncultured Actinomycetes bacterium (assembly GCA_963741615.1). Classification (GTDB taxonomy): domain Bacteria; phylum Actinomycetota; class Actinomycetes; order Streptosporangiales; family Streptosporangiaceae; genus UBA9676. Next base: position 14,140 of record CAVUIU010000014.1, read on the forward strand.
TCCTCGACCGCCTGTCCTGCGTCATGACATTGGTCGAGGGCCACGGCGACTATGTGATGGACGCCGTCGGGCCGCAGGTGGTGCCCTCGGTCGCGGAGATCCGGGCCGCGTTCAACGCCCGCCGCGGGTCGGCTGGCAGGCTGGAGCAGACCATCCGCAGGATCCTGGGCATCGACCTGAAGATGAAGCAGTACGCACAGGGCTCGCGGTTCGTTTCGACCGTGGTGAACGAAGCCGGTATGGCCACCTTCAACCGGGTCTGGACCTCGCCGGAGACGCTGCCGACCAAGGACGAGATCAGCGACCCGGGCCGCTGGCTGGAGCGCGTCGGGGGGGCCGACGCGGTGGCACTGGGCAGCTGACCAGCGATGGGCCCCCATCCCGCGGTGGCTGAGGTCCGCTGGGCCGTCCGCAGCGGGCTGGACGGCCTCGACGCCGGCGACCTGGTGCTTGCCGCCTGCTCGGGAGGGGCGGATTCGCTGGCGCTCGCGGCGGCCCTGGCCCATGAGGCGCCGCGCCACGGGTTGCGGGCGGGCGGGGTCACCGTCAACCACGGGCTACAGCCCGGATCGGCGCAACGAGCCCGCCGCGTCACGGCGGCCCTGGCGGGCCTTGGTCTCGACCCCGTGTGCAGCGTGCCGGTGGAGATCGCGGCCGGCCCCGGCCGGGGCGGCCCGGAAGCCGCCGCCCGCGATGCGCGCTACCGCGCGCTCGACGAGGTGGCCAGCCGCACCGGCGCCCGCGCCATCCTGCTCGGCCACAGCCGGGACGACCAGGCGGAAACGGTGCTGCTCGGCCTGGCCCGTGGCTCGGGCGCCAGGTCGCTGTGCGGGATGCCGGCCCGCCGCGGCCACTACCGGCGTCCCCTGCTCGGCGTGGGGCGGGCCACGCTGCGGGCGGCGTGCGAGGTCCTTGGCCTGCAGCCCTGGGACGACCCGCACAACGCCGACCCCGCCTTCGCCCGTGCCCGGGCCCGGCACCAGGCGCTCCCGGCGCTGGAGGCGGCCTTCGGCCCGGGGGTGGCGCTGGCGCTCGCCCGCACGGCCGGCCAGCTGCGGGCCGACGCCGAGGCGCTCGACGAGCTGGCCGCCAGCCAGGCGCCGCTGATGCGCGACCCGGACGGCGCATGGCTGGCCGGCCCGCTCAGGGCCGCGCCCACCGCGATCAGGACCCGGGTGCTGCGGATGGCGGCGATCGAGGCCGGCTGCCCGCCAGGCAAGCTCACCGCCCGGCACGTGGACGGGCTGGACGCGCTGGTGACACGCTGGCACGGGCAGCGCTGGACCACCCTGCCCGGGGGAGTCCGTGGCATGCTCCGATGTGGCAAGCTGATCTTCGCTGTCGGTGGAGATGTTCGCCATGCCCGTGAACCCGGCATGGATGGTCCCGGGAACCGGCCTGCCGGTCCGGAGACGGGAGAAGACGGCCGGAAACAGCGGCCGGGGCCCGACGAGGCGGAGGTCATGGTTGGACGCGAATGACGTGGGCGCCGACCTCAAGGAGGTGCTCATCCCGGCCGCGCGCGTGCAGCAGCGGATCGCCGAGCTCGCGGCCCAGATCGACGCCGATTACGCCGGGCGCGAACTCCTGCTGGTCGGTGTGCTCAAGGGGGCGGTCATGGTCATGGCCGACCTCGCGCGGGCGATCCGGCTGCCGGTGGAGATGGACTGGATGGCCATCTCCTCCTACGGGTCGGGGACCCGCTCGTCCGGGGTCGTGCGGATCCTCAAGGACCTCGATGCCGACATCATGGGCCGCCACGTGCTCGTGGTGGAGGACATCGTCGACTCCGGCCTGACCCTCTCGTGGTTGATGGGGAACCTGCGGTCGCGCGAGCCGGCCTCGCTGAAGGTCTGCGCGATGCTCCGCAAGCCCGGCGCGGCCCGGATGGACGTCGAGGTCGCCTACATCGGGTTCGACATCGCGGACGAGTTCGTGGTCGGGTACGGGCTCGACTACGCCCAGCGTTACCGGAACCTCCCGTTCATCGGGACTCTCGCTCCGCATGTCTACGGCGGGGAGCCGGCCGATCACCCCAGGGGGGAACACGATCCGTGATAGAGAGCGTTAATGCCTGGAGAGGGCCACAGGACACCAGGCGGCGCCTCCTGCGCCCAAGAGGTCCCGGGCGCGGTGTACCGTCAACTATCCCCGCACCACAGCCGGGAATGAGAAGGAAGCCGGGCATGGGCACTGGGACGCACGGCAGTCCCGCCGGGGGTCGGCGGGCCACGACGCTGGTCAGGAGGAACCCGCCCCGAGCAGGCGGGGTCGGTCGCCGATGGATCTGAAGCGCTATTTCCGCGGGCCTTTTGTAGCGGTCCTTGTGATGCTGCTGCTCTTCTTCATCGTGTTTACGTATGCCAATCGCGGCACGTCGTACACGCAGGTTGACACGTCGAGGATCGTCTCCCTCATCAACCAGGGCAAGATCAACTCGGCGACCATCACCGACAAGAACCAGACAATCCAGGTCATCACCGACAACGGGCAGCACCTTGAGGCGTCCTGGGTGTCCGGCCAGGGCCACTCCCTCCAGCAGGCTCTCCAGAACTCGGTCCAGCACAACAAGCTGCCGAAGGGCTACAACGTCATCGTCCCCAGCGGTAACTCAGTGCTGGGCCTGATCATCGGCTTCCTGCCTTACATACTGATCATCTTGTTCTTCTTCTTCCTGATGAACCAGATGCAGGGCGGCGGGTCCCGGGTGATGAACTTCGGCAAGTCGAAGGCGAAGCTCATCACCAAGGACACGCCGAAGACCACGTTCGCCGACGTGGCCGGGGCCGACGAGGCGATCGAGGAACTCCAGGAGATCAAGGAGTTCCTGCAGAGCCCGGGCAAGTTCCAGGCGATCGGCGCCAAGATCCCCAAGGGCGTCCTGCTCTACGGCCCGCCCGGTACCGGCAAGACGCTGCTCGCACGCGCGGTCGCCGGCGAGGCCGGCGTCCCCTTCTACTCCATCTCCGGCTCCGACTTCGTCGAGATGTTCGTCGGCGTCGGTGCCTCGCGTGTGCGCGACCTGTTCGAGCAGGCGAAGGCGAACGCGCCGGCCATCGTGTTCGTGGACGAGATCGACGCGGTCGGCAGGCATCGTGGGGCCGGCTTCGGCGGTGGCCACGATGAACGGGAGCAGACGCTCAACCAGCTGCTCGTCGAGCTCGACGGGTTCGACGTCAAGGGCGGCGTCATCGTCATCGCCGCCACCAACCGCCCCGACATCCTCGACCCGGCGCTGCTGCGCCCGGGCCGGTTCGACCGCCAGATCGTGGTCGCCCAGCCCGACCTGGCAGGCCGCAAGGGCATCCTGCGGGTGCACGCCCGCGGCAAGCCCTTCGCCCCGGATGTGGAGCTCGACCTGATCGCCCGCCGGACGGCCGGCTTCACCGGTGCCGACCTCGCCAACGTGATCAACGAGGGTGCGCTGCTCACCGCGCGGCACAACGGCACCCAGATCACGATGGCCGCGCTGGAGGAGTCCATCGACCGGGTCATGGCCGGCCCCGAGCGCAAGAGCGTCCTGCTCTCGGAGAAGGAGCGCAAGCTCATCGCCTACCACGAGGGCGGCCACGCGCTGGTCGGTCACGCGCTGCCCAACGCGGACCCGGTTCACAAGATCACGATCATCCCGCGCGGCCGGGCGCTCGGCTACACGGCCTCCGCGCCGCAGGAGGACAAGTTCCTGGTCACCCGCTCGGAGATGATGGACCAGCTGGCCATGCTGCTCGGTGGCCGGACCGCCGAGGAACTCGTCTTCCACGAGCCGACCACCGGCGCCGCCAACGACATCGAGAAGGCCAGCTCGATCGCGCGGGGCATGGTGACCGAGTACGGGATGAGCGAGCGCCTCGGCGCGCGCAAGTTCGGCACCGGCGACGGGGAGCCTTTCCTCGGCCGGGAGATGTCCCACACCAGGGACTACTCCGAGGAGATCGCCTCCACCATTGACGAAGAGGTGCGCCGCCTCATCGAGTCCGCGCACGACGAGGCGTGGGAGATTCTCGTCCAGTACCGGGAGGTGCTCGACGACCTGGTCCTGCATCTGATGGACAAGGAGACCCTGAGCCGGCAGGAGGTCCTGTCGATCTTCGCCCCGATCAAGACCCGGCCCTCCCGCGGCTCCTACACCGGCTACGGCAAGCGGCTGCCGTCGGACCGCCCGCCTGTGCTCACGCCCAAGGAACTGGCGCTGACGGCTGCCGCGGACGTGAAGGACCTGTCGTCGCCCGGGAACGGGCAGTCCGGTGCGGCCGGGACGTATGGCAGCCCGGCTCCGGAGCTGCCCGCGCTGGGCGGCGACGAAGGCGGCGGCGAGTCCCGTTGACGCCGCCGATGGACACCGCACGTATCGAGCGGGCGGTCCGTGAGATCCTGCTCGCGATCGGGGAGGATCCGGACCGGGACGGCCTGGTGGACACCCCGGCCCGGGTGGCGCGCGCCTACGCCGAGCAGTTCGCCGGGCTCGCGCAGCGCCCCGAAGATGTGCTGGCGACGGTGTTCGACGCCGACTACGACGAGCTGATCCTCGTTCGCGACATCGAGGTCTACAGCACCTGCGAGCACCATCTCGTCCCGTTCTTCGGCTTCGCGCACGTCGGGTACATCCCGAATGAGAAAGGCCAGATAACGGGGCTGTCCAAACTGGCCAGGCTGGTGGACCTCTACGCCCGCCGGCCCCAGGTCCAGGAGCGCATGACCAGCCAGATCGCGGATGCCCTGATGGGCGTGCTGGAGCCGCGGGGCGCGCTGGTCGTGATCGAGGCCGAGCATCTGTGCATGTCGATGCGCGGCGTGCGCAAGCCGGGCGCGAAGACCGTAACCTCGGCGGTCAGGGGGAGTATGAGAGACAGCGATCGCACCCGGGCAGAGGCCCTGAGCCTGCTGCTGCGCCGGACCTGACTGGCCCGGAACCGACCGTCCCGGAACGGACTGGCCCGGAACTGGCTGGCCCGGAACGGTCTGGCCGGGTGGGGCGGGCGGGCCGGACATCGGTTTATGTGCGCAGTGCGCAACTGGGGGTAATCCTATTCCGGGAGATTGCCCTCGCCACAGATCGGCGGGACTACGCTGATCCCCCGTGACGCAGGGCCTGAAGCATATGACACAGACGAACGAGCCCAGCGCCCCGGCCCCCGCTTCGCCCGCCGAGGGTGAGGAGGGGCGAGATGCCAGGGCGCACGCCACGCGTGCGCCCGACCGCCGGAATAGGCGCCGGTGGGTGCCGATCACCACCGGGTGGCTGTGCCTGCTGATCGGGCTTGCCGACATCGTCGGCGTCGCGATCCCCGGCCTGCACCTGCACTACCGGCTGCACAACATCTCGGCCTTCGTGCCCGGCACCATGACGAATGTCGCCAGCACGGCGACGGTGATCATCGGGCTGCTGCTGCTCATGCTTTCCCATGGCCTCCGGCGGCGCAAGCGCCGTGCGTGGCAGGCCGCCACCGTGCTGCTCGCGTTCAGTGTCGTGATCCACGTGGTGCACCCCCCCTACCGCATCCAGGGCCTGGCCGCCGCGGCCCTGCTGGCGGTGATGCTGTTCTTCCGGGACGAGTTCTACGCGGTGGGTGATCCGCGGACCCGGTGGCGGGCGGCCTGGGTCTTCGTCGGCGTGCTCGTCGCTGACGTGGCGATCGGCCTGACCTACATCCTGCTGGCCCGGCACCTCGCCCAGGATTACTCGCTGTGGCAGCGGGTCGTGCACGTGGCCTACGGGCTGGTGGGTGTGTCCGGTCCCGTCCGGTTCGTGCCCGACTCCCGTGCCGACCTGTTCAACCTGCTGACCAGCGCCCTCGGCGTGTTCACCCTGCTGGTGACGGCGTACCTGTTCCTGCGCCCCGCCAAGCTGGCGGCGAGGCCCAGCGAGGCCGATTCCCGGCGCATCAGCGAGCTGCTCGACAGGTACGGGGACCGGGACTCGCTCGGGTATTTCGCGCTCCGGAGCGACAAGAACGTGATCTGGTCGCCCACCGGCAAGGCCTGCATCGGGTACCGGGTGGTCTCCGGGGTGATGCTGGGCAGCGGGGACCCGATCGGCGACCCGGAAGCCTGGCCCGGTGCGATCCACGCCTTCCTCGACGAGGCGGCGCGTCACGCCTGGGTGCCCGCCGTGATGGGCTGCGGGGAGCTGGGGGCGGAGATCTGGTGCCGGGAGGGCGAACTGACCGCGCTGGAACTGGGCGACGAGGCCATCGTGGAGGTAGCCGACTTCACCCTGCAGGGCCGCTCGATGCGCAACGTCCGCCAGATGGTGGCGCGGGTGTGCCGCCAGGGATACGTTGCGAACATCCGGCGGGTCGCGGACATCGACCGTGACGAGATCGACCGCCTCATCAGCCGGGCCGACTCCTGGCGCGGCAGCCCGACCGAGCGCGGCTTCTCCATGGCCCTTGGCCGGGTCGGCGGCCCGGGGGACGGGCAGTGCGTGATCGCCACCGCGACCGAGAACGGGGTGCTCCGCGGCCTGCTGCACTTCGTCCCCTGGGGATCCGACGGGCTCTCGCTCGACCTGATGCGCAGGGACCGCAGCGCTCAGCCGGGCGTGAACGACTTCCTGATCGTCGAGGCCATCAAGGCCGCTCACGCGCTGGGGGTCAAGCGGATCTCCCTCAACTTCGCGGTCTTCCGTGCCGCGCTGGAACGGGGGGAGCGGATCGGCGCGGGCCCGGTGTTGCGGGTCTGGCGCCGCTTCCTCGTCTTCATCTCCCGGTGGTTCCAGATCGAGTCGCTGTACAAGTTCAACGCCAAGTTCTGCCCGGTCTGGGTGCCACGCTTCTTCGTCTTCCCCGGGACCAAGGACGCGGTGCGGGTCGGCATGGCCGCGCTGGAAGCCGAGGCGTTCCTGGTCTGGCCCAAACTTGAACTGCGCCGGCTGGCCGGCAAGCTGGGACTGGCCCGGACCCGCCGCCGCCTGCGGCGTGCCTTCCACCCGCGACCCGCCTCGCGCCGGACCGGCAACTGATCAGGGGCAGCCGGCCTGCGGCACCGTAAGGTGACGCTCATGGCGAGCGATGCAGGGGCGGGGGAGGTGGGCGCGGGCACGTTCCCGCACCTACCGAGCCATCCTGACCGCCCAGCACCCCCGGGGCTGCCTGGCGCCGCCAGGTGCCTGGTGATGGGGGTGGTGAACGTCACTCCCGACTCGTTCTCGGACGGGGGCTCCTGGTTCGGCGCCGACGCCGCGATCGCCCGCGGGCTGGAACTGGCCGCGCAGGGGGCCGACATCGTCGACGTGGGCGGGGAGTCCACCCGGCCGGGGGCGCAGCGGGTGTCCGTGGATGAGGAACTGCGGCGGGTCAGGCCGGTCATCAGCGGGCTCGCCCGCGCTGGCGTGCCGGTCAGCGTGGACACGATGCGGGCCGAGGTGGCGCAGGCAGCGCTGGACGTGGGCGCCCGGCTGGTCAATGACGTCAGCGGGGGGCTGGCCGATCCGGAGATGCCCAGGCTGGTCGCCCAGGCCGGTGTCCCCTACGTGGTCATGCACTGGCGCGGGCACAGCCATCAGATGCAGGACCGCGCCCTGTACCGCGACGTCGTCGGTGAGGTGTGCGAGGAGTTGCGCCAGCGGGTCGATGCCGTCGTGGCGGCGGGGGTTGACCCGGCGCTGATCATCCTCGACCCGGGCCTCGGTTTCGCCAAACTGGCCGAGCATAACTGGGCGCTGCTGACCCACCTCGCGGAGATTTCCCGCCTCGGCGGCGGGCCGCCCGGTTTCCCGGTCCTGATCGGTGCCTCGCGCAAGCGGTTCCTCGGCAGGCTGCTCGCGGCCACCGACGGCACGGTCCGCCCGTTCTCCGGCTGTGACGACGCGACGGTCGCGGTCACCGCTCTCGCCGCGGCCGCTGGGGCGTGGTGTGCCCGCGTGCACGAGGTGCCGGCGAACGCCGACGCGGTGCGGGTCGGGCAGGCCTGGCGGGAGGCGGCCGGGTCGTCCGGGTTGGCCGGGGAGGGCGGCGAGGGCGGGTGAGCCTGGACCGGATCTTGCTGGAAGGGCTGCGCGTGTTCGCGCGGCACGGTGTCCTCGAGCACGAGCGGCGCGACGGCCAGGAGTTCATCATCGACGCGGTTTTGTGGCTGGATACCCGGTCCGCCGCGGCTGATGACGATCTTTCCCTTACGGTCGACTATGGTGCCGTCGCAGACCGGCTGGTCCGGCTGGCGAGCGGGCCGCCGGTGCTGCTCATCGAGACGCTGGCGCAGCGGCTGGCCGCCGGGTGCCTGTCGGAACCGGGCGTCGAGGAGGTCGAGATCACCGTCCACAAGCCCCATGCCCCCTTGCCTCACCGCTTCAGCGACGTGGCCGTGACGATCCGGCGGAAGCGCACATGAGCGGCGACGGCAGAGCGGGGCCGATGCCCGCCCACCCGTACCACCGGGACGGCGGAAGACGCAGGGTCACCATCGCGCTCGGCAGTAACCTCGGCAACCGGCTCGAGAATCTGCAGGGAGGCCTTGACGCGCTCTTCGACGCCCCCGGTCTTGACCTGGTCGCGGTGTCGCCCGTCTACCAGACCGCGGCCGTCGGCGGCCCCGGCCAGCCCGACTACCTGAACGCCGTGCTGATCGCGAAGACCACGCTGCCCGCCGATGCCGTCCTGGACCGGTGCCACGGGGTGGAGGCCGCGTTCGGGCGGGTCAGGGACGAGGTCTGGGGTCCTCGCACGCTGGACCTCGACATCATCGTCTACGGTGACGTCGTGAGCGACGACCCGGAGCTGACACTGCCGCATCCGAGGGCACACGAGCGCGCTTTCGTCCTCGCTCCCTGGCACGCCATCGACCCGCACGCGGAGATCCCCGGCCACGGCCCGGTATCGGATCTGCTGGCATCGGTTGGCCCGGCCGACGTGCGGCGGCTCGACGACACCGTGCTTCACACGCCCGCATGACGGCCGCTGCCACCCGTTCCTGCCGGGCGGTGCGCCGATGACCCCTACCAGGGTGCGGACGCTGCTCCTGATCGCCGCCGCCTGCGCGATCGCCTCCTGGCTGCTGTTGCGGCAGGTCTATTCGGCGCTGCCACCGCTGCCATGGACCGGGGTGCCCGCGCTGCTGCTGCTCGCGCTGGCGGAGGCGTGGAGCGGCCGGAGCCTGCGTGGCCGCCTGCGGGGCCGCGGCAGGCCGGTGCCGCCGATCGCGGTGGCCAGGATGGCTGCCCTGGCCAAGGCCACATCCCTGGCTGCCGCGTTCGTCGGGGGTCTTGCCGCCGGGTTCCTGCTGTATGTGGCGGCGTCGCTGGACAAGGCGGCCTACCGTGCCGACGCCTTCGCGTCGGGCGGCACCTTCGTGGCCGCCGTCCTCCTGATCCTGGCCGCCCTCTACCTGGAGAACGGCTGCCGCGTCCCGCCATCGCGGGACGAGCCCGGCCAGCCGCCAGGAGGCTAGATCATCTGTCCATGTCGCCCACGACGAAGAACATCGAGCCCAGGATGGCAGGCAGATCGCTGACGCGGCTTCCCGCCAGCAACTCGGAAAGCACCTGAACGTTGCTGAAGGAAGCCGAGCGCAGCTTCAGCCGCCAGGGTGTCTTCCCCCCGCGGGAAACCAGGTAGTACCCGTTGATCCCGAGCGGGTTCTCCGTCCACGCGTAGGCATGGCCCTCGGGCACCTTGAAGACCTTGGGCAGGCGGGCGCTGAGCGGCCCCGGTGGCAGGCGCGCCAGCCGGCTGGCGCACGCGTCCGCCAGTTCCAGCGATGCCCCGATCTGGTCGAGCAGGCACTCGAACCTGGCCAGGCAGTCGCCTTCGGTCCTGGTCACCACCCGCAGCACCCCGGCAAGATCGCCGTAGGCGAGGTACGGCTCGTCGCGCCGCAGGTCGAAGCCGACCCCGCTGGCGCGGGCGGCGGGCCCGCTCACCCCGTACTGGCGCACCTGCTCGCCGGTGAGCCGCCCCACGTTGCGCGTGCGCTGACGGAAGCCCTCGTGCTCCCTGACCACCGCGCCGATCACCGGCAGGGCTGACCGCACCTGGTCGACCGTGCCGTGCACGCGGCCGAGCCAGCCCGCGGGCAGTTCCTCGAGCAGGCCGCCGACCCGGTTGAACATGTAGTGCATCCGGCCACCGGAGATCTCCTCCATCACCGCCTGGACCAGTTCCCGCGCGCCGAAGGCCGCCCCGGCGGCCACCGGGGGGGCGATGGCGCCAGCGGGCCCGGTACCGCCCGGCCCGGTACCGCCCGGCCCGGTACCGCCCGGCCCGGTACCGCCCGGCCCGGCATCGGCGGCGATTTCCGGTGGGTAGCAGCTCAGGAACGCCAGATGGCTGAGGACGCGGTTCAGTTCGGCGAGCAAGGTGCGCGCCCAGACCCCGCGAGGCGGCACCTCGATCCCGGCCAGCCGCTCAGCCGCGAGAACCACACCAAGCTCGCTGGAGAACGCGCTCAGCCAGTCATGACGGTTGGCCAGCATGATGATCTGCCGGTAGTCACGCGCCTCGAACAGCTTCTCCGCACCACGGTGTACGTAGCCTATGACCGGCTCGGCGGCGGTGATCCGGTCCGCCTCGAGGGTGAGGCCGAGCCGGAGCATGCCGTGCCCCGAGGGATGCCCAGGCCCGAGGTTGATCAGCAGCCGCCCCGGAGTGGCGTCAGCGCTGTCCGCGCCGCCCGCGCCGCCCGCGCCAGCCGCGCCCGAGCCGCCCGCGCCCGCCGTGCCAGCCGCGCCCGCGCTGCCCGCCGACGTCCAAGCGCCCGTGACCGCGTCCAGGTGGCGCTGCGACATGACCCCAATGCTCCCACGCGCAACAAGCCACCGGGTTGGCCGCGCGCCAGACCCGTCTTAGCACGACTTGCGCCCATGATCACGTCCGGTTTGTGGTGATTTGCTTGGGCCCAATCCGTGCTAAGTCAGCTGGCCGAAGCCGGCTGGGGCCGACCGCCAGCCGGGCAGGCGGTCAGCCGGGCAGCGAGCCTAGGGCGGCCAGCGACGGCGGGATGTCCAGGCCCACGGCCTGCACCAGCCAGCCGAACGCGCCGAGCCCGTGGGGGTCGATCAGCTCGGCTTCCGCCGAGGTCTTGGCTAGTGCCCGCGCATAACCCAGCGGGTCGTTTCCCGCCAGCGCCAACGGGGGCCGGCGGCCGGTCACCCCGAGCGCGCGGAGGGCCTGGCGCTGTGTGGTGAGCACGGTCGTGCCCGCGCACGCCATCCGGTCCGCGCACCCCACCTGGTCCGCGCACCCTACCTGGTCCGCGCACCCCACCTGGTCCGCGCACGCCATCCGTCGGATACCGGTCCGCGCACCCCACCTGGTCCGCGCACGCCATCCCGTCCGCGCACGCCACCTGGTCCGCGCACGCCAGTCGGCCGGCCTCGGCGCACGCGTCGAGCGCGACGTGTGCCGTGATGTCGCGTGACCCATCGGGGACGGCGCGCACCACACGCCCGTCCCGGTACCCGGTCATGGTGCCCTGCCGAGGCCGGTCCGCCCGCTGGTGGCCGTAGTCGGCGGCGACAGCGAGTCCCCGGGTGATCCGGCCGACGACCCCGGCCCATGCCTGGCACCGCGTCCGCCCTATCTCGGCGCGGTCGCCGGGCTCGGACAGCGGCCACCACGCGCGCGACCAGGCCAGGTCGGCCGGCGGGAGCGGCGGCCCCGGCCGTTCCGCGCCGCTTTCGGTCTCCACCAGCACCAGCCGCGTCCCCGCGGGTGTGAGCTCCGCCACGTCGAGCGGGATATTGTCCAGCCACTCACTGGCGATCACCATCCCCGTGATCGCCCCGGGTGGCGACGCCTGCCAGCCGATGCACGGGTCGAGCCCGGTCGGCCGGGGCGTGATCTCCACCGCCCGGGCGGCGATCCGCGCCGCCAGGCCACGGTCCCGGCCCGCTTCGTTGAGCATCTGACTGAGCAGTTCGCCGCGGCCGGCGCCGACATCCACCAGGTCCAGCCGGTCCGGGTGACCGAGCGCGGCGTCGACCTCGCGCAGCAGGCTGAGCATCGCCCCGGCGTAGCGGGGTGAGACATGGGCGGAGGTGCGGAAGTGCCGCCGCGGCGGCTCGCCGCTGGCGTAGAAGCCGCCCGGGCCGTAGAGCGCGGTCCGCATGGCCTCGCGCCAGGTCATCCACACCCGGCCGACTCTAGTGGTCTGCCCCCCGATGACCGGCCGCCCGGCGCCGGGCTCCCGGGCGCCTAGCGTGGATATGCTGATCAGTGCCGTCCGGTACCCGGTGCTGGAGCGAGAGGGAAACTGACGCGATGCCGAACCCGGCGGGGCCGCCGACCTCATCCCATCCCGCACGGCTCCGGGTCGGCATCATCGGGGCCGGGCGGGTCGGCGCCACCCTCGGCATCGCGCTGGCCCGGGCCGGCCACCACCTGACCAGCGTGTCCGCGGTCTCCGAGGCCTCGGTGCGGCGGGCCGCGCGGATGCTGCCCGGCGTCCCGGTCAAGCAGCCGCAAGAGGTCGTCACCGGGGCCGATCTCGTCCTGCTCACCGTCCCGGACGACGTCCTGCCCGGCCTGGTGGCGGGGCTGGGCGCGACCGGCACCGCGCTGGAAGGCCGGCTTCTCGTGCACACCAGCGGCAGGCACGGCATCGCGGTCCTCGCGCCCGCGACCCGCCTGGGCGCCCTGCCGCTGGCCCTGCACCCGGTCATGACCTTCACGGGGCGTCCCGATGACGTCGAGCGGCTGGCCGGCATCTGCTTCGGTGTGACCGCGCCCGAGTCGCTCAGGCTGGTCGCGGAGGCGCTGGTGATCGAGATGGGTGGCGAGCCCGTCTTCATCGACGAGGCCAGCCGCGGGCTGTATCACGCGGCGCTCGCGAGCGCCGCCAACCACCTCGTCACCCTGGTGGTCCAGGCTGCTGAGCTGCTGGGGGTCGCCGGGGCGCCCGATCCGCCCCGGATGCTTGCGCCGCTGCTGTCGGCCGCGCTCGACAACGCGCTGCGGCTGGGGGACGCCGGGCTGACCGGGCCGGTGGCCCGCGCCGACGCGGAGACCGTGGCCGATCATCTTGACGCGCTGCGCGAGGTGTCGCCGGAGGCGTTGCGCGCTTACGTCGCGCTGGCCAGGCTCACCGCCGACCGCGCGCTGGCGGCGGGCATCCTGGACCCGCCCGCCGCGCAGCGCCTGCTCGACGTCCTGGCCGGTGCGCCCGGTGGCCCGCGATGATCCCGATCCTCGCCCGGACCAGGCCCGGGCTCGCTGCCGCCCGCCGCGGTCTGGGCTCACCGGTGGTGCTGGTCCCTACCATGGGCGCACTCCACGACGGTCACCGTGCGCTGCTCCGGCGCGCCCACGAGATGTCCATGCCGAACGGATCCGTCGTGGTATCCGTCTTCGTCAACCCGCTCCAGTTCGGGGCCGGTGAGGACCTTGACCGCTACCCGCGCAGCCTGGACGACGACGTGATGATCTGCGGGGCGGAGCAGGTGACGGTGGTGTTCGCACCCGGCGTCCGCGAGATGTACCCGCGGGAGCAGCTGATCACCGTGGACCCGGGGCCGATGGGGCAGGTGCTGGAGGGCGCGTCGCGCCCCGGGTTCTTCACCGGCGTGCTCACGGTGGTGCTCAAGCTGTTCGAGCTCGTCCAGCCGCAGGTGGCGGTCTTCGGGGAGAAGGACGCCCAGCAGCTTGCACTGGTCCGGCGGATGGCGGGGGATTTCGGTCTCGGGATCGGGATCGCCGGCGTGCCCACCGTGCGCGACCCCGACGGCCTGGCCGTCTCCAGCCGTAACAGGTACCTGTCGGCGGCCGAGCGGGGCACCGCGCTCGCACTGCCCCGCGCGCTGCGGGCCGGGCGGGAGGCACAGCACGATGGCCGGGAAGCGGTGCTGAAGGCGGCGCGCGCGATCCTGGACGAGGCGGCCGGGGCGCAGCCGCCGCTGGTCACCGACTACCTGGAACTGGCCGATCCGGGTACCTTCGCCCCGGTGGCAGCCGGGTACGGGGGCGAAGCCCTGCTGCTGGCGGCGGCCAGGGCCGGGCCGACCCGGCTGATCGACAACGTGCCCCTTGTCCTGGGAGCCCGGAGCTGATCGCGCCGCGCGCCGGGTGTCCCTGGCCGAAGCCGTGCCGATCAAGGACAATCATGGTGGAGGCGGGGGAGGGCCATGCTGCTGACCATTGACGTGGGTAACACCAACACCGTGCTCTGCGTGTTCGAGGGCGAGCAGGTGGTCGAGCACTGGCGCATCGCCACCGATCCCGTCCGCACCGCCGACGAGATCGCCGTCGTGCTGCAGGGCCTGCTCGCGCAGAGCGCCGTGCTCAAGGATCCCGATATCACGGGGATCGCGTTGTGCTCCACCGTCCCTTCCGTGCTGCACGAGATGCGCGAGGTGTGCGAGCGCTACTACGGCGACGTGCCCGCGCTGATCGTTGAGCCGGGTGTCCGCACCGGCGTCTCGGTCCGGATGGACAACCCGAAGGAGGTGGGCAGCGACCGCATCATGAACGCCGTCGCGGCGGTCCATCTCTACGGCGGCCCGGCTTTGGTGGTGGATTTCGGCACGTCAACCAACTTCGACGCGGTGAGCGCGAAAGGCGAGTTCGTGGGCGGGGTGCTCGCGCCGGGGATCGAGATCTCGGTGGATGCGCTCTCCCGGCGCGCCGCCCAGTTGCTCAAGGTGGAACTCGCCCGCCCCCAGCACGTGATCGGCAAGAACACCGTCGAGGCGCTCCAATCGGGCATCATCTTCGGGTTCGCCGGCCAGGTCGAGGGGATCGCCACCCGGATCATCCGCGAACTCGCCCCCGATGACCCGGGTTCGGTGACCGTCATCGCCACCGGCGGCCTTGCCCCGCTGGTCATCGGCGAGATCAGCGTGATCAACGCGCACGAGCCGTGGCTGACGCTGATCGGCCTGCGGCTGGTCTATGAGCGGAACATGCCCGGCTGACCCGCGCTGGCGGGAGGCTGCCGCCGTGGCGGGCGTTCCAGGTAGTCCCGGCCAGGCGGCGCGAAGCCGAACTTCTCGTAGAGTCCGTGCGCGTCGGAGGTGTGCAGGCACCAGCGGAAGCCGGCCCCGGGTCCCCGGTCGATCATGGCTGTCACCAGCGCGGTGCCAAGCCCCTGGCCCCTGGCGTCGGCCAGCACGAAGACGTCAGCGAGGTAGGCGTAGGCGACGCCGTCGGAGATCGCCCGGGCGAAGCCGGCCATGCGGCCCGAGCCACCGGGACCGGTCTCGTAGCCGCCCACCACCCGCCAGGCGGACTTCAGCTGGCGCTCCAGATCGGCGCGGCTGCGCCAGCGCGCCCAGTAGGCCTCCTTCGAGAGGAAGGCCCACAACGCGTCGCGGTCCACCCTTCCCGGGTCGTCGTCGAGTTCGAAGCGGCCGGCTGTGAACTGCATGGACAGACCGTACGGCAGGACCGCACGGGCGGGTGACACGGTCGCTCCGCTGCCGCCGTCAGGGGCTTGGCGTCACCGGGCCGCTGCCCGGGTACAACGGCCCTGGACGGGCCCGGTGACCGACCGGGCGTGCCGCATGAGGGAGGACACCGTGAGCGAGGCCGAGCGCATCCTGCGTGCGGCCGGCACCATCCTGGTCGTGGACTGGCCGACGAGGGACGTGCCTGACACGCTTGCCCGGGCCGGGTACACGGTCCTGGTGAAGGGCGGGCCGGAACCGGACAACTTCTGGGTCAGCGAGGTCCACGGTGGGGAGGTGACTTCCCGCCGCACCGGTCAGGCTCCCGCGGCCGCAGACCTGGTGTACTCACACCGGCCCGCCGGGGAGCTGCCGGGGATCGTGAGCATCGCGCGGCGCCTCGGCGCCGGTGCCGTGTGGCATCAATCGGGTCTGGCCAGCGACGGGACGAAGGACCCGCAGGGCTGCTGGATGGAGCAGGGCGCGTCGCGCGCGGCGCGCACGGTCGTGGAGTCGGCCGGCCTGGCGTATGTCGAATCCCCCTACATCGCCGGCGAGGTCCGCCGCCTCGGGATCCACAGGTAGCCGGACGGAGGCGCGATGGCTGCACGGAACATCGGCATCGGCTCGGGCGCGCTGGTGGGCGCCGTCTGGTACCGCGGCCCCGGCCGCACCGCCGGGCTGGCGGCCGCCCTCTTACCCGTTTCGGACCTCATCCCCACCGGCACCGACGGCGTGGCCGCCTGGCCGCGTGACGGCGCGCCTTCGCCCATGACCGCTGACCGCAGCGAGATTATCGGGCATACAAGAGAGAAGGGACGATATGGCGACTCAGCAACCGGAGCAGGCTCAGTACCCGGTCCAATTCTCCGTTGATTACCCGGACCGTGAGCTCAGCCGGGTAACGACGGCGTTCCGCATCTTCATGATCATCCCGATCGCGATCGTGCTCGGCACGATCTCCGGTGGCACCTGGCAAACGTCTTACAGGCACGGCACCACCACGACCATCGCCGCAGCCGGTGGCCTGCTCTTTCTCGGGCCGTTGCTCATGATCCTCTTCCGCCGGAAGTACCCGCGCTGGTGGTTCGACTGGAACCTTGAGCTGCAGCGTTTCAGCAACCGGGTGGGCATCTATCTCGCGCTGATGGACGACACGTACCCCTCGACCGACGATCACCAATCGGTGCATCTGGAGTACCGCTACCCGGACGCCGAGCGTGACCTGAACCGGTGGCTGCCCCTGGTGAAATGGCTGCTGGCCATTCCGCATTACATCGTGCTCTTCTTCCTCGATATCGCCGCCGTGGTGGTCGTGATCGTGACCTGGTTCGCGATCCTGTTCACCGGCCGCTACCCCCGTGGAATGTTCGACTTCGTGGAGGGAGTCATTCGCTGGCACAACCGCGTGGTCGGCTACGTTCTCACCCTGGTCACGGACCGGTATCCGCCATTCCGGCTGGGGCCCTGACCACCGGCGGGCGGCCCACCGGCGGCAGCGTCAGGGCGTCCCGCGGGCCCGGTGCCCGGTAGCCTCTTCCGGGTGGAAGACGATCAGGTCCAGGGCGGCGACGTGACAGGGCACGGGGCCGGGCACCCCGGCCCGGCTGGCCCGGCTGGCCCGGCTGGCCCGGCCGGCCCGGCTGGGGTGCCGGAGCAGATGCAGGTCCGGCTGGCCAAGCGGGAGCGGCTGCTGGCGGCCGGCGTCAACCCCTACCCCGTCGGCTTCCCCCGCACTGCCACGGCCGGCGAGGTGCGGGAACGCTACCCGGACCTGGCGGCAGGCGCCGCGACCGGCGAGAAGGTCGGGGTTGCGGGCCGGGTGATGCTGTCGCGTATCGGCGGAAAGCTCTGCTTCGCCACCATCCGCGACGGCACCGGGGACATCCAGGTCATGATCTCGCAGGACCGGGTCGGCCCGGATGCCCTGGCCGCCTGGAAGCGCGACGTGGATCTCGGGGACCACGTGGGCGTGGAAGGCGAGGTGATCTCCTCCCGGCGCGGGGAGCTTTCCGTGCTGGCGGACAGCTTCGCCATCACGGCCAAGGCCCTGCGGCCCCTTCCCGAGAAACACGCGGGATTGTCGGACGTCGAGTCGCGGGTCCGCCAGCGTTATGTCGATCTGATCGTCAATCCGGGGACACGGCGGATGGCGGAGATCCGGAGCACCGTCACCCGTGTGCTGCGGGAGAACCTGCACGCGCGTGGCTTCCTCGAGGTGGAGACGCCGGTGCTGCAGCCGGTGCACGGCGGGGCGAACGCGCGTCCGTTCACCACCCACATCAACGCCTATGACATGGACATCTACCTGCGCATCGCGCTGGAACTGCACCTCAAGCGGCTGCTGGTCGGCGGCCTGGAGAAGGTCTTCGAGATCGGCCGCAATTTCCGCAACGAGGGGGCGGATTCCACGCACAACCCCGAGTTCACCATGCTCGAGGCCTACGAGGCGTACGGCGACTACAACACGATCGGGACCCTCACCAGGGAGCTGATCCAGGCAGCGGCCCTGGCGGCCTTCGGCTCCACGGTCGTGCGGCGGGCGGACGGCGGCGAGGCCGATATCGGGGGGCAGTGGCGGTCGAAGACGGTGCACGCCGCCGTGTCCGAGGCGCTGGGCGAGGAGGTGACGCCCGACACCAGCGAGCAGGAGCTGCGCAAGCTGTGCTCGCAGGCGGGGGTGCCGGCCGAGCTGGGCTGGAGCCGGGGGCAGATCGTGCTGGAGATGTACGAGCGGCTGGTCGAGCGGCAGACCGTGGCGCCGACGTTCTACCGGGACTTCCCGGTCGAGGTCTCGCCGCTGACCCGGGCGCACCGGGAAGATCCGCGGCTGGCCGAGCGATGGGACCTGGTGGCGTTCGGCACCGAGATCGGGACCGGCTACTCCGAGCTCAACGATCCGGTCGAGGAGCGGGCCAGGCTCACCGCACAGTCGCTGCTCGCCGCCGGCGGCGATCCCGAGGCGATGCAGCTGGACGAGGACTTCCTGCGTGCGCTGGAGTACGGCATGCCGCCGGCCGGCGGCATGGGCGCGGGCATCGACCGGATCCTGATCATGCTGACCGGCGAGAGCGTGCGGGAGACGATTCTGTTCCCGATGGTGCGCCCGGAATAAGCCCGCCGGACGATCGGCCGATGCCCGATTCGATCAGCTGCCCGGGCGGCCAGCCGGCTGCCAACGGCGGTGGGCTCAGCGGCGCTCAGCCGACGATGCGGACGGCGCCGACGTAGACGTCCCACATGACCGGCTCCACCTGGACTGTCTCCCCGAAGTTGGGGGCGTCGACCATCAGCCCGTTGCCGATGTAGAGGCCGACGTGACCGATGTCGGGGTAGAAGAACACCAGGTCCCCGGGCTGCAGGTCAGCGCGGGCCACGTGCACGCCCATGTTCCACTGGTCGCCGGTGAAGTGCGGCAGGCTGATGCCGACCTGGGCGTAGGCCCACAGGACGAGGCCCGAGCAGTCGAACGAGCTGGGCCCGGCCGCTCCCCACACATAGGGGTCTCCCCGCTTGGACAGCGCGAACCGCAGGGCCTCGGCGCCGATCGTGTTGGCGGTCGGGAGGTTGAAGTTGGGCCAGTTGCCGGTCTTCTTGAAGACGGCCATCGCCTTGGCGAACGCGCTGCTGTTGAGAATGTTGATCTTCTTCTGGGCCGCCTGCCGCCTGACGGCCATCTGGGCGGCCAGGTGGGCTACCAGTTTGCCCTGCTGCTGCGCGGTCTCCCTGGCCCGCTGGGCCGCCGCGACCGCCGCGGCCAGCTGACCGACCCGGTCGCCGTTCTCCTGCTGAAGCTGCTGCATGATTGCTGCGCGGCTGATCAGGGTCTGCGCGTCGCTGGTCGTCAGCAGCTGCAGCGAGCTGTCCAGCCCGCCGTTCATGTAACTCTGGGCCGCGAGCTGGCCGACGCTGAGCTTGCCGGCGCTGAGCCGGACGATGTCTTCCCCGTAGGTCTGCTGGGCGACCCGGGCCTCGGAACGCGCCTGGTTGAGCTGGATGCGCAGCCCGTTGTACTGCTCGTCGAGCGAGTTGATCTGGTTCGACAGCGCGCGCGCCCTGGCGATCAGGCTCTGCAGACTCGACGCGGGCCGTCCCGGCGCCGCGGCGCCCACGCCACTCGGGAGAACGAAGCTGACCATGATGGCCACCCCCATCAGGGTGGCCGTCCGCCGCCAGATGCGACCGTACCGCCATGGGCGACGGGGCTGTCGTGGATCACTTGGGCTATGCCTAGCGGGAGGCACGTGCTCCACGTCAGCTCCTCTCCTCGAGCGCCTGTGGCTCTCGTCGCAGGATCCGGGAGTCGTGCTAGGCGCGGGGTGGCCAGCCGTGGCTGCACGTCTGACTAGCGCCGAACAATAATGGATCAAGGGTCCACCGCGAGGCTGAACCTGTGAAACTTTGCATTGCGGGTAACTGCCGGTCCGCTCCGGAATGACTGAGTAGTCAGGTTCACGCTTGGGCAACGGGCTGACCATCCTTCGCTGAACCCGTATCTTCGCAGCTCAGAGCATTGCGAGGCCCGTCATCCGGCGAGGCGTGATCTGCGTGTGATTGCGCGCGAAGTGTTTTGCGGCGCCGCTCCCGTAGGGCGATCCGTGATTGTACGGTGACGTTACGTGGAGTAATTGTCGTTTGGCTGCGTGCGGTGACCAGATGGGGTCGAGATAGCGGCCGGAGTGGCGGCCCGGCGTGGCGGGAAAGGGACGACCGCGGTGACCGGGAACGGGAGCCGCCGGCGGCGGGGGGCGGGATGGGTGTGGTCCCCGCGGCGCGCCGCTGGCAGCGCGGGCCGGCGCCGGTCACACGCTAGGGTGTGCGGGCAATGGACTATGCGATCAGACGTGCGCGGACCAGTGACGTGCGGGCGATCGGCGAACTGGTGGACGGCAACGTCGGTTCCGGGCGGCTGCTCGCCAAGGCCATCGTCACTCTGTACGAGGACGTGCAGGAGTTCTGGGTCGCCGAACGCGACGGCGACGGGGAGATCCTCGGCTGCGGGGCCCTGCACGTCATGTGGGAGGACCTGGCCGAGATCCGGACGATAGCGGTCCGCGTGGATAGCCAGGGGCACGGCGTCGGCCACCGGCTGGTGGAGGCCCTGCTGGGCAGCGCGCGCGGCCTGGGTGTGCGGCGGGTATTCGTGCTGACCTTCGCCGTCGGGTTCTTCGCGGGGCACGGCTTCAAGCAGATCGACGGGACGCCGGTCTCGCACGAGGTGTATGAGGAACTGCTCCGTTCTTACGACGAGGGGGTCGCCGAGTTCCTCGACCTCGACCGGGTGAAGCCCAACACGCTGGGCAATACCCGCATGCTGCTGCATCTGTGATGAGCTGCCGCAGCTGATCAGGCGCGGCCTTCCAGCCGGAGGTTATACACGCTTGCCTGGAAGGTGCCGGCTGGGTCGGGCGGCAGGCTCGTGAACCAGATGAGCACATAACGGCCGTGCGCCGGGGTGGCGAGATGCAGGTGCACCACACCGCCCGCGTTGGCTGCGTCCGCGGCGGGTGGCAGCTGTGCCAGTGCGGGTGCGTCGCCGACCCGCAACTGGAACACGGCGCCGTGCGCCGTGCCGAGCGCTATCCGGGCGGCTGTGATCGTCACCGGCCGGCCCATGTCCACGAGCAGGCCCGTACCCGGATACAGGTTCCCGAGGTGGGCGGTCCGGTACCAGTCGCTATGCCATGCCGTGGCGGGATTGGCATCGATCGCCAGCGGCGCGAGGTCGCTGTTGTCACCTTGGCCGGTGCCGGCCGAGCCGAACGCCACGGCGGTGGCCGGGGTGAGCGGGCGCGCCGGGACGGCGCCCGGTGTGCTCGCCTTCGGCGGCGACGTCGGCAGCGCGTGCTTGCCGTTAGCGGGTTGGCGGTGAGTCACCGGGTGTGCCCCGGCCGAGGGTGCGGCGCTCGTCACATGGCGCAAGCCCCCATGCACCTGGAACGCCGCGAACCAAATCCCCCCCACCACCGCCCCCCATAGCGCCACCACCAGTACCAGTACCGCGGTCCAGTGCAACCGGAACCGCCTGACCGGCGTGACCGGCTCGGTTATGTCACCGGGGGCGACATCTGGTCCCGGCTGGGCCGTGTCGTACTCCTGGATCAGCGGCTCCGGATCGGCCCCGATTGCCACGGCGATGCGGCGGATGTCCCCCCGGGCATAAGAGTCGCCGCCACACGCTGAGTAATCATCACCTTCGATACCGGTGATGATCGATTCCCCGATGCGGGTCTGCTCGCTGACCTGGGTCACGGTCAGCCCCGCCCGACGTCGCGCTTCCGCGAGGGCTTCGCCGATGCTCACACCGCGCCTCCACTGCGGACCGCACTGCACACCGCCCCGATCGCGGAGCGCCGCCGGTCATGATTCCAGCATTGACAATATGTCCGCGGCGGGCCGCCGCACAGTCAGTCCAGGCAGCCCGCCCGCCGGGTGACGCGTTCAGCTTGACCGGCTCGGATCCCGTCCGGCGGGCCCGGCAGGTCGGGCGGCTCAGATCAGGCGCAGCTGACGGTCCGCCGGGCGCCGGGATCGTGGCGGGGCCGCGCGGGCGAGCAGGGCCCCGGAGATCGCGGCCAGGAAGGGTGACGGCCCGGCCGCCGCTGCCGTGCCGTGCCGATGTCGGGTGGCGGCGCTGGTCAGGAACAGATGGGTCCGCGCCCGGGTCATGCCGACGAACAGCAGGCGCCGTTCTTCCGCCGGGTCGGGGCCCGGCCGGGCCGCCCGGTCCGTGCCATCGGCTGGGCGTGCGCCGGCCCCGGGCAGCCATAGCGGCAGCAGGCCACGCTCGCAGCCGGCCACGAATACGACGCTGAACTCCAGTCCCTTGGCCGCATGCAGCGTCAGCAACGTGACCGCGTCGGCGCGCGGGTCCAGGGCGTCAACCTCGGCGCCCAGCGCGATCTCGGCCAGGAACCGTTCCAGATCCGCGCCGCACCGGCGGGCAAGCGGCGCCAGCACCTCGCCCGCCGCCAGGATGTCCACGGCGCTCGCCCGGTCGGTGGTGCCGCGGCCGGTGAGCCTGCGCACCGCCGCCGCCATCCGGTCAGCGGTCGTGCCGTCTGCCGGAGTTCCCGGATGCCGGTGTCCGCTGGCCGGATCGGCCAGGCACATCTCGCGCACGATCTCCGGCACCGCCGTCCGGCGCTGGAGCGAGTCGTGCGAGCGCTTCTGGAACGGGAGCCCGGCGCGGGTCAGTGCCTGGCCGAGTGGGCCGGCCTGAGCGTCGGTGCGGTAGAGGACGGCGATGTCGGCCAGGCCGAGCCCCTGCGCGCCGTGCCCGTCCGCCCGGCCGGTGTCCAGAGAATGAAAGGACGATCCGCCCAGCAGCCGGTCGATGGCCGCCGCGATCCAGGCTGCCTCGCCCCGCTCGTCATCGGCCTCGTGAACGGTGATGGCCGCCGGGCCTGCGCTCGCGCTTCCGCCTGGCCGGCCCGCCCCGCCGCCTGGCCGGCCCGCCCCGCCGCCTGGCCGCCCGGGCGCGGGCGCCGCCGCGCGCAGAATCCGCCCGGGCACGAGCGTGGATGGCGCGATGGCCTGGAGCGCACCCGCGACGATGACCGGGGACGACCGGTAGTTGCGCGTCAGGTGGATCGTCGTGACCCCGGGATAGTCCGCGACGAAGCGAAGGAAGAAACCCACATCCGCGCCTCGGAAACCATAGATGGCCTGGTCCGGATCGCCGATGACGGTGAGCCCCGCGCCGTCCCCGCTCAGCAGCCGGAGCAGTGCGTACTGGCCGGGGTCGATGTCCTGGTACTCGTCGACGCTGATCAGCGGCCAGCGGCCGCGCAACTCGGCCGCCAGCGCCGGATCGCCGCCGAGCAGTTGCACCGGCAGGTCGATCAGGCCGTCGAAGTCGACGAGGCCGCGGGCGGCGAGGGCCTGGCCGAACTCGGCCCGGCGCGCCGGGTCGGCGGCCGCGGCCGCGAGCAGCTGCCTGGCCGCCCGCTGCGAGCCGGTGACCTCCGCCGCGACGCCGAGCCGGGTGCGCTCGTCGGCGATCCCGAAATCAGCGGCCAGGCGCGCTCCGGCGGGGTGCTCCCGGAGGATCATCAGGCCGAGTCCGTGGAAGGTGGTGACCGGCAGCAGGCCGGCCCCGGCGGGGATCAGCGTCTCCAGCCGCCCGCGCATCTCGTGCGCCGCCCGCCGGGTGAAGGTGAGGGCGAGGCAGGACTCGGGGCGCAGGCCGCGCTCGGCGACCTGGGCGGCGATGCGATGGGTGAGGGTCCGCGTCTTGCCTGTGCCCGGTCCCGCGATGATCATCAAAGGCCCGGCCGCCTCCGCCGCCGCCCGCTGGTCAGGATCGAGGCCGTCCAGCAGCGATCCGGCACCGCCACTTCTTGAGTGCGAAACGACTGGCGGTCCCGTATCCGCTGCCATCTGCCCGGCCCGTCCGGGGCCGGCCGTTCCCTGATCACGTGCCGGGGTGGGCCCGGTGGATACCTGCGGGGTTTCCGGCAGGTCGAACAGGGATCCGGACAGGACAAGTTCCTCGGGACGCAGCAGCCGGACGACGCCGTACTCCCCGTCGTAGCCGGCCTGCTTGATGACCTCGCCCCTGCGCAGCCGGGTGACCGCCTCTGCGAGCAGGCTGCCCCCGGCCCGCCCCAGGTCGGCCACGTCCGTCTCGCACAAGATGCGCAACTCCGGGCCGAAGGTGGCGACCAGCCGGTCCACTTCGGCGGTGACCCTCTTGCTCTTCGGGCCGCTGCCCTGAATCTCGCCGACGATCTCCGGCAGTGACACCAGGTTGATAAATCCTGGCGCCCCCGGTGGCCGCTGGCCCATCGGGCGGTCCGCCAGTTCGGAGACCCGGTGCAGCACACCAATCGTGAGCGGCTTGCCGCAGCCCGGGCAGGTCCCCGCGTGCGCGTTGGTCTCGCCGGGGTCGAACCGGACCCCGCATTTACGATGTCCGTCCAGGTGGTATCGGCCGCCCTCGGGATGGAAGTTGATGGTCCCGGCGAGTCCCGAGCCGGTGCGCATCGCCTCCGCCATGGCGAAGTAGTCCAGCCCGGTGCTGAATGTGGTCGCCTCCCTGCCGATCATCGGCGGTGAATGGGCGTCGGAGTTGCTCACCAGCCGGTAGCCGTCGAGCGCCGAACACATCCAGTTCATCGGCGGATCGGAGGACAGCCCGGTCTCGACCGCGAAGACATGGCCGGCGAGATCGGCGTAGCAGTCGGCTACCGCGTCGAACCCCGATTTGGATCCCAGAACGGCGAACCACGGCGTCCAGATGTGCGCGGGCACCAGGTAGCACCCCGGTCCTGCGTTCAGCGTGATCTCCAGCAGGTGCCGTGAGTCGAGACCGAGGATGGGACGGCCATCGGACGCCAGGTTCCCGACCTTCGCCAGGGCGGCGGTGATCGCGGCGGCCGCCTCGAATGTAGGGGCATACAGAAGGTGGTGGACCTTCCTGGTCACCCCGTCGCGTTTATAGATGGTGGAGATCTCGGCCGACAGCAGGAAGCGCACCAGCGGGTCGCAGCTGGCCGGGGTGGTCCGCTCCAGTGTCGACTGAAGGCCGGGGCGAAGGCGGAACAGGCCTGGTTCGGCCGGCTCGAGTGATTCGGCGATTTCGGCGGCCCAGGCCGGATGGGTGAAGTCGCCGGTGCCGACCACCGTGACGCCCTTGCGCACCGCCCACCAGGCGAGCGTCCCGGCATCACAGTTCTTGCTGCAGGCACGGGAGAAGCGCGAGTGGATATGCAGGTCCGCATGGAACAAGCCGCCCGATACTGCCACGCCGCCCGATACTGCCACGCCGCCGTGCGGCCGGGGACCGGGTTCGCGCGCCCGGCGACTCCGGCTCGCGGACCCGGGAGGTCTTTCGCGCCGGTCGCGGGGAGGCCCGTGGACCGGCAGGCCTTTCGCGCCGATCGCGGAGCCCGCGGCCCGGGCCGGCCCCGGGAGGCCCGCGGCCGGGTCAGCCGGAGCGATGGGTGACAATGACAGGTGAGAGAGTGACAGCCCGAACTCAAGCGTGAAAGGAGGCCGGCATGCTTCAGGATCTGGCGGCACTCACCCCGCCACTGGTTGTGTGCGGCGCCTTCCTGATCGGAGTCATCCTCTTCCTCCGCCGGCAGATGGGAGCGGGCGGCGGCCCCGCCGATCGCGACGACGAGACCGGTATTCATGATGACAGCAGTAATGTCGATACTGGTGATCCGGAAGCAGCGTCATCACGCGACCGCGGTATGTCATAGACTCGGTTACCGGTTCGGTATTGCCGAACGCCCTCCGCCCACGATGACGTGATAGGGCATCTGCCCGATTGATGACAGCCCATCCTATGCGTGATTACGGAGAGTTACTGAAATCTTCGTTGCTGTCTACCTGACTTGCCCGAACTGAACTCGGTTGTGAATCTCCGTGTGCTCGAATTGTCAAACACAACTCTCTGGTATATCTTTAGCACCCAATAAATAGATGCTCCAGCGGAAGGGCTGGCTCCCATGGCTCAGAAGACAGTGGTGACGGTCGTGTGTGACCTTCCACATGACGGTGAGGTCGAGGGAACGGAGACTGTTTCGTTCGCCTTTGACGGGACCGCCTATGAGATCGACGTGTGCTCGACACACGCTAAGGAACTGCGCGAGAAGTTCGGGCAGTACACAGAGCACGCGCGGCGCGCAAGCAGCGCGGGCGGTGGCCGGCGGCGCCGTGCACGGAGCGGGCCGGGCCGCGAGCGCAGTTCGGAAATCCGGGCCTGGGCCAAGCAGCACGGGCACAAGGTCAGCGAGCGTGGTCGCATCCCCGCAGCGATCATCGCCGATTACGACTCCGCGCATTAGATCTTCGGGACAGCCAGCAGTCGGACCCCCGGGCGCGGAACTCCGGTAGTACCGCGCCCGGGGTGTCGCGGGCGGACCCCCGCAGTCTCGCCCCGGAACTCTTCGTTGTGTTGGCGTACATCCTCTTCTCACGACTCCCGAACCCATAGCGGCCGTCTGGCTCGGCAGCCGCCGTTTTGCGGTGCCTGGGGTCTGTAGGCGTGCGTTCGCTCCCGGCGTAGCGGGGAACACACCCCCCCTTCTCAGGGGTTGGATGGGATGAACGCCCTCCTGCCGGGGAACGAATTCTCATGCACGACAAATCGTGCGCCGCGTCATCCGGCATGCGGGCTACCATGCGGAAGGACGGGGCCAGACCATCAGGGCCCTCCCGACCGCTCTGTGAGGGAGCGACGAGATGTTCGAGAGGTTCACCGACCGGGCCCGAAGAGTCGTGGTGCTGGCGCAAGAAGAAGCCAGGATGCTCAACCACAACTACATCGGTACCGAGCACATCCTGCTGGGCCTGATCCACGAGGGCGAGGGCGTGGCCGCGAAGGCCCTCGAGTCGCTGGGGATCAGCCTGGAGGCCGTGCGGCAGCAGGTCGAGGAGATCATCGGCCAGGGCCAGCAGGCGCCGTCCGGGCACATCCCGTTCACCCCGCGTGCCAAGAAGGTGCTCGAGCTGTCGCTGCGGGAGGCGCTGCAGCTTGGCCACAACTACATCGGTACCGAGCACATCCTGCTGGGCCTGATCCGTGAGGGTGAGGGTGTCGCCGCGCAGGTGCTGGTCAAGCTGGGCGCGGACCTGAACCGGGTCCGCCAGCAGGTGATCCAGCTGCTCCACGGCTACCAGGGCAAGGAGCCCGCGGCCGCGGGCGCCCCCTCGGAGACCGCACCGTCGACGTCCCTGGTGCTCGACCAGTTCGGCCGCAACCTCACCCAGGGGGCCCGGGAGGGCAAGCTCGATCCCGTGATCGGCCGGGAGAAGGAGATCGAGCGGGTCATGCAGGTGCTGTCCCGGCGCACCAAGAACAACCCGGTGCTGGTCGGCGAGCCCGGCGTGGGCAAGACGGCGGTGGTGGAAGGACTGGCCCAGAAGATCGTCAAGGGCGAGGTCCCCGAAACCCTCAAGGACAAGCAGCTGTACACGCTGGACCTCGGTGCCCTGGTCGCCGGATCGCGCTACCGCGGTGACTTCGAGGAGCGGCTCAAGAAGGTGCTCAAGGAGATCAGGACCCGCGGCGACATCATCCTGTTCATCGACGAGCTGCACACCCTGGTCGGTGCCGGTGCCGCCGAGGGCGCGATCGACGCTGCCTCGATCCTCAAGCCGATGCTGGCCAGGGGCGAGCTGCAGACGATCGGGGCCACCACCCTTGACGAGTACCGCAAGCACCTGGAGAAGGACGCGGCGCTGGAGCGCAGGTTCCAGCCCATCCAGGTGGCGGAGCCGACGATCTCGCACACGATCGAGATCCTCAAGGGCCTGCGCGACCGGTACGAGGCCCACCACCGGGTCTCCATCACCGACAGTGCGCTGGTGGCCGCCGCCCAGCTTGCGGACCGCTACATCAGCGACAGGTTCCTGCCGGACAAGGCGATCGACCTGATCGACGAGGCCGGGTCGCGGATGCGCATCCGGCGGATGACCGCCCCCCCGGACCTCCGCGAGTACGACGAGAAGATCGCACAGGTGCGGCGGGAGAAGGAGTCCGCGATCGACTCCCAGGACTTCGAGAAGGCAGCCGCGCTGCGCGACACCGAGAAGCAGCTCATCGGGAAGAAGGACGCACGCGAGAAGGAGTGGAAGGCCGGCGACATGGATGTGGTTGCCGAGGTCAACGAGGAGCTCATCGCCGAGGTTCTCGCCACCGCCACCGGCATCCCGGTCTTCAAGCTGACCGAGGAAGAGTCGCAGCGGCTGCTCCGCATGGAGGACGAGCTTCACAAGCGGGTTATCGGGCAGAACGATGCGATCAGGGCGCTCTCGCAAGCGATCAGGCGGACCCGTGCCGGGCTGAAGGATCCCAAGCGGCCGGGTGGTTCGTTCATCTTCGCTGGCCCGTCCGGGGTCGGTAAGACGGAGCTGTCCAAGACGCTCGCCGAATTCCTATTCGGTGACGAAGACTCGCTGATCCAGCTCGACATGAGCGAGTACATGGAGAAACACACCGTGTCACGACTGTTCGGCTCACCACCCGGTTATGTCGGGTATGAGGAGGGCGGCCAGTTGACCGAGAAGGTGCGCCGGAAGCCGTTCTCCGTGGTCTTGTTCGATGAGATCGAGAAGGCCCACCAGGACATCTTCAACTCCCTGCTCCAGATCCTGGAGGACGGGCGGCTCACCGACGCCCAGGGAAGGGTGGTCGACTTCAAGAACACCGTCATTATCATGACCACGAACCTGGGCACCCGCGACATCTCCAAGGGTGTGTCCATGGGGTTTGCCCGGGCCGGTGAGTCCAAGGGTTCCTACGACCGGATGAAGTCCAAGGTGACCGAGGAACTGAAGCACCACTTCCGGCCCGAGTTCCTCAACCGGGTGGATGACACCATCGTCTTCCACCAGCTCACCGAGGGCGAGATCGTCACGATCGTGGACCTGATGATCGCCAAGGTGGACGAACGGCTCAAGGACCGCGACATGGGCCTGGAGCTGCGCCCCGCCGCCAAGGCACTGCTCGCCGAGCGGGGCTACGACCCGGTGCTCGGCGCCAGGCCGCTGCGCCGCACGATCCAGCGGGCGATCGAGGACGCCCTGTCCGAGAAGATCCTCTTCGGTGAGCTCAAGGCGGGCCAGATCATCATGGTCAACGTCAAGGGCACCGGCGAGGATGCGCAGTTCACGTTCAAGGGTGTGCCCAAGCCCGAGGCACTCCCTGACGCACCCCTGGCCGAGGTCGAGAGCGGGGCGAGCAAGCAGCAGCAGCAGAACTAGCGCAAGACGCGGAGCGGTGACCCGGGCCTGTCAAGGGCCCGGGTCACCGCCATGTCCGGGGGTGGGGAGCTGCCGCGGGCGGGCGGGGCTATATCCGCGGCCGGGGTAGTGAGCCCGCGGGCGGGCAGGGCGTATCCGCCGCCGGGGTGGTACTCCGCCAATCCGTCGCTGATCAGGCTTGCCAGTGCCCGGGCCCGCTGGATGGCGTCCGGCCACGCGGCATCGAGACGGCCGGCCGGTACCGGCCCGTCCGCATCCCGGAGCATGGCGAGCAACTGGCCCCGGCAGTGCCGGTCGGTGCCCTGGTAGGGCTGCCCGCCGCGGCGGCCGGGGCCGGCTGGGCTGCCCGCCAGCCGCCAGGCGCACTCACCGGCCACCGGGCAGCTTCCGCACCGGGGACGGGCCGCGGTGCAGACCAGGGCGCCGAGTTCCATGACGGCGACCGACCAGCGTGCCGCCACGCCGGGCCGGGCCGGCAGCAGGGAGCGGGCCAGCGCGGTCTCTGCCGCCGTGGTGGCGGGGGCGGGCCACTGCCGCCCGGCGACCATTCGCGCAAGAACCCGGCGCACGTTGGTATCGAGAACCGGATGCCGCTGGCCGAACGCGAAGCTTGCCACCGCCGCGGCCGTGTACGGGCCGACGCCGGGCAGCGCGAGCAGGGCGTCGATCGAGGCGGGGACCTCCCCACCGTGCCGCTCGCTGATCATCCGTGCCGCGCCGTGCAGGCGGAGCGCGCGGCGTGGGTAACCCAGCCGGCCCCATTGCCGTACCGCGTCTGCGGGCGAGGCCTGGGCCAGCGCGGGTGGGGTGGGCCACCGCGCCAGCCACGCCCCATAGGCGGGCAGCACCCGTGCCACGGGCGTCTGCTGCAGCATGACCTCGCTGACCAGCACCCCCCAGGGACCGGTGGTGGCCCTGCGCCAGGGAAGATCACGCGCGTGCGATGTGTACCAGCCCAGGATCGCCGCAACCTGTCCGCCGAGCGGGCGTGCCTGGCGGGTCTCCGGGCCGCCTTGCGCCGGCCCGGGCACGTCCTGCGGCGTCCTCGTCATGACGGACGGATCATCCCACAGCCAGGCTGGACCCCCGGCCGGACGGGTGTGACCGCCATAGACCGGACGGGTGTGACCGCCATGACCCGGTCGCGTGCTCAGCCGCCGAGCGCGGCCGCTATCGCCTCCCTGACATCCTCCACCTCCCGCACATCGGTCAGGGTTGCCTGACCGGAGCCCCGCCCATTGCCGATCCCGCCAGCACCGGATCTGCCGCCCGCACCAGGCAGCCCGGGCTCGCCGGACAGGCTGCCTGCACCAGGCAGGCCGGGCGCACCAGGCAGGCCGGGCGCACCAGGCAGGCCGTGCCGGCCGGCACGATAGCCCGCCGGAATCCCATGCGCTCGGCCTCGGCCAGCCTGCGGGCCACACCCGGCACCCGGCGGACCTCTCCCGCCAGGCCGACCTCCCCGATGGCCACCACCGAGCCGGGGACGCTCAGGTCGGCGGCGGCGCTGGATATGGCCAGTGCGATCGCGAGATCAACGGAAGGCTCGCTCAGCCGGACCCCGCCGACCGTCGCCGCGTAGACATCCTGCTTGCCGAGCATGACGTCGGCGCGGCGCTGGAGCACGGCCATCACCATCCCCACCCGGGCGGAGTCCAGGCCGGAGGTGACCCGGCGTGGGATCTCCAGTGTGGATCCGGCGACCAGGGTCTGGACTTCCGCGAGCAGGGGGCGGCGGCCCTCCAGCGCCACGGTCACGCACGTCCCCGGCACCGGTCTGGTGCGCTGCGACACGAACAGCCCACTCGGGTCGGGCAGGCCGATGAGGCCGTACTCGCCGAGCTCGAAGCAGCCCACCTCATCGGTCGGACCGAACCGGTTCTTCAGCGCCCGCACCATCCGCAGCTGTGCGTGCCGCTCACCATCGAAGTGCAGGACGACGTCGACCAGGTGCTCCAGTGCCCGCGGGCCGGCGATCGACCCGTCCTTGGTGACATGCCCCACCAGCACCGTGGTCAGGGACTGCTGCTTGGCCACCGCCATCAGGGCCGAGGTGACCTCGCGGATATGAGTCACCCCGCCCGGGGTTGCCTCGATGCCGGGCGCGGTGATGGTCTGCACCGAATCGACGATCAGCAACTGCGGCCGGACCGCTTCCACGTGCGCCAGCAGCGCGGACAGTTCCGTCTCGGCGGCAAGGTAGAGGCGGGGCCCGACCGCGCCGATCCGGTCCGCGCGCAGCCGCACCTGCGCCGCGGATTCCTCGCCGGTGACATACAGGACCGTGCCCGATTCCGAGGCGAGTGCCCCGGCCTCGAGCAGGAGGGTGGACTTGCCGATCCCGGGCTCGCCAGCCAGCAGGACCACCGCTCCCGGGACAAGCCCGCCGCCCAGGACCCGGTCGAGTTCGTCCAGCCCGGTTGGCCGGACGCTGGCCGCCCGGGCGTCAACCTCGGTGATGGGGACGGCAGGACCCCCCGTTCCCGTCACCGTCCGCGCCGCCGCCCCGAGCCGGGCGCGGACCAGGGCCGGCCCGGCCGTTTCCTCGACGGTTCCCCACGCCTGGCATTCGCCGCAGCGCCCAGACCACTTCGTGGTACGCCAGCCGCACTCGGCGCAGCGATACACCGAACTGGTCGATGACTTTCCCATGACCCGCACCGTAGCGATGGGGTGCGACACTCCTGGGGATGCCTGTGTGGATCAAGTCCACGCGGCTGGCTGCAGATATGCGAGACATGCCCTAAAGCAACGGCGGTGAGCGTCCCAGCCTCGCGGGCCGCATAAGCTGGCCGGGCGGGGAGCGCCCCGGGCAGCCTGGAGCGCCCGGCAGCCTGGAGGGAAGGAGTCATGTTGAGCCGCGCCGTCAAAGCCCCCAGGCCCCTCATCGCATTGTCCACGGCCTCGGTCTTCCCGGACCGGACCCCGGATGCGTTCGAGGTCGCCGCACGCCTTGGTTATGACGGGGTCGAGGTCATGGTTTCGGCCGACGCGATCAGCCAGGACATCGAGGTGATCCGGCGGCTGGTGGACTACCACGGCATCCCGGTGCTGGCCGTGCACGCGCCGTGCCTGCTCATCACCCAGCGGGTATGGGGCTACGAGCCCTGGGGCAAGCTGATCCGGGCCAAGGAGATGGCGGAGAAGCTCGGCGCCCGTGTCGTGGTGGTGCATCCCCCGTTCCGCTGGCAGCGCGACTATGCGAAGGATTTCGGGCCCGGCCTCGAGCGGATGCGCGAGGAGACCGACGTCGTGTTCGCGGTGGAAAACATGTACCCCCTGCGGGCGGGGGGCGCGGAGATGGCCCCCTACGCACCGAGCTGGAACCCCGTCCTGATGGATTCCCCGCACGTCACCCTGGACCTCTCGCACACGGCCGTGTCCGGGTCGGACGCGCTGGAGATGGCCGGGGAACTCGGTGACCGGCTGGCACATGTGCACATGGCCGACGGCAGCGGTGTTGCCAATCGCGATGAGCATCTGGTCCCGGGGCGCGGGACCCAGCCGTGTGCACCGGTCCTGGAGAAGCTGGCGGCCGACGGGTACTCCGGCGCGGTCGTACTCGAGGTCAACACCCGCCGCGCGCCCTCGCGCGAGGCCAGGCTGGCCGACCTCTCCGAGTCCCTTGAGTTCACCCGCAAGCATCTAGGCGACCCCGCGGGGGCCAGCGGGGGCCGCGCGCCGGCCGGCGATCGGCAACCGCAGCCCGGCGGTCGGCAACCGCGGTCCGGCGATGGGCCCGCACGGGCCGGCGACGGGCCCGCACGGGCCGGCGGGCCCGCACGAACCAGTAACGGGCCCGCCGCCCGGGCCCGTGATGGGCGCGCGCAGGCCGGGGGCAGGGCTGGCAGGGCGGCGTCACCCGGCCCGGCGACCGGCCCCGATCAGGCCGGCCAGCGCGGGTCGGTGCTGCCAGCATGCCGCTGAGCCCCGTCACAGGCCGGCGCAGCCGGCGGCCCCGGCGCTGACGCCTGCCCGCCCCCCTGGACGGTCGGTCCCGGAAGGAGGCATCCTGCGGATCATGACGAACCCCACTCCCACCAGCCATCAGGCAGTCGGCCCGGCCGCCCCGCCAGCCCCCTCCGCGGCGAACGGGACGCTGATCACCGTCGCGCCCACCGGCGCCGAGTCACAGAAGTCCGCTGTCCCTGCGCTCCCGGTAACCCTGGACGAGCTGGTCACCACCGCCAAGGAGTGCCAGGCAGCCGGGGCGGCGGTCATTCACGTGCACATCCGCGACGATCAGGCGCGGCCCACCCTGGATCTGGCCCGTCTCACCGACACGGTCGCGGCGCTGCGGCAGGGCACCGACCTGATCGTGCAGCTGTCTACCGGCGGCGCGGTGACCGACAGCTTCCCCAGCAGGCTCGCGGTCCTCGATGCGGCGCCCGACGCCTGCTCGCTCACCTGCGGCACGGTCAACTTCGGCGATGAGGTGTTCAGCAATCCGTGGCCCTTCATCCGTGACCTGTATGCCCGGACCAGGGAACAGGGTGTCGTGCCGGAGTTCGAGCTCTTCGACCTGGGGCAGGTGGCCACACTGCACCGGCTGCTCGGCGACCTTGGTGCTCCGCACGGCGGCCATGTCCACTGTGACCTGGTGATGGGGGTGCCCGGTGGGATGCCGGGCAACGCCGCGACGCTGGTGCAGGCGGTTTCTGCGCTGCCGCCGGGGGCGACGTGGTCGGCAACGGGAATCGGCCGGGCGTCGCTGCCGGTCATGTTCGCGGCGCTGTCGGCCGGTGGCCATCTGCGGGTAGGGATGGAGGACACGGTGAGCTTCGCGCGCGGCCGGCCAGTCGCAGGCAACGCCGAGCTCGTCGAGCGGGCAGCGGCCCTGGCCGGGCTGGCCCAGCGCCCGCCCATGCGGCCGGACCAGGCCCGCACCATGCTGGGGGTGAGCGGCCGTCGCTGAGAACCCGGTGGTCCTGGCCGAGGTGATCCGGTCGGGTTTCGCCGAATCCCGCCACCGGGGTTCCGTGGTGGTGCTGGGGTCCGGTGGCCACCCAGTGCTCCGCGCGGGCGAGACGACAGCGGCAGCCTTCCCTCGTTCTGCCAGCAAACCGATGCAGGCCGCGGGCATGCTGGGCTGCGGGCTCGACCTGGACGGCAAGCTGCTCGCGCTGGCTGCCGCCAGCCATTCCGGGGAGGCCTTCCACGTCGCCGGGGTCCACGAGATCCTGGCCGGCGCCGGGCTGGCCGAGGACGCCCTGCGCTGCCCGCCCGCGCTGCCGATCGACGAGCGGGCCCAGCGGCGGATCCTGCGCGAGGGGGGTGGGCCGGACCGGGTCCACATGAACTGCTCCGGCAAGCACGCGGCCATGCTGGCCACCTGCGCCCACGCGAACTGGCCGGCCTGCAGTTACCTGGATCCCGGTCATCCGCTGCAGCGGGAGATCAGGCGGACGGTGGAGCACCTGTCCGCGGAGCCGACGGCCGCTGTCGGCGTCGACGGCTGCGGGGCGCCGCTGTTCGCGCTGTCCCTGACCGGTCTGGCCCGGGCTTACGGCACCATGGTGCGGGCCGCGCCTGGTTCGGCACCGCGCCGCGTCGCCGATGCCATGCGCGCGTACCCGGACTGGACCTCGGGCACGAATCGCCCCGAAAGCGGGCTGATGGAGGCGGTCCCCGGGTTGCTGCTGAAGTCCGGCGCGGAGGGGGTCCTGGCGTTCGCCCTGCCCGACGGCCGCGCGGCCGCGGTGAAGATCGAGGATGGCGCGGCCCGCGCCCTGCCGGCGGTGGCCGTCGCGATGCTGCGCTTCCTCGGCGTGGACACCGCGGGCGAGGCCGACGTCGCGGCCCTGGACCGGATAGGCACTGTGCCGGTTCTGGGGGGTGGCCGGGCAGTCGGGCACATCCGCCCGGTCCTGCCCTCGTGACGGATCCCGTGAGTGCCGGGGAAGGAGCCGCGGGCTCCGGCTGCGCGCGGGAAGGGGCCGGTGGCGGGCTCCGGCTGTGCGCGGGGAGGGGGCGATGGCGGGCTCCGGGGCGCGCGGGGAGGGGGCGATGACGGGCTCCGGGGGCGCGCGGGGAGGGGGCGATGACGGGCTCCGGCTGCGCGAGCAGGGGAGACGTTTCATCCGTGCGCGACTGGCAAGGACGAAGGGGTGGGCAGAGGGCCGACCGCGGAGCCGCCTGGCTGCTCGGTGGGCCAAAGTGCTTGCTGGGCGGCGGCTGGCCTGGCGCGATCTGCGTTACCTGGCAGGCAGTGCGGTTCCTGAGGTGCTAGCTAGCCGCTTGCAATTGCAAGCATTCTGTGGTCTAATACATGTGTGAGTCCTGTAATCGTTAGCTCCATCGGGGAGTACATCCGCCAGCAGCGCGAGCAGGCGAAGATTTCGCTCCGCCAGCTCGCGTCGGCAGCGGGTGTCTCCAACCCCTATCTCAGCCAGATCGAGCGGGGACTGCGCCGGCCCAGCGCCGAGATCTTGCAACAGATCGCGAAGGGTTTGCGCATTTCCGCCGAGGCACTGTACGTGCAGGCAGGGATCCTGGAGGACCGGCGGCCGGACTCGGGCGTGCGGGCAGCGGTGCTCGCTGACCCCGAACTCGCCGAGCGACAGAAGCAGGTGCTTCTGGAGATCTACGAGTCGTTCCGGCGGGAAACCGCGCTGAACGCGGAGGCGACCGCCGATGCGGGCGCCGACGCCGAGGTGGCCGGCCCCGCCCGGGGGCCGTTCCCGGCAGACACGGGAACGGCAACCACCGGCACGAGGAGCACGAGCACGGCGAGCACCCGCCAAGCCCCGCGCAGCCGGCCTGTCCTGGTAACCGGGCAGGCCGCGGACACGCTGCGCGGAGCGGACGGCGAGCTCAGCGGGACACATCGCAAGAGCCCCGGCGCCCAAGCGCCGGCGCACAAGGCAAAAAGGCCTGCCCGTCCAGGCCAGGAAGGTGTTAACAATGAACACCATTGATGTCAGGATCGAGATGCGCAAGCTTGCTGCCAGCAAGCCCGTCTACGCCGCGGCAGGAGCCGGGCTGGTCGCCTCGGAGACGCTGCGTGAGCTGCCCACCCGGCTCGCCAAGTGGCGCGAAGAGGCCTCGGTGAACGCGCTGTCCAGCCGCGCGACCAGCTATGTCACCCACGCCCGCGCACGCGCCGAGCGCGAGTACGACAAGCTGGCCAAGCGCGGGAAGAAGGTGCTGAACGCACGCAGCACCACCAGCACCAGGGGCGCGCTCAACGGCAAGCAGAGCCAGGCGACCCAGAGCCACACCCGGTCCACTGCTGCCAAGGCCTGACCCCGTAGTCTGGATCTAGCGGGGTGATTCCCCGCTAGATCCAGGCCCGGCCAGCCCCGGGCTGGCCCGATCCGGAACGGGCCCGGACGCGGATGACCCATTCCGGGCATCCGGCATCATTCGCTCCGTCCCAGACACCGCCAGGACCCGATAATCTAGAGGGGTGTTCACGTCCGGAGCCTTGACCCCGCTCTTCTGGTTCTTCGAGGCGCTCACTTTCGCGGCCTTCGTCGTCGAGGCGTGGGCCCTCATTGACGTTCTGCGCCGGCCGTCCGGCGCCTTCCCGGCAGTGGGCAAGCAGACCAAGAAGCTGTGGCTGATCATCCTTGGTGTGGCTGCCGTCGTCGGGCTGGGCAGTATCGTCTACGGCGTGTCGCTGGTCTCGATCCTGCCGATCGTCGCGTTCGTCGCCGCGGCCATCTACCTCACCGACGTGCGGCCCAAGGTCAAGGAGTTCCGCGGCGGCGGGAGCAGTTCCGGGCCCTACGGCCCCTGGTAAGCCAGCCGGGTCGGCCCCGGTGATACGCACAGTAGGCTGCCTGCATGAGCGAGGCCTCCTGGCGGACGCACCGCCTAGAACTCGATGACCAGACGCTGCGCGACTGGGACGCGGCCGTGCTCGCAGCCGGGCCCGACGGCATCGTCCTTGACCGGTCGGCGTTCTATCCCGGCGGCGGTGGCCAGCCCCCCGACCATGGCGTTCTGCTCTGGGGCGGGGTCCAGACCCGCATCGTGGATGCCCGCAAGGGTGGCGACGATCTGTACCTGATCCCGGCCGAGGAAGACCCGCTCCCGCCGGTCGGCACGGCGGTCCGCGGCGCGGTCGAGGATGAGCGCCGGACCGCCCTGATGCGCACGCACTCGGGCCTGCACGTCCTGTGCGGCGTGGTGTTCAGGGATTTCGGCGCCCTCGTCACGGGCGGGAACATGGAGCCGCTCACGGCGCGGATGGATTTCAACCTGCCCGAGGTGCCACCCGGTTTCCGGGAGGCGGTCGAGGCGGCGTGCAACACCGAAGTGGTGGCCGACCGGCGGATCGACGTGCGGGTCCTGCCCAGGGACGAGGCGTTCGCCCTGCCCGACATCATCCGGACCGCCACCAACCTGATCCCGCCCGACGTCAAGGACGTGCGCATCGTCGACATCGTCGGCCTGGACCAGCAGGCGGATGGCGGCACACACGTCGCCTCCACCCGCCAGGTAGGCAGGATCGAGGTCGTCAAGATCGAGAACAAGGGCAAGGGTTTCCGGCGGCTGCGCATCCGCGTCGCGGACGCCTGATAAGCCGCTCAAGGCAGGCGCCTGATAACCCGCTCGGCCAGCCAGGGCATGAATCCAGCGCAGGCGCCCGGCCCCCGGGGCGCGGCCGGAACGCGCCCATCACAAGGGCAGGAGCAGCAGCGCGACCGGGGCCGCGACCAGCACGGCGGCGGCCGAGCAGATCAGGGCCAGCGCCGGGACGGGCAGCGGCGGTGAGGGCGCAAGCAGCCGGGCGACCCGGGCCGCGGTCTCCCCGTCCGGCGCCGGAATGGCGGCAAGGGCACCCGAGGGCGCCTGGCCCGCCCCCGACGCACCCACCCGGAGCAAGGCCGTGGCCAGTTCCCTGGCCGGCCGGTGACGCTGCGCGCGGTCGTCGGCGAGCATCTCGACCAGCAGCGCCACCGTGGTGTGCGCCCGCAGGACGAGCCGGGAACGCGGGAAGGCCCGGCCCAGCGCGCTGAACGGGAGGACCACCAGGTCGTGCCGCGCACGCAGGTGAGCCCGCTCGTGGGCAAGGACCGCAGCGAGTTCCGCGGCGTCGAGCAGGGCGAGGGTTCCCGCGCTGACGACGATGCGGGAGCGGAGCCCGGGTACGCAGTACGCGGCCGCGGCCGGGCTGTCCACCACGAGCGCTCCCGGCACCTTCGGATCACCGTGGGCGAGCAAGGTGAGCAGGGTCCGGTGCCGCCGCCGGGCCAGCAGGACGGTGGCGGAAGCGGCCAGCAGTACCCAGCAGAGCAGGGTGAACAGGGCGGCGCCCGCCACGAGAAACGCCAGCCGGGCAGCCGCTACCGCGGCCGCGGCGGTGAATCCCAGTGCGGCGTCGCGGATGGCATCGGCGGCCCCTGTCAGCACACCCCCCGCGACGCCCCACCTCGCGCGTGCCGCGCCGAGCCCGGCCAGTGCCCCCACCGCGGCCAGGCCCCAGCTGAGCCCGAGCGCCTGCCAGAGCAGGATCGCCGCCGCCGGCGACCGGTAGGGCCAGCGGGCGGACGCCAGGGCGGCCGCCCCGGGGACGGTACCCACCGCGACAGTGGCCAGAAGCAGGACAGGCTGGAACACAGCTGGTCAGTCCCGGGCGATCTTCCCGAGTGATTCCAGCGCCCGGCGCAGCACCTGTGCCTCGGCGTCAGACACACGGCGGGCGAAACTGGCGAGCGCGGCCGACCTGTCACCCGTTTGATCGAGTGCGTGCATCATGAGTTCGGTGACGTATGCTTCCCGGTCCGCCGCCGGCCGGTAGCGCCAGGCACGGCCGTCACGCTGACGTCTGGCGAAACCCTTCTTCGCAAGCCGGTCGAGAACCGTCATCACCGTGGTGTGAGCAAGATCCCGGTCGGTCAGGCGCATCCCCACCTGACGCACGGTCAGGGGCTCAGCGCTCTCCCACAGCACGTCCATGATGGCCCGCTCGAGTTCGCCCAGTCGCTTCACGGCGCCACTCTATCCCGGCCGCCGGCGCGGGAAGCGGCGGCCCGGTCCCGGCGGCCGGCGCTGACCCGGCGGGCGGGGAAGCTCGAACCGCGCCATACTCTCCGATAGATGCCCGCCATCGGGAGGTCACGGAGGCATGCGGATCACCCTGGAAGTCGGCGACATCACCGCGCAGCAGGCCGATGCGGTCGTCAACGCGGCGAATTCTTCGCTGCTCGGCGGCGGTGGGGTGGACGGGGCGATCCACCGTCGTGGCGGCCCGGCGATCCTCGCGGCCTGCCGCGAGCTCCGGGCGGCCCGCTACCCGGATGGCCTGCCCGCGGGCCAGGCGGTGGCGACCACGGCGGGCGACCTGCCGGCCCGCTGGGTGATCCACACCGTGGGACCGGTCTACTCCGCCGCTGACGACCGCTCGGCGGTGCTGGCGTCCTGTTACGCCCAGGCGCTGCGGGTCGCGGACGAGCTCGGGGCCAGGACGGTGGCCTTCCCCGCGGTCTCGGCCGGAATCTACGGGTGGCCGCACGAGGACGCCGCCCGGATCGCGCTGACCACGGTAAGCCAGGCACCCTGCCGGGTCGGGGAGGCCAGGTTCGTGCTGTTCACCCCCGGCATGCACGCGATCTTCAGCCGCGTGCTCGCCTCCCTGGAACCGGGCTAGCAGCGCCCCCGCCACGGCGGGGCAGACCTCCGCCGCCTGGTGGCAGACTGGAACGATCAGATTCGGCCCGGGAGGACAGGTGCCCGCATCATCGCCACGCTTCCGCAGCGTCCTGGATCAGTTCGCCCCCTACCGGCCGGGCCAGCGGGTGGAAAGGCCCGACGGCCGCTCGTTCAAGCTGTCCTCCAACGAGTCCCCGTTCGGCCCCCTCCCCTCGGTGTCGCAGGTCATCGCGGAGGCATGCGCCGGTATCAACCGTTACCCGGACAATGGCGCGGCCGCGCTGACGGAGGCGATCGCCCGGCGCCACGGCGTCCCGCCCGCGCACATCGCGGTGGGCTGCGGCTCCGTGGGTGTCACCCAGCAGCTCCTGGAGGCCGCCTGCGAGCCGGGCACCGAGGTGCTGTACGCGTGGCGCTCGTTCGAGGCGTACCCGCTGCTGGTCAGGCTGGCGGGCG
Source organism: uncultured Actinomycetes bacterium (assembly GCA_963741615.1). GTDB lineage: Bacteria > Actinomycetota > Actinomycetes > Streptosporangiales > Streptosporangiaceae > UBA9676. The sequence continues at coordinate 54,227 of CAVUIU010000014.1, forward strand.
CGGACGAGGTGCGGGTGCCGATCCAGGACGAAGCACATGAGCTGGCCGCGATGGCGGCGGCCATCACCCCCCGGACCAGGGTTATCTTCGTCTGCAACCCGAACAACCCGACCGGCACCGTGGTGCACCGGGCGGAACTCGAGGACTTCCTGGACCGGGTGCCGCCGGACTGCCTGGTGGTGCTGGACGAGGCCTACGCCGAGTACGTGCGTGACCCGGACGTGCCCGGCGGCCTGCAGCTCTACCGCGACCGCCCGAACACCGCCGTACTGCGCACCTTCTCCAAGGCGTACGGGCTGGCCGGGCTGCGGGTCGGTTTTCTCGTCGGCCACGAGCCGGTCGCGGAGGCCGCCCGCAAGACGCTGCTGCCGTTCGCGGTGAACGCGATCGGGCAGGCGGCCGCCATCGCCTCGCTCGCCGCCGAGGCCGAGCTGCTCGCCCGGGTCGATCAGGTGGTGAAGGAGCGGGCCCGGGTCCGTGACGAACTGCTCGCCCAGGGCTGGTCGGTGCCGCCGACCGAGGCCAACTTCGTCTGGCTGCGGCTGAACGAGGACACCGGGGACTTCGCCGCTGACTGTGCCCGCAACGGCATCAGCATCAGGGCGTTCGCCGGTGAGGGCGCCCGCATCTCGATCGGCGACGAGGAGGACAACGAGGCGTTCCTGGCAGTCGCCCGCGCCTATCCCCGCCGGCACTAGCCCGGCTGGCGGCGCCGGAGTTCGAGCGGGGCCGGCTCAGGGGGACGGGCGGTTCTCCAGTTTTTCCGTGACCAGGCGGTAGAACTGCCGCGGCCGGCCCGGCTGGGGACTCCGGTTCGGCGGCAGCGGCCAGGCCAGGCCCTCCTCCACCAGAGTGTGAAGCAGCCGCCGGGCCGTACGGGACGTCACGCCCAGCAGCCGACCCGCGGTCTCGGCGTCGACCACGTGCGCGCCGTCGTCGTCGGGGAGCTTGTCGGCGAGCCGGGACAGGGTCTCCAGGCCCTTCGGCCGGCCTGGGCCGCGGCGGGCAGGCGCGGCGCCGGGACGAGGGCGTGCCCCTCGCGGTCGAGGGCGAACCCGCGCCCGCCCGGGGCGGCATGGGAGCGGGCGAGAGCGGCCCGCGCGTGCGCCTCCGCGTCCTGGGCCGTCCTGCCCAGGCCGACACCCACCTCGACCGCGATGCCCAGCTCGCTGCGGGCACGATCGGAGAACGGCGGTACCCGGAAGCCGTCGGTCACACCCGAGAGCGACCCCCGCGTCGCCGTGACCAGGAACGTGTGATCGCCCAGCTGGCTGACCGACGCCTGCATCCGCTGGGCTTCCTGCAGCAGGAACCGGTGCACGGTGAGGCGCAGCTCCTCCTGCGATTGCCGGGGGGCCGGCCGCCGCGTCGTCTCGCGAAGGGTCGGCACCTCCACCACGGCCACCGCGAGCTGCGCCTCTTCAAGCCTGCGCTGCGCGCCGAGCAGGGTCGCCGTCCGCAGGGCCGCCCGGATCGCGCTGCTGGTGGGGCGGACGACGCAGACGGGGATCTCGGCCGCGGTGAGCCGCTGGGCCACCGACTCCAGGCACGTGAACGCGACCGCGGTCCGGTCGCGGCGCCAGAGCCGCTCGTGGAACGCGGCCAGGGTGGCGGCGCTGGCCGGGTCCTCCCGGACATGGATGTCCGCGGTCGGGATGTCAAGCTCGGCGAAGGCCTCCTCGACGTCGCCGCGGCTCAGCACGTCCACGCTGACCCTGGACAGGTCATACCGCCCGTCCGCGCGAGCCCGCAGCAGGGTCGCGAACAGCGCGCTGCCGGACAGCGGCACGCAGGTGGCCGGGCCACGCAGGACACCCGCCCGGCGCGCGTACTCCAGCGGGACCGGGCTGGCGAAGAGAAAGACGTCGATCGCCGGGCCGAGCCGCAGCACCTTGTCCGGGGCTTCCTGCTCGTTCCGGTACGCGGCCGCCACCAGCCGCCTGGCCAGCCCGGATCCGGCGAAAGCCGGCCCCTGCGGCCAGCCCGCGCCCACCGCGCCAGCCGGGGTGGCAGCCGGCCCCGCCGTGACCGTCCCGGACAGCATGATCCGCTCAACCAGATCGTGCGGCCCGATCACGCCGATCGTGAGCTCCACCGGAGGCTGCCGCTGGCCTGTCATCATGCGTCAGCCACCGCCTGGTCTGATGAGGCCGCCGGGCTTCCCGGCCGGGTATCCCCTAAAGGGGTCGGCGAATGCTTACGTGCGTTCACTGTCTGGCCTTGGGTCGGGAGGCGGGGGACTGTCTCTTTCGTAACTCACCGGAGCGTCGCTGCAAAGAGAGCCCAGCAGGGCAGCGCGCCGAAGCGGACGGTAACCGGGGCGGCAGGGTGGTCACGGTCGTTCTTCCCCGCGGCCCGGGTGGGAGCCGGCTCGCCACGTCAGGCGCTCTCCTCCGGGGTGATGTCGGCACCCAGGGTGGTGAGCCGGCTGGCGATGGCCGCGTGCCCCCGGTCGATCAGGTATCCGGGGGCGACTACCGTCTCGCCTTCCGCGCACAGCCCGGCCAGGATGAGCGCCATTCCGGTGCGCAGGTCGTGCGCGATCACCTTGGTTCCCCGGAGGGTGGACGGGCCGTGCACGATGGCCACGCTGCCGTCCACCTCAACCTCAGCGCCCATCTTGGTGAGCTCGCCCACAAGGGTGAACCGGCCATCGTAGATGTTCTCACGGATGTAGCTGGTGCCATCGGCGAGGCAACTGAGCGCCATGATGGGGGACTGCAGGTCGGTCGCGAAGCCCGGGTACGGGCTGGTGATCACGTTGATGGGCCGCAGCGGGCGCTCCCTGCGCACCTGCAGCACCGCGCCGTTGGAGGCGAACTCCACGCCCATCTGCTCCAGCTTCCAGCGGGCTACCCCGAAGTGCTCCAGATTGGCCCCGACCAGGCTCAGCTCGCCGCCGGTGATCGCGGCGGCCATGGCGAACATGCCGGCGTCGATCCGGTCAGCCATCACCGTGTGCTCGGTGGCGGCCAGCTTGTCGACGCCGTGGACGGTGATGAAGCCAGTGCCCCCGCCGCTGATCTGCGCCCCCATCTTGGTCATGAACGCGATCATGTCGAGCACTTCGGGCTCGGAGGCGGTGTTGTCGATCACGGTGGTACCGACGGCGAGGGACGCTGCCATGATCAGGTTCTCGGTGCCCATGTGGGAGGGGGTATCCAGGTACAGGTGGGCACCGCGAAGCTTCCCGGCCTTGATGTAGATCTTGTCCCCTGCCTCGTCCACCGTCGCACCCAGCCGGGTGAAGCCCCGGTAGTGGAAGTCGAGATTGCGGCTGCCCAGGTTGCAGCCGCCGATGCCCTCGATTACCGCCTCTCCCAGCCGGTGCAGCAGGGCGGGAACGAAGACGACCGAGCCCCGGAAGCGACGGGCGATCTCGGCCGGGAGCACCGCGCTGGTCAGGGTCGACGCATCCACCACGAGGGTCCGCTCCGCCTCATGGAACTTCACTACCGCGCCGACCGCCTGCGCCAGTTCCACCGCTCGGCGCACATCCTCGATCGGGGGTACGTTCCGCAGGACCGTCCGGCCTTCCGATGCCAGGAGCGAGGCGGCGATCATCTTGAGTGCGGCGTTCTTGGCGCCTTGCACGAAGACGGTGCCTTGCAGCGGTATGCCGCCTTGCACGCGGTAGCAGGTCTCGGGGCCAACGGTCATGGGCGCGCTGCTCCTGTTCCTTGGATGCCGGTCGGGCCGGCCCACGGCCGGATAACGCGGTGGCCCGGCCTCGCGTGAACTGCCCGCCGGCTGAGTCGTGTACGGGAAGCTCGGTGTCCGCGGGTCTCAGTATCCCACCGGGTCGGCAGTCCGCAGGTCATTGCGGGCATCTCGGCCCTGACACGCGGCAGCACCGTCCCGATCCCGCCATCTGTCTCCGTCACGACCGTTTCCTACCCCGTTCCCCCGTCCATGGTGCCAGGTCCGGCCGGGCCACCGGGGAATCCCCAGGGCACACCGCGTGTGCGGTATATCACCCGCACCTGCTAGCCCAGTGGCCCGTGGGAAGCCTGGGGCTGCTATGACCAGCGGCGGCCGGTGATGCGCTCATATGCCTCGATATAGAGGGCCCTGGTGCGCCCGACGACGCGCTCGGGCAGTTCGGGCGGCTGTGTGCCCGGCGCCGCACCGCCCGGGTGGCGGTCCCAGCCGGCCTCCGGCGAGTCCAGCCAGTCGCGGACGAACTGCTTGTCGAACGACGGCTGGGGACCACCGGGCCGCCATTGGCCCGCTGGCCAGAACCGGGACGAATCCGGTGTGAGCACCTCGTCGGCGAGCAGCAGCCGCCCGTGCGCGTCGTAGCCGAGCTCGATCTTGGTGTCAGCCACGATGATGCCGCCGTCCGCTGCCAGGCTGGCGCCGCGCCGGTACACCTCCAGCGTGATCCGTTCCAGCTCGGCGGCGGCGCCGGGCCCGACGAGGCGGGCCACCGACTCCGCCGTGATGTTCTCGTCGTGCTCCCCGCGCGGCGCCTTGCTCGCCGGTGTGAAGACCGGCTCCGGCAGCCGTTCGCTCTCGGTGAGACCGGGGGGGAGCGCCACCCCGCACACCGCCCCCGTCCGCTGGTAGTCGCGCCACGCCGACCCGGCCAGATAGCCGCGGGCGACGCATTCCACGGGGACCATCGACAGCCGCTGGCACACCATGGCCCGGCCCGCGAACTCGGCCGGGACCTGAGCGTCCACCAGGTGGTTGGGCACCAGGTCGGCGAGCCGCTCGAACCACCACAGCGAGAGCTGAGTGAGGATCCTTCCCTTGTCCGGGATGAGCGTGGGCAGCACGTAGTCGTGGGCCGAGATGCGGTCGGTGGCGACGAGCAGCAGCAGGCCACCGGGCAGCTCATAGACCTCGCGCACCTTCCCCGAGTACAGATGCCGCAGCGGCGGGCCGCCGCCACCGTCCGGTGGCGTCACCGCAGCGCCCGGAGGCGGTCGAAGACGCCGCCAAGCCGCTCGACGTAGCGCTCCGGGCGGCACGCCTCGTCCAGCCCGGCTTCGTCCAGGTTCCGGCCCGCGCCCGCGGCCTGCTTGCGGAGCGTCTCGCGGAAGGGTGTGCCGGTCTCCCATGTCTCCATCGCCGCCGCCTGGACCAGGGCATAGGCGTCCTCGCGGGACATTCCCGCCGCCACCAGGGCGAGCAGCACTGTCGAGGTGTAGATCAGCCCCCCGGTCGAGTCCAGGTTGGCGCGCATCCGGGCGGTGTCCACCACCAGTCCGCGGACCAGGCCGGTGGTCAGGTTCAGCAGGTAGTCCGTGGCGATGGCGGCATCGGGCAGCGCCACCCGTTCCACACTGGAGTGGGAGATGTCCCGCTCGTGCCAGAGCGCCATCCCTTCCGTCACCGGTGTCACATAGGCCCGGACCATCCGCGCGAGACCGCAGATCCGCTCGGACCTGATCGGGTTCTTCTTGTGCGGCATCGCGGACGAGCCCTTCTGCCCGGCCGAGAACGGCTCGGCGAGCTCGCGCACTTCGGTCCGCTGGCCGTGCCGGACCTCCAGTGCGACCGCCTCGCACGCGGTGGCCAGCAGTGCCAGCACGCTCACCCACTCGGCGATACCGTCGCGGAACACGACCTGGGTGGCCACGTCCGGCGGCCGCAGGCCAAGCTCGGCGAGCACCGTCGCCTCGATGGCCGGGTCGATATTGGAGTAGGTGCCGACCGGCCCCGACAGCTTGCCGACCGCGACGCCGTCCCGCGCCCGGGCGAGCCGGTCCCGGCAGCGCGCCACGGCGAACGCGAAGTCGGCCACCCGGTGCCCCCAGATGTCGGGCTCGGCGTGGATGCCGTGCGTCCGGCCGACCCGCAGCGTGCCCGAATGGGCGAGGCCATGCTCGCGCAGCACCACCACCAGCCCGGACGCCCGCTCGGTGAGCAGGTCGGTCGCCTCGGCCAGCTGGAGCGCGAGCGCGGTGTCGCCCAGGTCGGACGAGGTCATCCCGAAGTGGACGAAAGCCGCCGCCTCGCGGGGGGAGGTGTTGTCCGCCCACGCGCTGAGGAAGGCGATCACGTCGTGATCGGTCACAGCCTCGTAAGCCGCCACCGCCTCCGGGGTGGGCGGCGGGGCGGCGCGGACCGCCGCGGCGGAATCCGCCGGGACCGTCCCGGCCCCGGCCTGCGCCGCCAGGACGAGTGTCTCCACCCGGCACCACAGCTCGTACTTGTGCGCCTCGCTCCAGACCCGGCCCATCTCCGGCAGTGTGTATCGCCCGATCACGCCTTCCATCCTCCCCCATGCCCCGCCCGGAGCCGGCCCACAGGCAGCCGCCAGGCCGCCAGGTGCCGCTCCCCGGCCAGCATCGCCACCAGGGCACCCAGCAGCACCGCGAGCTGGGCCTCGACGGAGACGGTCGCCCCCAGCGCCGCCGCCGCCAGCGCGAGCGCCGCGGCGGCCAGCCGGGGCCAGGGGGTCCCGATCCGCAGGATGGCCCGGAACCAGGCATCACCGGCCAGGAACAGGGCGACGCCGCCGGACAGCGCGATGGCCTGGCCGACCGGGTGCGGCTGGGCCGCGTGCCCGATCGTGAGCAGCACTCCAGCGGCCATGGCCACCACACCGAGCAGCATCGGTATGTGCGCGAAGAAGTACGCCGACAGCGCGAGCGAGGGCCGCTGCCCGGGGTCCGCGGCGGTGAAGGCGCGCTCGGCGCGGCCATCGTCGCCGGTGCCGAAGTACGCCCACCACAGGCAGGCGGTCAGGGCCAGCCCGAGGACGGCGGCGGCGAGAAGCGAGCCGGTCACGCGCTGGCGCGAGGCACTGATGCCGATAGCAGCGACCGACTCGCCGAGCGCCACGATGATGAGCGCCCCGTGGCGTTCCACGAAGTGGGCCGGCTGGATCTCGAACCGCCCGGCCGGGTGGGCGATCAGCGGCGAGAGCACCTGGATGGCCAGCGCCGCGGCCCACAGGGCATAGACGGCGGGGCCATTTGCCACCCCGGCCAGGATCACCAGCAGCGCGGAGGTGATGTTGAAGGGCGCGATCCGCATGATGTTCCGGTTGAGCCGGTAGTACAGCGACGCGTGCACCAGCACCACGATGAGATAGCCGAGCCCGAGTGCGGCCCCGGTCTCGCTCACTTCCGGGCCGAACCCGTGCGGGATCGCCAGCCCGACGACGAGGAACCCGGCCATGCCCGCGAGCAGCAGCAGCCGCTCCGGTGTCCGGTCCGGCGTCCGCGTGTTGGTCAGCCAGGCATACCCCCCGTACATCCACCACAGCACCCCGAAGATGAGCAGCACCTGCGCCACCCCGGTCAGCGACAGGTGGTGCGCCAGCAGCGCCGTGAGCTGGGTGAGGGTGAAGGCGAAGACCAGGTCGAAGAACAGTTCCAGGGTGCTGACGCGCAACGGGGCGTCGTCGCGCGGGCCGTTGCCGGGCGGCCCGTTGCCGGGCGGGCGGTCACCGGGGGGCAGGTCCGGTGGAGTACTTGGCGTGGGGGGCACGGTGCTTCCGGTCGGGAGGGGGCTGGCGTGGGGCGATGTTCCGGTCAGGGGCCTGGGGATGTGGCAGCGGCACTGCCGGCAGGCTGGGCATGGGCGGCCGTTTCGGCATGCGCGGCCGCTTCGGCGATGTCGCGCCGGTACCAGCCGCCGCGCATCCGGATGGCGCCAGCGGCCTGGTAAGCCACCGCGCGCGCGGCGGCCAGATCGGGGCCGCTGCCGACCACGCTCAGGACCCGGCCGCCGGCCGAGACGAGCCGGCCAGCCACGTCAGTGGCCGTTCCCGCGTGCAGGACATGCGCCCCGGGGAAGCGTTCGGCATCATCGATGCCCTCGATGGGATCGCCCTTCGCGGGCGCCGCGGGATAGCCCTGCGCGGCGATGACCACCGTCACCGCCGCGCCCGGTGCCCACCGCAGCGGGCCGGCGCCGGCCAGCGAACCGGAAGCGGCCGCGGCGAGCGGCCCGGCCAGCGGGCTGGCCAGCCGGTCGAGCACGACCTGGGTCTCGGGATCGCCGAACCGGGCGTTGAACTCGACCACCCGGACGCCCGCCGCGGTCAGGCTCAGCCCCGCGTACAGCAGGCCCCGGTACGGGGTGCCGCGCCGGCGCATCTCGTCCACGGCGGGCTGGATGACGGCGGCGAGCACGTCGTCGGCCAGCGCGGGAGGCGCCCAGGGCAACGGTGCGTAGGCGCCCATCCCGCCCGTGTTGGGGCCGCTGTCGCCGTCCCCGGCCCGCTTGAAATCCTGCGCCGGCAGCAGCGGCACCGCGGTCACGCCGTCGGCGAGCGCGAACAGTGACACCTCCGGGCCGTCGAGGAACTCCTCGATGACCACCGTGCCCGCCGCGCGCGCGTGCGCCAGCGCGGCCGCCACGTCGCCCGTGACCACCACCCCTTTGCCCGCGGCGAGCCCGTCCGCCTTGACCACAAACGGCGGCCCGAACTCCGCGAGCGCCACCGCCGCCTCGCCCTCGGTGGTGCAGGTGCGGGCCCGCGCGGTCGGGATGCCCGCCGCGGCCATGATCTGCTTGGCGAAGGACTTCGACCCCTCCAGCATGGCCGCCTGGCGGCCGGGCCCGAAGCAGGCGATGCCGGCGTCGGTGAGTGCGTCGGCCAGCCCCGCCACCAGCGGCGCCTCCGGGCCGACCACGACCAGGCCGGGAGCGATGGTGCGGGCCAGGGCGGTGACCGCCGCGATGTCGGCGAGGTCCACCGGGTGGGTGGCCGCGATCCGGGCGATGCCGGGGTTGCCCGGGGCCGCATGCAGATCGGTGACATCGGCGTCGGCCGCGAGCACCCGCGCCAGGGCATGCTCCCGGCCGCCGGACCCAAGCAACAGGACTCGCACGGCGCGAGCCTACCTGGCATCACCGCCCCGGGGCCTGCGAAGCGGCCCGCGCCCGGGTGCCGGCGGTGCTGGGCCTGCCGGGCGCGGGCCGGGACCGGGTGGCCCGCGGGCTTCAGATGAGCGGGCGCAGCTGAAGGATCTGGTCGCGGCGCGGGCCGGTGCCGAGCGCTGCCACCGGCGCGCCGATGATTTCCTCCACCGCGCGCACGTAGGCCTGGGCGTTGCGGGGCAGCCCGGCGAACTCCCGCACGCCGGCGAGGTCCTCTTCCCAGCCGTCCAGGTACTCGTAGACGGGCGTCGCGTGGTGGAACTCGGTCTGCGTCATCGGGATCTCGTCGTGCCTGGTCCCGCCCACGTCGTAGGCCACGCAGACCGGCACCTTCGGCAGGCCGGAAAGCACGTCGAGCTTGGTCATGAAGTAATCGGTGATGCCGTTGACCCTGGTCGCGTAGCGGGCGATGACCGCGTCGAACCACCCGGTGCGGCGCGGCCGGCCGGTGGTCACCCCGTACTCGCCGCCGGCCTGGCGCAGCCACTCGCCCTGCTCGTCGAGGAGTTCGGTGGGGAACGGCCCGGCACCCACCCTGGTGGTGTAGGCCTTGACGATGCCGATGACCTTGGTGATCCGGGTCGGGCCGATGCCCGAGCCCGCGCAGGCGCCGCCGGCAGTGGGGGAAGAGGAGGTCACGAACGGGTAGGTGCCGTGGTCCACGTCGAGCTGGGTCGCCTGGGCACCTTCCAGCAGCACGGTCCGGCCGTCGTCGAGGGCCCGGTTGAGAACCAGGGCGGTGTCGGCGAGGTGGGGCCGCATCCGCTCGCCGTAGCCGAGGTACTCGGCCGCCACGGCGGCGGCGTCGATGCCGCGCCGGTTGTAGACCTTGGTGAGCAGCTGGTTCTTCTCGCGGAGCACCAGGTTCAGCTTCTGCTCCAGGATCCCCGGGTCGAACAGGTCCTGGACCCGGATCCCGGTCCGCGCCACCTTGTCGCCGTAGGTCGGGCCGATGCCGCGGCCGGTGGTCCCGATCCTGGCGCTGCCGAGATAGCGTTCGGTCACCTTGTCGAGCGCCCGGTGGTGGGGCATGATCAGGTGCGCGTTGGCCGAGATGAGCAGCCGGTCGCAGGACACGCCGCGCTGGGTCAAGCCCTCGATCTCGGCCAGCAGGACCTCCGGGTCGATGACCACGCCGTTGCCGATGACCGGGGTGACCTCGGGGGAGAGCACCCCCGAGGGCAGCATGTGGAGCGCGTAGCTCTCGTCACCGATGACCACGGTGTGGCCGGCGTTGTTGCCGCCCTGGTACCTGACCACGAAGTCAACGCGCCCGCCCAACAGGTCGGTCGCCTTGCCCTTGCCCTCGTCCCCCCACTGTGCGCCCACCAGCACAATGGCCGGCATCTGACCAGCCCCTTCCCTGCTCCCGCCCCGCGGAGTCCCGAGGTTACTCCACCCCACCCTGGCTGGGGCTGGCTCGCCCGTGCTGGCTGGCCCGTGCTGGCTGGCCCGTGCTGGTTTGGCCCGTGCTGGTTTGGCCCGTGCTGGTTTGGCCCGTGCGGTCAGGAATCCTCGAGCTCCGCCGCTGCGGCCGGGCTTGAGTCGCGCAGGAAGGTCTGGCAGCGCTCTGCCTCGTCGTCCTCGCCCAGTGCGGCGGCCGCCCGTCCCAGCGCGTGCAGGGACCGCAGGAATCCGCGGTTCGGCTCGTGCTCCCACGGGACCGGCCCGTGGCCATGCCAGCCGGACCGCCGCAGCTGGTCGAGCCCCCGGTGGTAGCCGGTCCGCGCATAGGCGTAGGACGTGACGGCATCGCCCCTGGCCATGGCGAGGTCGGCGAGGGCCGCCCAGGCCGCCAGGCAGCCCGGGTGCGCCGCCGCTACGGCGGCCGGGTCAGCGCCGGCCGCCAGTTCCGCCGCGGCCGGGTCCGGGGGCAGGTAGGTAGCGGGCGGCCCGCCAAGCAGGTTCTGGTGCTCCATGACATCCATCCTGCCGTCTCCCCGCCCCCGCTGCCCCCCGCTGGCCCCTGCCAGCCCGACTTAGCACGGGTTAGGACCACTGGAACCGGGGCGAAACGGACATGATCATGGGCGTAAGTCGTGCCATGTCAGTGGCTGCGGCGATCGTGGAGGCGTGGACACGGAACTGCTGCCCGATTTAGGGCGATTGGCGGGGGTTGTCACCTCGGGCGAACTGCGGGCTGCCGGGGTTTCCCGGGCTTGCGTTCGCCGGCTGATCAGGCGGGGCGTACTGGTGCCAGTGGGGCGGGGCGTCTACGCCCGCGCGGTCCCTGCGGCCGAAGCGGCCGCCGACCCGGCCGGCCGTCATGCGCTGCTGGTCGCCGCCGCGCTCGCCCTGGTCGGTCCCGGGGCCGTGGGAAGCCACCGCAGCGCAGCGGTCCTCCACGGGCTTGGCCTGGTCGGGCGGTTACGGGACGGCCCGGTGGCCGTCACCCGCCCACCGGGCTGCGGCGGCAGCCGGACCACCCGGCCGGGCATCTGCCTGCACACCGCCGCCCTGCCGGCTGGGCAGGTGGTATGCCTGCGCGGGGTACCTGTCACGTCGGTGGCCAGGACCGTTGTCGATCTGGCGCGCACATCCTCCTTCCGCGCCGGTGTTGTTGTCGCGGACTCGGCCCTGCATGAAAGACAGGCATCAAAAGCCGAACTTCGTGCGGTCATAACGGCCTGCGGGCGCTGGCCGGGCATCCAGCAGGCAAGGCAGGTCGTGGCCTTTGCCGATGCGCGGTCGGAGTCCGTCCTTGAGTCGATCTCGCGGGTGGCTTTCCGGGACCAGGGACTCCCTCCGCCGGACCTGCAAGCCTGGGTCGGCGACGACGATGGGGTGATCGGCAGGACGGACTTTCTGTGGAGCGGGTACCGGACGATCGGAGAGGCGGATGGCGCGATCAAGTATTCCGATCCGGCTCGGGCCATGGCCCAGTTACAGCGGGACGCGCTGCTGCGGGCCGCGGGTTTCGAGGTGGTCCACTTCACCTGGGACGAGATCATGCGCGAGCCGGGCCAGGTGGCGGCCGCTATCAGGGCAGCTTTCCGGCGGGGCACGGCCGGCTGACGGGCCCGTGGCTGGCAGCGCCGCCGGCGGGCCTGGCACTGCGGCTCAGGCTAGGCGCTTGCCCGCTGACATCAGGTCATCGCACGCCTGGACGACCCGGGCGGCCATGGCCGCCTCGCCTGCCTTGCCGTAGGCGCGTGGGTCGTAGGCCTTCTTGTCGCCGACTTCCCCGTCGATCTTGAGCACGCCGTCGTAGTGCGTGAACATGTGCGAGGCGATCGGCCGGGTGAAGGCGTACTGGGTGTCGGTGTCCACGTTCATCTTGACCGCGCCATAGGAGATCGCTTCGCGGATCTCCGCCAGCGCGGAGCCAGAGCCGCCGTGGAAGACAAGGTCGAAGGGCTTGTCCTTGCCGTACTTGGCGCCGACCGCCTCCTGGATGTCCTTGAGCACGGACGGGCGCAGGGTCACATGGCCCGGCTTGTAGACGCCATGTACGTTGCCGAAGGTGGCGGCCAGGATGTAGCGGCCACGCTCGCCGAGCCCGATCGCCTCCACCGTGGCGAGCGCGTCGTCGGTGGTGCTGTACAGCTTCTCGTTGATCTCGCCGACGATGCCGTCCTCCTCGCCGCCGACCACGCCGATCTCCAGTTCCATGATCACATGGGCCTGCGCGCACTCGTCGATGAGCTCGGACGCGATGGCCAGGTTCTCGGCCAGTGGCACCGCGGAGCCGTCCCACATGTGGGACTGGAACAGCGGTTCCTCGCCCCGGGCCACCCGCTCCTTGGACAGGGCGACCAGTGGGCGCATGAATCCGTCCAGTTTGTTCTTGGGACAGTGATCGGTGTGCAGGGCGATGTTCACCGGGTACTTCACGGCCACGCTGCGGGCGAAGTGCGCGAACGCGATCGATCCGGTGACCATGTCCTTGACGGCCGAACCCGACAGGTACTCGGCGCCGCCGGTGGAGATCTGGACGATCCCGTCGCTCTCGGCGTCGGCGAACCCGCGCAGCGCGGCGTTCAGCGTCTGGCTCGATGTCACGTTGATCGCCGGGTAGGCGAAGCCATGCTCCTTGGCCCTGTCGAGCATCTGCGCGTAGACCTCTGGCGTCGCGATAGGCATGACGGTCGGCTCCCTGTCTGTCGTCTCCATCCAAGTATCGGGGACGGCGCCCGCCTCCGGCTGGGCAGGGCCGGGATGTGTGGCACCGGGGTACGCCCGGTGCCGGAGAGAGTCATCCGCGGTAGTAAAGAGCCTCCTAAGCTGGGCGGCCTGTGGCCGAGGTACCCGCCTGGATGCTGTACAACATTGACCTATGGAGAGCTTTCTCATCCACTGGGGCTACGCCGCGATTTTCCTGTTCGGATTCCTCGAGGCGTGCTGCATCCCGATTCCCTCGGAGATCACCTTCGGGTTCGCCGGGGTGCTGGCCGGCGAGGGGCACCTCAATATCGTCGGCGTCATCGTGGTGGGAACGATCGCCGAGCTCATAGGCTCGTTCGTCGCCTACGGCGTGGGGCGGGTGTGTGAGCGGCCAGTCGTGCACAGGTTCGGCCGTTACCTGCTGATCACCGAGGCGGACATCGACCGCGCGGAGCGTTTCCTCGCCGGACGCGGCATATGGGCAATCCCGGTCGGCCGCGCGCTGCCGGTCGTGCGCACGTTCGTGTCCATCGTGGCCGGCTTCCTCGAGGTGCCGCCGCTGCTCTTCGGGATCCTCAGCCTGATCGGCACCGCGATCTGGGTCACCGTGATCTCCCTGATCGGTTACGCGGTCGGCAGCGCGTGGCAGAGCGTCGCACACGGGATCGCCGTCGCCGGGTACGGGATCGCCGTACTAGCTGTCCTCGCCATCGCCGCCTTCATCGCTTACCGTCTGCGCGAGGTCCGCCGTGAGGCGGCACACGGGCATCCGGCCGGCGATGAGCCCGACGATCAGCGCCGGGCTCATGCCGAGGGGCGGCACCGGGCTCAGCCCGATGACCAGCCCAACGCTCAGCCCAGTCCCAGGTCGCCCAGGTCATAGGCTGCGCGGAAGGGCAGGCCACGCTGTGCCACCCGGTCCCGCGCACCCCGTTCCACCACCACCGCGACCCCGGCCACCTCGGCGCCCGCTTCCTGCAGTGCCTCGACCGCGGTGAGAACGGAAGCGCCGGTCGTGGAGGTGTCCTCGACCGCAAGCACCCGGCGGCCGGCGACATCGGGCCCCTCGATCCGGCGCTGGAGCCCATGGGTTTTCTCGGCCTTGCGGACGACGAAGGCATCCAGGATGCGGCCCTGGCTGGCGGCTGCGTGCAGCATCGCGGCAGCGACAGGGTCCGCCCCCAGCGTGAGGCCGCCGACAGCGTCGTAGCCGAGGTCGGCGGTGGCTGCCAGCATGACCCGGCCCGCCAGCGGCGCGGCCCGCCCGCTGAGCAAGACCCGCCGCAGGTCGATGTACCAGGTCGCGCGCTGCCCGGACGACAGCACGAAATCGCCGTGCATCACGGCCTTGTCCTTGATCACGCGCAAGAGGTCGTCGCGGTCGCTCACAGTTCGCGAGCCTACTCAGCGCCCGGCCCCAGGCTGATACAACGCTCCCAGACGGAGACAAGGTTGAGGCCGCGCTCCCAGGCGGAGACAAGGTCGAGGTCGCGCTCCCAGGCGGAGACAAGGTTGAGGCCGCCGGGCAGGTGGCCGGGGCGCCGCCCTCACAGCGTGGCCAGGATCTCCCGCTCGCGGTCGGCGTCGAGGCCAATTCCTGGCATCCGCGCGAACTCCGATACCGGGCGGGCCTGGCTGGCCGCCTCCTGGAGCAGCCAGTGCCAGGTGTCGCTGACAGTGTCCATGAGCGGCCGGTAACGGATCCCGGTCCGTACCGCCCGGTCACCGGAGACCTGCCAGATGCCGGCCAGCTCGGGGATCTCCGGGGCCCACATCGGAAGCTCCATCCAGGGCTCCACGCCGGCCCCCAGCAGCACCGGGTCGGCCGTCCACCGCAGTTCCAGGCCGTCGCCGCGCTGGGAAGCGGTGACCTCGGCGCAGGCGGTGAGCAGGTCGCCGAACGTCGTTCCCTGCGGGCCAGGCACGTTCACCACACCGGGGATGCCGCGCCGGGAGTTGTCGATCAGCCAGGCCGCGAGGTCACGCGCGTCGGTCATCCGCAGTTCGCTGCCCGGGCCGGGGGCCAGGACGGGGCCACCCCGTGCGATCCTCGTCAGCCACCAGGGGAGCCTGCCCACATTCTCATGCGGCCCGATGATCAGCCCTGGCCGGGCGATCAGGTTCAGGCCGGGCATGGCCTCCTGGACGGCCCGTTCGCTGCCGGCCTTGAGTTCCCCGTAGCCGAGCGTCTCCATGGTGCCCGCCGCGTCGGAGGGGCAGTCAAGGACGGCTGACTCCTCGGTGGCCGGCTCCTGCGGCTGGTCACGGTAGACCGAGATGGTGGAGACGTAGGTGTAGTGGCCCACGTGGCCGGCGAGCAGCTGGGCGGAGGCGGAGACGTGTACGGGGGCGATGGTCGAGGTGTCGATGACCGCGTCCCAATTCCGCTCAGCCAGCTGGAGCAGGTCTTCGAAGCTGGTACGGTCTCCGTGCAGCATCTCGGCTCCTGGCCGGGGATGGCCGCTCAGCCCCCGCGAGAAAGTCGTGACGTCGTAGCCACGGCTGATCGCTTCGTCCACGATGGCACGCCCGAGGAAGCGGGTGCCCCCGAGAACAAGAAGTCGCATGTCTGGGTATCCTGCCCGGCGGTGAGTCCCCGTGACGATATCTTCCGCCAGAATCTGACTTCCAACCCCTGCTCGGGTCATCCGCGATCTGTGTGCAGTCCATCACGACGTCGGCTGGGCGCTGGTAACGTCTCGCGTCGACGGAAGGACGGTGTCGCGTGGATCGGTGCGCGCTGTTCGTGGACGCGGGCTACGTACTGGCTGATGGTGCGATGGCTGTCCACGGAACTCGTCACCGGGAGTCCGTTTCCTGGGACTACGCGGGCCTGCTCCAGTTCCTCGGGAGCGTGGCCCGGGACCGGACGGGGCTCCCGCTGCTGCGCTGCTACTGGTACGAGGCGACGGTGGAAGGCCGCCGGTCCCCCGAGCACGATGCCCTCGCAGACCTTCCCGGTGTGAAGCTGCGGCTGGGCCGGATGAGGCCTGGCCGGCGCGAGGGGGTGGAGAGCGAGATCCACCGCGACCTGACGACCCTGGCACGCAACGGCGCCTTGCGGGACGCACTCGTTGTCAGCGCCGAGGAGGACCTCGCCCAGGTCATTGCCGACGTGCAGGACCTCGGCCTCAGGGTCACCCTGGTACACATCACGGTGGACGGCAACTGGACCATCTCCCGTGCCCTCCGGCAGGAGTGCGACGACATCGTCGAAATCGGTGAGGCGCACCTGCGGCCTTTCGTGGAACTCGTGGTCGGCGCGGAACCGCGCCGGGATGACGAGCGCCACGCCGTGAGTGCCCATCCGGCCCGGGCTCTGACCAACGGGCACAGCCCGGTCGGCCCACTCGGCCACCAGCAGGCGCTGCCCGCCGGATCGCATGCGGCACCGCCCGAGATCTACACCGCGCCCGTCATCGCCGAATACCAGCGGACGGCGCAGCCGGCCATGAATGGCCAGCCCGCCTCCCCGCAGGTGACCAACCCCACTGGCCCCATCGGTATCGACCCTCCTGGCCCGCGGTCCAGGCAGCCCCAGGCCGCGCCAGCGGCTCCGGCCGGGGGCGTCCCGCAGGACGCCGTGCAGCAGGGGAACGTGCAGGGCACGGTCCCGCAGGGCGCCGTGCAGCAGGGGAACGTGCAGGGCACGGTCCAGCAGGGCGCCGTGCAGCAGGGCGCCGTGCAGCAGGGGAACGTGCAGCAGGGAATGGTCCAGCAAGGCGGCGTCCAGCAGGGAACGCACGCCGCCGAGCCCGTGCCGAACGCGGCCCAAAATTCCGGACCCATCCCGGTGGCGCCCGGCATGCTGCAGCAGCCCCCGGCTGCACAACAGGGCCCGGCCGTCACTCACCATGCCGGCGCTGCTCAGCTCCCGCCGGGTATGCCACCGCAGTATGCCGCCGCAGCAGGCATGGCGGGCCAGCCGAACCCCCAGCCGCTGGCACCGTTGCCCGTGCCGACCGCTCAGCCAGGCAGGCACAACGCCCGGGCGTCCCACCCCGGACAACCTGCCGCACCAGGGCCGGTAGGCCAGCCTGGGGTACCAGGACAGCCCGCGATGCAGCCATCCCCGGCCCAGCAGGGCCATCCGGGCATGGCCCAGCATCAGGCCGGGCCCGCGGGCATGCACGCCGGCCAGCCCGCCTACCCGGCGCCGACCGCTTACCAGGGCCCCGGGCCAGATGCCCAGGGCGTGCCGGGGGCCCAGGGCGTCCCGGGGCACGCCGGCCGGGTCAGGCCGGCGCCGGCCCGCAGCCTGCCCCGGCGCCAGCCGGACAACCGGGTCCCGCACTGGGCGGTTACGGAGGGCAGCCCGGGGCGCCCTTGCCGCCTGGCGCGGGCGGGCCGGCCGGACCAGGCGTCCAGGCCGGACCAGGCGCACAGGGCGGACCAGGCGTGCAGGCCGGAGCAGGCGGGCCGGCCGGACCAGGTGGCCCGGCCACGCCAGGCATGCCGGGCGCGCCCCCGGGACAGCAACCACAGGCCGCCGTGGGAGCCTACCCGTCGGGCGCCCCCACCGGGCGATTCACCCGCGGGCCGCAAGACCAGCGGGCGGGCCAGCAGTTCCCCGGTGCGTCGGCCGACCAGCCCGTCGGCGACGCCGGGGGAGCCTACGTGCCGCAGCAGGGCCTGTACAGCGGGCCGCAGCCCGCCGCGCCCCACCCTCAGGCCCCGCAGCCGACGTCGGTCTCCCTGGCTGATGCCGTGCAGGCAGCGCACGGCGAGGGCTTCAACTTCGGGCAAGCCGTCGCGCGTGACGCGCCCGCGCTCTGGCTGGAGGCCGTCCTGGCCCGCAAACCGCGCATGCCCTCAGACCTGGAGGCCAGGCTGCTGCAGGATTCGGCGCTGCCGATCGATTCTCTGCTGCATGACGAGGTGCGGCACGCGCTGCGGCGCGGATTCTGGGACGCCCTGGAGAGGGCCCGTCATTGAGGGGCCGACGGCCAAGGCCGCCGGTCACCAGTGTCGCGGACCATCCCGCCTCCGATTGCGGCTTGCGTCCCCGGATGGGCGGCCGGGCGCTGAAGGCCACCTTCATCCCGGCCGGCCGTTGGTACCACCGCCACGGTGGGTACCTTGACTGACGTGGCAGTGCTCAGCCGAGAGGCATTTGACGCTATCGAATTCGACGCCGCGGCCACCGGGGACCACCTGTCTGCGGCGCAGCAGATGACTTTGCTCGCCGATACCGGAACCCAGACAGCGGCCATGCCGCGTGCCGAGGCCTACCTGCGGGCCGGGGAGCAGTGGCTGCTGGCCGATGATCCCGCTGCGGCCGCCAACAGGTTCATGCGCGCGATGGAGGACGGCGGCCCGTCCTTCGCCGATCCGCGGGTGCCACTGGCGCGGGCGTTGTTCCTGATGGGCAGGGCGGCCGAGGCCGAGACGCTGCTTCGCCAGCTATCCGCCGAACCGCCACGCGACGCGCGGATGTGCGATCTGGTGGCCGAACTGCTGCTGGAGCTCTCTGACCTGAGGGGTGCGCTGGCCTGGGCGAGCGCCGGCGTCGAGTTGTGCCTGGGCCGGTCGCCTGCCCCGGTGTCCACGGATGCGGGGGAGGACACACCCGATGACCGGGCGTGGGCCGCCGCCGCGGACGGCCCCCCCGCGGATGAGTGGAAGGGCACGCCGGATCGCCGGGCGCGGGCCGCCGGCGCGGACGGCGCCTCGGCGCCCAGCGCGGATGGCACCAGCGTCACCCCGCCGGCAGTACCGGCGGGGGACCTGACCGAGCTGAGACTTCTGCTGACGCTGCGATTCCGGATCCGCAACGATCTCGGGCTGCCCCAGGACGCTTACGACCTGCTGCTCGACGAGTTGCCGTCCGAGCCGGGCGCCACGTCCGGCTTACCGGGCGAGACGACGAGCGCATCGGCAGCCTCGTCCAGGTCCACCCTGACCATGTCGCCGTCGGCGATCTCCCCGGACAGCAGTTCCCGGGCCAGCTGATCGCCGATAGCAGACTGGACCAGCCTGCGGAGCGGCCGTGCCCCGAACACGGGGTCGAACCCGGTCACGGCCAGCCATTCGCGGGCCGCTGGCGTGACCGAGAGCGTGAGCCTGCGGTCGGCGAGACGCCGCGCCAGCCGGGAAACCTGCAGGTCGACGATCTCGGCCAGCTCCTCCGTGGACAAGGCATCGAACAGGATGATGTCATCGAGCCGGTTGAGGAACTCCGGCTTGAAGGTCGCACGGACCACGCTCATCACGGCATCCCGTTTGGCGTCGTCATCGAGCGCCGGGTCGGCGATGTATGCCGACCCGAGGTTCGAGGTGAGGATCAGGATCGTGTTGCGGAAGTCCACGGTCCGGCCCTGCCCGTCGGTGAGCCTGCCGTCATCGAGCACCTGGAGCAGAACGTCGAAGACCTCCTGATGCGCCTTCTCCACCTCGTCGAGGAGAACGACACCATAGGGCCGCCGCCGGACGGCCTCGGTGAGCTGGCCGCCCTCCTCGTACCCGATGTATCCGGGCGGGGCACCCACCAGCCGGGCGACCGAGTGTTTCTCGCCGTACTCGCTCATGTCGATGCGGGTCATGGCCCGTTCGTCGTCGAAGAGGAATTCGGCGAGGGCCTTCGCCAGCTCGGTCTTGCCCACGCCCGTGGGCCCCAGGAACAGGAACGAACCGGTTGGCCGGTCCGGGTCGGCGACTCCGGCCCGTGACCTGCGCACCGCGTCCGACACGGCACCGACCGCCCGGGACTGCCCGATGAGCCGCTTGCCGATTTCGGATTCCATCCGCAGGAGTTTGCCGGACTCGCCTTCGAGCAGTCGGCCGGCCGGGATGCCGGTCCAGGACGAGACCACGTCCGCGACATCGTCCGGGCCGACCTCCTCCTTGACCATCGGCGCTCCATCGGATCCTTCCGCCAGCGTCTGGCCAGCGCCCGCCGGGGCAGCGGCGGACCCTTCCTCACCGGCCAGGGCGGAGGCCGCGGCGAGTTCGGCTTCCGCCGCGGGGATCTGCCCGTACATGAGCCGGGAGGCGGTCTCGAAATCCGCGTCACGCTGCGCCCGCTCCGCCTGCCCGCGCAGGTCATCGAGGCGCTGCTTGAGCTCGCCGACCTTGTTCAGGCTGGCCTTCTCCCGCTCCCAGCGGGCGACCAGCGCAGTGAGCTGCTCCTGGCGGTCGGCCAGGTCGGCGCGCAGCCGTTCCAGGCGCTCCTTGCTGGCGGGGTCGTCCTCCCGCGCCAGCGCCATCTCCTCCATCTTCATCCGGTCCACGCTGCGCTGCAGCTCGTCGATCTCCACCGGCCGCGAATCGATCTCCATCCGCAGCCGGGACGCGGCCTCGTCAACCAGGTCGATGGCCTTGTCCGGGAGGAACCGGGCAGTGATGTAACGATCGGACAGGGTCGCGGCGGCGACCAGCGCGGCGTCGGAGATCTGGACCTTGTGGTGCGCCTCGTAACGGCCCTTGAGGCCGCGCAGGATCGCGATCGTGTCCTCGACCGATGGCTCGCCCACGAAGACCTGCTGGAAGCGCCGTTCCAGCGCGGCGTCCTTCTCTATCCGCTCCCGGTACTCATCCAGGGTGGTCGCGCCGACCATCCGCAGCTCGCCACGGGCCAGCATCGGCTTGAGCATGTTGCCGGCGTCCATGGCCCCCTCGGCCGCGCCCGCGCCCACGACCGTGTGCAGCTCGTCGATGAAGGTGACGACCTGGCCGTCGCTCTGCTTGATCTCGTTCAGTACCGCCTTGAGGCGCTCCTCGAACTCGCCGCGGTACTTCGCGCCCGCGACCATCGCCCCCAGGTCCAGCGCGACCAGTCGCTTGCCGCGCAGCGACTCCGGCACGTCCCCGGCGACGATCCGCTGGGCCAGGCCCTCGACCACGGCGGTCTTGCCCACGCCAGGCTCGCCGATCAGGACCGGGTTGTTCTTGGTCCGCCGGGACAGCACCTGGATCACCCGCCGGATCTCGGCGTCTCTGCCGATCACCGGGTCCAGGTTTCCCTCACGCGCGCGCTCGGTGAAGTCCACCCCGTACTTCTCCAGCGCCTGATAGGTGCCTTCCGGGTCCTCCGAGGTGACCCGGGCTTGACCCCGGACCTTCTCGAAGGCGTCGAGCAGCACGTCAGGCCCGGCGCCTGCCCGGCGCAGCACCTCCGCCGCCCGGCCGCCGTCCGCCGCCAGGCCGACCAAAAGGTGCTCGGTGGAGACGTACTCGTCGCCCATCTCCCGGGCGCGTTTGGCGGCTGTGGTGAGTGCCCCCAGCACCGGCCGTGACATGTCCGGCGCGCTCACCGTGGCCCCGGCCGCGCTGGGGAGCTTCGCTATCTGGTCGCCGGCATCGGCGAGCACGGCGCCAGGATCGGCGCCGACCGCCCGCAGCAGTGGGGCCGCGGTGCCCCCGCTCTGCTGGACAAGGGCCACGAGCAGGTGGAGCGGGTCGACGTGCGGGTTGCCCTCGGCCGTGGCGCGCTTGACCGCATCCGCCAGCGCTTCCTGGCTCTTACGGGTGAACTTTTCGTCCATCAGGTTGCTTCCTGGGTGTCGAAGGTGAACGGGAGGGGCGGGATGCGCTGGCTGTCATCCCGGCCCTGGCGGCGGGGTCGGCCGGGTGACCGTCGACGCTGGCTGTCGTCCTGGCCCTGGCGGCGGGGTCGGCCGGGTGGCCGGCAGCGCTGGCAGTCATGCCGTCCCTGGAGGCGGGTCGTTCGGGCAGCAGGGCAGTGTGCTGGCAGTCATCCCGTTCCCGGAGGCGGGGCTGTTCCGGCGGCCGGCAGCGCCGGCCCAGGCTCATCCGAGGCCGAGGCCGAGGCTGGCTCGGGCCCGCTGCCAGGCCGGGCGGCCGGGGCGCCCCGCCCGCGTACCGGGACCAGCGAGGCGCTGCCTCCACGGCTGCGCAGCAGCCCGGCGAGCCGGGCGGCCACGGCCCTGGTCGACTCCAGCTCGGTCCGCAGCTGCGCCAACTCGGCGGTCATCTCGGCGAGGACGGCGCGGAACCGCTCCAGTTCGAGCTCCAGCTCAAGGATCCGCTTGATGCCCGAGAGGTTGACGCCCTCCTCCTGGGACAGCCGCTGCACCTCGCGCAGCATGAGGATGTCACGCAGCGAGTAGCGGCGGCCACGCCCCGCGGACCGGCCGGGAGAGACAAGTCCCAGCCGGTCGTATGAGCGCAAGGTCTGCGGGTGCAGGCCGGCGAGCTGGGCCGCCACCGAGATC
This sequence comes from uncultured Actinomycetes bacterium, assembly GCA_963741615.1. Classification (GTDB taxonomy): domain Bacteria; phylum Actinomycetota; class Actinomycetes; order Streptosporangiales; family Streptosporangiaceae; genus UBA9676. The sequence goes on from CAVUIU010000014.1 coordinate 76,348, forward strand.
ACGTACACAGGAGTGTCGTCGGACATCTCGTAAGGGCTGCTCATCACGTCACCTCCCGCACCCTGGCGGGCCCGCCAGGGGGGCCGGGAGTGCCGGGCCCGCCAGCCGGGCTGGGGTTGCCGGGCCCGCCAGCCGGGCTGGGGTTGCCGGGCCCGCCAGGCGGGCCCGCTGCCCATCCCGGTCTCGGTTCCCGTCTCATCACAGCTGCCTCGCCCGCCGCAGCAGGTCTTCCCGCGGGTCCTCACCTGCGGTCGCCTCGCGGAAGCTTTCCAGCGACTCCCTGGCCGGCCCGGTCAGCTTCTGCGGCACCTGGACGGAGACCGTGACGAGCAGGTCCCCGTTGGTCCCGTCCGGGCGCCGCACGCCCTTGCCGCGTACCCGGAACACGCGCCCGTTCGGGGTGCCTGCCGGGATGCGGACGCTGACCGGCGCACCCCGCAGGGACGGCACCTTGACCTCCGCGCCGAGCGCCGCCTCGGGGAAGGTGACGGGAACGGTGACGGTCAGGTTGTGGCCGCTGCGCCCGAACACCGGGTGCGGGGTGACGTGGATCCGCACGTACAGGTCGCCGGCGGGACCGCCCCGCTCGCCAGGGGCGCCCTTGCCCTTGAGCTTGATCCGCTGCCCGTCGGCGACACCGGCCGGGATCCGGGCCTGGATCGTGCGGGTGCTCATGGCACGCCCGCTGCCCGAGCATGCGGGGCAGGGGTCGTCGACCACCAGGCCGCGGCCCCGGCACTCCTTGCACGGTTCGGAGAACGCGAAGCTACCCAGGTTCCGGCTGGCCTGCCCGGTGCCCTCGCAGGACGGGCAGACCCTGGGTACCGTTCCCGACTTGGCCCCGGTGCCGTGACAGGTCGGGCAGGGCCCCTCGCCGGTCAGGCGCAAAGCGACGGTGACGCCGTCGATCGCGTCGCTGAAGCCGAGCGTGGTCTCGGTTTCCACGTCCGCGCCCCGGCGCGGGCGTGGCTGGGTTCCTCTGCCGCCGCCACCGAACATCCCGCCCAGCAGGTCGCCGAGGCGGCCTCCGCTGGTCCCGGTCCCGGTCCCGGCCGCGCCGCCGCCGAACAGGTCGCCGAGGTCGAACCCGCCGAAGCCGCCACCGGCGCCGCCGGGGCCCGGCCGGCCGAAGCCGCCGCTGCCGAACAGCGAGCGCGCGTCGTCGTACTCCTTGCGCCGCTTCTTATCGGACAGGACGTTATAGGCCTCGGAGATCTCCTTGAACCGCTCCTCGGCCTTGGCCTCTCCCTTGTTGGCGTCGGGGTGGTACTTGCGGGCGAGCTTGCGGTAGGACTTCTTGATCTCGTCCGCGCTCGCGGACTTGGAGACACCGAGGGTCTTGTAATAGTCCTTCTCGAGGAAGTCCTTGGTGCTCACTGGCATCTCCGGGCGTTAGTCGTGGTCACTGGGGTCCCGTCGGCCGGCCGCACCTCGTGCGCCCCCGCCGCCCGCGCCGCCGCCCGGCTGGTGATGGACCCTGCCAGGGCCGTCCGGCCGGCCGGACCCACCAGGCTCACCAGGCCCGCCCGGGCCGTCCGGCCCGTCTGGCCCGTCCGGCTCGTCAGGCCAGGATTCGCCAGGCTCAGCGGACTCGCTGGTCCCGTCGGCCACAGCAGGCTCGGCCACCGCCACCCTGGCCGGGCGCAGGATCCGCTCCCCCACCCGGTATCCCGGCTGCAGGATCTGGACGCAGGTCGGTTCGGTCACGTCGTTGGAGTAGGAGTGCATCAGGGCCTCATGCACATTCGGGTCGAACGGCTCCCCGTTCTCCCCGAAGCTGTCGAGCCCCAGCTTGGTGACGGTGGCCTCGAGCGATTCGGCCACCGACTTGAAGCCGCCGACGAGCTCCCCGTGCTCACGCGCGCGGCCGATGTCATCGAGCACCGGCAGCAGCCCGTACAGCACGTTGGCCAGCGCCTGCTCGCGTACCGCCACCCGGTCCCGCTCGACGCGCTTGCGGTAGTTGGCGTACTCGGCGGTCACCCGCTGGAGGTCGGCGGTGCGCTCGGCGAGCTGCTCCGCGGACTTGAGGTCAGCCTCCGATGGCGCGGCGGCGTCCCCCCGGCCGCCGCTCATGCGGCCCTGCCCCTGCCGGGGAGCGGAGCTGGCTCCCTCCGAGCCACTCGCGCCGCCCGGCTTGGAGGCCGCGTGCCTGCCCGGCTTGGGCTTGGCAGGTCCCCGGGACGGGGCTGAACCTCCCTGCCCGGGATCCCTGACCTGCCCAGTTGCCGGATCGATGCGCCTGAGGTCACGGATCACCGGGCCCGCATTCGTGTCTTCCGGCGAGCTCATCAGGCGGAGCCACCCTCTTCACTCGGCTTGTCGTCATCGACGATCTCGGCCTCGACGACATCGTCGTCCGCCGGCCCTTCGCCGGCATCGCCGGCCGCTTCGCCTTCTGCGGAGCCGGCGCTGGCGCTGGCCTGCGCCTGCGCCTGCGCGTACATGGCAGTCCCCATCTTCTGGCTGACCTGGGCGGCCTTCTCGGTGGCCTCCTTGATCGCGTCGAGGTCGGTACCCTCGAGCGCCTTCTTGACGTCACCGAGCGCGGACTCCACCTCGGACTTGATGTCCGCGGGGACCTTCTCGGCGTTCTCGGCGATGAACTTCTCCGTGGTGTAGACGAGCGTGTCAGCGCGGTTGCGGGTCTCCGCCTCGTCGCGCCGCCTGGCGTCCTCCTCGGCATACTTCTCGGCCTCGTCCACCATCTTCTGGATGTCGTCCTTGCCCAGCGCGGACCCGCCGGTGATGGTCACCGACTGCTGCTTGCCCGTGCCCAGGTCCTTGGCGGAGACGTTGACGATCCCGTTGGCGTCGATGTCGAAGGCGACCTCGATCTGCGGGATGCCGCGCGGTGCGGGGGCCAGGCCGGCCAGCTCGAACATGCCGAGCTTCTTGTTGTAGGCCGCGATCTCCCGCTCACCCTGGAAGACCTGGATCTGGACGGACGGCTGGTTGTCGTCCGCGGTGGTGAAGATCTCCGAGCGCTTGGTCGGGATGGTGGTGTTGCGCTCGATGAGCTTGGTGAAGATGCCGCCCTTGGTCTCGATGCCCAGCGACAGCGGCGTCACGTCCAGCAGCAGGACGTCCTTGACCTCTCCCTTGAGCACGCCGGCCTGCAGGCACGCGCCGACCGCGACGACCTCGTCGGGGTTGACGCCCTTGTTCGGCTCCTTGCCGCCGGTCAGCTCCTTGACCAGGTCGACCACGGCGGGCATGCGGGTCGAGCCGCCGACCAGCACCACATGCTGGATGTCGCTGAGCTTGACGCCGGCATCCTTGATGACCTGCTTGAACGGGGTCTTGCAGCGGTCCAGCAGGTCGGACGTCATCCGCTGGAACTCGGCCCGGGACAGCTTGGTGTCCAGGTGCAGCGGGCCCTGCTCGGAGTGGGTGATGTAGGGCAGGTTGATCTGCGCCTCGGCCGAGCCGGACAGCTCGATCTTGGCCTTCTCGGCGGACTCGCGCAGCCGCTGCGTCGCCATCTTGTCCTTGGACAGGTCCACGCCGTAGCCGTTCTTGAAGTCCTGCACCAGCCAGTCCACGATCCGCTGGTCCCAGTCATCCCCACCGAGGTGGTTGTCGCCGCTGGTGGCCTTCACCTCGACCACGCCCTCGCCCACTTCCAGCAGGGACACGTCGAAGGTGCCGCCACCGAGGTCGAAGACGAGGATGGTGGCCTCGTTCTCCTTCTCCAGGTGGTAGGCGAGCGCGGCGGATGTCGGCTCGTTGATGATGCGCAGCACGTTCAGCCCGGCGATCTGGCCGGCTTCCTTGGTGGCCTGCCGCTGCGCGTCGCCGAAGTAGGCAGGCACGGTGATCACCGCGTCGGTGATCGTCTCACCCAGGTAGGACTCCGCGTCCCGCTTGAGCTTCTGCAGGATGAAGGCGCTGATCTGCTGGGCGGTGAACTTCTTGTCGTCGATCTTGACGTTCCAGTCGGTGCCCATCTGGCGCTTGACCGACCGGATCGTCCGGTCCACGTTGGTCACCGCCTGCCGCTTGGCGACCTCTCCGACCAGCACTTCCCCGTTCTTGGCGAAGGCGACGACGGACGGGGTGGTCCGTGAGCCCTCCGCGTTGGCGATGACCGTCGGCTCTCCGCCTTCGAGGACAGCGACGACGGAGTTGGTGGTCCCGAGGTCAATCCCTACCGCACGTGCCATGAGTAGTCCTTGTGTGTGTGATGTGATTCCGGAAGTTGAGCCTTGTCAACGCAAGTTTGCCATCGAGCCAGACCCGAGTCAACCGAGTTGAGCTTCCTGAGCGCAACTTTCGTGAGTATTAACACCGTGGGGTGCGGCAATATGCCCACCGCGGAGGCGATCGGGCGGCCGGAACCGGCTGCGGCGTACGCTGTCACCGAACATCTCAGGAGGTTCCGCGTGGCCGTGCGCATCATCATCGGGCTGGTCCTGACCGTGGTCGCGTTTGCCCTGGCCGGACGACGACTCTGGTGGCTGTACCGGGTCGCGAAGACCGGGCAGCCCGCTCCCGAGCGTATCGCGGCGGTCCGCCGCCACCCGGGCCGGGACGCCGGCGTGGAGGCCAGCGAGGTGATCGGCCAGCGCAAGCTGCTCTTCTGGGCGGTGCCGGGAACCGCGCACGCGCTGACGTTCTGGGGTTTCACCATCTTGCTGCTGACGATCCTGGAGACCTTCGGCGACCTGTTCAGCCGCACCTTCGCCATCCCGTGGATCGGCCACTGGGCGGTGATCGGCTTCATCGAGGACCTGTTCGCGGTCGCGGTGATAGCCGGGATCATCACGTTCGCGGTCATCCGGCTACGCGAGAACCCGAAGCGCCTGGGTCGCGACTCCCGGTTCTCCGGATCGCACACCGGCGCCGCATGGTTCGTTCTGCTGGGGATCTTCCTGGTGGTGGCGACCCTGCTGCTCTACCGGGGGGCGCAGATCAACACCGGCGACTTCCCCTATCCCCACGGTGCGTTCGCCTCGCAGGCCGTCGGGCACTGGTTCGCGCCGCTGGGGACGGGCGTGAACAGCGTGCTCGAGACGGTGCTCATCCTCACCCAGCTTGCGATCGTCCTGGCCTTCCTGGTGTTCGTGACCTACTCCAAGCATCTGCACATCATCCTGGCCCCGGTGAACGTGCTGTACTCGCGCCGCCCGAACGGGCTCGGGGCGCTGCAGCCGATGCGCTCGGGCGGCAAGGTGCTCGATTTCGAGGAGGCAGACCCGGACACCGACGTCTTCGGCCGGGGCAAGATCGAGGACTTCAGCTGGAAGGGCTTCCTCGACATGGGCACCTGCACCGAGTGCGGACGGTGCCAGTCACAGTGCCCCGCCTGGGCGACCGGCAAGCCACTGTCGCCCAAGATGGTCATCCTGGACCTGCGCGATCACGCACTCGCCAAGGCGCCCTACCTGCTCGCGTCCACGGACGAGGAAAGGGACGCCCTCCCCGAGCACGTCAAGAAGGAGGCCGAACGACCCCTGGTGGGTGACGCCGCTGCGGGGGGCGTGATCGATCCCGACGTGCTCTGGTCCTGCACCAACTGTGGTGCCTGCGTCCAGGAATGCCCGGTCAACATCGAGCACATCGACCACATCGCTGACATGCGGCGCTACCAGGTGCTCATCGAGTCGAACTTCCCGGTGGAGGGTGCCGGGATGCTGAAGAACCTGGAGAACAAGGGCGACCCGTGGGGCATGGGCGAGTCGCGGCGGACGGAGTGGATCTCCGAGCTTGACTTCGAGGTGATGGTCGCCGACGGGAAGATCCCCGATGACGTCGAGTACCTGTTCTGGGTCGGCTGCGCCGGCGCGCTGGAGGACCGGGCCCGCAAGACCACCAAGGCGATCGCCACCCTGCTGCACACCGCGGGCGTGAAGTTCGCGGTGCTCGGGCCCGCCGAGACCTGCACCGGCGATCCCGCCCGCCGGATCGGGAACGAGTTCGTGTACTCCATGCTCGCCCAGCAGAACGTCGAGACGCTCAACGAGGCTGCCGCGCGCACGATCGTCGCGAGCTGCCCGCACTGCTTCAACACCATCGCCAACGAGTACCCGCAGCTCGGTGGGAACTACCAGGTCATCCACCACACCCAGCTGCTGGCCAGGCTGGTTGCCGAGGGCAAGCTCACCCCGGTCAACCCGGTCGAGGAGAAGATCACCTACCACGATCCCTGCTTCCTCGGCAGGCACAACAAGGTGTTCTCCCCGCCCCGGGAGATCATGGAGCAGGTGCCGGGGGTCCGGCCGCAGGAGATGCACCGCTGCAAGGACCGGGGTTTCTGCTGCGGGGCGGGCGGCGCCCGGATGTGGATGGAGGAGCGGATCGGCAAGCGGATCAACAACGAGCGGATCGACGAGGCGCTGGGCACCAGCCCGGACACCATCTCCACCGCCTGCCCGTACTGCCTGGTCATGCTGGGGGACGCGATCAGCGAGAAGAAGAGCTCCGGCGAGGCCAGCGAGACGCTGGAGGTCGTGGACGTGGCACAGCTGCTGGCCCGGTCGGTGCCCCCGCCGTCCCGTCCCGTCCTGGCTGCCCCGTCCGCCCCGGCTGCCCCGTCCGTCCTCGCTGCTGAGCCCGCCACGCCGGCCGGGTCCGCCACGCCGGCTGGGTCCGCCACGCCGGCTGGGTCCGCCACGCCGGCTGGGTCCGTCCACGTCGGCCCCGCCGGCTCCGCCACGCCGGCCGAGTCCGCCCCCTCGGCCCCGCCTGCCCCACCGGCCCCGCCTGCCGCTGACCGCTGACCAGGCATGGGCTGACCGGGCATGGACAGTCGGCGGGCGGAGGCGTTCAGCGACGGGGTGTTCGCGATCGCGATCACGCTGCTCGTCCTCAGCCTGAGGCTGCAGGCAACCCCCGGCTGCACCACGCTGACCTGCCAGTTGCTGCACGCCTGGCCGCAGTATTTCGCCTACGTGGTCAGCTTCCTCACCATCGGGATCATGTGGATGAACCACCACACGATCCTGGCGCACGTCAGCCGGGTGGACCGGCCCCTGCTGGTGCTCAACCTGCTGCTGCTGATGGGCGTGGTGGTGGTCCCGTTCCCGACCTCGCTGGTGGCGCAGCACCTGCGTGACGCCGACGGGACCGCGGCCACGGTGACCTACGGCCTGGTCATGATCGCGATCTCCCTCGGCTTCGCCGGGGTCTGGCTGTATGTGGTCACCCACGCGCCCTCGCTCGGGGCGGTGGTGCCGCAGGGCGCGCTGCGCCAGTCCGTGCCCGGCTTCACCCTGGGAGGGGCCGTCTACGTGGCGGGGACCCTCATCGCGGCGCTCTGGTCGCCGGTTGTCGGCCTGATCATCTTCGGCCTGCTGGCCGTCTACTACCTGTTCGAGCACCTGCCCGGCCCGGCCGGGGACGCCGCCGGGGAAACGGGCGGGGAGCCGGCCGGCGGGTAGCGGCCGGCCGCTGATTGCCCAGCCGCGGAATACGATGGGCTTTCCGGGCGGCTTTCCCGGGCAGGGTGCTGTTATGTCTCCCGCTCTGTGAGATATGCCGATGACAGTGTGCCGCGAACGCGACTGGAGGTTGTGATGTAGAAGATCGCACTGGATAGTCGCGGTGCTGCACTGGTGATGGAGGTATGGCCCTTCGGATTCGCTCTGCAGGGAGAGATTCCAAACCACCGTCAGTTGCTGCGGTGAATGAGCCGTGGTGGTGAGCGTGACGGAAAAGGCGCACGTGATGCGTCAGGTGAGAACCGGGAAGGCGAACGTGAGTGAACCACTGCTGACGTGTCGAAAGCGTAGCGGCGACACCAAAACCGGGGTCCAGTTGTTGCCCCGGGAGGAGCCAGGGGGATACCTGCTTACTGCCCTGGTGGTGTCCGGCATGAAGGTGGCGCGAGCCCGGTTCAGGCGCCAGTGCGGAACGCGGGAACGCCTCGCCCCGATGCCGCTGGCCGGATGTTGGACTGGCTGGCGAAAGGGAGAAGCCCAAGCAGCGGAAACTGTGAGGGCCAGAGTACCGATGCGGGGCAGGCGGGCGGACCGTCTCGTAGTAGTGAGGACGCCCGGTAACGCGGGCCGAGCGAAGGGGACGGGTCGCCCTGGTTCGTTCGATGATCAACCGGCGATGCCGGGAGGAGTCGGGTGAACGAGCCGAAGCAGCAGGACAAGCCGTTTCAGATCTCCAAGTGGAAGGTCTGGGAAGCGTACGAAAGGGTCAAGGCCAACAAGGGCGCGGCGGGCGTCGACAACCAGTCGATCGCGGAGTTCGAGGCAGACCGGGACCGGAACCTGTACAAGGTCTGGAACCGGATGTCGTCGGGCTCGTACTTCCCGCCGCCGGTGAAAGCGGTGGAGATTCCGAAGGCAGGAGGCACAGGGGTTCGTTTGCTCGGCGTGCCAACCGTGGCTGACCGGGTCGCCCAGACGGTGGCACGGCTGTATCTGGAGCCGCAGGTGGAACCGGTGTTCCACCCAGACTCCTACGGCTACCGGCCGGGCAAGTCGGCGCTGGACGCGGTCGCGGCATGCCGGAAGCGGTGCTGGCGGGCGGACTGGGTGGTCGATATGGACATCCGGGCGTTCTTTGACACCGTGCCCTGGGACCTCGTGCGCAAGGCGGTCGCCCATCACATCTCACCGGGCCAGCGGTGGATCTTGCTGTATGTGGAGCGGTGGCTCCAAGCGCCACTCCAGCAGCCAGATGGCACCCTGGTGGCCCGGGATCGCGGGACCCCGCAGGGGTCAGCGATCTCACCGTTGATCGCCAACCTGTTCATGCATTACGCGTTCGACGCCTGGATGGCGCGGGATTTCCCGGGCATCCGGTTCGAGCGGTACTGCGATGACGCGGTGGTGCACTGCGCCAGCGAGCAGCAGGCCCGCCACGTGCGGGATGCGATCGCTGCCCGCCTGGCCGAAGTCGGCCTGGAACTGCATCCGGGCAAGACCCGGATCGTCTACTGCAAGGACGCTGACCGGCGCGGCGATCATGAGGTCACGTCGTTCACGTTCCTGGGGTATGAGTTCCGGCCCCGGCTGGCCAAAAACAGGCACGGCAAGCATTTCGTGTCGTTCCTGCCGGCGGTCAGCCGGGACGCGATGAAGGCCATGGGAGCGGAGATCCGCTCCTGGCACTGGGCCAAGCGCAGTGACAAGTCCCTGAGCGACCTTGCGCTGATGTTCAACAGCGTCGTGCAAGGGTGGATCAACTACTACGGGCGCTTCTACCGCTCCCGGTTGCTCTACTTCCTCCGCGGGCTCAACCGGCACCTGATGCGGTGGGCCTGCCGGAAATACAAACGGCTCAAGCGCCGGGAACGCCGGGCGATGGCGTGGCTGGCCGAGATCGCCCGACGATCTCCCCACCTGTTCGCGCACTGGCGGCTCGGCGCACGTCCTGACGGCTGGGCGATGGGAGCCGGATGAGCCGAGAGGCTCAAGTCCGGTTCTGCGAGCGGCGGGGGGTGCGATTCCCCCCGCCGACTCTCCTCCTTTTCGGGGCCGCCGGGCAACACGCTGGACTAGAAAGATCAAAGACCGGCCCAAATAGCTCCCGCATGATGACCTCTCGTTGGATCCGTGCTGGTAAAGCTCTAGGTGGCGTCCCAGATCCTTACCTAGAATGACACCTCGTACAAGCGGTAGACAATCGATATCACCGATGGTGCCCGTGACTCTTTCGCGCCTCGTGGGCAATGGGCGACTCCGTCGTCATATGAGTGTAGTAGGGGGGTTTGGCTATGACCGATAAACCGCATTCCCCGGGTAACCAGCCCGAGGTATCACGGCGGCGGGCCCTGGTGTCCGGTGGGCTTGCCGCCGCGGCACCCCTGCTGCTGGGCGTCCCGGACCTGGCTTGCGCGCGAGCCGGAAGGCACGCGCCAGCGCTGCTCCGCCGGCCGGACGCGGCGGGCGCGCCAGCGGCCGAGCAGGTGCACGTCCAGTTCGGTGCCGATGCCGCAACCCAGATCGCGGTCTCCTGGGCGGCTCCGGCCCGGGTGGCCAGACCGCGCCTGCGGCCGGGCCAGGCCAGTGGCGGCCTCGGCACGGCCGTGCCGGCCGAGGAACGTGTCTACACCGAGGCCGTGACCGGCCAGACCGTGCACACCTACCACGCGCGGCTGCAGAACCTCGCGCCGGACACCGCGTACGTCTATGAAGTGATGCACGACGGCGGCGCCCCGGTGCGCGGCACGTTCCGCACGGGGCCGCTCGGCCGCACGAAGAAGTTCCGGTTCACCAGCTTCGGCGACCAGTCCATCCCCGCCCGGCTCGGCCGGCACCTCGGGCCGGCCAGCGTGAACGCCGCGTACATCGTCAACGCGGTCGACGCTCTCGATCCCCTGTTCCACCTGATGAACGGGGACCTGTGCTACGCCAACGACAGCGACGTGCCGGTCGAGACCTGGGCCTCGTTCTTCAACAACAACATGCGCTCGGCGCGGCACCGGCCGTGGATGCCCGCGCTCGGCAACCACGAGAACGAGGTGGGGAACGGGCCGCAAGGGTTCCTGTCCTACCAGACCAGGTGCGAGCTCCCGGACAACGGGTCGGCGAATTTCCGCGGCAACTGGTACGCCTTCACGGTGGGGCCGATCCGGGTGGTGTCCATCAGCAATGACGACGTGTGCCTGGAGGACGGCGGGTTCAGCGCCTTCCGCCGCGATCACGTGCCCGGCTACCGGGCGAAGGGCATGAACCCCTATATCCGCGGCTACAGCGGGGGCCAGCAGCGTGCCTGGCTGGAGGCCAAGCTCGCCGCGGCGCGCGGCGCGCCCGGCATCGACTGGATCGTGGTCTGCATGCACCAGGTGGTCATGTTGACCGCCCACTTCAACGGCGCCGACCTCGGGCTCAGGCGGGAGTTCGCGCCGCTGTTCGACCGCTACGGCGTGGACCTCATCGTCGCCGGGCACGAGCACCTGTTCGAGCGGACCTTCCCGGTCCGCGGCGTCCTGCCCGGCTCCGCCCTGCTCACGCCGGCGGCCAAGGGGACCAACCCGGCCGAGATGGACACCAGGAACGGGTATGTCCAGATGACCATCGGTGGCGGCGGCAACTCGCACCCGACCCAGCGGAAGGCGTGGGCCAGGCCGCACTACGGGGTGGTGACGGTGGGGATCACCCCGGGGGGCCCGATGTCGCAGCGCAAGCACATCCATCAGGTCGAGCCCGCGCCCTGGTCGGCCTACCAGGACATGAAGACGCCGTACGGGTTCGCCTCGTTCGACGTGGAGCCCGCCGAGCCTGGCGGTACCACCTCGATCACGGTTACCCACTACGGCGCCGCGCGCGGGTCTCGCGTGTACTCCCCGCTTGACCGGTTCGTCATGCGCAAGCCGGTCAGCTCCGCGGCCAGGACCGGACCGCGGGAACTGGTGCTGAGGTGACCGCTAGGAACGACCCGGCTGGCCCGGCTGCCCTGGCTGGACCGGCTGGCCCGGCTGGGTGACCGTGGGGAGCCAGACCCGGACCCTTGTGCCCTGGCCGGGCCATGACTCCAGGGTGGCCTGGCCGCCGTGTGCCACGGCGATGGCCTGCACAATGGACAGCCCCAGGCCATTGCCCCCACCCGAGCCGTTCAGCCCGGCATCCGCCCCGGCGCCGGCCCGGTCCCCGCCCCGGTGGAAGCGGTCGAAGGCGCTGGCGGCGTCCTGCGCTGGCATGCCCGGGCCGGCGTCGGCCACCTCCAGCACGACCCCGCCCCGCACCGGTGCCAGGCGGACCGCCACCGCTGTCCGGGCTGGGGTGTGCTCGCGCACGTTGGCCAGCAGGTTGGCCAGCACCTGCCGGATCCGTGCCTCGTCGACCACCGCGATGAGCCCGGGTGGCGCCTCCGCCTGGACCGGCCGGTCCGGCTCGACCGCCCGCGCGTCGGCGACCGTGTCGCGCACCACGGCCGTCAGGTCGGCCTCGGCCAGGTCCAGGGAGGAGGTGCGGTCCAGCCGTGCCAGTTCCAGCAGCTCGGCCACGAGTGTGCTCATGCGCTGAGCCTCCTGCTCGATCCTGCGCATCGCGTCCGGGAGCTGCTCCGGGCCCAGGGCCCCCTGCCGGTACAGCTCGGCATAGCCGCGGATGGTGGTGAGCGGGGTGCGCAGCTCGTGCGAGGCGTCCGCCGCGAACTGGCGGACCTTCTGCTCCGACTGCAGCCGCGCGCCGAAAGCCTGCTGTATCCGGTCCAGCATGGTGTTGATGGCCCAGCCCAGGCGGCCCACCTCGGTGCTCTCGTCCGCGTCGGGCATGCGTGCGGTGAGGTCGCCCCGGGTGGTGATCTGGTGGGCGGTGCCGGCCATCTGGCCCAGCGGCGCCAGCCCGCGCCCGATAAGCCAGCGGCCGCCCAGCGCAAGCAGCAGGAGCAGTACCCCCCCGGTGATCATCTCGGCCACCACCACGCCGCGGATCTCCCTGTTCACGGCCGTGACCGGCCGTGCGACCACGAGAAGCGCCGCGCCGGGCGCGATGGCGGCGCTGCCGACCTGGCGGGCGGGGACCAGCCTTTCCACCACCCGCAGCCTGGTGCCGTCGGCCAGCCTCAGCGCGAACGGCTGGCGGGTGTAGTCCAGCACGAACTGTGCCCGGCTGATCTGGCTGAGCTGCTGGCGGAACAGGCCGCCGCTGCGGCCCGGGGTAAGGAGCACGATCCGCCCGGTGCGGCGGGAGACGGCCGCGGCCAGGTAACCGCCGGTGTTGCCGGCCAGCGCCTGCGGATTGCGCGCGGCCGCGGCCACCAGGTCGGTGTTGAACTGCCCGCTGGCCCGCGTGGCCACCACGACCACGCTCACCACCCCCATGATCAGCAGAAACGCCGCGGTCACGGCGATGAGCAGGACCAGCAGGCGGGCCCGCAGCGACAGCCGCCCGGAACCGCTCATCAGCCCGGACCACCGGGCCCGGGCGGCCGGTGGCTCTCGTCGGCCCGCAGGGTGTACCCCACGCCGCGCTGGGTGTGGATCAGCGGCGCGCCCAGCGGGTCGAGCTTGCGGCGCAGGTAACTGACGTAGGTCTCGACGATCTGGGACTGTCCCGCATAGTCCCAGCCCCACACGCTCTCCAGCAGCTGCGCGCGGGTGAGTACCCGTCCCTGATGGCGCAGCAGGTAGGCGAGCAGCCGGAACTCGGTCGGCGACAGATCCACCGGCACCCCGGCCCGGTGCACCGTCCAGCGGGACTCGTCCAGCTCCAGGTCGCCTGCCCGGAGCGTGGTTTGCGGCTGGGCGCCGTCGCCGGCACCGGCGCGCGATGCGCGGCGCAGGACCGCCCGGACCCGGGCCACCAGCGCCTCCACCGAGAACGGCTTGGTGACGTAGTCGTCGCCGCCGAGCGCCAGCCCGGTGACCGTGTCGGAGGAGGTGTCCCGCGCGGTCAGGAAGATCACCGGGACCTCGTTGCCCATGGCGCGCAGCCGGCGGCACACCTCGAACCCGTCGAGGTCGGGCATCACCACATCGAGCACGATCAGGTCGGGCCGGATCGCCTGCGCCTGCCGGAGCGCGTCCATCCCGCCGGCCGCCGTGCTCACCGCGCAGCCGTGGAACTTCAGCGCGACCTGCACCAGCTCACGAATGTTCGGCTCGTCGTCGACGACGAGCACCTGCGGGATCCGGTCGTTGTCTGTCATCACCACGGAGCATTCTGCACCTGGGCGGGCATGGCACCGCCGATCATGCCGAACGAAGGCAGCCCAGGCTACCGCCTCCCGCGGCCGTGGCCGCGGGAGGCGGATAGGCGGGTACCCCGGTTACCCACTGGGGGGCCGGACGAAGATGAGCCTGGCGTCCTTCGCCCCGCTGACCACCGGCCCGCCTACCCAGACCGGCTCGCCGACGGCGAGGGTGGACTCGCTGACCTTGCCGCCGCCGTCCCTGACGACCGTGCTGCTGACCAGGTCCCAGGTCCCGGTGGTGCCATCGCCCGCCTTGACCACGATGGAGCTGCCGCCGTTGACCGACTCGATGACGCCCCGCTCGTAGGCGACCGTCTTGAGCGCGCCGGTGCGGGTGCGGAAGGTGAACTGCCCGTCAACGCCGCGCAGCAGGAAGAACCGGAGGATCCGGTGCCTGACGAACCGGCACCGGACGATGGCCGCGCCGGCCGCCCGCCGCGCCACCAGGGGATGCCCGGTCCGCCGCGCCACCCTGGCGGCGCCCACCGCCCGCGCGCAGCGGCGGGCTGCCGGGCCGGCCACCGCGCCGCTGGTTCCGGCACCCGGGGCGGAGGCCGCGGCGCCGGTGGCGCCGGTAGCGCTGGTGGTGACGGCCGCGTTCGGTGAGCCGGCGTCGTTCAGTGCCGCGTTCAGCAGGGCGGCCTGGCTGCCGCTGCTGCCGGTGCCGCTGCTGCCGGTGCTGGCGGCAGGCGAGGCGGAAAGGGTGGTAGTGGCCAGGGAAGTCCCGGCGATCACGCCGCCGCCGGCGAGCAGGGCGGCCAGGGCGATCCCCACCGTCCAGTTCCGCGCCTTGCGGCGCTCTTTGGCCATATGTGCCTGCAGCCCCGGCTGTGGTGGCCAGGGGTATCCGTCGGGACCTTGACTGCCCGGGGGCATGCCCTGGCCTGGCCAGAACTGCTCCGTGGGCTGGTGGTCGCCGGGATCGCCACCTTGGGGCCGGTTGAAGTTATCCATGGCCGCCATGCTGCCGACTGTGCCTGTGACATCGGGCAGCCGAAGCTGGGATTTCCCTGGGAAGCAGCTGCGGGCCTGCTACATCCGCCCGGGCACGGGGATGCCGAGCAGGCCGAGCCCGGTGACCAGGATCCGCAGCGCCAGCGCCGAGAGCGCGAGCCTGCTGGCGCGCGACTCCGGGGACGGCGCGTTCAGCACCGGGCACTGCTCGTAGAACGTGGTGAACGCGCTGGCCACGTCGAAGAGGAAGGCCGCCAGCACGTGCGGCTCGGCGTCGCGGGCGGCACCGGCGACCGCCGAGCCGAACCCGAGCGCGGCGAGCGCGAGCGCCCGCTCGGCGTCCTCGTTCAGCTGCAGGCCGGGGGCGGCCTCGTCCGGGCCGGGCTCGTCCGGGTCGAGCCCGGCCCGGCGGAAGATCGAGCGGATACGGGCGGTCGCGTACTGAAGGTACGGGCCGGTGTTCCCGGTGAGCGCGAGCATCCGGTCGAAGTCGAACCCGTAACCGGAGCCCCGGGCCACCGACAGGTCGCCGTATTTGAGCGCGCCGGTGCCGACCGCATCGGCGATCTCCTGGCGCCGGGCCGGGTCGTCGTACCGGTCGGCGATCACCCGCCCGGCGCGCTCGACCGCCTCGTCGATCAGGGTGATCAGCTTGACCGGCTCACCGGTGCGGGTCCGCAGCCGCCCGCCACCCGGGTCGCTGACCAGGCCGATGACCGCGTGCACGGCGCTGACCTCGTCGGTCAGCCAGCCGGCCTGCCGGGCGACGGCGAACACCATCCGGAAGTGCAGCGACTGGTCGGCGCCGACCACGTAGATGAGCCGGTTGGCCTTCAGGTCCCTGATCCGGTACCTGATCGCGGCCAGATCGGTGGTGCCGTAGCCGTAGCCGCCGTCGCTCTTGCGCAGGATCAGCGGCAGCGGTTCGCCGTCGCGGCCGGTGAACCCCGGTGGGAACACGCACAGCGCACCGTTGCTCATCACCGCGATGCCGTCGCGCTCGAGCTCGTCGCAGACGTCGGCGAGCATCGGGTTGTAGAAGCTCTCCGGTGCCAGGTCGGCGTCGGTCAGGGTGACCCCGAGCCGCCGGTAGATGGTGTTGTAGTACTGCTTGGAGTCGTTGACAAGCTGCTGCCACAGGCGAAGGGTCTCCTCATCGCCGCCCTGCAGCAGGACCACCCGGTGCCGCGACCGCTGCGCGAAGGCCGGGTCGGCGTCGAACTTGGCCCGCGCCGCCCGGTAGAAGGCGTTGACCTCGCCGGCCGAAAGCTGCTTGAGCGCGGTGTCCTCGCCGACGTCCAGCAGGTGCTCGATCATCATGCCGAACTGGGTGCCCCAGTCGCCCAGGTGGTTGGCGCGGATCACCTCGTGTCCCTGGTACTCCAGGATCCGGACCACCGCGTCCCCGACCACGGTTGTCCGCAGGTGGCCGACGTGCATCTCCTTGGCGACGTTAGGGGATGAGTAGTCGACCACCACCTTCTGCGGGGGGTCGGCGAGCGGCACCCCCAGGCGGGGGTCCGCAAGCAGTCCGGCGGCCTGCCGGGCGATCCATTCGTTGCGCAGAGTGAGGTTGATGAATCCCGGGCCGCTCACCCCGACGTCGCTGCAGACGTCCTCAACCGCGAGGTGGCGCTCGATCTCGGCCGCCACGTCGCGGGGCGCCCGCCCGAGCCGCTTGGCCAGCGGCAGAGCCACGTTGGCCTGGTAGTCCGCGAACGCGGACGGCCGGATGACAGGGTCGGCGCTGGCAAGCTCCGCGCCGAACGCGGCGCCGAGCGCCCCGCGGACCCGCTCAGCCAGAACCTCCTGTGGATCGGCCATGCGCCCCAGCTTAGTGGTCCGGTCGCGGGCTCTTCCCGCCCGGCAGGCGGTGCGTGAGCGCGAGGAACACGGTCAGCGCGGCCCCGGCGCAGGCCGCGATGGCCAGGCCGGTGACGTCGGTGGCCAGGTCGTAGCGGTGCAGGTCGAAGAACGTGCGGGACACGCCGACGGTGAGGGCGAGCAGCATCCCGGCCGCCATCGCGGCCACCAGCGCGATCCGCCACCAGGTGTAGGGGCGGGCGACCAGGGCGAGCACCCAGAGTGCGGTGGCGGACAAGGTGATCACCGCGGTGGTGCGGTCGGCGGCCAGGTCGCTGCCCGGGGTGAGCCGGGCGATGAGGTAGGCGGCGAACGTGGCCGCCGCGCAGGCGATGCCCGCCGGGATGGCGAAACGCAGCACACGCGAAACGAAGCCGGGCGCGACCCGCTGGGCGCTCGGCGCGAGTGCCAGCACGAACGCGGGCACGCCGATGGTCAGCGTGGAGATCAGCGTCAGGTGGCGGGGCAGGAACGGGAACCGCAGACCCTGCAAGCCTTCGTCGGCCGTGAGCCCGACCACCGCGGTCGCGATGGACAGCAGCACCGCGTACACGGTCTTGGTGAGGAACAGGCTCGCTACCCGCTCGATGTTGCCCAGCACGCGGCGGCCCTCCGCCACCACATAGGGCAAGGTGGCGAAGCTGTCGTCCATGAGCACGATCTTGGCTGCGGCGCGGGTAGCCCCGCTGCCCGATCCCATCGCCACGCCCAGATCCGCCCGGGTGAGCGCCAGGACGTCGTTGATGCCGTCGCCGGTCATCGCCACGGTATGACCACGGGACTGAAGTGCGGTCACGAAGGCCTGCTTCTGGCGGGGAGTGACCCGCCCGAACACTGAGTTGCCCTCCAGCGCATCTGCCAGGGCCGCGAGTTCGGGCCCGGGCAGCGGCTCCGGCTCACCCGGCTCACCGGGCAGCGTGCGGGCGTCGACGGGGTGATCGGCGCCCTCGATCCCCAGTTGCCTGGCGATCGCGCCCACCGACGCGGCGCTGTCTCCGGAGATCACCTTGACTGCCACGTTCTGCTCGGCGAAGTAGTCCAGGGTGCCGGGCGCCTCGGCGCGCAGCCGCTGGCGCAGCACCAGCAGCGTGGCCGCCTCGATGTGCGGGCCGCCCCGGCCGGGACGGCCGCCGTCGCTGAGGTCGGCCGGGTCGGCCCGGCCGAGCACCAGCACCCGCAGGCCGTCCGCGGCTTTGGCGCCGGCCTGCTCGCGGGCGGGATCGGAGGGCGGCAGCAGCACGTCGGGCGCGCCAAGCACCCAGCCGCCGCTGGCCGGGCCGGCGTCCGCGAAGACCGCGCCGCTCCATTTGCGCGCGGAGGAGAACGGCACGAGATGGACCGGCCGCCAGGGCGCCTCACGGCGCTGGGCGGCGGCCGGGACGGGCGCACCTTCCGCTGGGGGCTCGGCCAGCCCGCTGGCGATCGCCTGCAGGGTCGCGTTCGGCCGCTCCTGCGCCCCGGCCAGGCTGGTGAGTACCTCCCGGGCAGGCACGCCGGGCAGCAGCTCGATGACCTGGTCGAGCTCCATCCCCGGTTCGGTCAGCGTCCCGGTCTTGTCCAGGCACAGCACATCGACGCGGGCGAGAACCTCGATCGCGGGCAGCTCCTGGACCAGGCACCGCCGCCTGCCCAGCCTGATCACGCCCACCGCGAAAGCGACGCTGGTGAGCAGCACCAGCCCTTCCGGGATCATCGTGACGATGCCGGCCACCGCCCCGGCCACGGCATCGGGGAAGGCGCCGCCGGCATACGCGAGCTGGCTCACGGTGAGCAGGATGGCGACCGGCACGATCACCCAGGTGATCAGGCGGAGGAAGCGGTTGACGCCGGCCATGAGCTCGGACCGGGCGAGGCTGAACACGCTGGCCTCCGCCTCCAGCCGGGCCGCGTACGAGTGGCGGCCCACCCGGGTCGCCGTGAACGCCCCCGAACCGCTCACCACGAAGCTGCCCGAGAGCACCTGGTCGCCGGCTTTCTTGGTGACCGGATCCGTCTCGCCGGTGAGCAGCGACTCGTCAACCTCGATGCCCGGCCCGCCGGGCAGGCCGGCAGTGCCGGGGCTGCCGGACCCGCCAGGGCTGCCCGGCATGCCGGGGCCGCCGCCGCCGGGTCCGCCTGGCCGGTCGGTGACCTCGCCGTCCACCATGATCCGGTCGCCCGGGCCGATGAGGACCAGGTCACCGAGAACGATGTCCTGTGACCTCAGCGCGGTCTCCGCCCCGTCCCGCACCACCCGGGCCGGTTCCTCCCCGAGCACGGCGAGGCGGTCGAGCGTCCGTTTGGCCCGCAGCTCCTGGATCACGCCGATACCGGTATTGGCCACGATCACCAGGCCGAACAGGGCATCCTGCGGGTGCC
The DNA here is from genome assembly GCA_963741615.1 of uncultured Actinomycetes bacterium. GTDB lineage: Bacteria > Actinomycetota > Actinomycetes > Streptosporangiales > Streptosporangiaceae > UBA9676. The sequence goes on from CAVUIU010000014.1 coordinate 95,119, forward strand.
CGGTGACCAGCACCACCGCGCACAGGGCGCCCACGATGGCGTTGAACCTGGTCGCCACGTTGGCGCGAACGATGTCCGGTACCGGCCGGCTCGTCCGGCGGCCGGTGTCGTTCGATTCGCCCGCCGCGGCGCGCTGCGCTACCTGCGCGCTGGTCAACCCGCCTTGCTGCAGGTGGGTCTCCACGAATCCCCCATCGGGCTCGCTGCCGGATGCCATCCTCGCACCGGCCGCTGGCCGGCCATGGTGTCAGGGGCGGCGCAGGAAATGGCCGGCCCGGTGGCTGCTGCCGAGCCGCTCCCTGATCCGCTCGGTGATGTGACCGCGCGCCAGGTCGGCGGCGAGCCCGCATGCGGAGGCGATCCCCGTTGCGGTCGAGGCCCCGTGGGCGATCACGACCGTGCCCTCCAGGCCGAGCAGCGCGGCACCGCCGTAGGTCTCGGAGTTCATCCGCCCGCTCAGCTCGCGCAGCGTCTGCCGCTGGAACAGGGCGCCGAAACGGGCGGCCCGGGAGCTCTGAAGCGCGGCCCGGAGCTGCTGGGTGGCGAAGTCGGCCGCACCCTCGATGGCCTTCAGCGCGACGTTGCCGGTGAAGCCATCGGTCACCACCACGTCCACCTTGCCGGTCAGCAGGTCGCTGCCCTCGATGTTGCCGGTGAAGTGGATCGGCATGCCCCCGTGCGGGGACGCGGCGAGCAGCTCGTGTGCTCGGCGGGCGAGCTTGTTGCCCTTCACCGGCTCGGCGCCGATCGTGAGCAGGCCGACCCGCGGGTCTTCCACGCCGAAGGCCACCTGGGCGTAGGCCACTCCGAGCTGGGCGAACTGGAACAGCATCTCCGGCTTGGGGTCAACGATGGCGCCGGCGTCCACCAGCAGCGTCGGTTTCGGCCTGGTGGGCAGGGCCACCGCCAGGCCGGGCCGCATCAGCCCGGGCAGCGACCTCAGCCGCAGCCGGGCGGCGGCGACAATCCCGGCAGTGGACCCCGCGGAGACCACCGCTGCCGCCTGGCCGCGCCTGACCAGCTGGCAGGCGACGGCGACACTCGAGCGGGGGCGCCGCCAGCTCGCGAGCGCCCCCTCATCCATGGCGATCGAATCGTCAGCGGGGGCGATCGTGATATCGGCGCCCTGCGGGCTCGCGGCCAGCAGCGGGCGAAGCTGGTCCGCCCGGCCGGTGAGGACAACAGTCACGTTGTGTGCGGCCGAAGCGGCGATCGCCCCCGCGACGACCTCGGCCGGCGCGTGGTCGCCTCCCATCGCGTCCACGGCGACGGTCGGTGGCTCGGAGCCGGGGGGTGAGGTGTTCTCTGGCACGGGCGCGGTCCGGTGCCAGGTCAGGAATCTGTCGGCTGGGCCGCGGTGTCCGGCATGGTCTCAAGCTACTCACTCCGGCCCGTGCGCGCCGGCCGGCGTTCCGCTCCGCCACCAGTGAAATGGGCGGGCGTGACGCTCCGGGCAGGCGTGACGCTCCGGGCGGGCCAGGCTCAGGCCCGGGTGGACTCCTTCGCGACCTCGGGCTGAACCATCTCCTGGCCGGTCTTGCCGCCCCTGATCGCCAGGCAGCTGACCGCGCCGATGGCGAGGAGGATGATCGGCAAGATCATGGTCTGGCGCATGGCTGTCACATAGGCAGAGGTGAACACCTCGTGGGCGATGCGCGTGATCTCGGCGACAAGGCCGGGGGGAGCGCCCGGGATCTGGTGGGTGCTGCCGCCGTTCTGGCCGGCTCCCACCTGGATGCCGTTGTTCGCGGAAGCGTGGATCTGGTTCACGAACCGGTGGCGCACCTGCGGCGGCAGAGCGGCTGAACGGGCACTGGCCTGGCCGGTCATCGAGGAGACCAGCCTGTTCTGCAGCAGCGCGCCCACGGCGGCGGTGCCGATCACCAGGCCGACCTGCCGGACGGTGTTCAGGACCCCGGATGCCGCTCCCGCCAGCCGCGGCTCGATATTGCGCATCGCGACGGTGATCAGCGGGGCGAAGATGCAGCCCATGCCGAAGCCGGCCACGATCAGCGGAGCCAGGAACATCGGCCAGGTGGAGTTCGGGTGTGCGATCAGGGCGATCCAGCCCATGCCCACGGCGAACAGGATCAGCCCGGACATCAGGATGTACTTGCCGCCGATCTTGTCGGTCATCCGGCCCGCTACCGGGGCCACGAACATCGAGATGAGCGAGGCGGGTGCCAGCGCGAGCCCGGCCTTGAGCGCCGAGAACCCGAGGACGGACTGCAGGTAGATGGTGAGTGGCAGGAAGATCCCCATCATGCCGATGGCGAGCACGCCCGACACCCAGTTGGTCACCGAGTAGTTCCGGTCCTTGAACAGCGCGAACGGGACGAGTGGCTCCTTGCCCTGGGTCATCCGCTGGACCAGCAGGAAGGCCACGAGCAGCGCCACGCCCACGGCGAGAATGAGCGGGATGCTGATGAAGCCTGTGATCGTGCCCCAGTTGTACTTCTGGCCCTCGACCAGGCCATAGCAGATGGCCAGCAGTGCGGCGCTGGCCAGCAGCACGCCGGGGATGTCGAGCCGGTGCCGGCGGCCCGGCTTCACGTTGGGGATGATGAGGGGGGTCAGCACCAGCACGATCACGCCGAACGGCAGGTTCACGAAGAAGATGTACCGCCAGTCGAACGCGGTCACCAGCAGCCCGCCCAGGGTTGGCCCGGCGATGGTGGCCACCCCGGCCACGGCGCCCCAGACGCCGAACGCCGCGCCACGCCGTTCCGGCGGGAAGGTATTCGTGATGATCGTCAGGGTCTGGGGCATGAGCATGGCCGCGCCCAGGCCCTGAACCGCCCGGAACCCGATCAGCATGCCGGGGGTCAGCGCGAAGCCGCAGGCGGCCGACGCGGCCGTGAACACGGCGATGCCGGCGATGAACATGGGCCGCGGCCCTATCAGGTCACCCAGCCTGCCCGCCGTGATGACCAGCACGGCCAGCACGAGGGCGTACGCGTTGATCACCCAGAGGATGTCGTCGAGCGACGCGTTCAGCTTCGTGATCATGTTAGGGATCGCGATGTTGACGATCGTCAGGTCGAGCAGGGTCATAAAGAACCCGAGCGAGACGACCAGCAGCACGGCCCATGGGTTCCCGCGGAACTTCCTCACAGCTTCTCCCTGGCCTCCCCCCGCCTGCGCGGCTCGCCCGTGGTTACAGGCCTACCAGAAAGCGTGGGGAATATTCAAGATATATCTTGACGGGCCCACCGCACCCCGGCTGGCCGGGGAACACCCGCCATAACCGATGGTAGACGCGGGTGCCGACAGAGGCCCCTCCCCGGTTCCCGCTCCCGGTTCCCGCCCCCGGTTCCCGCTCCCGGTTCCCGCCCCCGGCGGCAACCATCCCCGCGGCTCCCTCGGGCGGCAACCATGATCGTGGTTGTTTATATGCATGAGGCGCATAGAACCCACCACGATCATGGCCACGCAGGGGTGCGGGCGTCGGCAGATGGTCGTCGAGGGGCAGTTCGTTCCGGCGGGAAGGTCGGCCAGTATGCTCCGCCCATGGAACTGACCGGAACTGCAGCGATCATCTCCGGCGGGGCGAGCGGGCTTGGTGAGGCGGCCGCGCGCGGGCTGGCCGCGGCTGGGAGCACCGTGGTCATCGCCGACCTGAACGAAGAGAGGGGGCAGAAGGTCGCCGCCGAGACAGGCGGGGAGTTCGTCAGGACCGACGTATCCGACGAGGCGTCGGTGATGGCGGCTGTCGAAGCGGCCACCGCCAGGCAAGCCCCCCTGCGCGTGGTCGTGAACTGCGCCGGGATCGGCTGGGCGGAGCGCACCGTCAACCGGGAGGGGTCACCGCACAGCCTGGCCACGTTCCGCAAGGTGCTCGACATCAACCTGATCGGCACGTTCAACCTGATGCGGATCGCCGCGGCGGTGATCGCCCGGACCGACCCTGTCGACGCGGACGGGCTCCGCGGCGTGGTCATCAACACCGCGTCCATCGCCGGGATCGAGGGCCAGACCGGCCAGCTCGCCTACTCCGCGTCCAAGGGCGGGATCATCGGGATGACCGTCCCGGCCGCGCGCGATCTCGCCGCCGTCGGCGTGCGGGTGAACACCATCTGCCCCGGCATCATCGACACCCCGATCTACGGAACCGGGCCTGCCAGCGACGAGTTCAAGGCCAAGCTCGCAGCGCCCGTCGTCTTCCCCAAGCGGATGGGAACGGCCGCCGAGTTCGCCGCCCTGGTGCGGTCGCTGATCGAGAACGACTACATGAACGCCGAGGTCATCCGCTTCGACGGCGGTGTCAGATTCCAGCCAAAGTGACCCGGGGCACGGCTAGACAGGTTCGCCTTCTGCCAGTACGCCCATCACCAGTTCCTGCAACGGCCCGGTGACGTCGCCCTCGGCGACCATGACCGTCCGGTCACCCACGCTGATCTGGTAGACGGTGTCGCCCGGCGCCGCCCGGTATGGCGGCGGGAAGGCCGGGGCCTGCTTGACGAGTTCCTCCCAGCGCCCCGCGTCGCCACGGCCTTCGGTGTCGAGCATCCGGCGGCGAATGCCCCCGTCCTGCGCGATCCGGGTAACCTCAAGCCTCACCCACCTAGTTTGCGCCCCGAGAGCGGCGCGCGCCAGTGGTGATCGTTCCGGCCGCGGCAGATGGCCGCCCGGCGTCGGCCGGATGGGTGGCCGATTCGCGCTCTCACCCGCCGGAGCGGCGGATGATTCTGATCATCTTCAGGTTGATGCGGGCGAATCGCCAGAGCTGCCAGGGGACGAATGTCCTCAGGAAGATCGTCCAGCGGGTGGGCCGCGTGACGTAAGGCGCGGTGTCGGCCGTCACTATGGCGGAACTGCTGGCAGCGGGCCCGGCCGTGGCCCGGTGGGGAGCGGCGCCGGCCGCCGGGGCGGTGCTGGCGGGAGGTTCGGGAACGGCCATGAGGGTTACTCCGGGATGAGGGCCCAGCCTGGGCGGAGCCTGGCCTTGTACAGGAACATGTGGTGCAGCAGGATCTTGATCCAGTGCCCGGCGAGGCCGATCTCGCCGTATGTCTGGCTCAGGTCCCGTCCGTATCGCGGGTAGCGCTCGAAGTCGGGGACGATCGGGTACACCGTCATTGACGCGGCGGTTCCGGTGAGCAGGTGCGCGCCGGCGGACGCGACGCAGGCCGCGCCCATCTCGGCCATCGACGCGGTGTGGGTCGGCCGCTCGGCGCCGCCGATCATGTCGACGATGCTCCGGGCGACGGCCTTGCCGATTCCCGCCGACGGCATCCCGGTGCGGGGTGGCGCGGGCGCGATCAGCGTGCCGTTCGGGCTCGAGTGCGGCAACGAGATCGCGTGTGGCGGGGCGAACGCGATCCCGGCCGCGAAGATGTTCGGGTAGCCGGGGGACTGATAGGTGCGCGGCCAGTCGCCCGGTGCCCACTGCTGGTACGGCTTGGCGGCGTAGTCCGCGTCCACCCGCATGAAGTCGTTGGCCAGGAACAACTGACCGGTGATGTCGCCGCCTGCGCGGTCGTATGCCCGCAGGCCGACGCCGGAAAATGGCGGCAGCAGCATGGCGAAGTCGAACTCCTGCTCGCGCTGTGCCCCGTCCAGGGTCTCGTACCAGACCCGGTCCTTGTCCACCTGCTGCACATGGGCGCGGGTGATCCAGTCGATGCCGCGCTCGGCGAACAGCGACTCGGTGAACAGGCTGCTCGGCACGACGTAGCCGCCGCGCTTGAGCTGCATGCCGCCCATGCCGAAGTCGCCGAGCTCGTACTCGTTCGTGATCCAGATGATCTCCGCCTTGTCCCTCACCTTGCGCGCCCGCAGCTCGAACTCAAGGTTCACCGCGTATTCGAACGCGGCTCCCTCACAGGTGCAGGTGCCGTGGCCGACGCCGACCAGGAAGCGCTGCCGCTCGCCGCGCCGCATCCGCTGCACCGCCTCGTCGAGCGCGGCGGAGGTCGCGACGGCGTGCTCGGGCGTGCACACGGACAGGCTGTTGTGCTCCGGGCCGAGTCCCTCGGTCTTGTCGAAGCGGAGCCTCGGCCCGGTGGCGTTGATCAGGAAGTCGTACGGAACCTTCTCCGAGCCACCGGACACCGCCTCGGCGACGACATAGGGCGACCCGCTGGCGGCGTCGCCCTCGGGGTGAATCTCGCGGGCCCAGGCCTGCTTGAACTCGATGCCGTGACGCTCGTAGACGGGCGCGAGCGGGAACGTCACCTGGCCCGGTCCCATCAGGCCGACGCCGACCCAGATGTTGGACGGGATCCAGTTGTAGGACTCATTCGGCGAGACCACCGTCACGGTGTCGCCCGGGCCCAGCCACTTCCTGGCGAAGGTGGCCGCGGTGTGCCCGGAGATTCCCGCGCCGAGAACCACCACGCGGCTCATCGGAGGCCGCCCATCAGGGTGCTCATTCTTGAAGAGTCCGGGACCCCGCCGCCCCGGGGCCAGGGACAAACGTCCCCCCGCGGGCAGGCTTCCGGCACTGCTTATTCCCGTGACCGGGCCGCACCCTGAAGATATGGGCAGTGCGACCGATGGGGCGCAGCGGCCGATCTTCATCGCCATTGGCGGCGACAGCGGCAGCGGCAAGTCGACGCTGACGGCCGGGTTCTACCGGATCTTCCCGCATGACCAGATCACCAGCGTGTGCCTGGACGATTACCACGGGCTGGACCGCAGAGAACGCAACCTGATCGGGGTCACCGCACTGGACCCGCGGGCCAACAACTTCGCCCTCATGGAGAACCAGCTGCTCGCGCTGAAGCGCGGCAACCCGATCACGAAACCCGTCTACGACCACTCGGACGGCACCTTCGGGCCGCCGGAGGAGATCCAGCCCAAAGAGGTGGTCATCGTCCAGGGACTGCACCCCTTCCTCGTTCCCGGCGTGCGGGGCCTGTTCGACCTCAACGTCTGGCTCGACCCGGAAACCGGGCTCAAGCACGGGTGGAAGGTGCAGCGGGACGTGGCCAGGCGCGGTTACACGCAGGAGCAGGTCTACGCCGAGATCGCGGCACGGGAGCCGGACGTGGCCGCTTACATCGCCCCGCAACGCCGTTTTGCCGATCTCGTCGTCAGTTTCCGCCGCCCGGAGGGGGGCGGGTCAGGCGATGAGCACCTGAGCGTGCGAATCGTCGAGCGGGCCACCCTGCCGCGGCTGAACCTGGAGGGTGTCGTGCTGAGCGAGCCTTGCCAGGGTTTCCGCGCCAAGCAGGGTGAGGACCCGGACGAGACGGTGCTGGAGATCGACGGGACCATCGATCCCGCCACCGTGCGGCGGCTCGAGGACCGGATCTGGGAGCACTTCAGCGCCCGTCACCAGCACCTGAGGCATCTGTCACCGGACCAGTTCGGCGACTTCACCGACGCCGTGATGCGCAAGCATCACAGCGACCCGCTGGCGCTGGTGCAGCTCTTGCTGGTGCACCGGATCCTCAGCGCCAGGAAGTCGATGCTGCTGAAGGTGCCGCTGAGCGTGCACGAAGAGATGATCCACGCACAGGAACTGCGCGGAGAAGCCGTCCACGACCACGAGCACGTCTGATCCGCGGGCCAGCGGACAGACCAGCCCAGCAGGCAGACCAGCACAGCAGGCAGACCAGGCCAGCAAGCAGGCACGACCGCAACGCCGGGAATGAAGGCCGGTCCCCCCATGTTGCCGCTCTTGAGGATACCCGCGGGGGTATTCGCGCTAGCGAGGTCAGCCATGCGAACACAGAGTTCCGGCCCGGCAGACGCACCTGACCACCTGGGCTTCCAGACCACATGCGGGAGGGACGTGCAGGTCGGGCGGCTCGCGCTCGGCAGCGCGGACCGGCCCGCCCGGCGGGTCAGCCTCGACATCGGACACTCCGCCGGCAATGCGGACGGCACCTGGGCCGCGCTGACTCCAGCGGAAGCACGGCAGCTCGCCGTGGCGCTCCTCTGGCAGGCCGCCGCGGCCGACCGCAGGGCAGGCGCCGCCGTGGCCGGCCGGGTGGAGGTGAGCTACCTCGGCGGCGAGTCATATGCGGTAGCGATCCGCTGCACCGTGCAGAACATGCTCCGGCAGGCGCCCGACATCGTGATCGAGCTGAACTGACCCGCTGCCGGGATGCTGCGCCGGCCGGGAGGATGCCAGACTCTGTTCCAGCCGAAGCAGGGACTGCCCGGGAGGCGCGACGATGACCGATGCCGTATCAGTCGAGGTCGACGGCGGGATTGCCGTCATCACGATCAACCGCCCGCAGGCGCGCAACGCGGTCAACGAGGCGGTCGCCAGGGGCATCGCAGCGGCCATTGACGAGCTTGACCCGCGCCGTGACGTGGTGGCGATGGTCCTGACCGGCGCCGGGGGGACGTTCAGCGCGGGCATGGACCTGAAGGGCTTCCTGGCCGGTGAGAACTCCATGGCAGGTGGCCGTGGCTTCGCCGGCATCACGCGCCGGCCACCTTCGACCCCGGTCGTCGCCGCGGTCGAAGGGTATGCCCTGGCAGGCGGCTTCGAGATCGCGCTCGCCTGCGACCTGATCGTCGCCAGCGAGGAGGCGACGTTCGGCCTGCCCGAAGTGACCCGGGGGCTCGTCGCCGGCGCGGGTGGCCTGCTCCGGCTGCCGCGCCGGATCCCCTACCACCTGGCCATGGAGATCGGGCTCACCGGCGGCCACATCCCGGCTGGGCGGCTGCATCAGGCGGGCCTGATCAACCGGCTGGTCCCGGCGGGTGACGCGCTTCGCGCGGCCCGGGACCTGGCCGCCCAGGTGGCCAGGAACGCCCCGCTGGCGGTGGCCGCGACGAAGCGGATCATCGTGGAATCGGCCGACTGGCCCAGCGAGGAGGCGTTCGCCCAGCAGGACGCCGTCTGCGGGCCCGTGTTCGGCTCGGCTGACGCGATGGAGGGAGCGGCGGCCTTCGCGGAGAAACGCCTGCCGGTGTGGCGGGGGGAGTAGCCCGGGGGAGGCGCACCGCTCTAGCGGGCCTGCCCACGCTGGTGCTGACCCCCCCGTAGGATCAGTGCCCAGATACTACGGACACCGTTGGGGACCTGCATGTGCGGAATCGTCGGCTGCCTGCCGCTCTCTCCCGAGGCCGACCCGGACCACGCCTGGGTGGAAGCCGCGACCCAGCGGATCAGCCACCGCGGGCCCGATGACGACGGCTTCTACGGCGACCCCGATGTCGCCCTCGGCTACAAGCGGCTGGCCATCATCGACCTGTCACAGGCCGGCCACCAGCCGATGCGGTCCGCCGACGGGCGCTACTGGATGGTCTTCAACGGCGAGATCTACAACTACCTCGAGCTGGGAGCCGAACTGCGGGAGCAGGGCGTGGTCCTGCGCTCGACCTGCGACTCCGAGGTGCTCCTCGAGACCTACGCCAGGGTCGGCAAGGACGTCGTGCACCGGCTCCGCGGCATGTTCGCCTTCGCGATCTGGGATACCTGGACGCGCGAGCTTTTCTGCGCCCGGGACCAGTTCGGCATCAAGCCGTTCTACTACCGCATCGACCGGGGGCCGCAGCAGTCACTGAACGGCACCGGCACCGGCACCGGGACCGGCGGCGGCGCCGTAAGCGGCGCTGGCGGTGCGGGGCGGCACGCGGCCCCGGAGCGCGGTGCCGGGGCTGCCGGGCCTGCCGGGGCGGGCTGCCGGGCCCGGAGCCCACGGCCCGGCGAGTGATCTGGACTGGTTCACCCCCCGGTCCGGGCAGGGGGGGACCGGCCGGCACGCCGCCCCAGCCCCGGGCGCCGCCGCCACCCCCGACCCGGGCCTGACCGGCCGGCTTCCCCGCCCGTCGGCCCCGGTGGCCGGTGGGCCCGGGCGGATGCTGCGGTTCGCCTCCGAGCGGAAGGCGCTCGCCGACCCGGGTGAGCTGCGGGCCCTGGACGCCGACGAGCTGCGCAGGTACCTGTCCTTCCAGTACGTCCCGCCGCCGGGCACCCTGACCCCGCCGGTGCAGGTGCTGCCGCCCGGCCACGCCATGATCGCGCGCCCTGCCGGGACGGTGGACGTCTACCGCTACTGGCACGCGGACCTGCGGCCCGCCCGCGCTCCCAGCGATGCCACGCCACGCGCCATCCTGGACGTGATGCGCGACTCGATCGCCGTCCACCTGCGCAGCGACGCTCCGCTCGGCGCCTTCCTGTCCGGTGGCATCGACTCCGCCGCCATCTGCGCCCTCGCCGCCGAGCACCGCCCCGACCTGCTCACCTTCACGGTCGGATTCGAGCGCGAGGGCTACAGCGAGATCGACCGGGCGCAGGAGACGGCGGCGGCGATCGGGGTGAAGTCGGTCCCCTATGTGATCAGCGCGGAGGAGTTCTTCACCCACCTGCCGCAGGTCATCTGGCACCTGGACGACCCGATGGCCGACGCGGCGGCGGTGCCGCTGTGGTTCGTCGCCCGCGAGGCCAGCAAGCAGGTCAAGGTGGTGCTGTCGGGTGAGGGCTCGGACGAGCTGTTCGGTGGCTATGCGATCTACCACCAGCCGGGCGTGGTGCGGGCGGGCGAGCGCCTGCCCGGGTGGGGCCGGGTCCCGCTGAAGCGGGCCGCCGCGCTCATCCCGGCCGGCGTCAAGGGCAAGGGCCTGCTGGAACGCACGTCCACCCCGCTGCGCCACCGCTATATCGGCAACGCGCACGTCTTCACCGACGACCAGATAGACCCGATCGCCGGGCCCGGCAGGGCCAGTCCCTTCGACGTCACCAACCCGGTCTACGACCAGGCCGAGGAGGCGGGTCTGGACGACGTTTCCACCATGCAGCTGGTGGATATCAATACGTGGCTGGCCGGTGACATTCTGGTTAAAGCCGACCGCATGACCATGGCGCATAGCCTGGAACTGCGGGTTCCCTTCCTGGACCGGGAGGTGATGGCGGTCGCGGCCAGGCTGGCCCGGGAGGAGAAGATCGGCGCCGGAACCACCAAGGCGGCGTTGCGCACGGCCATGGGCGAGGTTCTCCCGCCGGCGGCTGCGCAGCGGGCGAAGCTCGGCTTCCCGGTCCCGATCGGGCACTGGCTGAAGGGCGACGCCTACGGCTTCGCCGACCAGTTGCTGCGCGACGCGCAGACCGACGAGTGGCTGGACCGGACGGCGGCGCTCGGGCTGCTGGAACGGTTCCGGGAAGGTGAGCCGGATGTGACCTGGCGCCATGTCTGGGTGCTGATCGTGTTCTCCCTCTGGCACCGGATCTACGTGGAGCGGGCGTACGACCCGATCGCGCTCGGCTGGGAGCGGGCGCAGGGAGCGGCCTGGTGAGCGCTCCGCGCATCAGCGTCGTGGTGCCGTTCTTCAACAACGGTGACGTACTGGGTGACTGCCTGCATTCCATCGCCAACCAGACCTTCAGCGACCTTGAAGTGATCATGGTGGACGACGGGTCCACCGACAATGGCGGCGAGGTCGCCAGGAAATGGGCCGAATCCGACCCGCGGTTCACCCTGGTCCATAGCCAGCACGGGGGGCCGGGCGGAGCCCGCAACCGCGGCGTCGAGCAGGCACGGGGGGAGTTCCTCGCCTTCGTGGACGGCGACGACATGCTGCCCGCCCACGCCTACGAGGTCCTGCTGCACACGCTGGAGAGTTCCGGCTCGGACTTCGTCTCCGGCGCGGTGAACCGGATCAGCACCGAGGGCATCCACCCCTCGGCCCTGCACGCCCGCGCGATCAAGGGCCGGCGGATCGGCACCCACGTGACCAGGACGCCGGAGCTCCTGTACGACATCTCGGTCTGGAACAAGCTGTTCCGCAAGTCGTTCTGGGACGCCCACGGGCTGTATTACCCGGAGCAGATGGTCTGGGAGGATCTGCAGCTCATGACCAGGGCGCATGTCCTGGCCAAGGCCGTGGACGTGATCCCCGACTACATCTACTACTGGCGGGAGCGGGCGGCGGGTGCGCTGTCCATCACCCAGAACCGCACCGACATCCAGAACCTCCGCGACCGCATAACGGCATTGCTCGCCATCGACGAGTTCCTCCGGTCCCGCGCCCCGGCCAAGACGCTGCGCCAGCATCAGCGCAAGGCGCTCGTCAACGACCTGTGGCTGTATGTGCGCGACCTGTACCGGGTCAGCGACGACTACCTGACCGAGTACTTCGACCTGGTGAACTCCTACCTGGACCAGGTGGGCCGGCGCGTGTTCGCGACCCTGCCCGCCACCCACAAGCTCGCCTACTACCTGACCCGGCGGCGGCTGCGCGGCCCGCTGCTCGGCTACCTCACCTGGCAGCTCGACCAGAAGGTGGCCACCATCCCGGTGGTGCGGCGTTTCGGCAGGCTGCGCGCCGATCTCCCGTACCGGACCGACCCCGAGCTGAAGATCCCGTCCCGTATCTACCGGCCCTACTGGCGGGACCTGGACCCGTTCGTGCAGGTGGACAGCGTGGGCTGGCAGCGGGGCAACCTGGTCATCACGGGGCTGGCCTATGTGCCGTCGATCGACATCAGCAAGCGGCGCTACACCAACAAGATCGTGATCCTGCGGCCACGGCACAGGTTCCGGCCGCCGATCGTGTCGATCGCCGATTCCTGGCGGCACCCCCGGGCGACCCAGATATCCGGGCAGGAGCGCTACGACTACGCGTGGGCAGGGTTCCGTGTGCGAGATCTCATCGCGCTGGTTCCGGATCGCCGGGCGGTGGCTGACCGGCGACTGGGACTGCTTCATCCTGGTCCGCGGGCACGGGGTCTGGCGGCTGGCCCGGCTGCACAGCCCGGGCCTCGGCGAGGCGGGACGTCCCGGAGTGCTCGAACCCGTGCCGGGGGTGCAGGTCCGGCCCACCTGGGTGGGCCGCCATCTGCACGTGGGCGTGCTGCGTACGCCTGCCAGGCTGGTTTCGTTCGAGCACGCCGGCCGTGATCACGCCCTCGCGGTGGACTTGACCCGCCGGGTCAGCCTGGATCTGCCCGGCCCCGCCGGGGCCGGTGACACGGTCCCGGCGGCGGCTGAGTTCGTCCTGGTGCGGCGGGGCGGCCGGGTGGCGCAGGGGTTCGGGGCCGAGGTGGCCCGCGAGGGCCCGGTGCGGCGGGTGCGCGGGCGGTCCCGCTGGCCGCGCTGCCGGCCGGCGCCAGCCAGGCGAGCCGGTGCCGCGCGCCGCGGGCGGGGGCGAGGCGCCAGCTGGGACCTGTACCTCAAACCGGCCGGCCAGGGACGGATCAGGGTGACCTTCCCGGCGGAAATGGCCGAGGCCGCGGTTTCGCGCCGGTGCCCGGGAGATCGCGGTGGAGCGGCCGCGCACGGGAATGTGACGCTCGCCGAACGCGATCGCCGCGGCCGGTGCTCGACGAGCACTCCTGGAGCCCGGAGGCGAGCCTGCAGCTGCGGGCAGCTACCTCGGCCCGGCCGGGTCCATCCTGGAACTGGTGCTGCGCTACACCGACGCCGGCGAGGAGTACACGGTCCGGTGCGAGCGGGACGGCGACCGCTTCTCGGCGCCCGGATCGACGCTGCGGCGCCATGCCGACCTTCGGCGAGCCGGCTGCCGCTGCGCGACGGGCCGCTGGGGCGTCGCTGGCCCGGTCCGGCGACGGGCACGCCGCTCGATGACCAGCGTCGGGTACGACCACGCACGGCTGGCCGGAGATCTAGTCACAAGAAGGTCGCGGCAGGGCCGAAGCTCTACGCCTTCACCACGGCCGGCTACGACTCACCGGTGATCACGGCCGAGCCCCGCCTCCGCCTGTCCGAACAGGGCAACTTCAACCGGCGGGTGCTGCGCAGGGCGCTCTACCCCCTCCAGTCCCGGCGCCCGCTGCGGGACGCGGTCCTGTTCGTCAGCTGGAACGGCAAGCAGTGCTCGGACAACCCCCGCGGCATCGCCGACGAACTGCGCCGCCGGGGGGACGACCGCGAGCACATCTGGGTGGTGACGGACTACGCGGCCGCGGTCCCCGATGGCGACCGGTCGGTGCTGTCGGGAACCGAGGAGTACTTCGACGCGCTCGCCCGCTGCCGCTACGTGATCTCCAACGACGACATGCAGTCGTTCTTCCGCAAGCGGGAGGGCCAGATCTACCTGCAGACCTGGCATGGGACCCCGCTGAAGAAGATCGGGTTCGACATCGGCCGCCCGCAGTTCGCCAGCGGCACCGCCTACTTCGATCACCTGGCCGACGACGTGACCAAGTGGGACCTGCTGCTGTCGCAGAACCCGTTCAGCACCCCGATCCTGCGCAGTGCCTTCCGGTTCGGCGGCGAGATCTGCGAATACGGGTACCCGCGTAACGACCTGCTGTCGCGCAGCGAGCCGCTGCTGGCCGGGCAGGTGCGGCGCCGACTGGGCATCCCCGACGGCAAGCGGGTGGTCATGTACGCGCCGACCTGGCGCGACAACCAGTTCTATGCCTCCGGCCGGTACCGGTTCGACCTCCGGCTCGACCTCGAACGGGCGTGGGAGGTGCTCGGGCCCGATCACGTGATCCTGATCCGGGGCCACCACCATCTCGCGAACGATGTCCAGGCGGGCGTCCGGCGCGATTTCGCGCTCAACGTGACCGGCTATCCCGACATCTCCGAGCTGTTCCTGATCACCGACGTCCTCATCACGGACTATTCGTCGGTCATGTTCGACTTCGCCGTGACCGGCCGGCCGATGCTGTTCTTCACCTATGACCTGGAGCAGTACCGGGACCAGCTGCGGGGGTTCTACTTCGACTTCGAGGCGGAGGCGCCGGGGCCGCTGCTGGCCAGCTCGGAAGAGGTGCTGGCGGCGGTCAAGGACACCGGCCCGATGGCCGCCCGCTATGCCCCCGGGTACCAGGCGTTCGCCGCGAAGTACTGCCCGCTGGACGACGGCAAGGCAGGAGCGCGGGTCTGCGACCGGTTGTTCACGTCCTGACCGGCGGTTCGCCGGCCGGTCAGGACGCGGCCCGCGGGGTGCCGCGTGGCATTGCGGGCAATCGCGGCGGCAATTCCCACTTATGTAATTCCGCCACTTGCGTTACCCTGGGCCACGCCCGACTCTAACCTTTCCGCTAGCAATTCCTTGCCCCCCGATGGCTAGGCAAACCTGGTCGTGCACCATCGCGTCCCTTATCGGGGGGTAAAGGCGAATGATGCCCATACGTAACGGATGGCTTCAGTCGTCACGTCTTGCCCTCCAAAGGGCTTCCGCCCGGCTCGTATCACGAGTCTCTTTCAGGAGGGGAAACACTTCATGCGCAAGTACTGGCTTACAGCCGCCATCCCGCTGGCCGCGATCACCGTCGCGGCAGCCATCGGGCCCATCGCCGCCAGCGGTGCCACCACCACCCTCACTGCCAAGACGGCGGTCACCAACCGGGACGACAGCGCCGCTAACACCGCCAACAACACCAACAACAGCAACTGGGCGGTCAACGCCTTCACGCGCGGTGCGCAGATCACCTTCAAGGGCGCGGCGGTGGCCACTGACTGCGGCGGCGCCTCTCCCTGCTACGCCTACACGGGCAAGGTCTCCGATGTCGGTAACTTCGTCACCGACGCCGGGCAGCCCAGCCCCGGCTTCGGTTACCTGAACGGCGGCAACGACCCGCTGATGGCGGTGTCGGCTAAGGGAACGCTGGCCGGCAGCCAGACCTATGCCTTCTTCACCACCGTCCCGGTGAGCGGGGCCAGCGCCTCCCATGTCCCCCCGGCCGAGAGCGGGAACGGCGTCGGCTCCGGTGAGTGGCTGAAGCAGTTCTTCCCGGCCGGCACCCAGTTCTGGGACAGCACCGGTGCGCCGCAGGGTGTCCTCGGCGCCGGCGGCCAGCTGGGTCTCACCTTCACCTACACCTACGCCCTGAAGGCTGGGGCGGACCACAACTGTCCGAACATGAGCAGCCAGTGGAAGGACGCCAGCCCTGACGGTGGCGCCTTTGCTGCCGACGGGAACATCCTCGCCCCCGACTCCTCCGGCTGCTAGCCAGGATTGCGGGATGGGGGGCTGCCTCGCTGGGGCAGCCCCCCATCGTTGTGCACCCACCTGAGGGGTGGTGAGGATGCGGCCCGTGAAGCCCTCGCTGCTCTGGCCACGTCTTGCCCATGGGAGGGAGTACTGTCAGCAGTCACGATCATGACTATGCTGGGAGAACGCGACAGGATGGGCGCCTGGTGACTGTTGTCCGCGGACTGTACGAGCGGTTCCGGCAGCTGTTCCACGAGGTAGCCAGGTTCGGTGTGGTGGGCGCGGTCGCATTCCTGGTCGCGACCATTGGCACGAACCTGCTCCACTTCCGGGCCGGAATGGGCCCGCTCACGTCCAACGTGCTCGCCACCGTCGCGGGCACCTTCGTGGCCTTCCTCGGGAACCGCTACTGGACGTTCCGGCACCGCGAAGGCAGCACCCTGGCCCGTGAGTACGCGCTGTTCTTCGTGCTGAACGGGATCGGGCTCGGAATCCAGCTGGCCTGCATCGGCTTCACGTACTACCTGCTGGACATGCACGGCAAGCTGGCGTACAACGTCGCGCTGATCTTCGGGATCGGGCTCGGCACACTGTTCAGGTTCTGGTCCTACCGCCGCTGGGTCTGGCACGCGCCGCCAGCGGCCGGGGCCGAGGCCATGGCAGGCGGCGGCCAGCCCTCGCCGGGACGTTCGCGGCGTCAGTCCCTGGCTCACCCGAGGTAGGGCCGTGGCCTGCGCAGCACCCACTGCCGGAATGTCCGGCGCGGCGGTCGCGCGATCATGTTGCCGCCGCGGGCCTCGCCCGATACCTCGATCCTCAGGCTTACCGGCCCCTTCCAGCCGTGTTCGGGCCGCACCCTGACCCTTCCGCCATGCACCGCCACGTCATCGACATCAACCTCGATGCCTGGCTTGGTCACCAGGACCAGCCACCCGCCCCGGACCTCTGCCTGGATCTGCAGCACCGGCCCGGTGATCACCGCGTCGGTGAAGTCGAGCTTCACGGTCCCGCCGACTGCGCGTATCTCCATCCGCTGCGGGACCACCCACCGGCCGCGCCGCGTGGCATTCCCGCCCTGGTAGTCGAGCCGGACGACGTCTTTGGCCCGCGCCGCGATCCCGCCCACCTGGCCGGCCGCCTCGGGCAGGTCCGCCGTCAGGGCCGCCAGCTCGCCGTTCGTGCGGGCCGCCAGGGCCGCGCCCAGGCGCTCGTCAAGCTCGGCCGCGGTCAGCCGCCCGTCGCCAGCCGCAACACGGAGGATCTCGACCACCCGGTCCCTGTCTTGATGGGAGGCCCGCAGGTCAGGCTCGGCACCAGCACCGGGACGAGCTGCCGCCGGGACACCATCGCCTGTCATGGCCACATCCTGCAAGACATCGCAGGGACCCGCAACGCCTGCCGCGTCCGGAACCCCGCGGGTCTCGAACAGCCGCCAGACGTTGCCGAGTACAGCGCTGTGCACGCGGTACATCCGTGTCTGCGGTAAAAGTGAGGTCGTGGATACCGCTGAACTCCGGCTGCTGACCTCGCTGGAAGACCGCCACTGGTGGTATAAGGAGCGCCGCGCCATCGTCCGCCGGGAGCTGCGACGGCTGCCGGACCCCGGCCGGGCGCTGGACATCGGCGCCGCGGGCGGCGGCAACACCCGGGTTCTCAAGGCGCACGGCTGGCGGGCCGTCGCGCTCGAATACTCGGATTCCGCGGCTGACGTCGCGCGCTCCCGGGGCATCTGGGTCATGCGGGCCGATGCCAGGGCGCTTCCGGTCCGCTCGGGGACCTGCGGCCTGGTGACCGCCTTCGACGTGCTCGAGCACATCGACGAGGACTACCTGGCGGCTGCCGAGATGACCAGGGTCCTCCAGCCGGGCGGGACAGCCCTGATCGCGGTGCCCTGCGACATGGCCCTCTGGTCCGCGCACGACGACGCGGTCGGGCACGTGCGCCGGTACTCCCGGTCCGAGCTGGCCAGCCTCGTCCAGAAGGCCGGCCTGACCATAGAAAGGATGTGGAGCTGGAACGTCCTGCTCCGCCCGGCAGTGGCCATCCGGCGGAAATCCTCCACCGGCAGCGACCTTGACGAGGTCTCCCCCGTGGCCAACGGGTTGCTCACCGCTGTTGTCGTCGCGGAGCGCTACCTGCCCGTCAAGTCCTGGCCAGGTGTCTCGCTGATGCTGCGCGCCCGCCGCCCCTGACCATTCCGACGGCGCCCACTGCCGCTAGCACCACGGCCAGCCTGGGGCAGGCGGGCCTCGCGGGTCGCGGAACGCTCTGCGGGTAATTCTGTGCGGAGGCTAGCCTTTTTCAGTTTCGGGGCAGGACAAGCCCGATCTGGCCGGCTCTGGTAGATTCGTTAGCCTTGCTCGTTACCCTCGTGGTCAGCGCAGCTTTGAAGAGAGCGCCGCAGCGGATTGCCAGCGCGGGGACGTCATTAAGATCACGTGGGCACGGGATACCTCATGGACGCGCTGAAGTACTCCATCGTTGTGCCGGTATACAACGAGGAAGAGTCCATCGCAGAGCTGATCGCGCGGCTGCGCGAGATCATGGACAAGCTTGATGGCCCAGCCGAGGCCGTGCTCGTTGACGATGGCAGCAAGGACTCCAGCTACCGGCTCATGCTGGACGCCCACGACATGGACCCGCGGTTCAAGGTGATCCAGCTGTCCCGCAATTTCGGGCACCAGCTCGCCATTACCGCCGGAATGGACAACGCCTCGGGCCAGGCGGTGGTCGTGATGGACGCAGACCTCCAGGACCCGCCGCACGTCATCCTCGAGATGGCCGCTAAGTGGCAGGAGGGATACGAAGTCGTCTACGCCGTCAGGCAGCGCCGGCCGGGCGAGACCAGGTTCAAGACAGCGACCGCGACCACCTTCTATGGCCTGCTGCGTCGCCTGGCGAGCATCGATCAGACGGTGGATGTCGGTGACTTCCGGCTGGTTGACCGGAAGGCACTTGACGCCTTCCTGCGGATGCGCGAGCACAACAGGTACGTCCGCGGGATGTTCTCATGGATCGGATTCCGGCAAGCTGCTGTGCCTTACGACCGGGAACCGCGGCACGCGGGCACCAGTAAGTATCCGCTGCGCAAGATGATCAAGTTCGCCGCAGACGCCTTCGTGGGGTTCTCCACCGCACCCCTCCGATTCGCACTGGTAGGAGGCTTCGTCATTGCGATAATCGCGGTCGGATACGGCCTGGTGGCGATAGCGCTGAAGCTGGCCGGGCTGCCCTATGTACCAGGTTACGCCTCGCTGCTGGTGACGGTCGCCTTCCTGAGCGGTGTGCAGCTGATGGTGATGGGCATGGTCGGCCAGTATGTAGCCCGGGTGTACGACGAGATCAGGGGACGGCCGCTCTATCTGGTGCGCGAGGCGCGCGGCTTTGAGCGCTGGACTGACTTCAGCACGCCCGGCTACATGGCGGACGGCTCTTCGCGGCCGGCTGCGCCCGGCGAGAGCCGTCCGCCGCTGCCGATGCAATGACGGCGGGGGAAACGGACAAGCCTGATTCCGGTGCGAGCCGCACCGCGACCGTGCCGCGGATCGCCAGCGCGGGGCAGCTTGCCATGCGCGCCCGGGTCCCCGGGCCGGTTCTCCAGGGGCTGCTGGCCCTAGCGGCCTACCTGGTGGTCTTCATAGTCGGCTTCGCCCTTCCGCTGCTCCGCCATCTCGGCCTGCCCCAGGTCGGCCAGGCCAACATGGACCCGAATTTCTACATCTTAGGGAGCGCGTTCGGGGCTGTCGTCGCTCGTTACGTTGCTGGCACCATTAGGTTCGGCGTCGTGCGCAGATCACGGCGTCGAGGCCGGTGCCAGCTGCGGCTCTGGGCCGGCCCTCAGCGATGGGCATCTCCCAGCGTTGAGGGTGCAGGACTGCGGCGGCAGCCTCGACAGTCACCTGGACTTGGCCGGCTGCGGGTGTCTCGCGTCATTGGGGTCGATCGGGAGGTGGCCGGCCAGCAGCAGCATCCCGCCCGGCGCGACCCCAGCCGCCAGTCGCGACACCATTTCCTCCAAGGAATCCGCAACGTGGACATACAGGCTGGTTACGAGGTCGTAGGGGCCAGCCTCCGGCGTCCAGATCGCGAGGTCGCCCTCGACCCAATCGATGAGCCCGGCGATGTCCGGCCCGAGGGCTGCGGCTGTAGACCGGCCGTGGGCCAGGACCGTCGCCAGCCGATGAGTCCTCCGGCGATGAGCACGGTGGCGGCGAGGCAGAGCGCGGCCTGTCGGATGTGAAACGGGTGAGGGCTGGCATTAGGTAATAACCCGCCCATGATTGGTCACTTATTTCGCCAGGTCAGGGGCTGTCTTCGGTCAGCTGGGTAATTCTCAACAGTCCATGGTGCAGCGGTGGCGTGCCAGGGGAAGCGGATGCGAACCCCGGCCGTCACGCCGGGCGGGTGGCCGGACCGGAGAATGCATGCCTGGCGGTGTACGAGCGGTGACAGGAACTGGGCCTGGGTCGGCAGAGCAAGTCCTGCGGGCCGGGCATGATCCGCCTCAACGGGGAAGCCGGGGGCGGCCGCCACCCCGTACGCGCCGTCCCGGCTGGGGACGCCGGGGGCAGGACTAGGCGCGCCAGGTGCCCCTGCTGATCCCGGGGATCGCGCTGCTGCTGGTAGACGGCTATGGGCTCGGGCGCCTGTCGCTGTGGCGCGACGAGGCCTACATGGTTGACGCGGCCAGCCGGCC
The DNA here is from genome assembly GCA_963741615.1 of uncultured Actinomycetes bacterium. Taxonomy (GTDB): domain Bacteria; phylum Actinomycetota; class Actinomycetes; order Streptosporangiales; family Streptosporangiaceae; genus UBA9676. The sequence goes on from CAVUIU010000014.1 coordinate 115,625, forward strand.
GCTGTCGCGGATCCTCGCGACGGCAGCCCACACCGATGCGGTCAACAGCGCCTACTACACGTTCATGCATGCCTGGATGGCCGTGACGGGCGTCTCGGAGGCCGCGCTGCGGCTGCCGTCCGTGCTGGCGATGGCGGTGACGGCGGTGTTCACCGCGGCGATCGGCAGGCGCCTCGCCCGGGCCGCCCGGCTGCCCGCACCGGCGGTGACCGGCGTCCTGGCCGGGCTGCTGTTCGCCGCCGCTCCGCAGGTGACCCGGTACGCGCAGGAGGCGAGATCGTACGGGCTCGTTACCATGTGCGCGACTATCGCGACCTGCCTGCTGATGCGCGGGCTCGCTGGTGGCCGGTGGCGCTGGTGGGTGGGTTACGGTGCGGCGATCGCGGCGATGGGGCTGTTCAACCTGCTGGCCCTGCTGCTGCTGGCCGCGCACGGGGTGACCGTGTGGATCGCGCACACCAGGCAGCGCGGCGGCCGCGCCCGCGGTGAGCCCGCCCGGCCGCCTGCCGTCACGCCATCGCCGCCGCCCGGATACCGCTGGCTCATCGCGGCCGGGGCCGCCGCCGCCGTGCTGAGCCCGCTGGTGGTGACCGGATGGCTTCAGAGCAGGCAGATCAGCTGGCTGGCACGCCCAGGACCGCGCGCGGTGACCAGCCTGGTGCTCTCGTTCGCCGGATCGAACGCGCTGCTCCCCCTGATGGTGCTGCTCATAGCGGCAGGCGTGATCGCAACCTTGGCCAGCCGGCCCTGGGCGGCGCTTGACGTGGTCACGGTCGCGGTGCCGTGGCTGGTGCTGCCCCCCGCGATCCTGCTCGCGGCATCCCAGATCCACCCGGTGTATGACGCCCGCTACGTCCTCTACTGCCTGCCCGCGCTCGCCCTGCTCGCCGCCGCCGGCCTGGCCGGGGCGGCCCGCCTTGCCCTGGCGATCCCGATGGGGAAGGCGGGCGGCGCCGTGGCCTGGCTGCCGGCCGGCTTGATCCTGGTCCTGCTGGCGGCGCTGGTGGCAGGGCCGCAGCGGTCGGCGCGGCTTGCCTCGTCGCGGCCGGACAACCTCCGCCTGGTCGCGGCGATCGTGGCAGCCCATGGGCGAAGCGGTGATGCCGCGCTGTACGTGCCATCGAGAAAGCGGGTCTTCAGCATGGCCTATCCCGCGCCGTTCCGGCGGCTGCGGGACGTCGCGCTGGCGAAGTCGCCGGCCGCCGCCGCCAACCTCGTCGGCACCGAGGTGCGGCCCGCGACCCTGCGGGCCCGGTTCGCCACGGTGAGCAGGGTGTGGGTGGTCAGCGGGCGGGGCATGGGCGTGTTCCGGCACCCGGCCACCGCGCTGGAGAAGACCGAGATCGCCCTCCTGAAGCCGTTCCGCCTGGTCCAGCGCTGGTACGTGGGCCAGGCCATGCTCAGCCTCTACCGCCGCGGCTAGGCACCGGGAACGCCGCGGCTGGGTCCCTGCCGGGAGCAGGGTCACCAGGGGCCCCGGCCCGCGGTGGATCAGGCGGCGGGCGCCGCCGGGTGGTCGTAGATTCCGAGCCGGATGAGCCAGACGTGCAGGACCTGGGGACCGGCGCGCAGCTCCCCGGCGCGGACCAGGGTGGGCCGGTAGGCGGCCAGCTCGTGCAGCGCCGTGGGGAACCACGCCGCGGAGGTATCGAACAGCAGCAGTTCGGCCGGTCTCCTGGTCTCGAACTGGTGGCGGTCGTTCGCGGTGAGGTCCGGTGGGTTGCTGGGCAGGCTGTTGAACTTGCCGTGGTACATCCCGGCGTACTCGGTGAAGGGACTGGGACTGCGATTGGATATTGGCCACCAGGTGAGGATCTGCTCGCCGCGGTAGGTGGCCGGGCCGGGGAACAGGGCCAGCGCGGTGGCGATCCGGTAGCTGTCGGCGTAGGTCCCCCAGCTGCCGCCGAGCGCGGAGGCGTAGGCGGGGGGCGGGTCCGGGACCGTGCCGGGCAGCAGCGGGTGACGCGGGATGGGCGCGACGGTGAGCACGAGGGTGGCGCCGGCGAGCGCGGTGAGCGCCAGCCCGGTCGCCGTCACAGCGGCCACCGAGGGTCTGAGCCTGCTGCAGCCACGCGCGGCCACAGCGGCGGCAATCATGATTGCCGCCAGCACGATCCCGAACGGCAGCCAGCCGAACGACGGCACGTGCGGGCCGGCCTCGTAGGCGAGCGGGACGGCGAGCAGCACCGCGGCGGGCATCCAGCGGGCGATCGGGCGGCCCGACAGCGGCCGGGCCAGCTCCGCGACGGTGATCGCGAACGCCACGCAGACGCCCGCCCACAGCGTGGAGGAGAGGTAGTGCTGCTCCAGGGTCTGTACCGAGCCGGCGAACTGCAGCCATACGTAGACCACCAGCTGCCCGGCGGCCACCACCCCGGCCAGCAGCACCGGGGTCGGCACCGCGCGGCCGCGGCGGGCGATCGCTACCGCGAACGCGCCCAGCACTGCGGGCGGCACAAGCAGATAGGCCACATAGGGCGCCCACCGCCAGCTCGCCGAGTGCCACCGTGCGATCTGCGCGGGCCGCGACAGGAAGCGGTACGCCTGCCAGGTCATGGCGATGAAGTTGGCGTGGCCGATCACCAGCGCCGAGCCCACGGCCAGCAGGCCGGTAACCGCCACCACGACCGCGGCCAGCAGGGCCAGGTCACCGGGCAAGCCGGCCCGGTCCCGCACCAGCCGCACGCCCAGATAGGCGGCCAGGGTCGCCCCCGCCAGCGGCACAGCCACCCCGTGCGACCACACCGCCAGCACGAGCAGCACCCCGGCGGCGGCCAGCCATGCGCGGCGCCACCGCGGCGAGCACGGCATCGCGAGGCAGGCCAGGGCCCCGGCGGCGTAGGCGACGACCGCGGAGTCCGGGTAGTCCGTCCCCCACGCGGTCACGATCACCGGCGAGGCGAGCACCACCAGGATGCCCGCCACCCCCGCTGGCCGGCCGTAGAGGCGGCGCAGCAGCAGGTAGACGGGGCCCACCGCGATCAGCGCGAGCACGTACCGCGTGACGAGGAACCCGGGCACGGCGCCGAAGGCCTGGTAGGCCAGCCGGGCCGGTACCAGGAACCCGACCCGGGCGCTCTCACGCAGCCGGGCGGTAGTGGCATAGGCAGCCGCATAGCGGGTGAACACCCCGCGTGGGTCAACGATGTAGATGGTGTGTATGGCAGGGTCATCCAAGTCGCTCGGCGCCATCAGCCGAAGTTGCAGCACCAGCGCGACGACCGCCGGGGACAGCACCACCCCAAGCCCCTCGAGCCAGCCCGCCCACACGGGTCGCGCCCGCGTCGGCTGGCACGCTGCGCCGGGCCCGTGAAGGCCGACGTCGGCGGGCTCGGAGCGGTTTAAGGCAATCCCCATGATCCCACTATCGCACCGCGTCAGGCTGCCATGGTCGATATCCGGAGCTGGCCGGGCTCGTTTCACGAACTCGGCCACGAGCAGCCGCGTCATGCCCGGGCAATCAGCGTCTAGCTTCCCGTGCCCCCCGAATGTCCGTCATGATGTCGTTAGGTGGTGCGTTTGAGCAGGTGGGAGAAGGACACGGCCTTCAAGGAGATCAATAGCTCTTTGGCATGGTCGCTCGCCCGGGCGCCTGCTGCCAGCCAGTGCGCGTGGTGCGACCACCGGTTCGATGATGCTGACGACCGTCGTACCGGTCGGGTGTGGTGCGCCCGGTGCGGCGTGGCGACGACATCCCCATGGCCAAGCGAGGCGCAGCTGAACGAGGCGTACGGCAGCTGGTACCGCCCCGCGACCGGCCGGTTCGATAGCCTCGGAGATGCCGTGCTTCGCCGGACGCGCGCAGCGCTCGCCAGTCGTCTTGACCAGGTACTCCCACAAGGCCCTGTTCTCGATGTGGGAGCCGGAGATGGGACCCTCGTTGAGGCCTTCGTGCACCATGGCCGCGAAGCCGTCGGTCTTGAGCCCCACGCATCCGGGCCGCACCTTCGCAACACCGAGATCGCGGAGATGAGCGGAGCCTGGGCCGCGGTCATCTTCTGGCACTCGCTCGAGCACCTTCGTCAGCCTGCTGCGGCTTTGAGCCATGCAGCGAGGCTCCTCATCCCAGGTGGGACGCTTGTGGTCGCCGTACCTAATGCGAAAAGCCTTCAGGCCCGTGCTTTCGGGGACGGCTGGTTTGCCCTCGACCTGCCGCGCCATCTCGTTCACCTGAGCCCGGCTCCGTTGCTGTCCAAGATCGAGGCTCTGGGGTTGAGGATCGAGCGAGTGAGCTACCTGCGGGGAGGCCAGGTCGTCTTCGGATGGATCCACGGCCTTGTCAGTCAGTTCCCGGGACAGCCCGATCTCTACGAGGTCATCCGTCGCGGCGAGGCGCGCAGGTCCGCCCAGAGCCCGGGCCGTCGCCTCTACGCCCTCGCTGCTGCCGGGGTCGCACTTCCGCTTGCCCTGGCAGCGACGGCCGCGGAAGTGGCTGCACGCTCGGGAGGCACCATATATGTGCAAGCCCGGCGGGAAAACGGCGCCAGAACAGGTCCCAACAGCCCAGGCCGAGGACACGGGCACGCGGGCTGTCTTCCTTCAGGACCGCCCTGCGGGGAAGGCGCTACGCTCCCAGCCAGCGCAGCCGGGGCTGCCTCCCGCCCGCTAGCCGGTCGGGCCGGGCGCGCGGGTGTACAGCACTAGCCAGATGCGGCTGACTGACCAGCGGTGGGCTATGCGGAACCCAAGGCCATTCAGGACCGGCACGTGGCCCCGATTGGGGATGGTTTCGATCGCCCATAGCCTGCTGCCGGTGGCGAGCCGCTGGCGGATCACCGCGGCGGGTGCATCCGTGCCCAGCAAGGTTCCGGACTGGACCGGGGTCTGCCCGAGGCCGACGTCACGCAGGTGCCGGTACGGGGCCGGGTAGGCCCACTCGTACTCGCGTGTGTTGCGGCCGGCGAAAAGCACGGCGTCGCCTGGCCGGCTGTGCACGGCCAGGATCTTGCTCAGATGGCTGAGGTTCTCGCCGTGGCCGCCGACGCGGCGCAGGGCCACCTGGCCGGGTACGGCCAGCAGCGCGATGAGGGCCAGGGTCGCCGCCCCCCCGGCCCAGCCCAGCGAGGCGAGGCCGGCCCCGGCAAGCAGCGCGGCAGCCGGAATGCAGAACACCACGTAGCGCGAGAAGTACACCGGATGGATCGCAGATGTGGTCAGCAGCACAACTGGCGGCAGCAGCAGCCAGGGCAGGCTCAACGCCACCAAGCCGGACGGCCAGTCCGTCCGCAGCCGGCTCCGCAGCGTGCTGACCGCGAGCGTTGCTGCTATCACCAGCAGTATCAGATCCGCCAGACCGTTCGGGCCGAGCAGCTGGCGGAGGCCGAAGACCTGGTGCGCATTCAGTGGCTTGAGCCAGCTGACCTGATCCCGCTGGCCGACGGAGATCACTATCACCGGGCTCACCACCGCCACCGCGGCGGCCGACGCGATCAGCCAGCCCCGGACCAGCGCCCGCTCACCGTCAGCCGCGGAGCGGGTCACCCGCAGGTATCTGCCGGGCGCGACGGTTCCACCCAGCCAAGGTCAGCGCGTGCGCGGGGATGAGCAGCAGTGCGAAGATGTTGCCCAGGCCCAACGCGGCCAGGGCCACGCCGTATCCGGCCAGCCAGCGCCGCCGCCGCCCGCCCGCCTGCATGGCCCCCACCAGCAGGTAGCTGGCGAGCGTGGCGAGCGCCGTCACCATGGCGTAGCTTCGCGCATTCTGGGCGTACCAGGACACGCTCGGCAGGGCCGCGAAAACCAGTCCCGCCATCAGCCCGGCCCGGATGGACACCAGGCGCCGCCCCAGGAGGGTGATGAAGCCGGCCGCCACCGCCATCGCCACCGCGGACGGGAAGCGGATCGCCAGTGTGCTGCTGCCCGCAAGCCTCACTTCGAACCACATGAACAGGTCGTAGGCGCCGTGGACGACATCGATATGGCCGAGCATGCGCACCAACTGGGGCAGACTCCGGTGCACCGCAGCCAGCGTCGCGCCCTCGTCCCGCCACAGCGACGGCCGCTGGATCTGGTAACACACCACCAGCAGCGTCACGAGCGCCGGGACGATGGCCACCCAGACGGAGCCGTCCAGCCGCCGCCTCACAGGCCCAGAGCGAGGCGCGTGCTCCTCCTGCCGGGGCACCGCAGTCCGATCCAACGCGTATCCCTTCACACAGCCAATGATGTGCCATCAGCAGTGGCACCTGGCTGGCTCGGTCGGCCTCCGCTGTCCATGACCTCGTGATCGTTAACGTCCTGGAACTCGGCGGACCTGAGATAGCCAAGATACTGTGCAACCGCAAACTGCTGCTTGACAACCAAAACTCAGGTATCGTCAGCGGCCAAGTTGCGGTCCCGCTGGTGGCCTGTCAATAGTCCCATCCCTCGGCTTGATCATGGGCGTTTGTTCGTGTGCCTCCCGCATACGTCCTGGTACGACGGACGGAACGGTCAAGCGGACTAGTAAGGTCCAGGTATGCCTGCCGGTGAGCAGTATCCGGGTGGCCCTGATGCGCCGGGTGCGACAGGAGTGGCGTCGGCGCCACGTCAACTCCGGCGACGCGTCGGCCTCAACGATCCCAGGCAGCGTCCGGCGCGGCGCCGCTGGTGGGCTGCGGCGTGGATCGGCGGCGGTTTGGCGCTGTTCGCCTTTCTGCTGCGGATCTCGCTCAGCAGCCCGATGACCTCGGACCCGGCCAACAATGCGTTGCAGGCGTGGGATCTGCTCCACGGCCACGTCCTGTTGCACGGTTGGATCATCGGCGACGCAACCTTTTACACCTTCGAATTGCCGCTTTACGCGATCACCGAGATCTTGTTCGGGCTTCACAGCGTGACGGTCCATCTGGTGTCCGTGCTCACTTACATGATCGTCGTGGCCTGTTGCGTGGCCCTGGCCCGGACGAACAGCCGCGGCCCGTCCGTGGCAGTCCGCTGCGGAGTCGTGGTCGCGGTGCTGGCCGCGCCGCTCGTCACCAATTCAGGCGTGGGGCTCCTGCTGGAGAAGCCCAACCACTTCGGGACCTCCGCGTTCCTGGTGGGTTCCTTCCTCCTGATCGATCGGGCTCCAGGCCGGCGTTTCACGTCGCCGCTGCTCTGTGCGATCCTGTGCGCTGGTCAGCTGGGCGATGCCACCGTCCGCTACATCGCTGTGCCGACGATCCTGGTGGTGTGTGCTTATCGCGTCCTGGCCGCACGGAAGATCCGCACGGGCGACACAGCGATCGCGGTAGCCGCCGCCGCGTCCGTGCCGGTGGCGTCGCTGATCCGCGCGGTGATGCTGCACTTCGGCGCCTACTCGATGGTCCCGCCGAAGACCGGGATCTCGCCGGTGGGGCAATGGCCGCACCACGCGCTGCTGACCCTGACGAACGTCCGGGTCATATTCGGGGCGGCGGCCGATTCGGGTACCGCACTGGACGTCGCAGGAGCCGTCTTCGGGCTGGCCTGCCTGCTGGCCGCCGCATCAGGCTTCGCAAAGGTTGTCTGGACCTGGCGCACTGCGAGCCGGGCCGAGCAGCTGGTGTGCGTCGCGGTCGTGGTCAACCTTGCCGCTTATGTTGTCTCCACGATGCCGACGCGCATCAACGCGCACGATATCGTCGGGCTGCTGCCTTTCGGCGCGGTGCTCGCAGCGCGAGCCTGCGTGCCCGGCCACATTGGCGGCACGCCGCGTGCCCGGGTGGCGCTCACCGCGGCCGCGATCGTGGCGCTGCTGCCATTGGCCGCCGCGGCCTCCCGGCCCGCCGTGACGCCGCCTGCGGCTCCCCTTACCGCGTGGCTCGAGGCCCACGGATTCACGTACGGCATCGCCGGGTACTGGAATGCCTCGGCGGTCACCTTGCAGTCGGGCAACCAGGTTCAGGTCCGTGCGGTCACCAAGGCGGCCGGCGAGTTCTCCGCCATGAACTGGGAGACGAGAACCGACTGGTACTACCCGTCTCGGCACGACGCGACGTTCGTGATCGCCGATCCGGCCCACACTCACGGCAACCACAGCATCCCGGCCTGGGAATTCGAGCGCTACTTCGGCCGACCGTCCGCGACCCACTGGGTGGCAGACCGCAAAATCCTGATCTACCGGACGAACCTGCTCGAGCGGGTCGCGGCGGCCTGCTTCAGCGGGTCGCGGCGGTCCTGCATAGGCCAGCGGGCGATCGCCAGCGAGCCGCCGCGATGAGCTCGCCGGGGGCGCCGCGGCACCGGGCGTGCGGCGCTAGACTGCCGGGGTGCTCAATGGTCGCCGGATCGCCGTGGTGCTGCCCGCCTACAATGCCGAGGCCACCCTGTCGCAGACAGTCGCTGAGTTCGACCGCGCGGTGGTCAACGAGGTCGTGCTCGTCGACGACGCCAGCACCGACCAGACGGTAACGCTTGCCCGTCGGCTGGGCCTGGAGCCGATCCGCCACGAGCGCAACCTCGGCTACGGGGGCAATCAGAAGACCTGTTACCGGCGGGCGCTCGAGCTTGGCGCAGACATCGTCGTTATGGTGCACCCGGACTATCAGTACTCACCGCTGCTCGTACCGGCGATGGCCTCGATGATCGCCTACGGGGAGTACGACCTGGTTCTCGGCTCGCGCATCCTCGCCCAGAACCCGGTCGCCGGTGGCATGCCCCGCTACAAGTACGTCGCCAACCGCTTCCTCACCCTGGTCGAGAACGTCGTGCTCGCCCAGAAGCTGTCCGAGTACCACACCGGCCTGCGCGCGTTCAGCCATTCGCTGCTCGCCGCTGTCCCGTTCGAGCGCAACTCCGATGACTTCGTCTTCGACAACCAGATCATCGCCCAGGCCATTGCCGCCGGCGCCCGCATCGGCGAGCTGTCCTGCCCGACCCGCTACCAGGCCGACTCGTCGTCGATCGACCTGGCCGCCAGCGTCCGGTACGGCCTTGGCGTATTGCGCACGAGCGCTGAGTACCGGCTCCACAAGCGCGGGCTCCGCCGCTACGCCTACCTTGACCTCGACCCCGCCCGCACGGTCATGCGTCTCCCAGCGGCCCGCGACGCGGCAGCGGCCGGCGACGCGGCCGGGCCGACGGCGGAGGACAGCGAGCCGGCCCAGACCGCGGGGTAGCGCGGGGCCGCCATCAGCGCGGGCCCGGCCGGGGGCTCAGGGCAGCTGGCGCGGGCCCGCCGCATGGGCGGGCATTTCGGAGCCGGCCGGCTGGGGCTGGCCGCCACCGCCCGCAGTCCCAGCGGCAGGTGCCTGCCATACCCACTTGCGGTAGGACCAGAACCTGAACAGCGTGCCGAGCCCGATCCCGAGGATCAGCGCAACGTTGTACTCCAGCTTTCCGTGCAGGCCAAGCCGGTAGTAGGTGAACCAGATACAGGCCAGCTGGATCGCCAGCCCGAGTGCGTTCAGCACGAAGAACACCACGTACTCCCGGGCCATCGTGCTGCCCTCGCGGTGCCGGAAAGTCCAGTACCGGTTCCCCGTGAAGGACACGAACGTGGCCACGATGCTGGCGATGACGTTGGAGATGAGCGGGCCCAGCCCGACCTGGAAGTGGAGCAGGTTCGTCCCGACGGTGGCGACCACGAACACGATGGCGCCCACCGTGCCGAACATGGCAGCCTCATGGATCAGGCGCTGGAACCGCGCGTACAGCCCGCGGGCAAAAGTCACCAAGTGGCCATCCCCTCGCGTGTCCGTCACCAGGGTCGTCGTCGTGACTTTTGAGACAGTACCCCCTTCAGCGGTGATGCCGGGGCCAGGGCGCACGATCTGGCGTGCTTGGTAGCCGCCCGCGTGGTCAGCCAGTCAGCGGGGCGAGACCGTGGCTGCCTGGTGCGTAGGGCGCGAGCTTGTCACGCAGCCGCCCACGGCCCCGGTGCAGCCGGGACATGACCGTCCCGATCGGGGTGCCCATGATCTGGGCGATCTCCTTGTAGGCGTAGCCCTCGATGTCCGCGAGGTACACGGCCACCCGGAACTCCTCCGGCAGGTCGCGGAGCGCCTGCAGGATCTCCGAATCGGCCAGCCTGTCCAGCGCCTCCGCCTCGGCCGACCGGGCCGGCGGGGCCAGCGGGTCGTTAGGCAGATGCCAGTCCTGGAAATCGCCGCCGGTCGCCTGGCGCGGTTCCCTGCGGCGCTTGCGGTACCCGTTGATGAACGTGTTCGCCAGAATGCGGTGCAGCCACGCCTTGAGGTTGGTGCCCGGCCGGAACTGGTGAAAGGCCGCGTACGCCTTGACCGAGGTCTCCTGGACGAGGTCCTCGGCGTCGGTGGGGTTGCGCGTCATGCGGAGGGCAGCCGGGTACAGCTGGCCCAGGAACGGCACGACGTCGCGCTCGAACCGCTCGTCGCTGTCCGGCGCCTGCTCCATGTTCCCCATGGTGACTCTCCGCTTCTCATTGACCCTCACCTTATAGACGTGTGCAAGCCCCCATATGGCTCGGTCTCCATGGCCACATCTTCGGGTTCGGTCAGGATTCCCTTCTACCCACGGATCCTGAGAGTTACCTGAATGTCCGCTAGGAAACGATGCATGGCATTCGTCCCCGGCCCGGTGCTGTGATGCGCGGGCCTGGCCCGCGCTGTGCCCGGCCGCCGCGGCGTTCCCGGCTCCCGCTGGGGCCGGCCCGCGCCTTGCTCGCCTGGGGCCTGCCGCGCCGCCACAATGGGCTGCGTGATCACTTTCGAGGCGGAAGAGGCACTGGCCGGTGTGGCGGCCGAGCTGGGAGCCGCCCGGGTGGCTGGATGGTCGGCGCAGGAGCAGCGCCTCGCGGTGGCCGGGCAGGCCGGGCGGGCATCGCGGGCCGGCGCTGGTGAGATCACGGAGATCAGGGACCGGATCCTGGCTGGTGAGGATCCGCTGGGAGACGCGTTCTGCCGCCTGCGCGGGCCGGCGCAGCGGCGGCCAGCCGGCCAGACGTTCACCCCCCGTCCGGTGGTGGAGAGCATGGTCGGCTGGGCGGCCCGCACGGTCACCCCGGCCCGCGTGGTCGATCCGGGGACCGGCTCGGCCCGGTTCCTCATCGCCGCCGGCCGCCGCTGGCCGCACGCCACCCTGGCCGGGGTGGAGACCGACCCGCTGGCCGCGATGATCGGCAGGGCGGCGCTCGCCGCGGCGGGGATGGCCGGGCGGGCGAGCATCGGGCTGACCGACTACCGGTCGCTGTGCCTGACGCCGGTGCCGGGCCCGACCCTTTTCCTGGGCAACCCGCCGTACGTGCGGCACCACCAGATCCCGGCGGGCTGGAAGAACTGGCTGCGGGCCACCGCGGCCAGCCGCGGCCTGACCGCGAGCGCCCTGGCCGGGCTGCACGTTCACTTCTTCCTGGCCACCGCGCTGCACGCGGTGCCCGGCGATGCCGGGGTGCTGGTCACGGCGGCCGAGTGGCTGGATGTGAACTACGGCTCCCTGGTCCGCTCGCTGCTGCTCGGCCCGCTTGGTGGCCAGTCGGTCCACCTGCTCGACCCGGCCGTCCCGGCCTTCGCCGACGCCGCGGCGACCACCGCCATCACCTGCTTCCTCCCGGGGAGCCGCCCCACGAGCCTGCGGCTGCGCCAGGTGGCGGGACTGGGTGAGCTGGGCGAGCTGGGCGGTGGGACGGCGCTGCCCGCACCGGTCCTGCGCGCCGCGTCCCGCTGGACCCCGCTGGTGGCCAGGCCGGCCACCCGGCGCGCCGCGCTGCCCGCCGGCCACGTCGAGCTGGGAGAACTCTGCCGGGTCCACCGCGGCCAGGTGACGGGCGCCAACAAGGTCTGGGTCACGGCCGGGAACCCGGCCGGCCTGCCCGGGCGGTTCCTGTTCCCCGCGGTCACCCGCGCCAGCGAGCTCTTCCGGGCACAGGGCACGCTGTTGACGGCGGCGCGCCTGCGGTTCGTCATCGATCTCCCGGCCGACCTTGCGGAGCTGGCACCTGCCGAGCTCGTGCTGGTCACCCGGTTCCTGGCGCAGGCCGAAGCGGCTGGGGCGGCGGGTTCCTACATCGCCCGCCACCGCAGGCCATGGTGGCGGGTGCGGCTGCGTGCGGCCGCGCCCATCCTCGCCACCTACATGGCTCGGCGGCCGCCCGCGTTCGTGCGCAACCTGGCCGGTGCCAGGCACGTCAACATCGCCCACGGCCTCTACCCGCGCGAGCCGCTGACGCCGCCCGCGCTCGACGGGCTGGCCGCCTTCCTGCGCCGGTCGGTCACCCCGGGGCAGGGACGCACCTACGCCGGTGGCCTGACCAAGTTCGAGCCCGGGGAGATGGAGCGCCTGCCGGTGCCGGCCCCCGCCCTGCTGGCCGCCCACGCCCCGGCCGCTGATCGGCTGGCCGGCCCCCTCGTGGGGTGTGCAGGCGATCAGGCTCCTGGCCACCGCGTGATCACGCGGGGTGGTGTTGACGCCCGATGATCTCGTGGTGGCCGGCCAGGATCACGGCTACGGCGGCCAGGATCAGACCGCTGGCCCGAGCCAAAATGACCGGTGGCCGGGCTGCTGTAGCAGCCCGGCCACCGGCGCCGACGAAGCCGGGGAGCAGGGCGACCGCGTCGGGGCCGGGGAAGGCGCTATCCAACGCACCCCGGACGGCGGCCTTGAGCCCCGGCATCCGCCGGCCCGCCCGTGGTCCTCAGCCGGCAGGGCCGGCCTTGAGGACCACGGTGGCGGTCTGGGACTGGCCGAACTGGTCCGTCCAGCCAATGGTGATCTTGTCGCCAGGGCGGTAGTGCCCCAGCACCGACTTGATCTGCGGGGCGGAGGTGACGGTCTGGCCAGCGACCGAGCTGACCTGGTCGCCAGCGGTCAGGCCGGCCTGGGCGGCCGCTGACCCGGACACAACCCCCGCGATGGTCACGCCGCTGCTGGTGGCTGAGCCGCTGCCGTAGCCGCCGCTGCCGTAGCCGCTGCCGTAGCCGCCGCTGCCGTAGCCGCCGCCCGCCGTTGTAGCCGCCGGTGCCGGAGGCGGAGGTCTCAAGACCGAGGAACGCGGTGCTGCCGAGGTGCGCGGTGGCCGACGGCGTGCCGGCCTCGATCTGGCTGGCGATCGAGGTTGCTTCGGTGATCGGGATCGCGAACGCCTGGGTCGGTGCGTGCGCCTGCCCGGACTGCGCATAGGTGGAGGCGGAAGTGGAGGCGGCGGTGTCCATGCCGACGACGTCCCCATAGGTGTTGACCAGCGGCCCGCCGGAATCGCCCGGCTGGATGCCCGCATTGTGGCCGATCAGGCCGGTCAGCTGCTCCGAGGTGCCCGATCCCTCATCGGAAGCGGTGATCGACCTGCCGAGGCCGTTGATCTTCCCGGTGGCGACCGCCGGGGTGCCGCCCTTGCCCAGGGCGTTGCCCAGTGCGACCACCTTCTGGCCGGCCTGCGGGCTGGCAGAGCTGATGCTGACCGTCTGAAGCCCGGAGGCGCCCACGAGCTGCAGCACGGCGACGTCGTGGCTGTTGTCGTAGCCGACGACCTTCGCGGTATAGGTGCGCCCGTTCCCGATGTCCCTGGCCTTGATGGAGGTCGCGCCGTCGATCACATGGTTGTTGGTCAGCACCTCACCGTTGGAGGTCAGCACCATCCCGGTGCCGGCCGCTTCGGCCTGCTGGTACCCGATGGTGGTCACGATGTCGACCAGGCCCGGGTCCACCTTCGATGCGATCTGCGACGTGGTCAGCACGGTGGCGCCCGTCGCATCCGCCATGCCGAGCCCTGCGAGCACCAGCGCGGCCGCCCCGACCGAGGCGCCGGCCACCCAGGCATGCCGCCGCCACGGCCGGCTCTTCCGGCCATCTCCATAGCCGCCATCGCTGCCGTAGTTGCCATAGCCGGCGTAGCCGCCTGGCCCGCCGTAGCCGCCCGGGCCCTCCGGACCCGCCCACGGCCCGTCGCCCTGATCCTGTCCCGGACTGCTGAAGACCGGCTCGTTGCCCGTTTCCATGGGGGATCGCTCCTCCGTACATAGTCATCCTGGTTGCCTATTACGGATGATGCGATCCCAACCTGGAGGAAAACTGTAAGAATTCTGGACGCCCGCTCACGCTCTCCTGATGGTTAGCTGATCGGCAGGGAGGCTGGTGCCGGCCCGGTGCGTGCACTTGACCACACGATCCTGAAGGCTTGCCCGCCGTAGGCGCAGAAAGTCTTCAGCATCACGCCGTTCAGGCGTCCTCGTGCTCCAAGAGCAGCCAGTAGACCTCCGTCCACTGCTCAGCCGGATCGTCGCTGTGCGGTCCGTAGACCTCCCAGCGGTCAGGCGTACGTGACCAGCGAAACTCTCTGGAAGGGAACGGACGTCTCATGGACCGCTTCACCCACCACGATGGGCACGACCGTGATGACGAGCCGTTCCTGCCGCTGTGCGAGCTGGCGGACGGCGTCCGTAACCCCGATCCACATCTTCGCCGGCGTGAGCTGGTGAGGAGGGCGCAGGTCGAAAGGCTGCCGCCCGGCCGGCACCTCGCAATGGCCCTCGTCACCAAAGCAGCCGCCATGCCCGAACACATACACCGATCCCACGTAACCATTCCCGGCGGAGGGGTCGGTGCTGGCGGTGGCGGCGGGGTTGTTGAAGAAGACTCTCAGTGCATATGAACCGCCCGAATGATCGACGCCGTCGAAGATCAGGTCGGCCCGGTTGTACTCGGCGCCGATATCGGCGGTTGTCATGCCGATGGGTTGTGAGACGAATGGCTGCATCGGTCAGGCCGGTTCCTGTGAGGAAGCGTGGACGGGCACCTCAGCGAGGGCATATTCGTAGCCAAGGCTATTAGCATCGAGTGTGCCGCTCACCGTCAGGCCCGGGAATGGTGGCAGCGGGGAATTGAGATACCGCGCGGGCGGGTCGGCCCCGGGATGCTGCAGTTGCCAGAGCCACCACAGCCGGTCGATCATCGTGTGATGAGCGTAGAAGAGAGGGTCATATGCGGCCACCGGGATTTCGCTCATCGTGCCGCCGACCCAGACGTGAATTCCGTCGTGGATCCGCTCGATCTTCTGGCTGAAGTCGGTAAAGGTGGGGGCCTTGAGCGCATCCGCCACCTCCGTGGGGGCCGGCAGTGCCGGTGGCGCCGTGGGGAGAGCGCCCGGCTGGCGGAACGTCGCAGCTGGCAGGGCACCAGGGTCGACGCCGGTGTCGCTGAGCAGTTGCTGCCTCACTCCTTCCCACTGACTGTCCGGGATGGCGACGATCGGCCCCTGAAATAGCGGGTTGGCCTGGCCGTTGATTGCCGCCGTCGAATAAGCGGCCGGGATCTCGGATGGCTGCGCGGGATCGGTGGTCCAGTCCCACCAGGGCAGCGTCACCCCGCTGACCTGGTCACGGAGGGCGAGCTCGAAGAAATAGAGGTATGCCCGGTGCCACGGGAGGAACAGGGGGCCGACCGTAAGGTTGCCGAGGAGCCCCGCGGCATCATGATGGACACAGTAGCCGGGCAGCGGAAGGCCGTGAATACCGGCGAAATGCTGATATCCACGGTCATCCGAGATGCCCATGACGGCGGTGAAGGCCGCTCGCAGGCTGGCCAGATCCCCGTCTGCCAGGGTGGCGATGCTCTTGCGCAAGCTGACACTCGGAACAGCCGTTCCTGGCGTCGCGCCGGTCACCGTGTTCGTCAACGCAACTCCGCCCCCTCCTGCCACCGGTCACACGCCTGCGGGCTCCCCGCGCGCCCTTGCGTCTCAACGTGTTCCCATGACGAGCGTCAACCGCCTGAGGCCATTTGTAAAGGGTCAGGGGACGACGGTGACCGGCCATCGGCCGGCCCGTACCAGCCGCACCGCCAGCGAGCCGACGAGCCGGTGGCCAGCATGGGCCGATGCCCCCACGACAACGGCGTCGGCGTGGATCTCGTCGGCGATCCGGCGGAGCTCGGTGAACGGGTCGCCCTCCGTCGCGACGAAGGTCAGCGAGATCCCCAGCTCCTGTGACACCTCCTCAGCCCGCCGCCGCAGGTCGTCGGCGACCTCGCTGAATCCCTCCCGCCGGGCGGCGGCGAGGACGGCTCCGCCGGGTGTCGCGGCCCCCAGCGATGCCACCTGGGCCACGTAGACAGCGGTCACGCTGGCTCCCTGCCGGCGCGCCAGTCCTGCTGCGTACCAGGCGGCCCGCAGCGAGGTGGTGGAATCATCGACACCCACGAGGATCTCCTTGGGCCCGTCGGTTCCAAGCTCGAAGGGACCTTCTCCACCTAGCGTCACAGCCGCAGTGTATGGACCGGGCGCCACCGGGGCATGCCGCCCCTCCGCCGGCTCACCGGCATTCGCTCATCCACACCGGTACGTGGGCGGGTCAGATCCAGCCGTGGTACCACATGCGGGCGAGCCACTGGCTGTAGGGGATGACCTTCGCCGCGATGACCGGGTAGAAGTAGGCGAAGTTCCAGAGCACGCCCAGCATGTACGCGCCCGCCAGGGCCGCGCCGGTGGCCCGGCGCCCGGCGCTGGCCCGGGCCGGGCCGATGATCAGGCCCAGGCAGAGCGTGATCGAGAGCACGAGGAACGGGACGAACGTGACCGCGTAGAAGTAGAACTGGGTCCGGCTGGAGAACAAGAACCAGGGCAGCCAGCCCGCCGCGACCCCGAGCAGGACGGCACCCGCCCGCCAGTCCCGGCGGGTCAGCCACCAGCCCAGGCAGACCAGCAAGGTGACGATCGACGTCCACCAGATCGCCGGCGTGCCGATGGCCAGCACTTCCTGTGCCTTTCCCCCGCCGCACACGGGGTTGGACCCGGAGTTGGGGCACCAGAAGTAGGAAACCGGGCGGGACATCACCAGCCAGGTCCACGGTTTGGACTGGTAAGGGTGATGCGTGATCAGCCCGGTGTTGAAGCCGAGCATCGCCTTGTGGTACTCGAACAGCGAGACCAGTTCGGAGATCACCGGGGTGTGGATCCCGTTCTGCGCGGCCCAGTTCCGGTCGTAGCCGGTGCTGGTGGCCAGCCATCCGCTCCAGGTGGCCAGGTAGGCCAGCAGGGGCACCACCACCAGCGCGGTGAGCCGGCTGCCCGCGTCGCGGGCGATCGCGCCCACCTTCCAGCTGCTGAAACCTGCCACCCGGAAGGCTCCGCGGTCCCAGGCGACGGTCAGCGCGATGAAGGCAGGCACGTACCAGACGCCGTTCCACTTCGACGCGCAGGCAAGCCCCAGGCACACCCCGGCCGCCAGCCGCCACCAGCGGAATCCCAGCTGGGGTGGGCCGGGTTGCAGGTGATCCGGCGTGGCGGCGCCGGCCAGCGCCGCCCGGGTGCGGTCCCGGTCGACGACCAGGCAGGCAAACGCCGCCAGCACCCAGAACATGACGAAGATGTCGAGCAGAGCCGTGCGGCTCATCACGAACTCCAGCCCGTCCAGCGCCAGCAGCAGGCCGGCCACGCAGCCGAGCAGGGTGGAACGGGTCATCCTGCGGGCGGTCCGGGCCAGGATCAGGATCGACAGCGACCCGACCACGGCGACCGCGAACCGCCAGCCGAACGGGGTGAGGCCGAACATCCATTCCCCGGCGGCGATGAGGATCTTCCCGAACGGCGGGTGAACGACGAACTCCCCGCCGCTGGAGAAGATGTGCGGATCGCCGTGCGCGATCAGCGCATTCCGTTTCGCAATGTAGTTGTGCTCGACCCCGTACCGCAGGATCCCGAGCGCGTCCGGCACGTAGTAGGTCTCGTCGAAAATGACGGCGTGCGGGACGCTGAGACGGTTGAACCTCAGGAAAGTGCCGAACGCGGTGACCAGCAGCGGCCCTACCCAGCCCCAGAACGCGCTGCCGGGCATGGGAGGGGCAAGCCGCGCCCGGAGGGCGGCCCGGTCCACATCCGTGTCGTCGGCCGCCGTGGCGGCCTGTGATGCCATCATCGAGCCACAATCGTAAGGGGGACGGCGAGCTAGCGTGAGTCACGGGATGAAAGACAGCGAGCCGGGCACGCTTGTCGTGGCGGCGGCGCCCATCGGACAGCCCGGGGACGCCTCGCCCCGGCTGGCTTCGGTACTGGCCGAAGCCGCGGTCATCGCGGCCGAGGATACCCGCCGGGTGCGCCGGCTTGCCGCGGCGCTCGGGGTCGAGCCGTGCGGGCGGATCGTGTCCTACTACGACCAGGTCGAGCAGAGCAGGGTGCCCGGCCTGCTGGCCGCGCTGCGGTCCGGCGACGATGTGCTGCTGGTGACGGACGCGGGCATGCCAGGGGTGAGCGATCCCGGGTACCGGCTGGTCGCCGCCGCCGCCGACGCCGGGCTGAGGGTGACGGTGCTGCCGGGCCCGTCCGCCGTGACCGCCGCGCTGGCGGTGTCCGGGCTGCCGAGCGACCGGTTCTGCTTCGAGGGCTTCCCGCCCCGCCGGGCCGGGGAGCGGGCCCGGCTCTTCGCCGCCCTCGCGGGCGAGCCGCGCACCCTGGTGTTCTTCGAGTCGCCCCGCCGGGCCGCCGCCACCCTGACCGGGCTCGCCGCGGCTTTCGGGCCGGACCGCCGGGCGGTGGTCTGCCGCGAGCTCAGCAAGACCCATGAGGAGGTCCGCCGCGGGACGCTGGGCGAGCTCGCGGAATGGGCTGCTGGCGGCGTGCTGGGCGAGGTCACGCTGGTCGTCGCCGGGCGGGACCGGGCCCCGGCCATGGATGCCGGCGCGGCGGCGGCGCAGGTGGCGGCGCGTGAAGCGGCCGGGGTGCCGCGCAAGGAGGCGATCGCCGCCGTCGCGGCCGAGTCCGGCCTGCGCAAGCGCCAGGTCTACGACGCGGTCATCGCACACCGGCGGGTCGTGCGGGGGGAATGACCGCTTGGCGGATCTTCAAGTGCAGCGGCGCATGGCCTGAGCAGTCACGTCAAGGGCTCAGGGCCAGCCGTGGCCGCGGCAGATGGGCTGACCCCAACATGCGACTGGAGTCAGCCGAACCGAGACCGCTTCGCCCTCAGTCAGCCGCGGATGCGTTGCTGTGGGAAGTACGGGGCGCGGATCAGGACTCGATCCACGACTTCGAGCGGCGGGCAGCTTCGGCCCAGCGGCCCGCTAGAAGGCGTTCAAGGGCGGTGACCGCTCGTACTGACGTCCGGGGTTTCGAGGAGATCGCCACCACGATGCGGCGGTACCACCTTTGTCTTATTCCGGGTCTGCTCCAGACCCGGAACTACATGCGTGAGGTCCTCACCCAGGTCAGCGAGATCTCCCCGCGCGATGTGCGGCGGCTCATCGAGGCCCGCACTCGGAGGCAGGAAATTCTGACGACGAGCAGCGGCCGGAATTCAAGATCATTATCGACGAGGCGGTGTTCTACCGCCCAGTCGGAGGCAGCCGGGTCTGGCGGACCAGTTGGAGCATCTCCAGAAGATCAACCAGCTCACAGGCGTCAGCCTCATGGTTCATCCCTTCTCCGCCGGTCCCCATCCAGGCCTGAAAGGAGCCTTCAACCTTCTGACGTTCGAGGACGCCCCCTACGACGACCTGCTGTACATAGAGAACTCTGAAGGCGACCGGATAGATCGGGACGACGACGATGTCATTGCGGAGTACCTGCAGATCTTCGAGGAGCTCGAGTCGAAGAGCCTGACTGGCCAGTTCGACAAGCGGTCGCGAAGGCAGCTCACTCATTCACCTGACACACGATGACCGCCGGATCCACTGGCGAGTTCCTTAGCACCCGGCAACCAGCCCCACTCGTGTCACATCCCCCAGCGAGGGAGCCAAGGTCCATGACGCAGTCCCGCCAGCGGCAGCCGACGGAAGCACCGGGGCAAGGTCCCGTCGCCATCTCAGAACGGCGATGCCCCGGCGTCCCATCTGGTCCACCACCCGATGAGACTTTGGGCACCGCCGGCAATGGGGACGTGGGACTGGCCAAGGGCGCGCGAGTCCAGCAAAGGGAGGGCGAGCAGCCGGATCCGATTCCCGGGCTTTGAGGTGACCAACCCCCATCTCATGTCCTTAAAGGAACTCGCAAGAGTCGTAGTCGTGTACCTGGTGTGTGTTTCGGCCGGGGCGGCCGCGGTGATCGTTATCTTCGAACAGCGCGTGGACGTGGTCGCGGCTCACTCGAAAGAACTGAAGGGGCTCAACGTCGCAGAAGTGCGCACGACCGTACTGGGTGTGTGGGTACTGACGGCCATCGGCTGGGCGGCGAGGACCATCAGCAAGGGCCGCGCCGTGGCCAGCCGCCCGGGTGGGACGAATCCGGACAGGATTGGACCGACTCCCAGGAGTTACTGGGGAGTGCCCCAACCGCTACCAGGCTCAGAAACGGCGCATCCATCCTGTTCGTCGCCGTTCCGCCGCTCCGCACCCGCCTGGAACCGGGCGCAACCGCGTCAGGCGGCCGGTGCGCTGAGTCCGGCCCAGCGGAGAGCCACTGTGACGACGCCCGCCGTGGCGTGAACCCGGTCAAGAGGAAGCACCCCGGAAACCAGCGCGGCAAGACCAGGGGCAAGCATGCCGATGACTACCGCACTGACGATCCCCCAAGCCGCATAGATCAGCCCGGACAGGGCAAGCGAACCAGCAGGGGAATGGCCCGAAAGGTTCCGGACGTGGTTACGCGTTCGCCGTGCCGGTGCAGGAGTCACCAGAACCACCCCATCAGGGACACGTGACGGCTGACGTGCCGACAACTAAACTACCCAGGAAGTACCATGCGGGTCCTCGGGAGTCCAGCGTGCTGCCGTTTGAATGCTCGGCGTGTGCTTCAACTGCTCAGGGCCAGGTAGTCGCGTACGCATGAGATCCGATCCAAGCCCATTTGATCTGTCGGGCACAAGAACGGCATCCACGGCGCGGGGGGTCCGGGAGGGGACTGATGTTGGCGACCGAAGGTCGCGGGGGAGGCGCAAGAGCTCACGGAGCGAGAGCGGTGCTTGCGTCGAGGTCCAGATCGAACCGGCGAGGTGCTGCTTCGCCACTCCCGCGACCGGCAGGGGCAGGTACTTACTTTCAGTTACCCCGAATGGCAGGCATTCATCGAAGGCGTGGCTCTGGGAGAATTTGATCTTCCCTGATATCCGCCGTCCGCCGCCGTTGGGCAGGCAGAAGCATGTCAGCGACTTCCTGAATCTCGACACCTACGGCACGGGCACGTGACGGCGCGGCCGGTACTTCGCCGCCATCAGGCATCCATATGCGGCTTGGCGTACAGCTACGCCGAGCGGAATCTGCGGTGCAGGTCGCGGACCTGCTCGGCCAGATCGGGGACCGGGCCCGCCACCACGAGGCCCGGAACGACCTGCGTGATCGCCAGCGGCAGGACCGGGGCCGGGCCGACTCCCAGCTCGGCGAGCCAGCTGACCATTTGCTCCGATGAGCTCACGTACACGATGCGCCCCAGCCCGACCCAGCCATGGGCGGCGGCACACATCGGGCAGTGCTCACCGGAGGTGTAGACGACCGCCGCGGCGCGTTCCCGCGCGGTCATGTTCGCCGCCGCCCACCGCGCCAGCGCAAACTCCGGGTGGCGCGTCGCGTCCCCCGCGGTCACCTCCCGGTTCCGGTCCTCGGCGAGAACGGTCCCGTCCGCGGCGACGAGCACGGAGCCGAACGGGTGGTCGCCCGCCTCGACGGCCTCCGCCGCCAGTTCGACACATCGGCGCAGGTGCGGCAGGTCGGCCCCGGTGACCTCTGTTGTCATGGTTGCTCCCCATGGTGGCGTGTTCCCGCTGAGACCGTTGCGAGCGCCTGCCAGGCCGTCTCCGGGTGATGCGTCTCGCCCGGATCGCCGGTGGACGGATCGAGCACGACGGTGTCGGCGCCGAGCAGGCGCAGCTGTGCGAGGTCGTCGAGGACCTGGTCGATCGTTGCCCTCACCGGCCAGGCGGTCTCCGGGCCGGTGATCGGTGAGTCCGGTCAGTCCGCCCAGAGCGATGCGCGGCGCCAGGCCCGGAGGCGGCCGCGGCAGCTGCCCGTCCGCGAGCGACGTCATGCGGTCCACCGCCGCGCGCAGCCAGGGCATCGTGAAGCGCAGCGGATGCCATGCCTCACCCCGAGGACAGGCGCCCCCCGCTCAGGTCGCTTGCGGTTGCGGCCATCCGGGCGACGAGCAGTGGGTGCCGGTACGGCACGATCAACACGCTCGTCCCGAGCCGGATCCGGCCGGTGATGCCTGCCAGCCAGGCGAGCGTGGTGAACGGTTCGTAGAACGGCACCGGATACTGCTCGGCCACGTCGGGGGTCACCACGATGTGGTCGGAGATCATCAGCAGGTCGAAGCCGAGGCCTTCCACCGTTTGTGCCCAGCGGCGCAACACGCCGGGTTCGGTGCCAGGCCCGTAATTCGGCACGTTCACGCCCATCCGCACCGGGCAAGACTACCCAGTGATCACCGCGGGCTCGCGGTAGCGGCGCATCAGCCCCCGCCGTCCCCGGTCAGTCGTCCCCCAGAACGGGGCGCAGCGCATCGAGGGTGGCTACGTCGTCGATGGTGGAGGGCACGGGCTCGTCCGTGTTGCCGTCGGCGATGCCGCGCATGGTCTTGCGCAGTATCTTGCCCGAGCGGGTCTTGGGGAGCCCCGCGATGACGTCGACCCTGCGCAGGGCGGCGACGGAGCCGATCTGGGCGCGGACAAGCTCGACGAGTTCGGCGCTCACCACGTCGGGGTCGGTGTCGATGCCCGCCTTGAGCACCACGAACCCGCGTGGTATCTGGCCCTTGAGCGCGTCGTTCACCCCGATCACCGCGCATTCGGCGACGGCCGGGTGGCCGGCGAGGATTTCCTCCATCTCCCCGGTGGACAGCCGGTGGCCTGCGACGTTGATGACGTCGTCGGTGCGTCCCATGACATACAGGTATCCATCGCTGTCGCGGTATCCCCCGTCTCCGGTGACGTAGGCGCCGGGGTAGCGCACCAGGTACGAGTCGATGAACCGCTGGTCATCGCCCCACAAGGTCGGCAGGCAGCCGGGCGGCAGCGGCAGCTTCACCACAAGCTCCCCGGTGGTGCCTGGCGCGACGTCGGCGCCGTAGGGGTCAACGACGCGCACGTCGTAACCGGGCACCGGCACCGTGGGCGAGCCAGCCTTGGTCGGCAGGGCCTCCAGCCCCATCAGGTCGGCCGCGATCGGCCAGCCCGTCTCGGTCTGCCACCAGTGGTCGATCACCGGGATGCCGAGCAGGTCGCGTGCCCACCGGTAGGTCTCCGGGTCCAGCCGCTCCCCGGCCAGGAACAGGTACCGGAAGCCGGACAGGTCGTGCTTCCTGGCCAGCTCGCCTGCCGGGTCTTCCTTCTTGATCGCGCGGAACGCGGTCGGCGCGGTGAACAGCGTCTTGACCCGGTGCTCGGCGATCACCCGCCAGAACGCCCCGGCGTCTGGCGTGCCGACCGGCTTTCCCTCGTACAGCACGGTGGTGCACCCGGCCAGCAGCGGGGCGTAGACGATGTAGGAGTGGCCCACCACCCAGCCGATGTCGGAGGCCGCCCAGTACACCTCGCCGGGGCCGGTGTCGTAGATGTTCTCCATGCTCCAGCGCAGCGCGACAGCATGGCCCCCGTTGTCGCGGACGACGCCCTTGGGCCTGGCGGTGGTGCCCGACGTGTACAGGATGTAGAGCGGGTCGGTGGCCGCGACAGGGACACAGTCGGCCGGCTCGGCACCGGCCATCGCCTGCTCCCAGTCCAGGTCACGCCCGTCTGCCAGCACCGCGAGCGCCTGCGGGCGCTGCAGGATGACGCACGACGGCGGTTTGTGGCTGGACAGCCCGATCGCCCGGTCCAGGATCGGCTTGTACTCCAGGACCCGGGTGACCTCGATGCCGCAGGAGGCCGCCACGACGACCTTGGGGGCCGCATCGTCGATGCGGGCTGCCAGTTCGGGCGCGGCGAAGCCGCCGAACACGACGGAGTGCACGGCGCCGATGCGGGCGCAGGCCAGCATGGCGATGACCGCCTCGGGGATCATCGGCATGTAGATGACCACGCGGTCGCCGGCGCCGGTCCCGAGGCCGCGCAGCACGCCGGCGAACCTCGCCACCTGATCCTGCAGTTCACGGTAGGTGAAGGTGCGGCAGGTGCCGGTCACCGGGCTGTCGTAGATCAGCGCGGCCTGGTCGCCGCGGCCATCGCGGACATGCCGGTCCACCGCGTTGAAGCAGGTGTTCAGCACGCCGTCGGCGAACCAGCGGTAGAACGGCGGACTGGATTTGTCCAGTATGACCGTCGGCTGGCGGTACCAGTCGATGGCCTCGACAGCACTGCCCCAGAACCCCTCAGGGTCATCGAGGCTCTGGCGGAACGCTTCCGCGTAACGGCCCATGACTTGCCTCCATCGCTTTCAGCCTTCGGTGGTTAGCTCCTGGCCAGGTGGCCGACCGGCAAAACCTCCCGGCCGTAGGTTGCTTCGCATATCTCGGCAAGGGACAGGTAGAAGGCGAACGCCGCCACCGCCAGGCCCATCCACCCGCCGGTCTTGACCAGCCCCGAGGATGCACCGTAGTTGCCTGCGGCAAGCACGAACAGGGTGGCGGTCAGCAGCAGGAGCGCCACCACCACCGTGATGCTGGTGCGGAACGAGGCAGCGAGCATGATCGCGGAGAAGATGCCGAAGCCGTACAGGAAAAGGCCGAGCGCGTGGCCGACCTGGGTCAGCGGCACGGCCCGGAGGAAGAACTGGGCAAAGGCGAACAGGGACAGCCAGAACGCGCCGAACCCGCAGAACAGCATGCCGCCGAAGGTGTTGCCCGTGCGCAGCTGGATCACCCCGGATATCAGCTGGACCAGCCCGCCGAACATGAGTGCGACGCCGAAGACCACGGCGGTGACCCCGACCGGGACCAGGTTGGCGTTGACCATGCTGAGCATGAAGGTGGTCACCGCGAAGCCGGACAGGGCGAGCGGCGCGGAGTTCCCCCACGCCAGCCCGGTCGCGATCGCGGGAGTAGCCGCTGGTGCCGCGGCGGCTGTCACTGGCTCGATGCCCTTGTCGGTGGAAGACATGTGTTGCTCCTCACGTACTCGATCGGATGAGCGGAAGCTGGTTCGCCCGGATGGGCGGGGGCTGGTTCGCCCGGATGGGCGCGGGCTGGTTCGCCCGGATGGGCGCGGGCTGGTTCGCCCGGATGGGCGCGGGCTGCGGCGAGGAAGGCTCGTCCCCGAGCGGCTACTGTGAGTAACCTCGAACGGTTGTCCATCGTGGCTCCCCCCTGAGCTGTCGGTCGCCACGCGCTTCCATATGGCTGCCGCGGACGCCACCGGTCCTGCGCCGCCGCCGTTAACCCACCATTCCGCCAGCGGGGGAGGCACAGACCAGGGCCTCCGGTCGGCAAGGCAGGGGACTTTGGTCCCGTGCATGCGGGCCGGCCGGTCCTGGCTGGCCGACGATTCTGGCCGGGTGCCGAGCAGAAAACCCCGGCTTGGGGGAGGATCTGGCCATGAGTGAGCGGGAACCGGTCAACTCCGGCGATGAGCCGGGCAAGGACCCTGACGTGCAGGACGACGCCCGCGAGGCTGCCTTGATGCGGGAGGTGCTGCGCGCGCAGGAACAGCACCGGGAAGGCGGGGTTGACCCTGAGCTCGACGTGACGGACCAGGAACCCGGAAAGGGCGGGTAGACCCGGCCGGCCAGGTCAGCCGGGCAGCCAACTTTTCCGGCCGGTGCGTCGTGCAATAACTATGTGGGAAGTGCTGCGAGGCCGCTGATGAGCGAGGCCGAGCCGCCCGACGTCGTCGGCGTGGATGCCACGTCCTTCGAGGAGTTCGTCGCCGGCTCGTCAGCCCGCCTGTTCACGATGGCGAGGCTGCTGACCGGCGGGCACCGCGCCGAGGCCGAGGATCTGCTGCAGGGTGCGTACGAGCGTGCCTACCGGCGCTGGGGACGGATTACCCGCCGGGCCGACCCCGAGCGTTACGTGCGGCAGATCCTGGTCAACGCGTCTGTCAACAGGTGGCGGCGGCTTCGGCGCCACCCGGAGACGTCGCTGCCGGTCACCGGGGCCGACCCGGGCACCGCGGACACGGCGGCAGCGGTCGCGGACCGTGATCTGCTGCTGCGCGGTCTCGCCGCGCTTCCCCCCCGGCAGCGGGCGGTGCTGGTGCTGCGCTACTTCGAGGACCTCTCCGAGGTCCAGACGGCGACGATGCTCGGCTGCAGCGTGGGCACGGTCAAGAGCCAGACCGCGCGCGGGCTGGCCCGGCTGCGCGGCAGTGCCGGTGAGGCAGGCGACCGGGAGGCCGGTACCCGGGAAGGCACGGTGCACCATGACTGACTTCGAGCGCAGGCTGCGGGCTGCCATGGCGGCCGCCGCCGGGCCGCCACCGGCCGGGTTGCTGGATGGTATCCGCCGCCGGCACCGGCGCCATGTCCGGCGGGTCGCCGCGGCCTGCGTCGCGGTGGTGGCGGCCGCCGGGATCGCGGTACCGCTGGTCACGCGGGGGATACTGGCTGGCCCGGCTGGCCCGGCTGGCGCTGGACCGAATGGCGCCGGCCCCGCCGTGCCGTCCGCCACCAGCCCGGCCGTCATCCCGTCGGCCGTGCCGACGGGCACAGCCACCGCGGCGCCAGGCACGGTGCTCCGGGACTGCCAGTCCAACAACAACGGCACGGTGGGCTCGACCTGGAAGGCGTACAGCGTGCATGCCGGCCCGGTGTGGTTCATCTACGCGCGGCCCAGGAGCACCCCGCAGGCCGGCCAGCGGCCCACCGCCGGGAAGCTGATCTCCTCCGCCATGGTCATCGCGGTCCGCGACGGCCGCACGGCCGTGGTGACGACCGCCCCGGCGGTCGGCGGGCGCTTCCGGTTCCTCGCCCGGTTCAACCCCGCCGGGGTTCCCTACACCATGGCCGAGGGCGCTCCCGGCCTCACATTGGCCGGATGCCCGGCCGGTCCGGCCGGGACGAATATCCCGGCGGGCTACGCGCCCGGGCTGACGATGTTCTGGGAAGGCTTCGTCACCGACCTCCGCGGCTGCATTGCCCTGGAGGTGCGCACCTCACCGGCCAGCCGGCCGGTCCGGGTCATCGTGGCCAACCCCGGCGGGTGCCGCTGACGAGCACGGGGAACCGCTAGCGCCGCGCGCGCCCACCATCGCCGCCGCCGGCCTCAGGAGCTTGACAGCACATCGTGGAGCTTGGCGGCGAACGCCTCGGGCTGGGCACCGAAGCCCCCGTGGTCGCCGGGGAACACGACCGGCTCGGTCCCCAGCCGCTCGGCCACGGCGAACGCGGCACGGTAGGGCGGCTCGCCTTCCGACGCCTCGCCCACCGCCATCACGACCTGCGCCGGCGATGTCCGGAGCGCGGCGATGTCGGGGGTGTACCTGGCGAAGGGCGGCACCTCGTAGCCGATGAAGAACTCCATGTTCTTGCCCATGCGCGCCATCATCTGCATCGTCTCCGGGTCGGGCTCCGGCTGGGCCTGCCCGCCGCCTGGGATGCGGTCGTCCTGCGGCTCGCCGCCGCTCATCTTCAGCGCGGCGGCGAGGACCTGCATCGCCGCCCCGGCGCCCTCCTTGCCGAACGTGTCCTCCACGTCCCGCGTGACGGTGCGCCAATGGTCGCGGTCGGGCAGCAGCTCAAACAGGGGCGGCTCGTGGGCGACCAGGGTGCGTATCTGCCCGGGGTGCCGGGCGGCCAGTTCCAGGCCGATGATCGCACCGGAGCTGTTGCCGAAGACGCGCGCCGGCCCGCCGCCCGTGACACCGGCCGCCACCAGCACGCGGTGTGCGTCGTCGCCATGGACCTCGATGCTCTGCTGCGCCGGCGGCCCGTCGAGCGGGCTGCGCGAGTTGCCGCGCCGGTCGTAGGTCACCACCGTGTACCGGTCGGCAAGCTGGTGGGCCAGGCCCGCGTACCCGGCGGCGTCATAGACCCCGCCGCAGATCAGCAGCAGGACGGGCCCGGAGCCGCGGACCTCGTAGTACAGTTCCGCCCCGGGCACTTTCAGCGTGTGGGTCGTCGTGGGTGTCATGTCACGTCCTCCTCGGGACCGTCCTCTGCCAGGTTCGCCTGGTCATAGAAGAGTCGGAGTCACGGGCGCTTCCTCGACATCCCTGCCAGGAAGATCCTTACTTCCACCACGGGCCGGAATAATACGACCAATGTTTCACGGTGGAGCTGTCATATTCCTGCCCGGCAACGTACTGGGTCGCCCGTACGTGCTGGTGGTCGTACATAAATGGCCCGATGCCCGCGTAGTCGGCCACCCAGTAGCCGTTCAGGAGCGGATTGGCGAACACGGTTGACGCCGAGCCGTAGACCCAGACCTTGTAGCCAGCTTGCTTCAGGCCCGCGCCGAAGGCGGCCAGATAGGTCTTGTCCACCCTCGTTTCCATGTCCACCGCCGTGAAGACGCCCTGCGGCACGCCCAGGCGGCGGAGCGCCCGGACGGCCTGCCCGGCCTCCTTGGCGCCCTCGAATCCGGCGACCCAGATGGGAAGCTTGCGGTTGGCCGCGAACCGCCGCCAATCGGCCCGGGTCCACACGTGAAAGGCGTCCGGGCCGCCGTAGTACCCGGCGACCGCGCCGGTCCAGGACTGGCTGATATTCGTGGCGAATGCCGCGTCTCTCATCTGCTCTCTCATCATGCGCCCTTATCTCACGAGTTTCGAAACGGATTTCCAGCCCGGTGCGCGAGCCGGGTTGACGGGCGGTATCCCCGCCTCACCGCGCGATGAGGCTGGGCTGGCCGCGGGGTGCGCACGTGGGCTAGGCCTGTATCCGGGGCTGTGCGGCCGTCGTGTCCGCGGCGCGGTCCAGCAGCGGCTGGCAGCGCAGCCGCCCGGCGATGTCGCGGGCCTCCCGGACGGCCGCCTCGGCTGCCTCGGCTGCCTCGGCGTCGCGCCGGCGCATGAGGTATCCGGCGTGGTCGAGCAGGCCGTGAGCGAGGTGGTAGGGGGTGCTCAGCTCGCGCAGGCCGCTGACGGCGGCGGCGAACGCCGCGGCGGCGGCCTGATCGCCCGCGGCGGCGCGCGCGCGGGCCAGGTCGCGTTCGGCGAGCAGCATGGGGGGAAGGTGCCCGGGCTGGTAAGAGTCGAGCAGGGTGAGCAGCTCGCCGGTGGCCGCGGCGTCCCGCAGGTCGTGGGCGGCGCGGGCGGCCAGCGGCCACGCCCAGCGGATGAACTCGTGGCTGATCCCGAGGGCGCCGGCCTGGGCAAGGGTGGCGCGGGCGTGCCGGAGCGCGTCCTGCTGGTGGCCGCGGGCGGCGGCGGTGAAGGCTTCTTCCAGGCTGATCTGCGCCTTGTCCTGGGGATCTTCGCTGGCCCGCAGATCTGACAGTGCTGCCAGCAAGGTCTGGGCGGTGGCGGCGTCGCCGCGCAGTGCCGCCAGCCAGCCCCGGTAGCACGCAACGGTGCCGTGGTCTGCGAGCCCGTCGGAATCCACGGCCTGGATGAGCTCCTGCCCGGCGGCGTCCCAGTCGCCGAGCATGAGCAGCGCCTGGACCAGGTTGGTGGTCGCGTATGCGAGGTAGTCGCGATTGCCCGCCCGGCGCAGGTGCCCAGCGGCGGTGCGGGCGGCCTCTGCGGCGGCCGCCGGGCCCGTGACCGTCAGTGCGTCCGACAGGTTGAGCAGGGCCCGTCCAATGAGGAAGCTGTCGCCGGCCTCCTCGGCAAGCCGCGCGGCTTCGCGAAGGTAGGCGACGGCTTCGGCGCGGCGCTCAGCACTGCTGAGGTAGATCCCGCGGTCGGTGAGCAGCGCGGAGAGCAGGCCGGTGCCGGCGCCCAGGGCCTGGCCGAGGGTGAGTGCCTCGGTAGAGAGACGGTCGGCGTCGGGCGAGCCGGCGAACACCTCCACGATTGCCAGCTCTTCCAGGGCCCGCACAGTGTCGGAGTCGGGATCTGCCCGCAGCACTTCCAGGGCGGACGTGAGCTGATCACGTGCCTCGGCGTGGCGGCCCCAGTCGCGCAGGGCCTGTCCGGCGATGGCCTGGGCCCGCGCAGCCGCCCGCACCTGGCCGCGCTGGAGGTGATAATCCCGGGCGCGGTCTGCGTGCCCGACCGCCACCGCCCAGTCGGCGTTGGCGCAGGCGCCTTGCGCGGCGCGTTCCCACAACACACCGGCATCTGGCCGCCCGTCCGCGGTTCCGCCGCCGGCGGCGTCCGGCCTTCCGTCCGGGGGACCGTGCACCTTGAGTTCCGCGGCGGTGGCGTAGCTCGTGGCAGCGAGGGCGGGGGCCCCGGTGCGCTCGGCACGCTCGGCGGCCTGGATCAGCGCGCTGATCGCCTGGCTGCGGATCTCCCCTGCGTCCGCGTCCTGGGGGACCGCATCCAGCGCGTCGAGGTAGTGGCGGGCGATGACGTCGGCCACTTCCTCTCCATCACCGGGGAACGCAGTCCGCAGATGCGCCGCCACCGCGAGGTGGCGCATCTTGCGGTCGCGTCGGGACAGGGTCTCGTAGGCGACCTGGCGCAGCATGTTCTGGGCGAACTGGTAGCTGCCCCGCTCCGGCGACAGCGGATCGGCGGACACGGCCAGCACTTCACGTCGCACCAGCTCATCCAGCGCGTCCCGGACGGTCGCTTCGTCTTGCCCGGACACCGCGATCAGGGCCTCGGCGGGGAAGCTGGCGCCCAGCACCGCGGCGTCGGCTACCAGCCGCCGCACGCCCGGGTCGAGCGCGTCGAGCCGGGCGGCCAGCAGTGCGTGCAGGCTGTCCGGGACGGTCAGCTCCCCCACGTCCCCGATCAGCCGGTACACGCCCTCGATGGGCTGGACGATGTCACGGTCGATCAGGGAACGCACCGTCTCCACCGCGAACAGCGGGATGCCCTGCGCCTGCCGGGTGACGGCCATCCGTGCCGCCGGCGGCATCCCGGGCACCAGGGCATCCACCAGCTGGTCCATCGATGCCGCATCCAGTGGATCGAGGGTCAGCGTGGTCCGGTTCCGCCCGGTGCCGAACCCCGGCCGGGCGCGCTCCAGTTCGGATCGGGCGAACACCAGCACATACACCGGCAGATCCCGCGTCCAGTCGATCAGATGACCGAGGAAATCCAGCAGCCCCGCGTCGGCGTACTGGGCATCCTCCACCAGCAGCACCACCGGTGCCTGCGCCGCGAGCCGCTCGAAGAACAGCCGCCACCCCGCGAAGAGCTCCTCCCGGCTCAGCGGACCCCCGCTGCCTCCCGGGGCAGCGACGCCGAGCAGGCGGCTCAGCCGCGCACCGATATAAGCCCGCTCACCCGGGTCGGGCACGAACCGGTCCAGGCCTTCGGCCAGCTTGTGCGCGGCGGTTTCGGCCGGGTCTTCCTCGGCGATGCCCAGCCGCTGGCGGACGATCTCGGCCAGCGCCCAGAACGCCACCCCCTCGCCGTAGGACAGGCACCGGCCCCGGTGCCACCACACGTCCTCCGCCAGCCCGTCGATGTACTTCTCGAACTCCCAGCCCAGCCGCGACTTGCCCACCCCGGCCGGCCCCGACACCAGCACCATCCGCGGCACCCGCCGCTCCGCCGCCGCGTGGAACAGCTCCTTGACGGTGCGCAGCTCGGCGTCCCGGCCGACCAGCGGGGCCTCCAGCCCATCGACCCGCTGCACGCCGCCTACCCCGGACAGCACCCGCACCGCCCGCCACAGATGCTGCGGCTCGGCCTTGCCCTTCAGCGCATGCTCCCCGGCATCGGCGAACCCGACCCCGCCGCCCGCCAGCCGCTGCGTCGCCCCATCGGCCAGCACCGAACCCGGCTCCGCCGCCGACTGCACCCGGGCCGCGGTGTTCACCGCATCCCCGGCCACCATCCCCTCGCCGGTGGCCCCCAAGGTGACCGCCACCTCACCGGTCACCACCCCCGCCCGCGCCGCCAGGTCCGGCACACCGCTCTCCGCACCCAGTTCACCCACGCTGGCTACGAGCTCCAGCGCGGCGCGCACCGCCCGCTCCGCGTCCCCCTCCGCGGCGACCGGCGTTCCCCACACCGCCATCACCGCGTCGCCGATGAACTTCTCCACCACCCCCCCATAGCGGCCGATCACCGTCCGCGCCCGCTCGAAGTACGCCGACAGCAGCTCCCGCACAGATTCCGGGTCCCGTGACTCCGACAGCGGCGTGAACCCGACCACGTCGCAGAACAGCACCGAGCACACCCGCCGCTCCGCCACCGGCTCCCCGCCCGGCGCCGGCTGCGGGCCCGGGGCGGGCGGCGCGGCTCCGGCCAGCGCATGCCCGCAGGAACGGCAGAAGGGCTTTCCCGGCGAGACCGGCTCACCACATGACGGGCACCGCCCCAAAGGGGTGCCGCAATCCTCGCAGAACCGGTCGCCATCCCCCCGGGACGCACCGCACCGCGGACACGTCACCACAAGGGCATTTATACCCCGGTTGGGCACATTCGGCCCGCAAACAGGGTCATCGCCACTGCCCGTAGCGCTGGGCAGACGACATCGGGCGCGTGGCATCCGGGCAGGAGATCGGCGGGCGGTAATGCGTTCGGGGCTCCGGGGTGTTGGGCCTAGGCTTGGGGCCATGTCCGCCGCCACCCGACACATCCTCGCCGCGCCGGCCTGGCCCTACGCCAACGGCCCCCGTCACATCGGGCACGTCTCCGGCTTCGCCCTGCCGTGCGACATGTTCGCCCGCTACCAGCGGATGGCGGGCAACCGGGTGCTGATGGTGAGCGGGACCGACGAGCATGGCACGCCGATCCAGGTCCAGGCGGACAAGGAGGGCGCCACGCCGCGCGAGCTCGCCGACCGTTACAACCGGGTGATCGCCGAAGACCTGTTCGGCCTGGACATGTCCTATGACCTGTTCACCCGGACCGTCACCCGCAACCACTACGCGGTCTCCCAGGAGATCTTCACCGGCCTCTACGACAACGGCTACATCTTCGCCAAGGCCACCCTCGGCGCGATCTCCCCGTCCACCGGCCGGACCCTCCCCGACCGCTACATCGAGGGAACCTGCCCGATCTGCGGGTACGACAGCGCCCGCGGTGACCAGTGCGACAACTGCGGCAACCAGCTCGACCCGGAGGACCTGATCGGGCCCCGGTCGAAGATCAACGGCGAGACGCCGCTGTTCGTGGAGACCGAGCAGTTCTTCCTCGACCTGCCCGCGTTCACCGAGGTGCTGGGGAGCTGGCTGCAGAGCAAGAGCGGGCAGTGGCGGCCCAACGTGCTCAAGTTCTCGCTCAACCTGCTCGCCGACCTGCAGCCGCGGGCGATCACCCGGGACCTGGACTGGGGGGTGCCGGTGCCGCTGGACGGCTGGCGCGACCGCCCCGACAAACGGATCTACGTGTGGTTCGACGCGGTCATCGGCTACCTGTCCGCGTCCATCGAATGGGCCCGCCGCTCCGGCGACCCGGACGCGTGGCGGGCTTGGTGGCAGGCGCCCGACGCCGAGTCCTACTACTTCATGGGCAAGGACAACATCGTCTTCCACTCCGAGATCTGGCCGGCCATGCTGCTCGGCTACAGCGGCCGGGGGAGCAAGGACGGCACGCCGGGCGCGCTGGGCGCGCTGAACCTGCCGACCGAGGTGGTCTCCAGCGAGTTCCTCACCATGGAGGGCCGCAAGTTCTCCTCCTCCCGCGCCGTGGTCATCTACGTGCGCGACTTCCTGGCCCGCTATGACGTGGACGCGCTGCGGTACTACGTGGCGGTGGCCGGGCCGGAGAGCCAGGACACCGACTTCACCTGGAGCGAGTTCGTCCGCCGCAACAACGACGAGCTCGTCGCCACCTGGGGGAACCTGGTCAACCGGGCGGTGGCCTTCGCGGCGAAGAACATCGGCGAGGTCCCCGGCCCCGGCACGCTCGCCGCCGCCGACCGCGACATCCTCGAGCGTTCACGGCAGGCGTTTGGCATCGTCGGGGGTGAGCTGGGGCGGTCGCACTTCAAGTCCGCGATCACCGACGCGATGCGGACGGTGGCCGAGGCGAACAAGTACATGTCCGACCAGGCCCCGTGGAAGCTGCGCGAGTCCGACCCGGAGCGGATGCGGACCGTCATGCACGTCGTGCTGCAGCTGGTGGACGACGCGAAGACCCTGCTCACCCCGTTCCTGCCGCGGTCGTCGGCGAAGGTGCACACGATGCTGGGCGGGCAGGGCGCGTGGTCGGGGACGCCGCGGATCGAGGAGGTGGACGAGGACGGCGCGCCCTCCTACCCGGTGATCACCGGCGACTACGCCGGCCCGGCCCGCTGGGAGAGCGTGCCGGTCCGGCCGGGCACGCCGCTGGCCGCGCCGCGGCCCCTGTTCACCAAGCTCGACACGGCTGTCATCGACGAGGAACTGGCCCGGCTGGAGCGGGGGTGACCGCTGCCCGCGAGGCCAGGGACGGGGTTCCCGCCCCGGCTGGCGTGCCGCCGCCGGAGCCGCTGCCCGGTGTGGCGCTGGACAGCCACTGTCACCTGGACCTGATCGAGCGCCCGGCCGCCGAGGTGCTGGCGGCGGCCCGGGCGGCGGGCATCGCGCGGGTCGTCACGGTCGGCGTCGACCTGGCCTCCTCCCGCTGGGCGGCCCGCTGCGCGGGCGAGCAGGCCGGCGTCTACGCGGCGGTCGCCGTCCACCCCAACGAGACCGCGGTGCCGCCGGCCGCGGACCGGGATGCGGTCCTGGAGGCCATCGCCGGGCTCGCGGCGCTGCCGCAGGTGCGGGCGGTCGGCGAGACCGGGCTGGACTACTACCGTGACCATGCCAGCCCGGCGGTGCAGCGGGACTGGTTCCGCGCGCACATCGCGATCGCCAAGCAGGCCGGCAAGGCGCTGATGATCCATGACCGGGACGCGCACGAGGACGTGCTGGCCATCCTGGAGGCCGAAGGGCCGCCGGAGAAGGTGATCTTCCACTGCTTCTCCGGTGACGCCGCGATGGCCAAGCGCTGCGCGGAGGCGGGCTACGTCATGAGCTTCGCCGGCAACATCACGTTCAAGAACGCGCAGCCGCTGCGGGACGCGGCCGCGGCGGCGCCCGCCGGCCTGCTGCTGGTGGAGACCGACGCCCCGTTCCTCACCCCGGTCCCGCACCGGGGCAAGCCGAACTCGCCCGCGATGGTGGCCCACACCGTGCGCGCGCTGGCCGGCGTCAAGCAGATCGGCGTCGGGCAGATGTGCGCGCTGGTCACTGCGACCGGCGAGCGCATGTTCGGCCCCTGGTAGCCGGGCTTGGCAGCGGCTGGGCTGCTCGGGCCGGCCGAGATCCGGGAGATCGCGGGGCGGCTGGGGGTCAGGCCGTCCAAGCGGCTGGGCCAGAACTTCGTGGTGGACCCGGGGACGGTCCGGCGGATCGTGGCGCTGGCGGGCGTGGGCCCCGGTGATGTGGTGCTCGAGGTGGGCCCGGGGTTCGGCTCGCTGACGCTCGGGCTGGCCGGCGTGGCCCGCGCGGTGGTGGCGGTGGAGGTGGACCCGGTGCTGGCGGCGGAGCTGCCGCGGACGGTGGCGGCCCGGGCGCCGGACCTGGTGCCGCGGCTGGCGGTGGTGACGGCTGACGCGATGAGGGTCACGCCGGGGGACCTGCCCGGTGGGCCTGGCTGGCCGGGTGGGGCGCCGTCGGTGCTGGCGGCCAACCTGCCGTACAACGTGGCGGTGCCGGTGGTGCTGCACCTGCTGGCGGCGGTGCCCTCGCTGGCCCGCGGCCTGGTGATGGTGCAGGCGGAGGTGGCCGACCGGATGACCGCGCCGCCGGGCAGCCGGGTCTACGGTGTGCCCTCGGTCAAGCTGGCCTGGTACGCGTCCGCGCGCCGGGCCGGGGCGGTGCCGCGCAGCGTGTTCTGGCCGGTCCCGAACGTGGACTCGGGGCTGGTCGCGTTCACCCGCCGCCCGCCGCCGGAGCCGGGGGTGCCGCGGGAGGAGGTGTTCGCGGTGGTGGACGCGGCGTTCGCGCAGCGGCGCAAGACCCTGCGGGCGGCACTGGCCCGGTGGGCAGGCGGCCCCGATGATGCCGAACGCATCCTGCGGGCGGCCGGAGTGGACCCCGGCGCGCGCGGCGAGGCGCTGACGGTGGCCCAGTTCGCCCGGATCGCCCGGCACGCCGCAGCCGCCCGCACCGGCCCGGGAGCGTGACCGGCCCGGCGTTGCCGCAGGCCGGCTGCGCCGCGGGTTGCCGCGGGGGTTCACACTGAGGTCATGAGGGTCGTCGTGACCCAGATCGCGCGGGAAGGCGCCTTGCGGCGCTCGATGGTGGACACTGCCGCGAGCGCCGACGCCGGCCTGTGGGAGCAGCTTGCCGAGCGCGCCCTGGCCTACCCGCCGCCTTACCGGGCGGCTCCCGAAGGCCTCGTCTACCACCTTCGCGTGGACGACCGGACCCTCCTGGTCGCCGAGCACGACCTCGGCGGGGCGCTGCAGGACCTGGTGACGGCCGTGCTGGCGGTCGGG
>CAVUIU010000015.1:0-17949 GCA_963741615.1 uncultured Actinomycetes bacterium
TTCCAGGGCCAGCCGTACCGCCGTCACCGCGCGCAGGTGCGCAAGCCGGGACAGGGCCGGGGTGCTGGCGGGAAAGGGCAGCCCGCAGGCCGCCAGCCCCGCCCGGGTCAGCCAGATCCAAGGCCCGCCCGGCCCGAGCCGGGCGGACTGGGCGTACCGGGCCCGCCGCCACGACGCGGTGATCGTCCGTGCCCGTGACTCGCCGACACCGAGCACGGCGGCCACCTGGTCGAGTTGCGCGCCGTACATGTCGGCGATGAACAGTAAGCCCGCGATGTCGCGTTCGGCGAGATGCGCGGGCGCGGCCGCGGCGGCCGGGCTGCCTGGGACCGGGGTCACCCGACAACTACATCATGCCGCCGCGACACGCCGTAAGTGCTGGTGCTGGCCCCGGCCGGTGGGGCACAATAAGAAGCGCAGGACCGTCAGCAACTGCCGCGCGGGCAGGGTACCCGGCGTGCGGAGCCGAGGTCGTTGGGGAAGACGCAC
The DNA here is from genome assembly GCA_963741615.1 of uncultured Actinomycetes bacterium. GTDB lineage: Bacteria > Actinomycetota > Actinomycetes > Streptosporangiales > Streptosporangiaceae > UBA9676. Next base: position 490 of record CAVUIU010000015.1, read on the forward strand.
CTCGTTTCGCTCGCAGGGAGGGCCCGTGTCTGTTCGTGGCGTGCTGCAGGTCCATTCGGCGCCCCCGGCGCTCTGTCCGCATGTTGAGTGGGCGGTGGCCGGGGTGCTTGGCGTGCCGGTTGATTTGCCGTGGGTGGGCCAGCCCGCGGCGCCTGGCCTGGTGCGCGCCGAGCTCAACTGGCAGGCACGCCCGGGCACATCCGCCGCGATCACCTCGGCCCTGTCCGGCTGGCACCGGCTGCGGTTCGAGGTCACCGAGGAAGCCAGCCCGGGCTGTGACGCCGTCCGCTACAGCTACACACCCGATCTGGGCACCTTCTCCGCGGTCACGATGGCCAACGGCGACATCCTCATCCCCGAGAGCCGGTTGCGCGCGGCGATGACGGTGGCGGCCGGCGCCGCTTCGGGCGTGGTGGCCCGCCCGCGGCTCGGTGCGCCGGGCTCAGTGCCGGCCACGGTGAGCACCCTGGAAGACGAGATCGAGAGGCTGCTGGGCCAGCCCTGGGACGACGAACTCGAGCCTTTCCGGTGCGCCGGGGACGGCGCCCCGGTCCGCTGGCTGCACGCCACCGGCTGAACCTGGGTAACCTGCCCGGGTGAGCGACCTGCAGCCGCCCCCCGGCTCTCCGCGTAAGGTCATCCTGGACTGCGACCCGGGCATCGACGACGCGCTGGCGATCGCCTTCGCGTGCGGCCACCCGGGCCTGGACCTGCGCGCGGTCACGACGGTGGCCGGGAACATCGGCCTTGCCCAGGCCACGGCCAATGCGCTGAGCGTGCTGGAGTTCGCCGGCCACCCGGACGTGCCGGTAGCCGAGGGAAGCCCGGTGCCGCTGCTGCGGCCCCATGTGGACGCCCGCCACGTGCACGGCGAGTCCGGCCTGGGCCAGTCACGCCTCCCGCGGCCACGGGGGCGGCCGCGGGAGGCGTCCGCGACCGACGTGATTGTCAACACCATCGGGGCATCGCCGGGGGAGATCACGCTGGTCGCGACCGGCCCGCTGACCAACATCGCGCTCGCCCTGCGCAGGCAGCCGGCGCTGGCCCGCCAGGTTGCCGACTTCGTGATCATGGGTGGCTCGGCCACCAGGGGCAACGTCACCCCCGCCGCCGAATTCAACATCGCGGTCGATCCCGAGGCGGCGGCGATCGTGTTCGGGGGCGGGTGGCGGGTTACCATGGTCGGCCTCGATGTGACGCTCCACGCACGGGCGAACCCGGCGGTCCGGGAGCGGCTGGCCGGCCTGGCCGGCTCGGCAGCGGCCTGCTCCTGCCCGCGCTGAGCGGCTACCGGGGGGCCGACGACACCACCCCCGCCCCGCTCAGGCCCCCCGGCCCCGGCCCGGCGGGCCCGGTGGCCGGTGGCCCCGCCGTGCACGATGTGTGCGCGCTGGCGCTGGTCGCGGAGCCGGGCCTGTTCGGCTGCGAGCCCGCCAGGGTGGAGGTCGAGACCGTTGGCCGGTGGACGGCTGGCATGACGGTCACCGAGTTCGGTGCCCAGGCTACAGAGTGCAACGCGCTCGTCGCCACCTCCATCGACGTGCCCCGATTCTGGGAGACGGTGATCGCCGCCTGGGCCGCACTGCCGGCTGCGCGGCCCTGAGCATCGCTCAGCGGCTGGTCAGGCTGCCGCCGAGCCAGGCTGAGAAGAATGCCTCAGCGTTGACGGACGCCTGCCGCCAGGCGCTGTCCGCGCCTGTGAAGAACGGGTCGGTCAGCTTGGTATCCGGGCGCGGGGCCATGCCGGCGAGCCATGACGCCACGATCGGCTGGGTGGCCTCCGGGTGGAACTGCACACCGGCGTGCGGGCCGATCGTGAAGGCCTGGAGGCACTCGTCACCCCCGGCCAGCTCGGTGGCGGCCGGCGGCAGGTCGAAGGCGTCGCGGTGCCAGGACGGCCACGGTCCTTCCGCCAGGCCCGGGTGCTTGCTGGTGACCCGCACCCAGCCGATCTCCGGCTTGGCCAGCCGGTACAGGCGGGCGCCGAGCACCCGGGCGAGCACCTGGCCGCCGAAACAGATGCCGAGCGTCGGTACCCCCGCGGTCAGCAGCCGGGCGGTGAAGGCCAGCTCCCGCCCCAGCCAGGGCACGGTGTCGTCATAGGCGGTCTGCTCCGACCCGAGCAGCACAGCGGCGTCGCACATCTGCGCAGCCGCCGATGACAGTGGGTCCCCGGCATGGAGGCGTACCGTCGAGACCGTGAGCCCGGCCGCCGCGGCCCAGCCGTCCAGCACTCCGGCCTGGGCGTCGGGGTCATGCTCGACCACCAGCAGGTGTGTCATCCCCGGCAGCTTCCGGCGCCGGTCAGAGCGGGATGTTGCCGTGGGCACCGCGGGCCGGTGGTGCCTCGGCGATGGCGCGGGCGATCGCCTCCCGGGTCCGGCTCGGCTCGATGATCTCGTCGATCACCCCGAGCGCCCGTGCCCGTTCCAGGCCGCCGGCCTCCCGCTCGTGCTCCGCCGCGAGCTCGGCCTCGACCTCGTGAAGTTTCTCCGGCGGCACGTCGGCCAGGGTGCGCCGGTGCAGGATCCGGACCGCGGCCACCGCGCCCATCACCCCGACCTCGGCCCCGGGCCAGGCGAACACCTTGGTGGCGCCGAGCGCGCGGGAGTTCATCGCGATGTAGGCGCCGCCGTAGACCTTGCGCGTCACCAGCGTGACGCGGGGGACGGTCGCCTCGGCGAAGGCGTGCAGCAGCTTGGCCCCGCGTCTGACCACCCCGTCCCACTCCTGCCCGACGCCGGGCAGGTAACCGGGCACGTCCACCACCACGACCAGCGGCACACCGAACGCGTCGCACATCCGCACGAAGCGGGCCGCCTTCTCGGCCGACGTGGCGTCCAGGCACCCGCCGAGCCGCAGCGGGTTGTTGGCGATGACGCCGACCGTCCGCCCGGCGAGCCGGCCCAGCATGGTGACCACGTTCGGGGCCCACCGGGGGTGCAGTTCGATGCCGGGCTCGTCGAGGAGCCCGGCGAGCAGCGGCTTCACGTCGTAGGCGCGGCGCGGGGATTCGGGCAGGAAGGAAGCCAGGCTGTCGGCGCCGTCCCGGCCGCCCGACTCCAGCTGCAGCGTCTCCTGCTGCACCGTGTCGAGCTGGACCTTGCCGAGATCGACACCGCCCTGCACGCCGAAGAGCAGCGCGATCTCGCGGGCCCTCGCCAGCGCCTCGCCGTCGGAGGCGGTAACCACGTGCACGACACCGGATCGCCGGCTGTGCGGCTCCGGCCCGCCGAGCCTGGCCATGTTGACATCCTCGCCGGTGACGCTGCGCACCACGTCGGGCCCGGTAACGAAGATCCGCCCGTGCTCGGACAGGATCACCACGTCGGTCAGGGCCGGCCCGTACGCGGCGCCGCCGGCGGCTGAGCCGAGCACAACCGAGATCTGCGGGACCACACCCGAGGCCCGCGTCATGGCCGCGAAGACGAGCCCGACGGCATGCAGGCTTTCCACCCCCTCCCGCAGCCGCGCGCCCCCCGAGTGCCACAGCCCGATCACCGGGGCACCCTGGGCAATGGCCTCGTCGTAGGCGGCGACGATGGCCGCGCACCCGGCGCTGCCCATCGCGCCACCCTGGACCTGCGGGTCGCTCGCGAACGCCACCGCTGCCATCCCGTCGATCTGCCCGGCCGCCGCCAGCGCCCCGCTGGCGTCGTGCGGGGTGAGCAGCCGCAGGGTGCCCGGATCGAACAGAGCCGCCAGCCGGGCCTCGGGGTCCCGGGTCAGGGTGACCGGACGGCCTGATGGCTCGCTTCCGGCCACGGCTGCCGGGCTGCGGCTGGCGACTACGGTCACGGAAGTCTCCTCGCGGTGGCTGAAACGCAGATCATGCGGCGGTGAAGGCGAGACACACGTTGTGCCCGCCGAAGCCGAACGAGTTGTTCAGCGCCGCCATGGGCGCGCTGCCGTGCGACTTGAGATCCCTGGGCTCGGTGGCGATGTCGACGCCGGCCTCATCATCGGGGTCGTCGAGGTTGATGGTGGGCGGGGCGACCGCATCGGCCAGCGCGAGGATGGTGGCGACGGCCTCGAGCGCACCGGCCCCGCCGAGCAGGTGCCCGGTCATCGACTTGGTGGCGGATACCACCACCCCGGCCGCTGCCGGGCCGAGCGCGGTCATGATCGCCTGGCCTTCGACCACGTCCCCGGCGGGAGTGGACGTGGCGTGCGCGTTGACGTGCACCACCTGCTCGGCGGGCAGGCCCCCGTCGGCGAGCGCCCGCTGGATGGCGGTGATGATGCCCGTTCCGGACGGGTCCGGCTGGGCGATGTGGTGGGCGTCGGCCGAGTAGCCGGCCCCAGCGGCGACAGCATGGACGGTTGCCCCGCGCGCGGCGGCGCGCTCCGCCGATTCGAGCACCACCATGCCAGCACCCTCGCCGAGCACGAAGCCATCCCGGCCCTTGTCGAACGGGCGGGACGCGCGCTCGGGCTCGTCGTTGCGCAGGGACAGCGCCCGCATTGCCGCGAACGCGGCGATGTTCAGCGGGAGGATCGCCGCCTCGGTGCCGCCGGCCAGGACGACGTCGGCCCGCCCGGACCTGATCATGTCGATGGCATAGCCGATCGCTTCCGCGCCGGAGGCGCAGGCGCTGACGGTGGTGTGCACCCCGGCCCGGGCGTTCAGCTCGATGCCGATCCACCCGGCGGAGCCGTTCGGCATGAGCATGGGGACGGTGAAGGGGGACATGCGCTGCCAGCCCTTTTCCTTCAGCGTGTCGTAGCCGGTCAGGATGGAGGCGATGCCACCGATGCCGCTGGACACCACCACGCCGAGCCGCTCGGGCTCCACTTCCGGCTGGCCAGCATCGGCCCACGCCTCGCGGGCGGCGACGATGGCGAGCTGCTCGCACCGGTCCAGCCGGCGTGCTTGCACGCGGTCGAGCACCGTCATCGGGTTGACCGCTGCGGGCGCGGCGATCTGCACCGGGAGCTCCGGCGCCCAGTCGTCGGGGAGCCTGCGTGCCCCGCTGCGCCCGGCCAGCAGCGATGCCCAGGTCGAGGCGACATCACCGCCCAGTGGCGTGGTCGCCCCCAGGCCGGTGACGACGACACGTGGTTGGTCTGCCCGCACTGTGAATCGCTCCTTCGTTCTGTGCATGGACCGTGCCCGGGGGCGCGGCGCCCGCCCGGACCACCCGGCCCGGACGGGCTGCGGTCTCAGGCCGAGACCCCCGCGTTGCGCACGTAGTCGATGACGTTCTGGACCGTCTTGAGGTTCTTCAGCTGGTCGTCGGGGATCTCCACCCCGAACTTGTCCTGGGCGGCCACCGCGATCTCGACCATGGACAGCGAATCGATGTCAAGGTCGTTGACAAAGCTCTTGTCGGGGGTGACCTGGTCGGCGGGGACACCAGCGACCTCGTCGATGATCTCGCCGAGACCGGTCAGGATTTCCTCTTGCGTCATGGCCATGTGCCCGTCTTCTCCTTCGTGTGGTTGTGGTCGGCTCGGGGATGGCCCCGGCGCCCGGGCCCTGACCCGGGCCCGGGTCAGGGTACCGTGATGACTTGCGCGGCGTAGCTGATGCCCGCCCCGAAACCCAGCAGCAGAACGGCTTCGCCAGAGCCGATCTCACCCCGCTCGGTCATCCGGGACAGGGCCAGCGGGATCGATGCGGACGAGGTGTTTCCGGCGTGCACGATGTCGTCGGCGACCAGCGCCTGGGGCGCGCCGATCTTCCGCGAGATCGCCTCGACGATCCGCAGGTTCGCCTGGTGCGGGACGAAGGCGGCGAGGTCGGCGGGATCCACGCCGGCCAGTTCGCATGCCTTCCTTGCGACCGGGTGCAGGGCGGTGGTGGCCCAGCGGAACACCGACTGCCCCTCCTGCACGATGAACGAGTTCCTGTCCTTGATGGCGATCTTGTCGGCCATGCCCCCGTCGCTGCCCCACACCACCGGCCCGATCCCGGGGCCCGACCGGGGGTCGGTGACCGGGCCGACCACGGCCGCGCCCGCGCCGTCGGCGAAGATGATGGCGGTGGAGCGGTCCGTCCAGTCCACCCACTGGGACAGTTTCTCGGCGCCGATCACCAGCACGTGCCGGGAGCTGCCCGCCCGGACGGCGTCGCTGGCTGTCGCGAGCGCGTAGCAGAAACCGGCACAGGCCGCGTTCAGGTCATACGCGCCCGGCGCGATGATGCCGAGCCTGGTCGCCACGGTGGCGGCGATGTTGGGAATCGGCGCCTCCGCGGTGCAGGTGGCCACGATCACCAGGTCGATGTCGGCGGCCGGCAGGCCGCTGGCCGCCAGCGCCTTGCCGCCCGCGGCGGCGGCCATGTCGGCCAGGCTCTCGTCCGGGCTGGCGATCCGCCTGCTGGCGATCCCCACCCGGCTGCGGATCCATTCGTCACTGGTGTCCATGCTGACCGCCAGCTCGTCGTTGGTGACGACCCTGGCGGGCTGGTAGCCGCCAAAGGCGAGGATCCGGGCGCCCGGAGGGCCCTCGATCAGTCGCATCGGTGATGTGCCTTTCCCTTGCCCGGTGCGGGCTTCACTCGGTTCCTTCTGGCTGCAGCCTGACCAGGGGCTGTCCGGCGTTGACCGGGTCCCCGTCCTCGACGAGCCACTCGATGATGGTGCCGGGGTAGGCGGGGGAGATGGCATGCTGGCCGCTCCGCACCTCGACGTGACCGAGCGCGGCGCCGGAGTTGACGGCGGCGCCGGGTGCCGGCACCTCGTCCGGCTGGCCGGCCCGGAAGGTGCCATCGGACGGCGAGACCAGCAGCCGCCACTCGGGCAGGTGGCCGTTCTCGTCCGGGTCGGGTGTGCCGTGCTCCGCGAACAGCGAACGCGCCGCAGCAAGATCGTCCGGCGTCTTCAGCGCGACGATGTCCACCCCCGGCAGGGCCCGTTTGGCCAGGCCGGCCAGCGTGCCACCGGGCAGGAGCTCGACCAGGGCGCTGGTCCCCATGCCGGCCATGGAGCGCATGCACTCCTCCCACCGCACGGGGGCGCTGACCTGGATGATGATCCGCTCCAGCCAGTCGGTGCCCGAGGTGACGGCGGCGCCGTCGAGGTTGGACAGCAGGACGATCGCCGGATCGGCGACGGCCATGTCGGCCGCCGCATCCCGCAGGGCCTCGGTCGCGGATGCCATGTGCGGGCTGTGGAAGGCCCCGGCCACCGAGAGCGGCCGCAGCCGCGTCTTCGCCGGCGGGCTGGCGGCCAGTGCGTCCAGCTGAGCCCGCGTCCCGGCGGCGACGATCTGCCCGGGAGCGTTGATGTTCGCGGGGGTGAGGCCGCAGCCCTCGATGGCCGCCAGCACGTCGGGCTCGGCCCCGCCGAGAATGGCGGTCATGCCGGTATCCTCGACCGCCGCGGCCCTGGCCATGGCCTTGCTCCGCACCGCGACCAGGCGCATCGCTTCTTCGGGGGTCAGCACCCCGGCGATGGCCCCGGCGGCCAGTTCACCGACGCTGTGACCGGCCGCGATGCAGCCCTCGCGGCGCGCCTGACCCAGGTCACCACACAAGGCCTCGGCCGTGGCGATGGCGGCGGCGACCAGCAGCGGCTGGGCGACGGCGGTATCCCTGATCTCATCCGCGCCGGCCGTGGTGCCGGACGCGATCAGATCGCACCCGGCGATGTCCGACCATGCGGCGAGGCGCTCAGCGAAACCAGGCAGTTCAAGCCACGGGCTGAGGAAGCCGGGAGACTGCGCGCCCTGCCCCGGCGCTGCGAAGACGAACATATTTCTACCCTGCACTGTAGAACTCTGCCACAAGGATGCCGAAGAGCACGAAGTTCGGCGGTCAGATTCTGTAGGTCTCCTACAGTCTATGTTCGCTTGTGAATCAGTCGGCCCAGGATAATGGCCACCCAGAGGGTAAAACCGCTCCGCCCCCGGGTCGGGCTGAGCCCGGTCAGGTCACTGACCCGGCGCAGACGATAGCGGACCGTATTGGGGTGGACGAAGAGCAGCCTTGCCGCCGCTTCCAGTGAAAACCCCTGCTCAAGGTAGGTCACCACGGTGTCGATCAGCGCTGAACCACCGCTGAGCAGGGGCTCGTAGACATCCTCGATGAGTTCTGCGCGGGCGGCCTCGTCGCCGTCGAGCGCACGCTCGGGCAGCAGGTCGGCAGCCGCCACCGGCCGTGGCGCATCGGGCCACGCGTGGGCGGCGCGCATGCCGGCGAGGGCGGCGGCGGCGGAACTCACGGCTGAGTACAGGTCGGCCACGACCGGGCCGACCACGAGCGGGCCGGGACCGAACCGGCCGGCGAAGTGGCGCGCGGCGGCCAGCGGGTCAGCGGTTCCGCCGAGGACCACGACGAGCTTGTTCCCCTGCACACCCGCCAGCAGGTCGAGCCGGGCCCGGCGGGCGATCGCCCGCAGTTCGTCGATGAGCCCCTCCGGCTCGCCGTCCTCGGCGGTGCCCACGACCACCGCGACGGGAGCCGAGGACCAGTTCAGCGCCGACGCCCACGAGTGCACGCCCTCGCCGACCTCGCCGCGGACAAGTGAGTCCACGACCAGGGCCTCCAGCCGCGCGTCCCAGGCGCCTCTGGCCTCGGCAGTGCGCGCATAGACGCGGGCGGCCGCGAACGCGACCTCCCGGGTGTAACGCAGGACCGCCTCCCTGAGCTCGGCCTCACCGCCGGGTGCCGCCAGCTCGTCGACCCGCGCCTCGACCACGTCGATGGTGACCCGCACCATTTCCACCGCCTGCTGGAGGCTGACCGCCCGGGCCAGCTCGCGGGGTGCGGTGCCGAACACCTCGCCTGCCACGGCCCGGCGGCCCTGCTCGGGCTGCTGGACCCAGTCCACGAAGGCGGCGATCCCGGCCTGGGCGACCAGGCCGACCCAGGACCGGTTCTCCGCGGACATGCCCCGGAACCAGGGCAGCCGCTGCTCCATGGACGTCATGGCCGCGGTGCCCAGCGAGCCCATCGCCTGCTGCAGCCGCTGGACCGTCTCCGGGCGGACCCTTCCTGGCGGGCCCTGCACCCGCGCCGCGGCCTCGTCATCGGCGACCGTGCCCACCGAGAGTCCTGCCGCCTGGTCCGAAGCCGTCATCTCTCCAGACTGCCACGTGCCGGACGGCACGTAGAGGCCCGGCAGTAAGACGGCTCGGCTCGCGTGTCCCCGCACTCCCGGCCAGCGTCCTGCTGCGGACCTCTCTCAGCCCGCTGACACCAAGGTGTTGAGGATGTCCAGCGCGGATGTCTGCCGGGCCGTGCTGGCCGAGTCGAACGGGCCGGCCCAGTGGAGGCCGAACTCATCGCCGCGCCGGTCGTGCGACCACACGGCCACGGCGTTGTGCCGAATGTAGGCGTGGTAGGAGGCGCCGCCCGCCCGCCCGGCCAGGCCCGACAGCAGCTTCAGGTTCTTCATGAAGATGCCTTTGAACAGCGGCTGGTCCAGCCCACAGGACGCCGGCTCGCACGGGTCGCGCAGGATGCCGTGCGGGCTGAGCGCCGCGTCGCTGATGACGGCGTCCGCGATCCGCCCCGCCGTGGCCAGGAGTGCGCTCCGGCCGGTAATCCGGGCGAGCGACACCAGGCCGCCGATGAGCATGCCCTGGTTGTAGGTCCAGGTCGGTGAGCTCGTGTCCGGCTTGCAGTTGGCCAGCCCGTCAATGACGAGGTGGGATCTGGTGAGCATGCCGGTGCCGCTGAACCAGGCCCATTCCCGCTGCGCCCAGCCCGCGTAGGACGTGTCTCCCGGGGTCCGTTCGTGCAGCCCGGCCGCCACCTGGAGGAAGAGCTCGTTGGCGATCGCGTTCTTGTACTGCCGGGCCTTGCTCCACCAGATGCCGCCGCCACAGGTGCTGTCCCAGCCCCCGGTCATGTCCGCGAAGATGTCCCTCGCCTGGCTGAGGTAGTGCCGGTTCCCGGTCAGGTCGTAGGCGTTGATCCAGGTGAGCGCCCACCAGCCCTCGTCGTCGTAGTAGTTGTTGAGGAAGTTGTCGCGCCCGTGGTGTGCCCGGTAGGTCTCCCGCAGATCGGCCAGGAAATCCCGTGAGCCCGATGCCCGCATGTAGTCGATGGTCGCCTCGAGGGCGTTCGCGGACTGCCACGAGCGGGTGGCGACGTAGGAGGAGGCGCGGTACCGGCGCTGCAGCGCCCTCACCGCCAGCGCCGCCTTGGCGTTGTCCTGCCGCTGCTCCGCCAGGGCGGAACCGGCCGCACCGGCGCCGGCCGGGTGACTGGCGGCTGTCCGGTGACTGGCGGCTGTCCGGTGACTGGCGGCTGTCCGGTGACTGGCGGCTGTCCGGTGACCGGCGGGTGCGCGGTGGCTGACGGCTGCCCGGAAGCCCAGGCCGCCGCCGCAGACCACCAGCGCCAGCACGACAGTGGCAAGCCCCCATGCGCGCGCATGCCGACCGCGCCATGGGGGAGGTCCGCTGCGTGCTGTGCTCGGTGTCTTCACGAAATCGCCAGGCCGCCGTCAGCAGCCCGGCAGCGCTGCACGGACATGGATGACTGGCCGATGGGGGAGAGGGGAGTCGGTCGTCAACTAAATCGGACACTAACCCAGAACAGCCCCTTTTACAGGACTTCTTACCCAAGGCCGTTGGCGGGCCCGGCCACTTGGCACGACTTGCGCCCATGATCACGTCCGGTTTGCCCTGGTATGCGTGGGCGTAAGCCGTGCCAAGTCGGGCTGGCGCGGGCTAGCGCAGGCGGAGGGTGGGGGAGGTTAGGGGTCGGTGGGGGACAGGGCGGTGCTGACGGGGAAATCGAGCCGGTACTTCTCGACCGCCTGGTCCAGTGCCTCGGGCTTGACCTCGCCCCGGCGGGCCAGCTGGGACAGCACCGCCAGTGTGATCGACTCGGCGTCCACGTGGAAGAACCTGCGGGCGGCGGCGCGGGTGTCGGAGAACCCGTAGCCATCGGTGCCCAGAGAGGTGAAGGGGGCGGGCACCCAGCGGGCGATCTGGTCCGGTACCGCCCTCATCCAGTCGCTGACCGCGGTTACGGGGCCAGCATGGCCGTCGAGCACCTGGGTGACGTAGGGCACCCGCTGCTGCCCGTCGGGGTGGAGCAAGTTCCATTCCTCACAGTCCAGCGCGTCGCGCCGCAGCTGCGACCACGAGGTGGCCGACCACACGTCCGCCGCCACGCCCCAGTCCTCGGCGAGCAGCCGCTGCGCGTCCAGCGCCCACCGGACAGCTACCCCTGATGCCAGGATGCTGGCCCGCGGTGGCGGGCCATTCCCGCCCGGCGCGAGCTCAGGAGCCTCCGCGTACCGGTACAGCCCGCTCAGGATGCCCTGCTCCAGGGCGGCTGCGCCGCCCGGGTAGTCCACGGGCGCCGCGGGCTGGACATAGGGCTCGTTGTAGAGGGTCAGGTAGTAGAAGATGTCTTCCCCCGACGGGTGCTCGGGCGAGGACCCGTACATCCGGCGCAGGCCGTCCTGGACGATGTAGGCGAGCTCGTAGGCCCAGGCTGCGTCGTAGGAGACACACACCGGGCTCACCGACGCGAGCAGGACCGAGTGGCCGTCGTTGTGCTGCAGGCCCTCGCCGGCGAGCGTGGTGCGCCCGGCCGTGGCGCCGAGCAGGAAACCGCGGCCGAGCTGGTCGCCAAAGGCCCACATCTGGTCACCGGTGCGCTGCCAGCCGAACATCGAATAGAACACGTACACCGGGATCATCGGCTGGCCGTGGGTGGCGTAGGAGGTGCCAGCGGCGATCACCGAACCCATCGCACCGGCCTCGCTGATGCCCTCGTGCAGGATCTGGCCCCCCTCCGACTCCTTGTAGGACAGCAGCAGGGCGCGGTCGACCGCCTCGTAGGACTGACCGAACGGGGAGTAGATCTTCGCGGTCGGGAACAGCGAGTCCATGCCGAACGTGCGCGCCTCGTCAGGAATCACCGGCACGAACCGTGCCCCGATGGCCGGGTCCTTCATCAGGTCCTTCAGCAGCCGGACGAACCCCATCGTGGTGGCGACCTGCTGCTTGCCGGAACCACGCTTCAGCTCGTCGTAGGCGGAGTCGGCGGGCAGCTGGAGCGGCTTGGCCCTGACAACCCGCTTGGGCAGGTAGCCGCCGAGCGCGGCCCGGCGCTCGCGCATGTAGGTGATCTCGTCGGAGTCCTCGCCAGGGTGGTAGTAGGGCGGCAGCCCCGCCTCCAGCGCCGCATCGGGGATCGGCAGATAGAGCCGGTCGCGGAACTCCTTGAGCTCGGCGACGGTGAGCTTCTTCATCTGATGGGTGGCGTTGCGCCCCTCGAAGTCCGGGCCCAGCGTCCAGCCCTTGATCGTGTGTGCCAGGATCACGGTGGGCTGGCCGACGTGCTCGGTCGCGGCCTTGAACGCCGCGTACACCTTGCGGTAGTCGTGCCCGCCGCGGGACAGATTCCGGACCTGGTCGTCGGTGAGGTGCTCGATCATGGCCCGCAGCCGGGGGTCGCCGCCGAAGAAGTGCTCGCGGGTGTAGGCGCCTGACTCCACCGCGTAGGTCTGGAACTGGCCGTCGGGGGTGGTGTTCATCTTGTTGACCAGCACCCCGTCCACGTCCTGGGCGAGCAGCGGGTCCCAGTCCCGCCCCCAGATCACCTTGATGACGTTCCAGCCGGCGCCGCGGAAGTACGCCTCCAGCTCCTGGATGATCTTGCCGTTGCCGCGTACCGGGCCATCCAGCCGCTGCAGGTTGCAGTTGATGACGAAGGTGAGGTTGTCGAGTTCCTCCCGGGCGGCGACGCCGATCGCGCCGAGCGCCTCCGGTTCGTCCATCTCGCCGTCGCCCAGGAACGCCCACACGTGCGACCGGCTGGTGTCGGCGACCTGCCTGGCCAGCAGGTAACGGTTGAACCGCGCCTGGTAGATGGCGTCGATCGCGCCCAGGCCCATGGAGACGGTGGGGAACTCCCAGAAGTCCGGCATCAGCCGCGGGTGCGGGTAAGAGGGCAGGCCGCCGCCCGGGTGGGACAGTTCCTGCCGGAAACCGTTGAGCTGCTGCTCGGTCAGCCGGCCTTCCAGGAAGGCGCGGGCGTAGATCCCCGGCGCCGCGTGGCCCTGGATGAACACCTGGTCCCCGGACTCGCCGTGCTCCTTGCCGCGGAAGAAATGGTTGAAGCCGACCTCGTACAGGCTGGCCGCCGAGGCGTAGGTCGCGATGTGGCCGCCGACGCCGAGCCCGGCCCGGTTGGCCCGGGAGACCATGACGGCCGCGTTCCACCGGATGTAGGCGCGGATCCGCCGCTCGACGTACTCGTCGCCCGGGAACCACGGCTCGCGCTCGGGCGGGATGGTGTTGATGTAGTCGGTGCTACGCAGCCCCGGCACGCCGACCTGCTGCTCGCGGGCCCGTTCCAGCAGCCGCAGCATCAGGTACCTGGCACGGGCCCGGCCTCGTGCCCGCACCACGGTGTCGAACGAGTCAACCCACTCCCTGGTCTCGTCCGGGTCGATGTCCGGCAGTTGCGTCGGAAGGCCGTCGCTAATGATCGAGAATCGCTGACGTCCAGCAGCCACGGGGTATCCGCCTTCCGCGATGGTGGGCGGCTGGTAACCGCCCTGCCGTGGACGGGGGTGGCTGGTCGCCGCCCCCGCTGATCAGGGTTGTCCAGACCAATTCTGGTACGCGCGCCGCCCGCGCGCATCCCCGCACGGTTCCAGTGACCGCAGGCGGCCAGCCAGCGGCGCCGGCGCCATGGACCCGGCCCTCCCGGCGGATGGCCCGGCGTGTCAGGCTGGGTACATCGAGGGTGCGCGAGGGGCACACTCTCAGGCTATGTGAGTCATCGCAACGGTCAATGTGAGAGGCGGCTGCATGCAGGCAGAGGTGGGAGATCGGCTCCACATTCACGGGCACACCGTTGGCGACCCGGACCGGATGGGCGAGATCGTCGAGGTGCGCGGCGGTGCGGGCAAACCGCCTTACCTGGTCCGGTTCGACGACGGGCATACCCGGCTGGTGTTCCCCGGGCCGGACGCGGTGATCGAGCAGCGGGCCCGGACCGGCGGTGGCCGCAAGTCGGCGCCGGGTGCGAAGGCCGCCGGCCGGGGCAGGGGCGGCGCGGCCAGCGCCGCGGCGAAGGGTGCCGGGCCGAAGAGTGCCAGGGCGAAGGGCTCGCCCCGCAAGAAGGGCGGCGGGTAACGCGGGCGCGGTTTTCGTCTCACCCCGGTCAGCCCGCCGGGTTGCGGCAGGGCGTCGCCGTTGACACAGTCGTTTGGCATGAAGAGCGAAGTGATCGGCGTCGCGACGGGGCGGTCAGAGGACGTGCACGACATAACGGCGGCGTGCGCGAGGTTCACCGCGGCGGCGGCCGGCGGTGGCGACGGGCTGCTGCATGTGTTCGTCCCGCATGCCACCGCCGGGCTGGCGCTGATGGAGCTCGGGTCGGGCAGCGAGGCCGATCTGCTAGCGGCGCTGGCCGAGATGCTGCCCGCCGATGATCGCTGGCGTCACGCGCACGGCTCACGCGGGCACGGCCGGACGCACGTCCTGCCCGCGCTCGTCGCGCCCTTCCTGGTGATACCGGTTCTGGCTGGCCGGATGGCGCTGGGCACGTGGCAATCGGTCGCTCTCATCGACCTGAACGTAGACAATACGGACAGGCACGTCCGGCTGTCGTACGTTGGGTGACTCGCGAGTGGAACGGGAAGGCCCGGGGCGGGGGCGGATTTCACATCGGGGCCGTTTGGCACTTGCGCAGGGGGCCGACCCAGTGTGGACTGTGCGGGCAAGCAGTGCCTACCCGGCAGCTGCCGTGATCGGCCCGCCATCGTGGCTGAGGCCAGGCGGGGGGCAGGACGCGGGATGGTCCCGCGGGAAAGGGATCTGAGGAGGAGTCAGTGAGCGCGACCGCGCGCCAGGCGCAAGATCAACAGGGCCTGGCCGAGCGACTCGGCATCAAGCCGGGTCAGGTGGTGCAGGAGATCGGCTACGACGACGACTGTGATCAGCAGTTGCGGGAGGCCATCAGCCGCCAGAAGGACACCGAACTTGTCGATGAGGACTACGACGACGTCGTCGACGTGGTCCTGCTGTGGTGGCGGGACGGGGACGGCGACCTTGTTGACGCCCTGGTGGACGCGCTCACACCGCTTGCGGACGGTGGCTATATCTGGCTGCTCACGCCCAAGGCCGGTCGTGCCAACCACGTGGAACCCAGTGAGATCGGTGAGGCGGCACCCACCGCCGGGCTCTCCCAGACCTCCAGCGTGAGCGCAGGCCGGGACTGGCTGGGCACCCGCCTGGTCGCGCCGAGGGCCCGCCGCTGACCATGGGCCGCCGTGGGCGGGCCGGATAACCCGAGATCGGTCCGTCGCCAGCTGTACATGTGTGCGGGCGGCTGATGGCAGACTGAGCTCATCCGGCGTCCCATGCCCGGTGTTCCGGTGCGCAGGCGTCCCCCGAGAAAGGACGATCGAATGGCGATCGAGGTCGGCCAGGAGGCCCCCGATTTCGAGCTGAAGAACCAGCACGGCCAGCCGGTCCGGCTGTCGAGTTTCCGGGGCACCAAGAACGTGGTGCTCGTCTTCTACCCGTTCGCGTTCAGCAGCGTGTGCGGCGCGGAGCTGTGTGCGCTGCGCGACGACTTCCCTGAGGTCAAGCGCGATGACGTTGAGCTGCTGACGGTGTCCGTGGACTCCACGTTCGTGCTGCGGAAGTGGTCGGACACCGAGAAGTTCGGGTTCAGCCTGCTGTCCGACTTTTGGCCGCACGGCGGGGTCGCCAGCCTCTACGGTGTGTTCAATGCCGGCAAAGGCCTTGCCGAGCGCGGAACATTCGTGATCGACAAATCAGGCGTGGTCCGGTGGAAGGTAGTCAACCCGATCCCTCAGGCGCGTGACATCACCGAATACCAGAAGGCGCTTGCCGAACTGGAATAGGTGCCGGCACACTCCGGGGACAGCGAAGGAGCGGGACAGGATGGCCTGCTATCGCTGTGGCACGCGGCAGGTCGATCCCGCCCGCGGGCACAGTCCGTGGCGGCGTGGCGTCCGCGGCAATCAGCAGGTCCTGATCTGTCCCACCTGCCAGTGCACGCACGACTGGGCGGCTGATCTTGACCGGTGCGGCCGGTGCGGCAGCGTACGGCTCGTGCGCCGCCTGGGCGAGGTGGAGTGCCGCGAATGCGGCTTCGTCGTCGCACCCGAGGGGGCTGCGGCCGTGGCGGGCCCCGGCGTCAGCCCGGCTGCGCCCGGGGGAGCGGCTGCCACGGCAGGTGTCGGCGCGGGGGAAACCGCCGAGGCACCGGACCTGTCCGAGGAAGTCGCCCGCGCACTCGACCGCGTTCTGGGCCGGGGCACCGTCAGGGGGTAGGGACGGCAGCATTGACCGACGCCGCGGTGGTAGGACGCATCCTTCGCGAGTACCACCTTGCTGGGGTCGGGTCGCCCGGCATCCGGCGGCTTGCCGGGTCGGTGCGCGGCGCCCGCGTGACCTACCTGTTCGGCGGCCCGGGCAGGTCAGGCATCGTGGTGCGGGCGTTCCGCACGGACCTGCCGCTGGCTGTGCACGTCCGGGGATGCGGGCCGGCGGCCGTGACGGACTGGCTGTGCGGCCGCGCAGCCATCCTGGGCTGGCTGCAGGAACACGCCTACCCAGCGCCCCGGGTGGTCCGCACCCGCAGCGCTGACCTCGTCGGCCTGGCCGGGGTCTGGGCGACGCTGGCGACCACCTACGCATCCGGGACACCACTGCGGCCCGACCCGGCGCAGCTGCGTCTGCTCGGCGAGGCCCTCGGCCGGCTGCATGCTCTCGATGCGGGCACGTTCGCGACCGGAACGGGGGCCGCGGCAACGCGGGCGGCGGCAACGCGGGCGGCGGGCATGGGCGTGTGGGCGGGGCGGGGGTCCTGGCACCCGGAGATGGCCATCCCGGCCGCGCTGGGACGGCTCGACGTGGTGGAGAGCCTCATCCCAGCGGACCAGCGGGCACTGCTTGAACAGTTCCGGGCCGCCCTGCTCACGGTGCGGCAGCGGGCGGGGACGCTGCCGGCTGCCGTGGTCCACGGCGACGCCTGGCCGGGAAACGCGATCCGTACCGCACGGGACCAGGTGATCCTCGTCGACTGGGAGACCGCAGGGCTCGGGCTGCCGCTCCTGGATCTGGGCCATTGCCTGCTCGAATGCCACCTGGGCGGAGGGCCGCGCGATGCCCGGCGGCCCGCCGGGCACATCCGGCCCGACGAAGATCGCATCGCCGCCGTGGCGGCCGGATACTCCCGCTGGCGCCGGCTTCAGCCCGCCGAGCAGGACCTGCTGCCGGAGGGGATACTCGCCGCGACGGCGTGTGCCGGCTCGATCCACCTCGAGCAGGCGCTCGCCGCCGGGGTGCGCTCCGTGTCGATGGACGAGCGGCTGGAGTGGCTGCGCAACCGGCTCGCGGTGAGCCATGCCGTCGCGGAACTGGCTCGCCGCCACTTCGCCTAGCGGACTCCGGCTGGAGATCCAGCGGAGACGCCTGGCCGCGCACCCGGTACGCTAAGCGCGGTCGCCGGGCGGTCGCGGGCGCATAGCTCAGTGGTAGAGCACTCGCCTTACAAGCGAGAGG
>CAVUIU010000016.1:0-54669 GCA_963741615.1 uncultured Actinomycetes bacterium
GGCCTAGATGGACTTGAACCATCGACCTCATCCTTATCAGGGATGCGCTCTAACCGGCTGAGCTATAGGCCCCGGTCGCTGGTGCCCGCGCCGGACGTCAGGTCCTGACGGGGGAAGCACCGCCGGGAAAGATTACCGCATGCGGGCGGGCAACGGTCAGTCGGTCTCCTTGAGAGTGACCTCGATCCCGCCCCCCAGGTGGGTGACCAGGTTGTAGATCATGGCGCCGATCGTGGACAGGGCGGTGATGAGGACGATGTTCACCGCGCCGATCAGCATCGTGTATCCGAGGACCCTGGATGCCGACGTCCAGTTGGCCAGGTTCACTCCTGCCGACTGCTGGCTGGACGTGACGCTCTGCAGCGTCCGCTGGATCGCGGCGAAGACCCCGAGGCCGGACAGGGCATAGTAGAGCAGGGCAACCGCCACGAACAGCACCACCCAGGCCACCAGGGACATCAGGAAGCTGAACTTCATGACCGACCAGGGCTCGAACCGGGCGATGACCAGGTTCGCCCGGCGGGTCGGCGCCGTCTGGCTCTTGACCTGCGTCGTCTGGCGCTTGGGCTTGGGCAGTACCCGGGAGGCGGCAGCGGCGATTCCGGGCTTCGTCGCCGCGGCGGCGGGCTGCTCGGGCGGCAGTTCGGCCGGGTACGGGGGAACCCGTGATTCCTCGTTGACTGGCTGGCTCACTCCGTGGTTGTACCCGCCTTCGGCGGGATAGTCCGGCGTGTAGGCGGCTTCTGGCTGGTAGTCGTAAGCGCCGGCCTGGTCGGAGACGTACGAGCCGTCCCGGCTGTAGGTGACCGGATCCGCATCCGGGGCGGTGGATTCGTGGCTGCCGTTGAAGGCGCTCGTGGCAGCGGCAGGCGCGTCGGGGGCAGCTTCGGGCTGTTCCTGGCCGGCATCGTGCAATCCGTTAAGGCTGCCGGAGTCCTGCTCACCGGCGGCGTCGCTGTGAGATTCCTGCTCGCCGGTGCCCGCCCGCTTCTCGTCGGTGTCCGCCTGCCCGGGAGCGGAAGCGGCCTCGTCGGTGACTGCCGGCGCCGCCCCTTCAGGCAACCACGGTGGTGGCTCCACGTGGTGTTCCACGCCGACCTCCTCGGGGGCTTTCCTCACACGATTATCGGCCAACAATACTGGCCGTTCCGGACTGGGGTGGTTCGTCATGATCTGGGCCGCTCATAACGGTGCTACCCATATGACGCTCCCACCGCTCATTCCGTTGCCTCCGGCCCCCCTTCGACTGGGTCGCCGGAGTCCTCGCCCAGCTCACCGGCGGGGTCCTCGCCCAGCTCACCGGCGGAGTCCTCACCGGCCTCACCGGCGGAGTCCTCACCGGCCACCGCGTCCACGGTCTCGGCGGCATGCGGGGACTCGGCGTTACGGGCGATGGCCACCAGGCTGTCGCCGGCGGCGAGGTTCATCAGCCGGACCCCCATGGTCTGCCTGCCCGACTGCTTGACCTCTGCGGCGGACGTCCTGATCACACCGCCCGAGGAGGTGATGGCGAAGACCTCGTCCTCGGGGTCCACCATGAGCGCCCCGACCAGTTCCCCGCGGGCGTCGACGATCCGCGCGGTCAGCACACCCATGCCGCCCCGCCCCTTGACCGGGTACTGGTCAACCGGGGTCCGCTTGGCGTAGCCGAGGCCGGTGGCGACCAGCACGTCCGCGCCCTCCCTGACCACGTACATGCCCAGAAGCTCGTCGCCGTCGGTGAACCGCATGCCGATCACGCCGGAGGTGGCGCGCCCCATCGGGCGGAGCACATCATCGCTGGCGTGGAACCTGATCGCCTGCGCCTTCTTGCTGACCAGCACCAGATCCTGCTCCGGGGACACCAGCCGGGCCGCGATGACCTCGTCGTCCTCACGGAGGTTGATCGCGATGATCCCGCCGGCGCGGGGTGAGTCGAAGTCGGTCAGCCGGGACTTCTTCACCATGCCGGACCGGGTGGCCAGCACCAGGTACGGCGCGAGCGTGTAGTCCCGCAGTGCCAGCACCTCGGCGATGCGCTCATCCGGCAGGAAGGCCAGCATGTTGGCCACATGCTGGCCGCGCGCGTCGCGGGCGGTGTCGGGCAGTTCGTAGGCCTTCGCCCGGTAGACCCGGCCCTTGTTGGTGAAGAACAGGATCCAATCGTGGGTCGAGGTGACAAAGAAGTGCTCGACGATGTCGTCGGTGCGCAACTGCGCGCCGCGCACCCCCTTGCCGCCGCGCCGCTGCGCCCGGTACAGGTCGGTCTTGGTCCGCTTGGCGTACCCGCCCCGGGTGATGGTGACGACCACGTCCTCCTGTGCGATCAGGTCTTCGGCCGACACCTCGCCCTCATAGGCGATGATCTGGGTCCGCCGGTCATCGCCGTAGCGGCTGACGATCTCCGCCAGTTCCTCGCCGACGATCTGCCGCTGCCGCTCGGGCGAGGCGAGGATCGCCTCGTAGTCGGCGATTCTCGCCATGAGCTCGTCGTACTCGTCGATGAGCTGCTGGCGCTCCAGGGCGGCGAGCTTGCGCAGCTGCATGTCGAGGATGGCCCTGGCCTGCTCCTCGTCGATCTCCAGCAGGTCCATCAGGCCCTGCTGGGCGGTGGCCGCGGACTCGCTGGCCCGGATCAGGGCGATCACCTCGTCGATCCGGTCGATCGCCTTGAGCAGCGCGCGGACGATGTGCGCCCGCTCCTGGGCCCGTCGCAGCAGGTAGCGGGTGCGCCGGACGACGACCTCGATCTGGTGGGTGACCCAGTGCCGTACCATCTGGTCCAGCCGCAGCGTGCGGGGCACCCCGTCGACCAGCGCGAGCATGTTCGCGCCGAACGTCTCCTGCAACTGGGTGTGCTTGTACAGGTTGTTCAGCACGACCTTGGCGATCGCGTCCCGCTTGAGCACGATCACCAGCCGCTGGCCGGTCCGCCCGCTGGTCTCGTCACGCAGTTCGGAGATCCCGCCGACCCGGCCGTCGCGGACCAGTTCGGCGATCTTGGCGGCCAGGTTGTCCGGGTTGACCTGATAGGGAAGCTCGGTGACCACCAGGCAGGTGCGGCCGCGGCTGTCCTCGTCCACGGTGACCACGGCGCGCATGGTGATGGAGCCGCGCCCGGTCCGGTAGGCCTCCTCGATCCCGCGGCGGCCCACGATGAGCGCGCGGGTGGGGAAGTCCGGCCCCTTGACCCGCTCGATCAGCGCGGCCAGCAGGTCCTCGTCGGTGGCGTCGAAGTTCTCCAGGTACCACTCGACCCCGGCCGCGACCTCGCGCAGGTTGTGCGGCGGGATCTTGGTCGCCATGCCGACCGCGATCCCCTCCGACCCGTTCACGAGCAGGTTGGGGAACCGGCTGGGCAGCACGACCGGCTCGCTGGAGCGCCCGTCGTAGTTGTCGCGGCGGTCAACCGTGTCCTTGTCGATGTCCCGCAGCATCTCCATGGCCAGCGGGGCGAGGCGGCACTCGGTGTACCGCATCGCGGCCGGCGGGTCGTTCCCGGGCGAGCCGAAGTTGCCCTGGCTGTCGATCAGCGGCATCCGCATCGACCACGGCTGGGCCAGCCGGACCAGGGCGTCGTAGATGGCGCTGTCACCGTGCGGGTGGTACTGGCCCATGACGTCGCCGACCACCCGGGAGCACTTGAAGAAGCCCCGGTCGGGCCGGTACCCGCCGTCGTACATCGCCCACAGGATGCGGGTGTGCACCGGCTTGAGGCCGTCCCGCACGTCGGGCAGCGCACGGCCGACGATGACCGACATCGCGTAGTCGATGTAGCTGCGCTGCATCTCCACCTGGATGTCAACCGGCTCCGTCCGGTCGTGCCCGCCCGGCGGCGCGGCGCCCGCGTCCACGTCGGTCACTTGCTGGCCTCTCTCACATCTCGCTCATGTCTGGACTCATACCGGGGCGCAATCATGAGCCCCGGCGGGCCGTGGTCAGATATCGAGGAACCTGACGTCCTTCGCGTTGCGCTGGATGAAGGAACGGCGCGCGTCCACGTCCTCGCCCATCAGCACGCTGAACAGCTCGTCGGCCTGGGCCGCATCGTCCACCGTGACCTGCAGCAGCACCCGCCGCGCTGGATTCATCGTGGTCTCCCACAGCTCGCTGGCGTTCATCTCACCGAGGCCCTTAAAACGCTGCACGCCATCGCGGGGCCGCGGGTCCTTGCGGCCCGCCGCGATGCCCGCCTCGATCACCGCGTCCCGCTCCCGGTCGGAGTAGGCGTACTCGGGCTCGACCCCGCGGCCCTCCCACTTGATCTTGTACAGGGGTGGCTGGGCCAGGTACACATGCCCGGCCTCGATCAGCGGCTTCATGAACCGGAACAGCAGCGTGAGCAGCAGGGTCCGGATGTGCTGGCCGTCCACGTCCGCGTCCGCCATCAGGATGATCTTGTGGTAGCGCAGCTTGCTGATGTCGAAGTCTTCCTGGATGCCGGTGCCCAGGGCGGTGATCATCGCCTGGACCTCGTTGTTCTTCAGCACCCGGTCGATCCGGGCCTTCTCCACGTTGAGGATCTTGCCGCGGATCGGCAGGATGGCCTGGAACTCCGGGTCCCGGCCGCCCTTGGCCGAGCCGCCGGCCGAGTCGCCCTCGACGACGTAGATCTCGCACCGCTCCGGGTCACCGGACTGGCAGTCGGACAGCTTCCCCGGCAGCGACGACGACTCCAGCAGCCCCTTGCGCCTGGTCAGATCCCGCGCCTGGCGCGCGGCGATCCTGGCCCTGGCGGCCTGCGCGGCCTTGGTGATGATGTCCTTGGCCTCGCCGGGGTTGCGGTCGAACCAGTCCCGCAGGTGGTCGTTGCACACCTTCTGCACGAACGACTTGGCCTCGGTGTTGCCCAGCTTGGTCTTGGTCTGCCCCTCGAACTGCGGGTTGGCGAGCTTGACCGAGACGATCGCCGCCAGCCCCTCGCGCACGTCCTCGCCGGAGAGCCGCTCCTCCTTCTCCCGGACCAGCTTCTGGTCCCGGGCGTAGTTGTTCACGATCGTGGTGAGCGCGGCCCGGAACCCCTCCTCGTGGGTTCCGCCCTCAGCGGTGTTGATCGTGTTGGCGAACGTGTACACCGACTCGGTGTAGGAGGAGTTCCACTGCATCGCGATCTCGACCGCGATACCCGTGCCCTCCTCGCCGAACCCGATCACCGTGCTGTGCACCGGCTCCTTGGTCGCGTTCAGGTAGCGGACGAAGTCGGCGATGCCGCCGTCGTAGCAGTACGTGACCACGCGCGGCTCGCCATTGACGTGGGCGGGACGCAGGTCGGTCAGGATGATCGTCAGGCCCCGGCATAGGAACGCCATCTCCTGGAGCCTGCGCGACAGCGTCTCGAAGCTCCACTCGCTGGTCTCGAAGATCCCGTCATCCGGCCAGAAAGTGATCGTGCTGCCGGTCTCGGCGGTCGCCTCGCCCCTGGACAGGCCGCTGACCGGGTCACCCAGCTGGTACGTCTGCCGCCAGAGGTAGCCGTCCCGGCGGATCTCCACCTCCAGCCGGGCCGACAGGGCATTGACCACCGAGACGCCGACGCCGTGCAGGCCGCCGGAGACCGCGTAGGACTTGCCGTCGAACTTCCCGCCGGCGTGCAGGGTGGTCAGCACCACCTCGACGGCCGGGCGCTTCTCCACCGGGTGGTCATCCACCGGGATGCCGCGGCCGTTGTCGGCCACCCGGACCCCGCCGTCGGCGAGCAGGGTGACCTCGATGCGGTCGCAGAACCCGGCGAGCGCCTCGTCCACAGCGTTGTCCACGACCTCGTAGACCAGGTGGTGGAGGCCACGTTCGCCGGTCGAGCCGATGTACATGCCGGGACGCTTGCGGACCGCCTCAAGGCCCTCAAGGACCGTGATCGAGCGTGCGTCGTAGGACAAGAACAAGCTCCTCCTGAAAGGGGATGCGCTGCTAGGCCGCGCGCAGGTCCCGCCGCATTTCAGCCCCGGGGCACAGTTAACATTTTACCTGGGAAAACCTTGCGCCTCAGCCGTAGTCGTCACGTGGTCCGCGAGTGTCGCGAACTCGCCATTGCCCCCGCTGGCGCGGGGGTACCGGGCCCCGGACCCTGACCCTGGTGACGGTGCCGTTTCCAAGCTCGGTGTTCAGCCTGTGCACCAGCGTGGCCGCAAGCAACCTGACCTGCGTCGCCCAGGCGGTGGAATCGGCGATGACCAGCAGTTCCCCGTCGGTGAAGGAGCCCGGCCTGGTGTGGGCCGCCATCGCGGCACCCACGATCTCCTCCCACCGGCCGAACACCGACCCCACCGCGGCGGCGGTCCGCCAGCCCTGGTCGTCGAGCAGCCCGCCGATGGCCACCTGAAGCGGCTGCGGGTCATCACGCCTGGCCCGGCCTGCCCGGCCCGCCTGGCCGGCCCGGCCCGCCCGCGCCGGGGCAGCGGGGGCACCCCGCGGCCTTCGTTCTGCTGCGAAATCCCCTTCGGGGGCACGCTCGCCGCGCGCCCGGGCATCGGCCTTCGCCGCCGCGAGCGCGTCGGCCGCCCGGCGCGCCCGCCCGGGGGCACCCTGTCCCTGATCATCCGGCACGGGTCACCGTCCCGCCGCCGACGTCGAAGCGGGCGCCGTGCAGCGCGGCCGGGACGTCGGCGGGCACCGCCGCGGTCACCAGCACCTGTTCCGCGCCGGCGACCAGGCCGGCCAGCCGTTCCCGGCGGCCCGTGTCAAGCTCGGCGAATACGTCGTCGAGCAGCAGCACCGGGTCGTCCCCGGCACTGCGCAGCAGGTCAAACGCGGACAGGCGGAGCGCGAGCGCCATCGACCACGACTCGCCCTGGCTGGCGTATCCCCGGGCGGGCAGCTCGCCGATCCGCAGGTCCAGGTCGTCCCGGTGCGGGCCGACCAGGCAGACCCCGCGCTCGAGTTCCTGGCCGCGCACCCGGGCCAGCGCCTCACGCAGCCCGTCAGCAAGCCGGGCGGCGTCGGTGGGCGGCTCGGCCGGCTCGGTGGCGGTCCCGCCGTCCCGGTCTCCCGGGCCCGGGATGCGCAACGACTGGCGGTAGCTGATCGCGGTTTCCACGCTCACCCCGCCCGACACCGCGCTGTAGGACCGGGAGACCAGCGGGCGCAGCGAGGCGGTCAGCCGGATCCTGGCCGCCAGCAATTCGGCCCCTGCCGTTGCCAGGTGCTCGTCCCAGACGTCCAGCGTGCTGGGCGCCTGGCCCGCCTGATCGCCCTGGCCGGACGCGTCCTGGCCGGCCCCGTTGTGCCCGGCACCGGGCCCGGCGTCGCGGTGGCTGCCGGTGCGCGCGTAGGCCCGCGCGCCGGGCCGGACGGCCCGCAGCGACTTCAGCAGCGCCGTCCGCTGCCGCAGCACCCGCTCGTAGTCGGCCCGGACCCCGGCGTAGCGCGGCGCGCTCGCGACCAGCAGATCGTCGAGGAACCGGCGGCGCTGGTCCGGGTCACCCTTGACCAGGGCGAGGTCCTCGGGCGCGAACAGCACGGTGCGCACCACCCCGAGCACCTGGCGGGGCCTGCTCACCGGCGCCCGGTTGAGCCGGGCCCGGTTCGCCCGGCCGGGGTTGATCTCGATCTCCACCAGGCTGTCCCGGTCGCCGGAGGTGACCGCGGCGCGCAGGATGGCCCGCTCGGCGCCGGTGCGGACCAGTGGCGCGTCGGTCGCCACCCGGTGGGAGCCGAGCGTCGAGACGTACGCCGCCGCCTCGACCAGGTTGGTCTTGCCCTGCCCGTTGGCGCCCAGCAGGGTCGAGACACCGGGATCCAGGCTCAGCTCCGCCCCGGCATAGGACCGGAAATCGGTGAGAGCGAGGCGGGTGAGGTGCACAGCAGGAGGCTACCGGTGCGGGCCGTCAGCCCCCGGGGGGCCAGCCTCGGTCACCGGGTGGCCGCCGAACTGGTTGCGCAGCGCGGCCACGACCTTCATGGCCGGGGAGTCCTCCTCGCGGGAGGAGAACCGCGCGAACAGGGCCGCACTGATCGCCGGCATCGGGACCCCGTGCTCGATCGCCGCCTCGACCGTCCACCGGCCCTCGCCGGAGTCCTGGGCCACGCCGCGGATATTCTCCAGGCCCGGGTCCTCGTCGAGCGCGCGGACCAGCAGGTCAAGCAGCCAGGACCGGATGACGGTCCCTTCCCGCCAGCTGCGGAACGCGCCGGCCACATCGGTCACGACGTCCGACGCGGCCAGCAGTTCGTACCCCTCCGCGTAGGCCTGCATGATCCCGTACTCGATGCCGTTGTGCACCATCTTGGCGAAGTGCCCGGCCCCGGCCGCCCCGGCGTGCACGAACCCGGCGTCGCCCGGTGGCTTGAGCGCCTCGAAGATGGGCATGACCCGGGCGACGTCGGCGTCCTCACCGCCAGCCATCAGCCCGTATCCGTTCTTCAGGCCCCAGACGCCGCCGGATACGCCGACGTCGATGAAGCCGATCTTCCTGGCGCCGAGCATGCGGGCGTTGTTGAGGTCATCGGTGTAGTGCGAGTTGCCGCCGTCGATCACCAGGTCGCCCGCTTCCATCAGGCCCCGCAGCTCGGCGATGGTCTGCTGGGTGGCGTCGCCCGCGGGCACCATCACCCAGGCGGTGCGGGGCGGGGCCAGGCGGGCCACCAGCTCCTCAAGACTGCTGACGTCGCGGCCGGCCGGGTTGCGGGCGTAGCCGACAACCTCGTGCCCGGCCAGGCGCAGCCGCTTCGCCATGTTGCCGCCCATCCGGCCCAGCCCGATCATCCCGATCTGCATAGCGCGCTCACTCCCCTGTCGTCAGGGCCAACCGTAGTCATGGCGCGACCGGACCCGCACCCGCCCCCGGGGCGCTCACCCCCCGAGCCGGATCGGCATCAGCAGGTAGCGGTAGTCGGGCTGCTCGTCGGGCGCCGGCTTGCCCGTGATCAGGGCTGGCTTGCCCGCCTCGGTGAAGGACATGCGCGCGGTGTCGGAGTCGATCGCGGTCAGCCCGTCGAGCAGGTAGGTCGGGTTGAAGGCGATCTGCAGGTCGTCCCCGTCGTAGCCGGCGTCGAGCACCTCCACCGCCTGGGCTTCGTCCCCCGTGCCCGCCTCCAGGACCAGTTGGCCGGCGGAGAAGGAGAGCCGGACCGCGGTGTTGCGCTCGGCCACCAGCGCGACCCGCTTGACCGCCTCGGCGAAGGGGGCGGTGGCCAGCTCCGCGACCGCGTTCACGTGGCTGGGCAGGAGCGTCTGGTAGCGAGGGAAATCACCGCCGAGCAGCCGGGTGGTGGTGCGGCGGCCGCCGCCCTCAAAACCGATCATGCCCTCGCCGGCGGCGCCGTCCTCACCGGGCAGGGCCAGGGCGATCGACACCTCGGCCCCAGAAGTGAGCGCCCGGGCGGTCTCCGACAGCGCCCGGGCGGGGACGAGCACCGAGGCGCTCAGGTCGGGCCGGGCCGGGGTCCACCGCAGTTCGCGCACGGCAAGCCGGTAACGGTCGGTCGAGACCAGGGTCAAGGTGTCCCCCTCGATCTCGATCCGTACCCCGGTCAGCGCCGGGAGCGTGTCGTCGCGCCCAGCCGCGGCCGCCGACTGGGTCACCGCGGTGGCGAAGGCATCGCTGCCGATGGTGCCGGCGGCCGGGGGCATGTCCGGCAGGGTCGGGTAGTCCTCGACCGGCATGGTGAGCAGCGTGAAGGTCGTGCTGCCGCAGGTCAGGGTGGCGCGGGAGCCGTCGGCGGAGAGCTGCACCGGGCGGGCGGGAAGGCTGCGGGTGATCTCCGCCAGCAGGCGGCCCGACACCAGCACCGTGCCTTCCTCCTCGGTGGCGACCGGGATACGGGCCTGGGCGGACACGTCATAGTCGAAGCTGGACAGGGTGAGTTCGGTGTCCGCCTGCACACGCATGCCCGCCAGGACGGGGACGGCCGGACGTGCCGGGAGCCCGCGCGCGGTCCAGGCGACGGCCTCGGCGAGCGCGTCGCGCTCCAGCTGGATCTTCACCGGAAGCTGCCTCCTGTTGCCTGAGAAGGTGAACGGCCGGGTCGTGCACGCCTGCGGCGCGGCCCGGCGGTTGGCTGTGTGGCCGAAGGGTACAGCTGGCTCGTGGCCGGGTAGTGAATGCGGTACGTGCGCAGCCGTGGGCAGCCCACGGTTGCCTCCTGCTGGGTTGCTCTGAAGATGAAAAGCAGAACGTAGTCGTCATAGGCACGGTGGATCCTGGGGACGGCGGCCTTTTTACCAGGTCACAGCGGATTCTGCTAGCCACAGGGCCTGTGTGCGGAGACGGCCGGGCCGGGGATGGGCTGTGGACGGAAACGGCGCCCGGGCCACGCTCCGGCTTGTTACCCCCCGGCGCGTCAGCGTTGTCCGCCGGCCATCCCAAGGGTGTCCACAGAGATATCCACAGCCTGTGTGTACCGATTGTGACGGCTGTTAGTGATACGTGGTCGATCATCCCGACCGTGCCTGCTGCTTGATGCGGTTGGTGAGCTCGGTGACCTGGTTGAAGATGGACCGGCGTTCGGCCATGAGCGAGCGGATCTTGCGTTCGGCGTGCATGACCGTCGTGTGGTCGCGGCCACCGAACTGCTGGCCGATCTTGGGGAGCGAAAGGTCGGTCAGCTCGCGGCACAGGTACATGGCGATCTGCCGGGCCGTCACCAGGACCCGCGACCGGGAGGTGCCGCAGAGGTCGTCGATGGAGAGCCCGAAGTACGAGGCCGTCTGGCCCATGATGGTCGCGGCGGTGATCTCCGGCCCCTGCGCCTCCGGTATGAGGTCCTTGAGCACGATCTCGGCGAGCTGGAGGTCGACGGACTGGCGGTTGAGGCTGGCGAAGGCCGTCACCCGGATGAGTGCGCCCTCCAGCTCGCGGATGTTGGTGGAGATCCGGCTGGCGATGTACTCCAGCGCTTCCGGCGGGGCGTTGAGCCCTTCCTGGACCGCTTTCTTGCGGAGGATCGCGATGCGCGTCTCCAGCTCCGGTGGCTGGACGTCGGTGAGCAGGCCCCATTCGAACCGGCTGCGGAGCCGGTCTTCGAGGGTCACCAGGCGTTTGGGCGCACGGTCGCTGGAGATGACGATCTGCTTGCTGGCGTTGTGCAGCGTGTTGA
Organism: uncultured Actinomycetes bacterium; assembly: GCA_963741615.1. Lineage (GTDB taxonomy): Bacteria > Actinomycetota > Actinomycetes > Streptosporangiales > Streptosporangiaceae > UBA9676. The sequence continues at coordinate 11,014 of CAVUIU010000016.1, forward strand.
AGGTGTGGAAGAACTCCTCCTGCGTCCCTTCCTTGTTCTCCAGGAACTGGATGTCGTCGACCAGCAGCACATCCACGTCGCGGTAGCGGCGCCGGAAGCCGTCCTGCTTGCCGTCCCTGATCATGTTGATGAAGTCGTTGGTGAACTCCTCCGAGCTGACGTACCGGACCTTGACGCCGTGGTAGAGGCTCTGGGCGTAGTGCCCGATGGCGTGCAGCAGGTGGGTCTTGCCCAGACCGGAGTCGCCGTAGATGAACAGCGGGTTGTACGCCTTGGCGGGCGCTTCGGCGACAGCCACCGCGGCGGCGTGCGCGAACCGGTTGCTCGACCCGATGACGAACGTCTCGAACGTGTACTTGGGGTTGAGCCGGGCCTGTGCCGGGGCCGGCCGGGGCAGGCCCGGCTGGCCCGGCCCGTCGCCGGGGCGGTGTGGCAGCGCGCCGAAGCCCCCGCCGGGATGGCTGCCGGGGTGACCGCTGTCCGTCGCCAGGCCCGTCGCCGGGGCGGTATCCGCGGCGGCGCCTGGCGACAGGGCTGTGCTGCCCGGTCCGGACGCCCCTGCCACCCGCGGTTGCGGGCCATTCTGCTGGCCTGCCCGGCTCAGTCCCGGCCCTGGTTGTCCCGGCAGGCTCCCGGCGTCCAGGTAGTCGGCGTGCCCGTCAAGGCCGGGGTGGCTGGCGCTCTCGTCATTGCCGCCGGGCGGCACGGCAGCTCCGGGCGTCGGCGCGGGTGAGGTGGCCGTGGCAGCGGGATCGACCGTGACCGCAAGCTGGATGTTGCGGCCGAGCTCGCGGGACAGGGCATGGGTGATGAGCGCGCGCAGTCTGGTCTCGAGTTGTTCCTTGACGAACTCGTTAGGCGTGGCGATGAGCGCGGTGTTCTCGACCAGCCCGAGCGGCCGGGTCAGCCGCAGCCAGGCCCGCTGATGTGGTTCGATGTGCAGGTCCGACAGCTCTTCCAGCGACCTGGTCCAGACCTCCCCGAGATCGGTCTCGCTCATCGGGCGCCCCCACAGTGTGATCAACAGTCTTATCCACAAGCTGTGCACGCCGCGTATCACCTAGTGCGCGGGGAAGCGTGTGTGGCGGGAACGCAGCGCCCCACGATCGCTGATGTGCTCGGTAGTGTTCAGCCGGATCGGTTGTCCACAGCCTAGGGGCCGGGCTGGATGTACGGTAGGCAAACGGCCGTTCCCGCCGTGGTGTTCCTTGGTTTGACCAGTGGTGACCGGTGCGCGTACGGTTAACAGACCCAGCTACCCCCGGGCGGCCCTGCCGTGCGCTCACGCGCCCTCGCGCCGGTCGTGGCCTTGGCAATCAAAAGCACCGTACCGGGAGTCACCCGTGAGCAAGCGCACGTTCCAGCCGAACAATCGCCGTCGCGCGAAGACGCATGGATTCCGGCTGCGCATGCGGACCAGGGCCGGGCGCGCGGTCCTCTCCGCGCGGCGGCGCAAGGGCCGGGGCCGGGTCAGCGTCTGACCGGGCCATGCCCAGGGCATGTCTCGTAGAGTTCCGGCCTGCTGCGCGCCCGCCGGGCGGACATCCGGCCGCCTTGCCGCCGCCGATTGCCCCGCCACCGGCTCCTCCGCCTCTTTGCGGTCCATCCCGCCGCCGATCCGCTCGCGGCGGCATGGATCCACGAAACAAGTCCTAGCTGCGAACACGAAACAGGCCCTAGCCCGCAAGGGGAGAGATCATAAGTGCTTCCCGCCGAGTCGCGGATGAGACGCCGACGTGATTTCTCGCTGGCGGTCCGGCAGGGCAGCCGGTCCGGGCGCACACTGCTGACCGGGCATCTGCTCGTGCCCGTCGGCGACGGGCACGGCCCTGCGCGTGCGGGCTTCGTGGTGAGCCGGTCGGTTGGCATGGCGGTGGTGCGAAACAAGGTGCGGCGGCGGCTGCGGGTACTCGTGCGCAAGTACCTGTCATCGCTTCCGGGAGGTAGCCTGCTTGTTGTGCGGGCTCATCCACAGGCCGCGACCGCACGCCAGGCAGATCTCGCCGCCGAACTCGACCTGGTGATGAGCACCTTGGTGCGGCGGCAGGTAGGGGCGCTGCGGCGATGACACAAGCAGACGAGAGACTGGCGCAGGCCAGGCCATCGGCTGCTGCGCGGGTGCTGGTGATCCTGATCACCGGCTACCGGCGTTTCATCAGCCCGCTGCTCGGTCAGCGGTGCCGGTTCGCCCCCTCGTGCAGCGCGTATGCGCTGGAAGCCGTCGCTGAGCACGGTGCGCTGCGTGGCACCTGGCTCGCGGTGCGCAGGATCGGCCGCTGCCATCCGTTCAACCCCGGCGGGTTCGATCCGGTGCCACCCGCCCTCCACGGCCGTCCGGCCCGTCCCGAGGGAGCCAGCTCGTGAACCCGCTCACCCCCCTGTATGACGCCGTCGCATGGGTGATGCAGCAGATCCACACCGGTGTGAGCACGGTCCTGAGCCCTGCCAGCGGCCTCGCGTGGGTACTGACCATCGTCATCCTCGTGGTCCTCATGCGGCTGATCCTGGTGCCGCTGTTCGTCAAGCAGATGCACGCGACCCGCAAGATGAGCGCGCTCGCGCCGCAGATCGCCGAACTGCGGAAGAAGTACAAGAACGACAAGCAGACCCTCAACCAGGAGACGATGCGGCTCTACAAGGAGAACGGCGCCAACCCGCTCGCCGGGTGCCTCCCGCTGCTGGGGCAGATGCCGCTGTTCTTCGCCCTGTTCAGTGTCCTGCGGGGGATCTCGAACTGGAAGCCGGGGCTGCCGCTGCCCTACGGGCTCACGCGCGGGTTCGTGATCAGCGCACAGAAGGCCGACATCTTCGGTGCCCACATCCCCGACAAGTTCCTCTTCCCGCTGCCAGGCCAGACGCTGGAATCCCGGCTCGTCATCCTGGTCGCGGTCCTCATCAGCGTCGCGACGACCTTCATGACCGTGCGGCAGAGCACCAAGCGGGGCATGACCCCGACGATGACCCCAGACAACCCGATGGCGCAGTCGCAGAAGTACATGGCCTACATCGTGCCGCTGTTCGCGCTGTCCGGCCTCTACTGGGCGTTTGGCCTGGTCATGTACTGGGTGACCACCAACGTGTGGACCCTCGGACAGCAGTACGTTCTCTTCAAGCGTTACCCGATGCCGGCCACCGCCGGGGCCCCGGCAGTGGTGCCGGGCAAGGTGATACCGCCCGGCAAGCCGGGGGCCCCCGGCAAGGCGGTACCCCCCGGCAAGGCGGTACCCCCGGGCAAGGGCAAGCCGGCCGCCATGGGCAAGCCGGCCACCGCCGATGGGCAGGCACCCGGAGCCAAGCCGTCCAAGGACGGCGGGAAGCCAGGTGCCGGTGCGGGCAGCGCGCCAAGTCCGGCCAACGGCTCGGGTGTGCTGCGCCGGTTCGGCAGGGGACGGCCCGAGCCAGCGCCACAGCCGGCCGCCCCGGAGACTAAGCTCGTCAGGCAGCAACGCGCACGCCAGTCCCGCAGTAAACGCTCCGGCAAACGGTGAGGCGGGACGGCGGCCCGAGCCCGGGGCCGGCCGGAGCCGGGGTCACCCGGAGAGCACGATGCCATCCAGCCCGGGAGGCAGGGGTTGGTAACCACGGACAGCGCGGTCCCGCTACGAGGAGGACCCGGTTGTGAGCCAGAGGGAGAACATGGTTGCCGTGACCGAGGATGACAACCTGGGGCAACCGCCCGTGGCCGGCGACGCGGGCGCTGACACGGCCGCGGTGCCGGCGGCCGGGGAGACCGGTGAGGTACGCGACGACGCCACGGACTCCGTGGCCGGCGACGCGGATGCCACTGGCGTTGACGCGGATGCCACCGGCGGCACCGGCGCCCCCAGCGACGCGGATGTTACCGCCGCCGACACGGATGCCACCGGTGACGTCGGTGCCCCCAGCGACGAGGATGCCGCCGCCGATGCTGACGGCGTTGGCGAAGCCGATGGTGCCCCGGGCGAGGACGGGGAGGCGCCGGACCGGCCGCAGCGCGACGCCGCGGACCTGGAGCAGGAGAGCGAGATCGCGGCCGACTACGTTGAAGGGCTTCTCGACGTCGCCGACCTCGACGGTGACATCGACATGGACGTGGAGGGCGACCGGGCGCTGGTTTCCGTGGTCGGGGCGACCCTTCAGGAGCTCGTCGGGCCACACGGTGAGGTCCTGGAAGCCCTGCAGGAGCTGACCCGCCTGGCTGTCCACCGGCAGACCGGCGTGCGGACCAGGATCATGCTCGACGTTGGCGGCTACCGGGCGCGGCGGCGGACGGAACTGACCGCGCTGGGGCAGGACGCTGCCGATGATGTCAGCCGGACCGGTGTCGCCCGCCGCCTCGACCCGATGACGCCGTTCGAGCGCAAGATCGTTCATGACGCCGTCGCAGCGGCGGGCCTTCGTAGCGAGTCGGAGGGCGAGGAGCCGAACCGGCGGGTGGTTGTCCTTCCCGCGGGCTGACCCGCCCGGGCGGCCCAGCACCATGCCCACTGGTTCCAGCGAGGCTGGTGGTTGCGGTGGTGCCGATGACATGCCTGTGCTGCCGGCCAGGCAGGCGGTACCAGTGGGGCCGGTGGTGCCGGTGGTGCCGCCCACCCCGCCACAGGCGGAACAGGTCTTCGGACCAGGGACGCCCGCCGCCGAGCACTACGCGCGCCTGCTGGCCGGCCCGGCGGTGGCCCGTGGCCTGATCGGGCCCCATGAGGTGCCCCGGCTGTGGGAGCGCCACCTGCTCAACAGCGCGGCCATAGCGGAACTGGTCCCCCGCCCGAGTTCGCTGGTCGATCTCGGGTCGGGTGCCGGGCTGCCCGGCATCGTGCTGGCACTGCTGCTGCCGGACGTGACCGTGACCTTGCTGGAGCCGATGCTGCGGCGGGTGAGGTTCCTCGAGGAATGCCTGCATGCCCTGGACCTGGAGAACGCGGAGGTATTGCGCGGGCGGGCGGAGGATTTCGCGGGAAGGCTGTCGGCGGACGTGGTTACCGCGCGGGCGGTCGCGCCACTGGACCGCTTGGCAGGGCTGGCACTGGGCCTGGTGCGGCCGGGCGGGATCGTTCTGGCCATCAAGGGTGCGAACGTGCGGCAGGAGGTCGCTGCCGCACGGCGCACGTTGCGGAAACTGGGGATCCAAGACGTGGACGTTGTGCGTGTGGGGAGCGGTAAGGTCGATCCCGCTGCGACAGTGGTCCGGCTGACTGCCGGGCCATGAGACGGGTGGGGGCCCATGCCTCAGGGAGAGGCGCCGCAAGGAAGGGTGCGGCAGGGAGAGGAGCGGTGATGGCTTCCGCGGAGGGCGGCGTGGGATGGCCAGGAGAATCCCGGCAGCCTCCGGCCGCACCGGTCGGCGGAGGGTCGCGTGTGGAGTCGAGCGGTCTCGGGTGGCCAGACAAGAACCCGGGTCGCATAGCCGGTCAGGTGCGTCAGGCGGATCCGGATGAGGAGCGAGAGGCTGTGGCACAGGGCGCGGGTCGGCGGACCGGGGATGGGCCACTCGCGCGGGTGAGGCAGGCACTGTCGGCGGCGGTTTCACGTGAAACAGGGCCGGACCGCCCGGAGAGCCGGCCGGGCCGGCTGCCGCGGGCCCGGCAGGGGGAGATGACGCGGTGAGGGCACGGCCGGGCGATGGCGCATTGGCGGCCGGCCCGGTTGGTGCGCCGGGAGACGGCGCTGGTGGGGTACCGGTGGGCCGCATCACTCAGGCGGACGGTCACGGTACCGCAACCGTGTCTGGCAGCCGGGACGTGTCTGGCAGCCGGGACGTGTCTGCCACCCAGGACGTGTCCGCCACCCAGGACGTGTCCGCCACCCAGGACGGTTCCGCGGTGCCGGTGGCACCCGGCCCGGCCCGGTCGGCGATGACTCCGGCCGCGGCGGCCCTCGCCGCCCTGGGCGGGTCGGCGGAGCGCGCGTGGTCGCGGCCCCGCTCATGCCGGATGATCACGATCGCCAACCAGAAGGGCGGCGTCGGCAAGACGACGACCGCGGTCAACCTTGCGGCCAGCCTGGCTCTGCACGGAGCGCGGGTCCTGGTGGTCGACCTCGATCCGCAGGGGAACGCCTCGACCGCCCTGGACGTGGACCACCGGGCCGGCCTGGCATCTGTGTACAACGTCCTGGTCGAGGACCAGCCACTGGCCGGCATCGTCCGCGCCGTGGCAGACATCCCGGGGCTCTACTGTGCCCCGGCCACGATCGATCTCGCGGGTGCCGAGATCGAACTGGTGCCACTGGTGGCGCGGGAGGCGCGGCTGAGCCGGGCCTTCACCGACTACGACGCATCCGACCTGGACTACGTTCTGATCGACTGCCCGCCATCGCTCGGGCTGCTCACGGTCAATGCCCTGGTAGCTGCGGTAGAGGTGCTCATCCCCATCCAGTGTGAGTACTACGCGCTGGAAGGGCTCGAGCAACTGCTGCGCACCATCGACCTCGTGAAGAGCCACCTGAATCCCGGGCTGTATGTCTCCACGATCCTGCTGACGATGTACGACGGGCGGACACGGCTGGCGTCCCAGGTGGCGGAGGAAGTCCGGGAGCACTTCGGGGATGTGGTGCTCAGCACGGTCATCCCGCGCAGCGTGCGGGTCTCCGAGGCGCCGAGCTATGGGCAGTCCGTGATGACCTATGACCCCGGGTCGAGCGGTGCCCAGGCTTATCTGGAGGCGGCCAAGGAAGTGGCTGACCGTGCGGCGCGGATGGGTCAGGCGGACTGACAGGCTGGCGGGCTGTGCCGGCTGGGGCTGTGCCGGCTGAGGGGCGACGACGGCCGGGGTGGGGGGCAACGTCGGCTGGCGGGCCAGCCGCGGGCTGGCACAGGCACGATGGGGCTATATGGCCGTAGTGCCCGAGGCGGGCTTTGCGAGCCGGCGAAGGTGGGCAACGCTACGCCCGCGGCACATCCCGCCAGTCGGCATTGCCCGTGGGCTGGGCCGGGCACCCGGCCGTCGCCGGAGCGGGTGGAACGACGACGCCACCACCAAGGTCAATGCGGCCAGCACTGTCGGCGAGGGCCCCACGGCCGCCGAGGAATTCACCATCGGGGAGGGCCGCACCATCGGCGAGGAGCTCATCACTGGTGAGGGGCTCAGCCATTGAGATCTGCCGGAGATCCCGCCTGTCTGTGGTGCGGGTGCTGCGGTGGGATGCTCTACTAGGAGGCCGGGTCAGCAGCCGTCGAAGGCGGGACAGGCGCCAGGGCATGGCGGCTGCGCGGCCAGCGGCGGCCGACGCGGTGAGAAGAAGCAGTGCGAGGAGATGTGATGGCTCAGCAGAGGCGGGGCCTGGGAAAGGGACTCGGGGCACTCATCCCGACAGCGCCTTCCTCGGTGGCGTGGACCGGTGCCAGCAAGGGCGGGACCGGTCCCGAAGCACCGCGGCACGCGCCCGCGGGCGGCGGAGGCAACGGAGCTGAGGACACGGGGGGAACCTACTTCGAGGAAGTGGCGATCGGTGCCATCACCCCGAACCCGCGCCAGCCCCGCCAGAGCTTCGACGAAGACACGCTGGAGGAACTGGCGTCCTCGATCCGGGAGGTGGGCCTGCTCCAGCCGGTGGTGGTCCGCCGGGTCATGCCGGGGCGCTATGAGCTCATCATGGGTGAGCGGAGATGGCGCGCGTGCCAGCAGGCCGGCCTGGAGCACATCCCGGCCATCGTGCGGGGCACCACCGACGGTGACCTGCTCCGGGAAGCGCTCATGGAGAACTTGCACCGTGAGCAGCTCAACCCGCTCGAGGAAGCGGCGGCCTACCAGCAACTGCTCGATGACTTCGGTGCCACACATGACGAACTCGCGCGCAAGGTCGGGCGCTCCCGGCCGCATATCTCCAACACCATCCGGCTCTTGCACCTGCCGCCCGCGGTTCAGCGGCGGGTGGCAGCCGGCGTCCTGAGCGCCGGGCACGCGCGGGCCCTGCTCTCGCTCGACGACCCGGATGCCCAGGACCGCCTCGCGCACCGCATCGTGGCCGAAGGGCTGTCGGTACGGGCGGTGGAGGAGATCGTGGCCATGGGAGGCGACCAGGCACCCAAGCCCCGCCGGTCGTCGGCCAAACAGCCCGTGGCGCCCGCTCTTACCGAACTGGCCGACCGGCTGTCAGACGCGTTCGAGACCAGGGTCAAGGTAGAACTCGGCCGCCGCAAGGGAAAGATCGTGGTCGAGTTCGCCTCGCTGCAGGACCTCGAGCGGATCGTGGCCGCCATGTCCCCGGAGTTGGCGCAGGACCGCAGCGCCTGAACCCGGCACTGGCCGTGGGTGCCCTCAGCCCCCCGGGTCCCGGGCGTGTTTCACGTGAAACTAGTGCCGCATCAGGCAACGATTGCCCCGGGTCGAGAGGGACACTTCGGTCGCGCAAACCCGTGCTGTGTGTTCCAGCTAGCGCCGGGTACGGGCCACCCTCTCGGACTGCGTGTATCCTTGGTTTGGGCAGCCACGTCTGCCTGATCCGAGCTACGCTCGCCCGGCGCTGGCGCTAGCACTGAGGACAAGAGCGGCGCAGCCCTCACGTGGTTTCCTTCTTCTCCCTTTCATCGTGATACTTCATGGTGGCCAGGCGCCGGGACAGGGTCACCGGACTGAGGGCACGATGTCACACGACAAGATCAGGGCAGCCACCCGCAAGCGCATGGCAGAGACCGGCGAGTCCTATGCCACAGCCCGGCGCGCGGTCATCAGGGAGCACCAGGCCGGAGGCGAGATCCCGCCTTCGGGCATCCAATGGTTCGCGATCAGCTACAGCAGGGCCTGGATCTACAAACTTACAGCCTGGATGGACACCCTTGTCGGTGGCGGTCCGGGTAAATCGGGTGTGGAGGTCGGCCCCGACGAGATCCGGGTCCGGATGGGCACCTACAAGTTCGACGTACCACGGCGGTCGGTCCGGTCTGCTAGCCGGTCTCAGGAAAAGCTCCATGGAACGAACGGCGTGCACATGAATAAGAAGGGTCAGCTGCTGGTAAACGGCTCTGCTGACGGCCTGGTGGAAATCGCGATCGACCCGCCCAGCTATACGGATCGCACCCCCAGCACCATGTTCGTCAAGGAGCGGGTGAACTCACTTCTGGTGAGCCTTGAGGACCCAGACGGTTTCATCGCTGCAGTTGAAGATCATGGGCACACGTAGGGTGCGAAATTTGCCCGGTTGATCCTCAGAGCGATCGCCCTGCCGCACGTGTCGCCTAGCCTGATCGTCCGAGTGCCGCATCGGGCACCCGCAGGGAAGCCCCGGCCGGGCGCTTTGCCTGCGGGTGCTGATCGCCGAGACTGGCCCGGTGACTGAACGGCTGCGGGTGCGTGAAATCGATGATGACGAGGGACAGCGGCTGGTGCGGATCGTGCGCCGGGGCTCCGGGTCGGTGGTGACCTGGCGCCGCGCGCAGATGGTCCTGCTGTCCGCGCAGGGCATGGGCGTGCCTGCGATCGCCAGGGTGGCGTTCACCAGTGAGGACCGGGTGCGCGATGTGATCCGGAACTTCAACGCCGACGGGTTCGGATCGCTCTACCCGAGATACAAGGGCGGCCGCCCGCCGAAGTTCACGCTGGGCCAGCGGCGGGAGATCAAGAAGATCGCCAAGTCCAGGCCGGCTGAGCATGACCTGCCGTTTTCCGCCTGGAGCCTGGCCAAGCTGGCGGAGTTCCTGGTGGCTGAGGGGGTGGTCGATGACATCAGCCACGAGGGCCTGCGGGTCCTGCTCCGCCAGGAGGGCGTCACCTTTCAGCGGCTGAAAACGTGGAAGGCGTCGAAGGACCCGCGGTACGCGGCGAAGAAGGCGCGGGTCGAGCGCCTGTACGCGATCCCCGACCGCGAGATCATCCCGGCGGACGGTGACCCGGCGGTCGTCTTTTGCGTTGATGAGTTCGGGCCGCTCAACCTGCAGCCGCGGCCGGGACGGCAGTGGGCCGCGGTCAGCGGCAAGAAGAAAGAGCCCGGCCGGGCGCCGCGGCCGCGGATGCGCGCGACCTACACCCGCACCGCGGGGGTCCGGCACCTGCTCGCCGCTTACGAGCTGGGCGCGGACAAGCTGTTCGGGCACATCAAGCCACGTAAGACCCGGGCCCGGTTCCTGGAGTTCTGCCGCTACCTACGCTCGCTCTACCCGCTCTCTACCCGCATCGCGATCGTCTGCGACAACTTCAGCCCCCACCTGAGCACGCGCAAGGACCGCCGGGTCGGGACCTGGGCAAAGGCGAACAACGTCGAGATCGCTTACACGCCGACCAATTCGTCCTGGTTAAACCGCATAGAGGCGCAGTTCACCGCGTTGCGATACTTCGCGCTCGACGGCACCGACCACGCCAGCCACAAGGAGCAGGCCAGCATGATCCGCCGGTACATCATCTGGCGCAACAACCATGCTTACGATGAACGGCTCCGCCGCATCGTTGACAAGGCAAACGTAGCTTGATGCGGCACTAGGGTCGCTAGCTTCCCCGGGCGGCCGCCAGGCTCAGCAGGTCCCGGCAGATCATGCCCAGAGCCCGGCCCGCCGACTCCATCGCCATCGGCAGGGTGCTCGTCTCGGTCAACCCCGGCGCCACGGCGACCTCGAGGAAGAAGACCCGTCCGTCCTCGACAATCAGGTCGGCACGGGACAGGTCGCGCAGGCCCAGTGAGCGGTGAGCGGTAACCGCGGCGGCCGCGGCGGCGGCCGTCACATCCGGGGGAAGCCGGGCCGGGGTGTAGAACCGCGTCTGCCCGGCCGTATAGCGTGCCGCGTAGTCGTAGCCGCCCGCGAGCGGCTGGATCTCGACCGCGGGCAGCGCCTGCGGGCCGTCACCGAGGTCGATGACCCCGACTGCAATCTCGGTGCCCACCACGCAGCGCTCAACCAGTGCCGTGTCGCCGTAGGCGAAACAGCCGATCATGGCGCCGGGCAGTTCGGCGGCCGTCATGACCCTGGTCGCGCCCAGCGCCGACCCGCCGCGGGCGGGCTTGACGAACAACGGCAGTCCGAGTGCCGCCACGATGCGCTCAAGGACGGCGGTGGCGCCCAGGTCGTGGAAGGTCTCCTTCGGCAGCGTGATCGAGGCGGGGGTCTCCAGCCCGGCGGTCCGGGCGACGGCCTTGGCCACCGGCTTGTCGAAGGCGAAACGGCAGGCGTCAGCCGTCGCGCCGACAAAGGGCACACCCATGAGTGCCAGGACTTCCTGGATCGATCCGTCCTCGCCGCAGGCCCCGTGGATCGCGGGGAAGACCGCGCTGGGCCGGTCGCCGGTGATCGCCGGGATCAGTCCCGCGTCGGCGTCGGCGACATCGGCCTCGACGCCCGCGTCCCGCAACGCGTCCCGCAGCCGGCTGCCCGAGCGCAACGACACCTCCCGCTCGGCGGACAGCCCGCCCGCCAGGATGAGCACCCGATCCAGATCGCTCACTGCGGGGTATCCGCACCGGCCGGGACGGTCAGGACGATCGGGCCGGCCCCCGGCTCGCGGGAGGCGGCCGGGACGGCGCCGAACGTGGACCGGAGCTCGATCTCGGTGCCCACCACCTCCGCCAGGCGGCGTACCCCCTCCCTGATCCGGCCGGGCTCAGGGAAGCAGTACGAGAGCCGCAGGTGGTCGGCGCCAGACCCGTCGGCGTAGAAGCCCGTCCCCGGGACGTACGCGACCCGGGAGGAGATGGCACGGGGGAGCATCGCCTTGGCGTTCAGTCCCGGCGGGAGCTGCAGCCAGACGTAGAACCCGCCGCCGGGCCGGGTCCACCGGCACCCATCGGGCATGACCGCGCTCAGCGCCTCCAGCATGGTGTCTCTGCGTTCGCGGTAAAGCTCGCGGAAAATCTTCACCTGCTCCCGCCAGGGCTGGCCCGTCAGGTACTCGCGGACCATGAGCTGCGCGAGGCTGGAGTGGCACAGCACCGCCGCCTCCGCGGCGAGTACCAGCTTGTCCCTGATACCGGGCGGTGCCACGGCCCAGCCGACCCGCAGGCCCGGCGCGATCGTCTTGGAGAACGTCCCGAGGTACACCACCCCATGTGCGTCGTCGGCGCGCAGCGCCCGCAGCGGCTCCCCGTCGAATCCCAGCAAGCCGTAGGGGTTGTCCTCGATCACGAGCAGCCCGGCCCGCTGGCAGATCTCCAGCACCCGGGCCCGGCGCTCCACGCTGAGAGTCACCCCGCCGGGGTTATGGAAGGACGGCACCGTATAGAGGAACTTCACCCGCTCACGGTTCGCGGCCAGCGCCGCGATCGTCTCCGCCAGCGCCTCCGGAATCAGCCCGGCGTCATCCATCGGGACATGGACCACGTTTGCCTGGTAGGAGGCGAAGGTGCCCAGCGCGCCCACATAGGACGGCCCCTCGGCCAGCACGATATCGCCGGGATCAACGAAGATCCGGGTGATCAGGTCCAGTGCCTGCTGGGAGCCGATGGTGACGACCACCTCGTCCGGGTGGGCGTGGACGCCCTCCAGTGCCATCACGTCACAGATGCACTCGCGAAGGCCAGGATCCCCCTGTGCCGACATGTACTGCAGGGCGACGGCGCCACGATTAGCCACGAGCTGGCCGGCCATCTCGCCGACGGCGTCCAGCGGCAGGGCGGTGATGTAGGGCATGCCCCCCGCCAGCGACACGATCTCGGGCCTGGCGGCGACCGCGAACAGCGCCCGGATCTCGGACGCGATCATCTCCTGCGCCCGCGCGGCGTAGCGGCCCACATACGGATCCAGCAGGGACCCATGGGGCGTAAGAGCCTCCTGGGGCTCCCGTGACCCATAACCGGTTCCGCCGGGATGGCCGACACGAGCTGACGCCACGTCTTCCGTCGCCAAGACCCCTCCTCACGTCGATGGGTACCATGTCAGGGTACGGGCTGGAGGGGGACCTGCTCGGAGGTACCCAGGATCCTGCCATCGGCACCCGTGCGCCTCACGGTAGCCGGTGAACCAGCGCAGTTCGCCACAACGGACCGACTCACACAGAGGTGCCAGTTGCCGCGTCGTCTCGCCAACGTCACCCTGGATAACCTCGACGACCTGCCGCACAGGTGCCGGCGGTGCGTCTTCTGGGAGCTCGACCCGGCCGGCCACAGCCGTGCGCAGGCCGCGGGCGACCCGGCGCTGGAGAAGGAGGCGTGGATCTCCTCCACGCTGCTCGAGTGGGGCAGTTGCGGCAAGATCTCCTACGTCGACGGTGTGCCGGCGGGCTACGTCCTGTACGCGCCGTCGCAGTACGTGCCACGCTCCGTGGCCTTCCCCACGAGCCCGGTGAGCGCCGATGCGGTGCTGCTGATGACCGCCCACATCCTCGATGAGTTCGCGGGCGGCGGGCTGGGCCGGATGCTCGTCCAGGGAGTGGCAAAGGACCTCACCAGGCGCGGGGTCAAGGCGATCGAGGCCTTCGGTGACCTGCGGCGCGATGAGGGGTCCTGCGTACTGCCCGCGGACTACCTGCTGGCGGTCGGATTCAAGACGGTCCGCCCGCACCACCACTTCCCGCGGCTGCGCCTGGAACTGAAGACCACCGTGTCCTGGCGGGAGGACGTCGAGGTGGCGCTGGAGCGGCTGCTGGGCTCGATGACCCCGGAGCGGGCACTGCGCCTGGCCTGAGGCCCGGCCACTCAGCACGGCTTGCGCCCATGATCATGCCCGATTTGTAGGGATTTGCTTGGGCCTAACCCGTGCTAAGTGCGGCCGCCGGACATGCGCAAGCCGGGAGAGGCGCAAGCCGGGAGATCCGGCCCGTTCAGATGAATTCGGAGAGGTCGTCGAGCAGCTTCGACTTCGACCGGGCGCCCACGAGTTCCTTGACGACCTGGCCATTCTGGAAGACACCCAGCGTCGGGATGTTCATGATCCCGTACCGCCTCGTGACCTCGGGGTTCTCGTCGACATTCAGCTTGACGATGTTGATCTTGTCGCCGTGCTCGGCGGCAATGGCCTCCAGCACCGGCGCGACCTGCCGGCACGGGCCACACCATTCGGCCCAGTAGTCCACAAGCACAGGCTTGTCGTTCTTGAGGACGTCGAGCTCGAAGCTCTCGTCGGTTACCTTCTTCATCGCGCCCACGCTCGGTGTTCCTTCCGTCTCACGATGGCTTGACTGTCTTCAGAACTCATGACTCGCCAGGTATCTCTCGGCATCCAGGGCAGCCGCGCAGCCGGTGCCGGCCGCCGTGACCGCCTGCCGGTACGTGTGATCGACGACGTCGCCGCAGGCGAACACGCCCGGGATCGCGGTGCGGGTGGAGGGCTGCTCGACCAGCAGGTAGCCCTCGGCGTCGGTGGCAAGCTGGCCGGTGAAAAGCTCGCTGCGGGGGTCGTGGCCGATCGCCACAAACAGGCCGCCGATCTCCAGCGTGCTCTCCTCGCCGGTGATGGTGTCCCGCAGCCGCAGGCCGCTCACCTTTCCGTCGCCGATCACACCGGTGACCTCGCTGTTCCAGCGGAAGGAGATCTTCGGGTTGGTGAAGGCCCGCTCCTGCATGATCTTGGAGGCGCGGAGCGCGTCGCGGCGGTGCACCACCGTGACCGACCGGGCGAACCGGGTCAGGAAGGTGGCCTCCTCCATGGCCGAGTCGCCACCGCCGACCACCGCGATGTCCTTGTCGCGGAAAAAGAAACCGTCACAGGTCGCACACCAGGACACGCCGTGCCCCGCCAGTTGCTTCTCCCCGTCGATGCCCAGTTCCCGGTAGCGGGACCCGCTCGCGATGATGACGGTCCGGGCGAGGTGGACGTCGGCGCCGACCGTGACCCGCTTGGGGTCGGCGGTCAGGTCGACCTCGGTCACGTCGTCGGCCACCAGCTCCGCACCGAACCGCTCGGCCTGCTTGCGCATGGCATCCATCAGGTCCGGGCCGAGCACGCCGTCGGGGAACCCGGGGAAGTTCTCCACGTCGGTGGTTTGCATGAGCGCACCGCCAGCCGTGACGGAACCCTCGAACACCAGCGGCTTGAGCTGTGCCCGCGCGGCATACAGTGCCGCTGTGTAGCCAGCGGGCCCCGATCCGATGACGATGACGTCGCGAATGCCGGTCACCTGTTCGCCTTTCGCTTAATGGGCACCGGGAACAACCGATCCTAGGGCCCGGAAAATTCCCGGCCGAACTGCCGCGCCGACCCCCCGGGGTTCCTGGCCGCACGCCTGTGTGTCAGCCCGCGGATTCGGCGGCGCACAGCGCGTCTCAACCGGTCACGGGCATGGAGAACCGGGTGATGATGTCGCTGCCTTGCCCGGAACATCCCGTCCCCACCACCCACACACGCACCATCGACGTGCCGGTGACGGGCACCACGATGACCGCCGCCGGCCGGGTGCCGTACCGCGCAAGGTCGACCAGGCGGGGGCGCTGGCCGCCGGTGACGTGGCTCAGGCATGCCGTCAGCCCCGGGAAGGCCCGGGCTGCCGCGGCCGCGTGCCCGAACTGGCCCGGCGAACCCGTGGTGGGGTAACGCGCGAGCACGGCACGCACCTGGTCGGGCAGTTGGCCGGCCTGATAGTGGGTCTCGCTGGCGATCACCGGCAGGACAGCCGTGCTGCCGGCTCTGGGTACGGCCTCAGGAGCCAGGCCGCCCGCGGATCGGTGGCCCGCCGCCGAACTGGCGGAACCTGCGGCGCCGGAGGAACTGGCCGGTCCGGTGGAATTCCCGGTCAAGACCACCCGCGCGATCGTGTACCCGCCGCCCGCCAGGATGACCACGGCGGCGGCAGCGGCGGCCAGGCGCAGCGAGCGCGGCGATGTCCCACGCGGCCGCCGGCCCGCCCGCCGCCCCGGACCGGCGTGCCCGGGACCGGCGTGTCCGGGACCAGTAGGCCCGGTACCAGCATGTCCGGGACCAGTAGGCCCGGGACCGGCGTGCCCGGGCGCGGCGTCCCCAGCCGAGCCCGCTTCGGCCGATCGGGCGACCTCCGCGGCCAGGGCCGCATCGAGCCGGGCGGACAGCGAGGCGGGCATCGGCGGGGCGGGGGCGCGGGCCAGGATCGCCGTCACCGCGGCGAGTTGGGCATCCAGCTCGGCGCAGCGTGGGCACGAGGCCAGGTGGGCGGCGACCCGGGCGGCCTTGCGGGCGGGCAGCAGATCCTCACGGAACGCAGCCATGGTCTCACTGCTGACGTGGCCCCTCACCGGCTCTCACCCCCTCCCTCCGCAGGTGAGACGTCCCCCGCTGCCGTCCGGTTCCGCGTGGCGTGCCCGGGCCCGGTGGCGGGCGGCGGGATCGGGGCGATACCGGCCGCTTGCGCCACCGCAGGTGACCCGCGCAGATGGGCGAGCGGGGCGACGAGCCGGGCGCGCCCCCGCGCGCAGCGGCTTTTCACCGTGCCCGCGGAGATGCCCAGCACCTCCGCGGCGTCCGCCACCGGGTAGCCGAGCATGTCCACGAGCACCAATGCGGCCCGCTGCTCGGGGGGGAGCGTGCGCAGCGCGGCGGTCACGTCCAGCGCCATGTCGCTGTCGGCGGTATGGGCCGGGCCGTGCGCCGCGAGCGCGAGCACATCCACCGCATCGTCCGGCAGCCCGCTCGTGGCAGGCCTGGCGGCCCGGCGGCGAAGCAGGTCGAGGCAGGCGTTGACGACGATGCGGTGCAGCCAGGTGGTCACCGCGGAGTCGCCGCGGAAGCTCCCGGCCCGGCGGAACGCCGAGATCATCGCGTCCTGCAGTGCGTCCGCCGCGTCGTCGGGGTCCCCGAGGGTCCGGACAGCGACTGCCCACAGCCGCTCGCGGTGGCGCGAGAACAGGACGCCAAACGCAGCCTGGTCGCCACTGACGTGCCGCCGGAGCAACTCGGCGTCGGGTGGGTCGTCCGCCGGCGGCGCTGTCAGCGCGAGCCCCGCACGGCGATGTTGAAGATCTGTGCTTCGAATTGGTCCGTCAACCCGCTCTTCGGGGGCAGCTTGGTGAACCAGACCAGGACGTACCTGCCCTTGGCGTGGCTGGTCACGGTGAAGGTGTGCGTGCCCCCCACGTCCGTGGCGCTGGCCACGGTGGTGAAGCTGGACAGGGTGGACGGTGCCCGGGTGTTGTCGTTGCCCACCTTGATCTGCACGTCGGCGCCGGGGATGGAGCCGAACGTGATCGTCACCGACGACAGCCGCACCGGCTTGCCCATGTCCAGGATCAGCCCGGTCCCGGTCTTGGTGCCGCCGAACACCGGGTTGCCCAGGTAGAACTGGGTGTTCCAGGATGTGGACGGATTCGAGTCGATGGCGAGCCTGGCGAGCTGGTCGTTCTCGTTCTGCTGGTCATCCGCCGGGCTGCTGAGCGCGTCGAACCCGTGCGCGCTGCGAGGTGTGAGCGCGACCACCGAACTGGCGGCCGACGAGGACGAGGAGTGGGCCGGCCTGCCGCCGCTGTGGGCCGGGGAGCCACGGTGCCCGAGGATCCACACGCCGATCGCCACGAGCACCAGGACCAGCACCGCCCCGATGCCGAGCATGGCCCCTGATGAGCGGGGCTGGTTGCCCGGGCGGCGCGGGCCGGGTGCCGGTCCCCGCTGCGGCTCGGGGTCTTCGTGCCAGTAGGGCCCGCCCGTCTGCGGGCCGGGGTGCATCTCGTCCCAGTTCGGCTCGGCGTGCTGGTGCGGCGGCGCGGGCGGCGGTGCGATCGGGGCTGGCACGACCCGGGAGAGGGCGTCGGCGAGCACCGCCGGTGACGTCATGGCCGGCCCGCCGCCGCGCCCGTTCTGGAACAGCGCCTGGCAGGCGATGTTGTCCACGGCCGTGGGCACGCCGGCCCGCACCTGCCGCGGGCTGCAGGGCCGCCCGTCGGGGGTCTGCGGTGCCGGCGGCAGGGCGGGCCACTCGTCGCCCGGCCAGTGAGCGGTCAGTGCCGCATACAGGAGCCTGCCCAGTCCCCAGGTATCGGCGAGCGCCGGGTCGTCGGCGGTCGTTCCGGACAGGGCAGCGTCGACGCCGAGGCCGACGACCTTCACGCCGCCGCCGCCGGTCCAGCGCAGTGAGCCGGGGGTGAGGCACAGGTGGGCCACCCCCGCGGCGTGGGCGGAAGCGAGTGCCTCGGCTCCCTCGGCGATGATCTCGGCGCTCTGCCCCGGATCGAGCGGCCCGTCGGCGAGCATGTCTTGCAGGGAGTCGCCGGCGACCCATTCCATCACCACGTAGGCCTGGTCCCAGTTCTCCTCCACGTCGAATACCTGCGCCAGCCGCGCGTCGGTCAGCCTGCTCGCGGCGCGCGCGGCGGTGACCACCTCACGGATCCGCGGGAATCCGGGGGCGAACGTCAGGACGGTCACCGGACGGGCCAGTGTTTCGTCGATAGCCTTCCAGGCTGACCAGCCACCGCTCGCGTTGATGCGGTCTTCAAGCCGGTACCGTCCACCGAGGCGGGTTCCCGGTTCAGAGATGAAGGTGCTCATTCGTCTGCCGTCAAGAGCGGTGCCGGCCCTCGACCCTCCCTCCCAGCCCCCAGGGCGATCCATCGGAGTGACGAACCACGTGCCGGACACCATGGTAGGCCGCCCGGCCTGGCATGCCGCGGTCTGTGCGGACCCTCAGCGCAAACCGTTACCCGTGAGTGACAACGGCTGCACATGACGATATCCGGCTTTCCGCTCATAAGTAACCGGGCACGGACCCGGTAACAGGACAGTGACCTGGTAACGGAGCAGCACCCCAGTAACCGGGCACATGCCCAGTAACCGGGTATAACCCCAGCAACCGGGCAAGTCCGGTCAGACAAGCCCCAGGTGGCAGCGGCGCCTAACGGCCCAGCCGGGAGCGCAGGCCCGCGGTCACCTCGGTCACCTCGGTGACCCCGAGCGCCCGGGCGAACAGCAGGTAGAGCAGCAGCGCCCCGCTGCCGCCCAGGACCACGGTGACGATGCCGAACGCCGGTCCCGGCGGGAGGATGACGCCGACCATGAACGAGGTCGCGAGGGCGAAGATGAGGCCGGGGATGGCGGCCAGGTGCATGTGTATCAGGCTGGCCGCGATCTGCTTGCCGGCCAGGCCGTGCAGGCGGCGGCTGAGGATGCGCCACGCCAGGACCGTGCCCACGATATTGGCCAGCCCGAACGCGGCCGCCACGCCTTCGACCACATGGCCGGCCGGCAGCACGGCGAGGGACAGCAGGCTCACGGCGATATTCATGATCATCACCGCGACCCCGATGAACATCGGGGTGCGGCTGTCGTGCATGGCGTAGAACACGCGCAGCATGAGCTGGAACATCATGTATGGCACCAGCCCCAGCGAGAAGATGCCGAATACCACGCCGATGTAATGCGCCTCGGCCACTGACGTGCTGCCGTAGCCGAACAGCGCCTCCGCGAAGGGGGCGCCGAGCACGGCCAGCACGAGCGCGGCGGGCACGACGATGACCGACGACAGCCGGACGCCACTCGAGAAGTCGCTTTTGACCAGCGAGTAGTTCTTCTCCGACGCATGTGCGCTCATCCGCGGAAGCAGCGCGGTGATCACCGAGATGCCCACGATGGCGTACGGCATCTGGAACAACTGCCACGCGTAGGTGTAGCTGGAGATGCCGTCGTAGGCGACGCGGACGGAGGCCTTGTTCGCCACGTTCTGCACGACCAGGAAGGCCACCTGGGTGGTGAGGATGTAGCCGAAGAGAGGGCCCGCCATCCGCCGGATCTCCGAGACTTCCGCCCGCCGGAAGTCGAACCGCGGATGCCACCGGAAACCCACCCGGCGCAGGAAGGGGATCAGTGCCGCTGTCTGAGCGACGATGCCCAGGGTGGTGCCGAAGCCGAGCAACTGCACCTGGCCGGCCGTGATCGACGAGGCGGATGTGCCGATGCCGCCGGTGGCAATGAAGAGCAGCAGGACCGCGATCACCACGATGTTGTTGATCACGGGTGTCCACATCGGGGCGGCGAAATGGCCCCGGGCGTTGAGCACCGCCCCGGCCAGTGAGCTCATCCCGTAGAAGAAGATCTGCGGGATGAAGAAGTAGGCGAAGATCACTATCAGATGGCGCTCGGGCCCGGTGATCGCGTGTGCGTACAGGCTGACCAGCAGGCTCGCGGCGGCCGTGGCGACCACGGTCACGACCAGCAGCGCGATGGTGGCGAGGGTGAACAGCCGCTGGTCGTATGCCTCTCCCCGGTCGGCGTCCCGCTTGGCCGCGTTGACGAGCAGCGGGACGACAATGCTGGTGAGGATGCCGCCCAGCATCAGGTCGTAGACAGTGTTCGGCAGGGTGTTGGCGTTGTTGTAGGCGTTGCCGACCAGGCCTACCCCGAGCGCGTAGGCGAGGACGAGGGTGCGCAGGAACCCGGTGCCGCGCGAGGCGAGGGTGCCCAGGGCCATGACACCGCTGGACCGGACGACGCTCGGGCCGTCCGTTCCATCCGCGGCGGGATACGCCGGCCTGGGCGGGAGCCCGCCCGCCGGGGGGAATCCGCCGGGCTCCGGTGTGTCGGCCGGGGGGAACCCGCCGGGGTCCGGTGTGTCCGCCGCTGGGAACCCGCCGCGGTCGGATGTACCCGCCGGGGTGAACCAGCCGGGGTCGGATGTGCCCGCCGCCGAGAACCCGCCGGGATGGGGTGTGTCCACCGCCGGGAACTCGTTGGTATCGGCGAGGTCGGGGGGAAGCTCGCCGGGCCCGGGTGGTCCAGCGGCGGCGCCCGCGCGCCGCCGGGCCGCCTCAGCGGCTCTCTGCCCAGCCCGGGGTGCTGGCGTGCTCATCCGGCTCCTTCGCTGCCTGGGGTGGTCCGGCCCCTGGCTCGACCGTATCGGCTTGCGGCCCGTCGTAGGCGGGATCGGGCCCGGTTAGGCCCACTTCCTGCGCATCGCCGGGGTCCCCGTCCCCGCCGGCCTGCCCGCGGCCGCCGCGGAACGCCCGCCCGGCGGCGGTAAGGACGAACACCGCCAGCGCGACGCCGATGATCACGATGGCCATCGTGCCGAAATGGGTCGCCTCCACGGTCACCCTGGTCGTGCTGCCCCGCAGCAGCCTGCCATCCGGGCTCGTCAGCCACAGGGTGAGCGTGGTAGAGCCGGCCGCCGCCGCCCGCACCGGGATCTTGATCGTCTTCTGGGTCCCGTGGTCCACGGTGACCAGGCCGGTGAAGTTGCCGATGGCAACCTGGCCGGAGCTAGACGCCACCCGCAGCCGGACCCTGACCGCCTGCCCGAGCTGGTTGCTGATGGAGACCGGCACCTCGCCGGACTTGCCGCCGAGGGTGACACGCGGCGAGCCGACGATGCTGACCTGCTGCTGCTGGCTGGTGACGTAGGCGGTGACCCGGCGCAGCAACTGGTCGGCCGTCCGCCTGCCGGCGCGGCCGCCCCGCCACGCCGACGACTCGATCGCGGCCACCGCCGTGCTCAGGTACCGGGGCCCCGGGTGCGCGAGGATGCTTCCCAGCAGCCTGATCTGGACGCCGAGCCGCCGCACCTGGCGCAGCAGCGACGATTTCAGCTCGCTCTCGCTGACATGGTGCTGCGGCGGCCCCTGCCTGGCCACCTGTCCCGCTGGGTGGCGCGCGGCGACGAGACCGGCCAGGCTCGCCGGGCGCAGCCACGGGCTGCTGACGGTCTCATTGAGCAGGACACTGGCCAGCCCGGCGCCGGGATTCCAGCGGCGTGGCGGGGCGATCACCACCGCACGGGCGGTGTGCGGCGCCTCGGCCGCGATCATGGCGGTCTCGGCCAGGAACCGCTGCTCGCGGGCGAAGGTCGACGCGGCCGGCGGCGAGACGGGCGCGGCCGCCTGTGTCCCCCCGGCGCCGGGTACCGAACCCGGGATGCTGCCCGGCGGCAGGGACAGGATCTGCTCCATGCCGCTGTCCGCGAGCAGGACGTGCAGCTGGGCGCCCAGCCCGTCCGGGGTCGTGGTGACGGCGGTGGGCGTGAAGCTGGGCGGGTTCTTCGGGGGCATCATCCCGGCGTCCAGGATCACGGTCCCGATCTGGTTGGCGGCCAGGCTCTCCAGCACCCCGTAGTCCGCGATCCCGTTCACCGGCCAGGCGATCAGGCCGGTTGGCCCGGTCCCCGCCCGGCCACCGGGGCGCTGCTCCTGCCCCAGGATCGCCTGTGCCTGCGACCGCCCGTCGGCGAACGCGTTGGCGAGCTCCCCGTCCAGGCCCTGGTGGGCAAGCGCGGCGACATCCACGTCGGCGTAGGGCGTCACGAAGAAGTCCTGCTGGGCAGTGACGGACCGGACCCCGGCAAGCCAGGCCCGCGCGGCCGCGCTGGCGGGGCGGCCCGACCCGTGCGTGCAGGTGGCGGTCCCCCCGGTCTGGTAGCGGGCCTTCATCACGTTCGCGTCGCCGAGCAGGGCCGGGTCGATGGCCCAGGTGAGCTGCGCTCGGCGGCCCAGGGCCGACGAGCCCACGGCCAGCAGCTGGCCGAGCCGCCCGGTGCCGGCCAGGCTGGCCGCGAGATCGTCGTTGAGCAGCGCCGGGCAGGCCGCCCGGTGAGGGACGTCGATGAGCGGCCAGACCCAGGCGAGGCTCACCGGTTTCAAGGTGCGGAGCTCGGACTTGCCGGGCCAGAACGGCAGGAAGGTGCGTGCCGCGTCGAGCGAGACCCCGCCCTGGCTCAGCTCGGCCGCCAGCGGGTAGACGCCGAACGAGCTCATCCCCACCTGGCTCACCTTCAGCGTCAGCGTCCAGCGCTGGCTGGTGTGGGCGGGCAGGGAGGCCACCGGCAGCATGGCCTTGGTCGGCGAGTCCCCCGCGCCGCCTGGGGGGGCGGCGAGATAGCTGTCCATCGCGGCCCGGCTCGCCAGGTGGAAGCTGGAGGACCAGAGCTGGACCAGGAGCCCGGCGGCGGCCGTGCCGGTCGAATTGGTGATGGTGCCCGAGACCGTCACCTTGCCCTTGGGCGTGGCGTAGGTCGGGCTCATCGACGTGATCGCGATCGACATGGGCGGCGCGGCAGCGCCCTGCCGGGTGGCCGCGCCGCTGGAGGCGGCGGCCGGAGCTGCGGAAATGGCAACCGCTGCCACCCCGGCGGCAAGGGCCAGGAGCCGGACGCCAGCGCCGTGCCCGGGGCAGCCCGGGCGCCGGCGACCCGGTGGGCGGCACTGACGCGGCATGGCGAAATGCTAGTGCGCCCGGCCGGGTGCGGGTGCCGGCGGCGCGGTCGGCTTTTCCCAGAGCACTTCTACCCCCTACCCTCGATGCCCGTGCCGGATTCATACGACCTGACCCCTGAGCAGCGCCGGGCGGCGGTCGCCCTGCTGCGCGCATCAGCCGCGCCGGTGACCGAGCTTGGGCGCCTGTTCACCCGCCGCGGCCACGAACTCGCCCTGGTCGGCGGGCTGGTCCGGGACGTGTTCCTGGGCCGCGTCCCCACCGGCGACTTCGACCTGACCACCGACGCCCGGCCCGCGCAGGTGCTGGAGATCGCCAGGGAGTGGGCGGACAAGGTGTGGGAGACCGGGATCGACTTCGGCACCGTGGGGCTCCGCAAGGGCAGCATCATCTGCGAGATCACCACCTACCGCAGCGAGCGGTACGTGCCCCACTCGCGCAAGCCCGACGTGGACTATGGGACCTCGCTGCCGCAGGACCTGTCCCGGCGTGACTTCACCGTCAACGCCATGGCAGCCCGGCTGCCCTCGCTGGAACTCGTGGACCCGTTCGGCGGCCTGGCCGACCTGAGGGACAAAGTGCTGCGCACACCCGGCCGGCCGGAGGATTCCTTCACCGACGACCCGCTGCGGATGCTGCGCGCCGCGCGGCTGTCCGCCCAGCTCGGTTTCACGGTGACCGCGGAAGCCGCGGCGGCCATGGCGGCGCTGGCTGACCGCCTGGCCGTGGTGTCGGTGGAGCGGATCAAGGATGAACTTGTCAAGCTCATGCTCGCGCCGGGCCCGGACGGCCCGGTGCGCGGGATCGCGCTGCTGGTGGACACCGGGGTGGCCGGTCAGGTGCTGCCGGAGATTCCCCGGCTCCGGCTGGAGATCGACGAGCATTTCCGGCACAAGGACGTGTACCACCACTCCCTGACCGTGCTGGAGCGGGCCATCGCCCTGGAGGCGGGTTACGGGCTGGAATCCGACCTCGTGCTCAGGCTGGCTGCGCTCCTGCACGACATCGGCAAGCCCAAGACACGCCGCCTGCTGCCGGACGGCAGGGTGGCGTTCCACCACCATGAGGTCGTCGGCGCCGCGATGGTCCGCGCCCGGCTGGGAAAGCTGCGCTTCCCCTCGGCCGTGGTGAACGACGTGGCCACCCTGGTCGCCCTCCATCTGCGATTCCACGGGTACAACGAGGGCGGCTGGACCGACTCGGCGGTGCGGCGCTACGTGCGCGACGCCGGGCCGCTGCTGGCCCGCCTGCACGTGCTCACCAGGGCCGACTGCACGACCAGGAACAAGCAGAAGGCCGCCCGGCTGGCCCGTGCCTACGACAATCTGGAGAAGCGCATAACGTTCCTGGCGGAGCGGGAGGAGCTTGAGAAGATCCGCCCGGATCTGGACGGGAACCAGATCATGGCGATCCTCGGCGTGCCGGAGGGCCCCGTGATCGGCAAGGCGTACCAGCACCTGCTGGAGTTGCGCATGGAGCACGGCCCGCTCGGCACCGAGCTGGCGGTTCAGGAACTGCGGCGCTGGGCGGCGGCCGAGGGGTTGCCGGCTGGCGGGCGGCCAGCCGGGGAGGAGCCGGAGGGCCCGGAGCCGGGTGGCCCGGCAGCAGACGGCCCGGCCGGAGACGGCCCGGCGGGAGCCGGCCCGGCCAGCAGCTCCTGACGGCTGGCCATCGCGTAGCCCCCCGCCGCCAGCAGGTACCCGGCGGAGGCCACGGTGATCAGCAGGTAGGACTTGCCGTCGTCCGGCATGATCTGTGCGGCAAGCACGGCGCCGAGCACGAACGGGACGTTGAACAGCATGTCGTAGAGGGCGAACACCCGGCCCCGGTAGCTGTCGTCCATCGACTGCTGGATGATCGTGGTCGCGCAGATCGCCACCCCCTGCGCCACCAGGCCCAGCATCAGCGAGATGACCAGGAACGGCACCTGCTGGAAAGTCGGGCCGAGCACGCCGGTGGCCACCCCGCCGATGGCGAGCAGCAACGCGATCCAGGCGGCCTTGGACAGCCATCTGGTGACGATCGGGGTGGCGACCGCCGCCGCCCCGTAGCCGACCGCCGCCGCGATCACCACGAGCGTGAAGTGCGCGAGCGAGGAGTTGGCGCCCGACGCCGCGTAGAAGTAGTTGCGGTAGAGCAGGATCGAGGTGAGCAGCAGGATCCCGTACATGGCGCGCTGGCTTCCCGTCGCCCCGAGCGCGGCCGCTACCGGGCGCCGCTGCCAGACGTGCCGCGCGCCGGCGACCAGCCCCCTGCCCACGACGGCGAGTTCGGCGAGCAGCCCGCGCCGCTGTTCGCCCTCGGCCAGCGGCGGCGGCCCGAGCAGGTCGCGGCGCATGGTCGCGCCGATCGCGCCCGCGACCAGGTAGCACCCGCCGGCCGCGAGCAGGGTGACCGCCGACCCGCCCTGGCCACCGCCGGTGGCGAAGTGAACACCGAGGCCGATCAGGCCCCCGGCGAACGAGACGATGGTGCCGACGGTCGGCGCGATCGCGTTCGCCATCACCAGTGTGTCCTCCGCCACCACG
This sequence comes from uncultured Actinomycetes bacterium, assembly GCA_963741615.1. GTDB lineage: Bacteria > Actinomycetota > Actinomycetes > Streptosporangiales > Streptosporangiaceae > UBA9676. The sequence goes on from CAVUIU010000016.1 coordinate 36,472, forward strand.
TGCGGGAGCGCGGCCGACAGCGAGGACAGGAAGAACCGGTTGACTCCCAGGACCGCGAGCACGCCGACATACAGGGGCGCGCCGAGGCTGCCCGAAGCCACGAGGAAAGCGGTCAGGGCCACGAACGTGGCCCGCAGCAGAGCCGACCAGACCAGGATCTGCCGCCGTGACCAGCGGTCGATGAATACCCCGGCGAACGGCCCGATCAGCGAGTACGGCAGGTAGAGGACGGCGAAGGCGGCCGCGGCGGCACCCGGGTCGGGGAAGCTGGTCGCGTTGAAGAACACGTACGCGCCGAGCCCGGCCGTGAACATGCCGTCACCGGCCTGCGAGATCAGCCTGGTCGCGAACAGGCGGCGGAAGTTCCGCTCAGCCAGGACGCGGCGCAGGTCAGCCAGGTAGGACCGGTGCCCGGACGGCCGGTCCGGCTGGTCAGGCCCCGCTGGCCGGCCGGGTCCTGCCTGCCCGGCGGCCCCGGCACGCCGCCACCGCACGCCGCCGCCCCTCATCGGCCGCTGTCGGGACGGCATGTGCGCGGGCTCAGGAAGGGCACATCGCCAGACTATCGGCCCGCTCAGTGACCATCGCCTGCCCGAGAGTACTCGGCCGGGGCGAACACGACGATGACCGCCAGGTCGCTGGTGACGCCGGTGAAGCGGTGCGGCTCGCCGGCTGGCACGTAGACGACGGACCCGGGGCCGACCGGTGCCGCCTCCCCGCCGGCCTCCAGCGTCGCCCGGCCGGCGGTCACCACATAGATCTCGTCCTCGGTGTGCGGCTCCTGGTCGTCGCCCGCGCCCGCGGCAATCGAGTAGGTGCCCACTGACAGGTCACTGACCCGCAGGTGCTCCGCCCAGTGCGCGCCGTTCCCGGCCCCGGGCGCGGTGAACAGCCCGGCACTACCCAGCACCCGCATGACGTGAGTTCCTCAGCGATCCGTTTCGCCGCGAATGAACTTCTCGACCGCATCCCGGGCCACGTCGTCGCCGTACTGCTCGGGCGGGGACTTCATGAAGTAGGACGCGGCGGACAGCAGCGGGCCGCCGATGCCGCGGTCGCGGGCGATCTTGGCGGCGCGGATGGCGTCGATGATCACGCCTGCCGAGTTCGGCGAGTCCCAGACCTCCAGCTTGTACTCCAGGCTGAGCGGCACATCCCCGAACGCGCGCCCTTCCAGCCGGACGTAGGCGAACTTGCGGTCATCGAGCCACGGCACGTGATCGGAGGGGCCGATGTGGACCGCTGCCTTCTCCATCTCGTGCGGGATCTGCGAGGTGACCGACCGGGTCTTGGAGACCTTCTTCGACTGGAGCCTGCTGCGCTCCAGCATGTTCATGAAGTCCATGTTGCCGCCGAAGTTGAGCTGGTAGGTGCGCAGCAGTTCCACGCCCCTGTCCTCGAACAGCTTGGCCAGCACCCGGTGGGTGATCGTGGCGCCGACCTGCGACTTGATGTCGTCGCCGATGATCGGCACGCCCGCCTCGGTGAACTTGGCGGCCCACTCCGGGTCCGAGGCGATGAAGACCGGCAGCGCGTTGACGAAGGCCACGCCGGCGTCCAGCGCGCACTGCGCGTAGAACCGGTCCGCCTGCTCCGAGCCGACCGGCAGGTAGGAGACGAGCACGTCGGCCCGCGCCTCGCGCAGGGCCGCGACGACGTCCACCGGCACGTCGTCGGACTCGGTGATCAGCTCCCGGTAGTACTCGCCCAGGCCGTCCATGGTCGGCCCGCGCTGCACGGTGACGCCGGTCGGCGGCACGTCGCAGATCTTGATGGTGTTGTTCTCGCTCGCCCCGATCGCCTCGGCCAGATCACGCCCGACCTTCTTGGCATCGACGTCGAACGCGGCGACGAACTCCACGTCGCTCACGTGGTAGGGGCCGAACGTCACGTGCATGAGGCCCGGTACCCGGCTCCCCGGGTCGGCGTCCCTGTAGTACTCCACGCCCTGGACGAGGGAACTTGCGCAGTTGCCCACACCCACGATGGCTACCCGTACCGAACCCATGAGGATTTGCTCCTTCTCCTGTTCCCTCGCCGCCTGCCGGTGGCGTTAGCTGTCAGTCGGGGGGGCCGCTGACGTGCCGTTTTCCGCGTTCCGCGCGGAGTGCGGTGGTGCTGCTGCGCTGGACTCCCGCTCCGAGGCGATCAGCTCATTGAGCCAGCGGACCTCGCGCTCGACCGACTCGAGGCCATGCCGGTGCAGTTCGAGCGTGTAGCTGTCGAGCCGTTCCCTGGTGCGGGACATCGCCGCCCGGACGCCGTCAAGACGCTCCTCAAGCCGGGTCCGCCTGCCTTCCAGGATCCGCAGCCGGATGTCCGCCCTGGTCTGGCCGAAGAAGGCGAAGTGCACGCCGAACCCGTCGTCCTCCCAGGCCGCGGGGCCCGATTCGGCCAGCAGATCCTGCAGCCGTTCCTTGCCGTCCGCGGTCAGCCGGTAGACGATCTTCGATCGGCGGCCGGAGCGCTGCCTGGCCTGACCGGCGGGGCCGGTGCTGGCAGGTGAGTCCTCAGCGATCATCCCTTGCGCAAGCAATTCCTTCAGGCACGGGTACAGCGAGCCGTACCCGAACGCGCGGAACGCCCCGAGCAGGGCGTTGAGCCGCTTGCGCAGCTCGTAGCCGTGCAGGGGGGTCTCGTGCAGCAGACCGAGCACAGCGAGTTCGAGCACGCCCGACCGGTTACCGCTCACGACTGTCCCACTCCCTTGCCTCTCCGGTTACCTGCCGGGGAGTGTCCCGTGCAGACCACCAGGATCCATGAGGCATATGTCCCTACTGTGTCAGATCGATGTATCGATCCGATACATCACCAGGATATGTACGGAAAGACTATGACGCAACCTGGCGTTCACCTGCCGTTCCGCGCCTGGATGTGGTGGCCGGGCTGGCCGCCTGGCACCAGAGCCGCACGTGGGTCTTAGCGGCGTCGTCATCGCGTCGTAATCTGTCGGGCATGGGACCACGGCGTTCGGTGGTGGACTACGGGCTTGCCCGCCGGGCAACGCTCGCGTCCGTTTTCGCCGGCCACACGACGGTCGCCGATGTCTGCGACGCGCACCCGTATCTGCTGCGCGCCGCGAAATTCCACGGCGAGGCCACCGAGACCGGCTGCCCCATCTGCCGGAAGGCCAAGCTCACGCACGTCACCTACGTGTACGGCGACGAGCTCGGGCGCTACGAGGGCCGGGTCAAGCAGGGCCGGGAACTGGCGGAGATGGCGACGGAATATGCCGAGTTCCGGGCCTACGTGGTCGAGGTCTGTCAGAGTTGTGGGTGGAACCACCTCGCGTCGTCTTATGTTCTCGGCACGGGAGAGCCACGCAGCCGGCGTGGCCGGCAGGCCCAGGCCGGCGAATGAACGCGGGGCCGGTGACAGCACGCGCACAGTGCCCGGGCCGGTGACCCGGCCGGGCAACGCGGCGCGGGGTGTGACGGGCAACGATTGCGTACGCGGTACGTGCCACCGGGTACGGTGATCCCCGGCAGACCCCCCGCCCGCCCGCGACTGCCTCACCCAACAGCGAGGACGCGTGAGTAACCCAGAGTTCCCCGGTTCCTCCCAGCCAGACCCGCGCAGGGAAGGGCTCGCAGGTCCACCCGAGGGGCGCCGCGACCGGTACTCCGGCCGCCGTTCCGCCAGCGGCGGCCGGGCGGCGCGGGATGGTGGATCCGGTCTCACGGGCCGTGGCGGGAACGGTTCGGCGGGGTATCAGGCGGGCGGCACGGATACCGGTGACCTCGGCCGGGGCTGGCTGCGGGCCGGGCGGCAGGACGCGCCACGGCACGGCGGGCGGCCAGGACAGGCCGCCACCGTGGGCCCGCGCGAGACCTCCGGCACCCGCGAGCGCTACGCGGCCGCGCGTGAGCGCTACGCGGCCCGGGTGGGCGCGGGCCGGGCCGCCCGGGTGGGCGGGGACACGGGCGCCCTGTATGCGGGCGTCAGCGGGACGGATTACGCCGGGAACGGGCACGGTGGCACCGGCTACGACGACACCGGGTATGACGGCACCGGCCATGGGGATGGCCGGCCAGGTGGTTACACCCGGCAATTGCCACCCGGTGGCCGCCGGGCCCGTGGCCGCAACGGGAACGGCGGCGGCGATGACGGCGGCGGGTCCGGGGCCGGCGGCCGGGAACGCCGCAAGGGCAACTGGTGGCGGCACTGGACGCTGAAGAAGGCCCTGGGCGTCGTCGCCGCGCTGGTCGGGCTCATGCTGGTGGCCGGCTCGGCGGGCGTGGCGGTGGCCTATTCCAAGACCCCGGTCCCCAGCCAGCCCCAGCTGGCTGCGATCCAGGCGGCGTCCACCGTTTACTTCAGCGACAACAAGACACGCGTCGGCCAGTTCGGCACCTTCGACCGGCAGCCGCTGACCTACAGCCAGATCCCCGTCGTGCTCCGCAACGCCGTGGTGGCCGCCGAGGACAAGAACTTCTATCACGAGGGCGGCATCTCGCCCACCGGCATCGTGCGGGCGGCCTTCAACGACCTCACCAGCTCCGGCGGGAACCTGCAGGGCGGGTCCACGATCACCCAGCAGCTGGTCAGGAACTACTACGCCAACATCGGGACGGCGCAGACCCTGAGCCGCAAGGTCAAGGAGATCTTCGTCGCGCAGAAGCTGGCCCAGCAGAAGTCCAAGGCCTGGATCCTCACCCAGTACCTGAACACCGTCTACTTCGGTGATCAGGCGTACGGGGTCGGCGCGGCGGCGCAGACGTACTTCGGGCTGTCCACTCCCGGACAGCTCAGCAAGATCACGCCGGCCCAGGCCGCGATGATCGCCGCCATGATCCAGAGCCCCAGCTACTACAGCCCCGACCCGAAGGCCGGAGCTCCCTATCGGGGCCTGCTCTTCCGCTGGCACTACGTGCTCGGCGCCATGGTCAATATGGGCACGCTGCCGCAGCAGAGCGCGGCGAAGGCGACGTTCCCCAAGGTCGTCGGGGCGCTCAACAACACCTGGGGCGGCTACACCGGCTACATCATGAACGCAGTGCTGTACGAGCTTGAGCACACCTACCACTACTCGAAGCAGACCATCTTCAGCGGCGGCCTGCACGTGGTCACCACCTTCAACCAGCACCTGATGAACGCGCTCTACGCCACGGTCCGCCAGAACCGGACCCTGATGCGCAACGGCACCCCGCCTCCGCTGCCCTCGGCCGCGACGGTCGCCTCGACCGGCCTGCCCAAATTCGTCCACATCGGCGCGGTGCTCGAGCAGCCGGGGACCGGCGCGATCCTGGCCATGTACAGCGGGCAGAACTACAAGAAGAGGCAGTACGACGACGCGCTTCAGTCCCGCAACCAGGTGGGTTCCTCGTTCAAGCCCTATGTGCTCGCGACCGCGGTGAAACAGGGCATGAACGTCCAGACCAGCCGCCTCAACGGGTTCTCGCCGCTGTGGATCCCCCCGGACACCCAGCCGATGACCTTCGCCAGCCTCACCAACAAGACTGGTACCGGCTACTACGAGGTGCGCAACGACGAGGTGAGCAACCCCAACCGGCCGGTCACCCCGATCGAGGCGACGGCGCTGTCGCTGAACACCGCCTACGCCGACCTCTGGCACCGGGTGGCCCTGAACCCGGCCACCGGCGCGAACAGCGTCGTCGACATGGCACAGGCCTTCGGGGTGGACACCGCGGCCTTTAAGGCCGATGGTAGCGGTCTGGTGACGATGGAGGGCGAGGCGGGTACCGCGCTCGGCCAGGCGTCGCTCACCGTCGAGGAGCAGGCGACGATGATCGCGACTCTCGCCGCCGGCGGCGAGTACTCCACGCCCCATGTGATCAAGACGATCACCGCCGGGAACCAGGTCACCCAGGCACGGGTCCAGCACCGTCAGGTGCTCACGCCCGACCAGGCCGCCGAGGTCAACTACGCCATGTCCTTCGACATGGGGCCGCTGGGCACCGCCAACGGCCTCGGCCTGACCAACGGCCAGACGGTCATCGCGAAGACCGGCACCACGAACCTGTCCCAGTCGGCGTTCTTCCTCGGCGCGACCCAGCGCTACGCGATGGCGGTGGGGATGTTCGTCAGCAAGCCCAAGTGCCCCGCATCGGTGGGGGCCCTCTGCACCTCGACGGCCGCCCTGGCGTTCACGCCGCCGCCGGGCATCCAGACGCTGTTCGGCGTCGGTGGGTATGCCGGTTACGGCGGCCAGTGGCCGGCCATCATCTGGCACGACTTCTACATGAAGGAGTTCAACTCGCTGCCGGTGCAGGCCTGGCCGGCGCCGCCAGCCAACTATGGCAGCGCGTGGAACCTGGTCGGGCAGCTGCCCAAACCCAAGCCCAGCCCGCGCCCCTCGAAGCCGTGCTTCAGCTTCCGGTGCCGGGGCCAGAACCCGAGCCCCGCCCCCACCTGTCTGGGCGGCCCGTTCCGGTGCCGCTCCAGCCGCCCGACGCTGCCGCCCACGGGCGGCCCGGGCGGCGGGGGCGGCGCGGGCGGCGCGGCAACGATCGGCGGGGTGGCAGCCGGCGGGCTGATGGCGACCAGCGTTATGGTGGCTCTGCTGCCTGTGGGCATCCGCCGCGGCCGTCCCCGGAGGCGCAGGGCCGGCCCGGCCGGGCAGCGCAAGAACTGATCGGCTGGACGATGGTGCCGGGCGGTCCGGCAGGCCCGGGCGGGTCCGGGCAGGCGAGCGGGCAGTCCGGGGCGGCTGATGACGGAGCGTGAGACGACGGGGGCTGAGACCGGCCTGCCAGGCCCGGGACGGGAGCCGCGGCCAGCGGGGGTGGCACCCTGGCGCGGCCGGCTGGCGCTCATCGCCGGCTCGACCACGGCACTGGTCACGGCCAGCCTCCTGGGCAGTGCGCTTGGCTTCCTCAACAAGTCCGCCTGCCGCAGCGGTGACTGGAACATCTACCTCAAGCAGTTCCAGGCTCATTGCTATACCGACATCTACCCGCTCTACTTCGGTGAGGGCCTGGCCTCGGGCAAGGTCCCCTACGCCGGGCACCCGGTCGAGTACCCGGTAGTGATCGGCGCGGCGATGCAGGCCGTTGCCTGGCTGGTCCGGCCCATCACCGACCCCTATCTCCGCGGCCGGGAGTTCTTTGACGTCACCGTCGTGGTCCTGGCGCTGTTCGCGGTCGCGGGCACGCTGGCCACGGCCTACCTGGCCGGGCGGACCCGGCGGTGGACCGCGCTGCTGGTCGCGCTGGCACCGGGCCTGATCCTTGCATCCTTCATCAACTGGGATCTCATAGCGATGGGCCTGGTCGCGCTGGGCATGGCCGCCTGGGCCGCGCGCCGCCAGGTCCTGGCCGGGGTGCTGCTGGGACTTGCCGTGGCCACCAAGTTCTACCCGCTGGTCTTTTTCGGCCCACTGCTGCTGCTGTGCCTGCGGGCCGGCCGGCTGCGGGCGTTCACCGTGACCGCGGCCTCCGCGGCCGTGGCGTGGCTCGCGGTGAACCTGCCGGTGGCTGTCATCGCGCCCACCGGCTGGGAACGCTTCTACAAGCTGAGCGCCACCCGCGTCGCTGACTGGGGATCCATCTGGTACTACTTCGAAACCGAGCACTGGTCCGTCCTCGGCACGCTCCGGAACGGCTCGCTCAACGCGTTCTCGCTGGCGGTCTTCGTGGCAGGGTGCCTGCTCATCGCGTTGATCATCCTGGCTGCCCCCCGCCGGGCCCGGCTGCCGCAGGTCTTCTTCCTCGTGCTCGCCGTGTTCCTGCTCGCCAACAAGGTCTGGTCGCCGCAGTACGTCATCTGGCTGGTGCCGCTCGTCGTGCTGGCGCGACCGCGGCTGTGGTCTTACGCCCTCTGGCAGCTGGCCGAGGTGGGGTACTTCTTCGCGATCTGGGCCTACCTGGTCACCTTGTTCGCGGGCGGCCCGGTACCCGTCGCGGACGGCGGCATCGGCACCGGCCTGTACTTCGCGGCGCTGCTCGCGCGGTTCGGCACGGTCGCGCTGCTGTGCGCCCTGGTGATCGCCGACATCCTGCGCCCGGAGGCGGATGTGGTGCGCGCCGGCGGGGAGGACGACCCGGCCGGCGGGGTGCTGGACGGCGCACCCGACCGCTTCGTGCTGCGCCTGCGGCCACGGCCGGCCTTCCGCAAGCCCGCCAGCGACACCGGCTAGGGCAGCCTGCCCCCAGTCCCATGATCACGGACGATCACCTGCCGTTTTGGCGGGGCGATAGTCCGTGATCCTGGCGTGGCCGGGTGGGTCAGGAGGCGAGGTGCTTGCGGAGCCAGCGGACGTCGGACTTCGGGTCGGGGGTCTCGGAGATAACCGGGGCGCTGGCGGCGCGGACCACGTCCAGCAGCAGGGCCGGATCAATGGTCCCGGACTCGATGGGGGCGTGGCGGTCACGGCCGGAGTCGAACTCGTCCCGTGAGTTGTTGCAGTGCACCAGGTCGATCCGGCCGGTGATGGCCTTCATGCGGTCCACGATGCTGGCCAGCTCGTCGCCGCCGGCATATGCGTGGCAGGTGTCCAGGCAGAACCCGATCTGGCCGCCGCCGGGGGCGTCGCTGGCGAGGTCCCCGATCGTGTCCCACAGGCGGGCCACGGCGTTGACACCCCGGGCCATCGCGTGGTCGCCGCCGGCGGTGTTCTCGATCAGCAGCGGGATCGGGCGCTCGATCCGCTCCATCGCCTTGCGCCAGTTGTCGTAGCCGGTTTCGTCGGCCACCCCGCCGGTGACGTGACCGCCGTGCACGATCAGGCCCTTGGCCCCGACCGCGGCCGCGGCTTCCAGTTGCTGGGCCAGGAGCTTGCGGCTGGGGATCCTGATCCGGTTATTGGCGCTCGCCACGTTGATGCCATAAGGCGCGTGGATGTACACATCCACGCCCGCCGCCGTGAACGCGTCCCGGAGGGCGGCCGCGTCACCACCGGGGAAGGTCGGCGCATCCCAGCCCTGCGGGTCGCCGAGGAAGAACTGGACCACGTCGGCGCCGGTTGCCTGCGCCACCGTCAGCGGGTCGCCCTCGCGGTCGTGAGCACCGATACGAACCATGTCTTGAGCCTAGCGACGATCGTGCCCCGCCGGTTCCCGCCGGTTCCAGCCGGCTCCGGGTCAGCGAGTCCCGGTCAGAAGAGGCCGCCGTGGCCGAGGCCGAGCGCGAGCCCGACGAAGGCGGCGACCAGGCCGGTGACGATGATCATCCGCTCCGCGCGGGTCGCGGAGATCATCTGCGCGTAGAGGCCCACCAGGAGCGCGGCCAGCCCGATCCAGGAGGCCAGCACATGCATCCTGACCATCCACCCGAACGCGAAGGCCACCAGCCCTGCGACGAGCGTGAAGATGGCGAGGCTGTTCTCCATCGGGTGCCGTTCGCCATCGGTGTTCAGCGTGACATGCGGCAGATGCGGACGAGCCCTGGTGGCCTGCGACATGGACCGCCACCCCTTCGTGTTCCCTCGAACGGGTCAGTGGGAGTGTGCCCGCCCTGGCCGGGCAGGAATCATGCGCCAGTTTGTCAGTGGGGTGCTGGTAAGCTGACTCGGCTGCGCCACCCCCCGGTTGACCGCCGGGTCACCGCGGTGCAGCCCCTCCTGTCACGGAGAGACCGTGACCGCCAGTCCGAAGGAGGCAGGATCTGCTTATGCGCCGCTACGAAATGATGATCATCCTTGACGCGGGCCTGGAGGAAAACACCATCCAGCCCTCGCTGGACCAGTTCCTCACGGTGATCAGAGACGGGGGCGGAAGCGTGGACAAGGTTGACGTGTGGGGCCGGCGGCGGCTGGCCTACGACATCGACAAGAAAACCGAAGGCATCTACGCCGTCATTGACATGCTCGCCGAGCCGGACACCGTCCGCGAGCTCGACCGCCAGCTCAGCCTGAACGAGGCGGTCCTGCGGACCAAGGTCCTGCGCCCGGAGCACCGCTGAGCCGCGGCACCCGTATGCGCGTGAACCGAAACATCCCCTGAAAGGCCGGGAGTAACCGATGGCAGCAGGCGACACCCAGATCACGATCGCCGGCAACCTGGTCGACGATCCTGAGTTGCGCTACACCCCTACCGGCCAGGCGGTCGCCAAGTTCCGCGTCGCCTCGACGCCGCGGTTCCGGGACAACGCCAGCGGTGAGTGGAAGGACGGCGACAGCCTCTTCCTCACCTGTAATGTCTGGCGCCAGGCGGCGGAGAACGTGGCCGAGAGCCTGCAGCGGGGCATGCGGGTGATCGTGACCGGGCGGCTACGCCAGCGGTCCTACGAGACCAGGGAAGGCGAGAAGCGGACCGTCTACGAGGTGGAGGTCGATGATGTCGGCCCGTCCATGCGCAACGCCTCGGCTAAGGTCACCAAGTCCAACAGGTCCGGCGGCGGCGGCGGCTTCGGCGGCAGCGGCGGATCCGGCGGATCCGGCGGGGGCTCGGCCGGGCGCGCGGCGGAGGACCCGTGGGCCGCGGACGCCGGCGGTTCCGGGGGCGAAGGCGCATCCGACGAACCTCCGTTCTGACCCCTGACCAAACACCATCCCCGCGGCAAGCGGGGCTCTCCCAAGGAGCACCACGATGGCTAAAGCACCCATTCGCAAGCCGAGAAAGAAAGTCTGCCTGTTCTGCCAGGAAAAGATCGCCTACGTCAACTACAAGGACACCGGCCTGCTCCGGAAGTTCATCTCCGACCGCGGCAAGATCCGGGCCAGGCGGGTTACCGGCAACTGCACCCAGCATCAGCGCGACGTCGCCACGGCGATCAAGAATGCCCGTGAGATGGCGATGCTGCCGTACACCAGCACCCCCCGCTAGGCCAGGGGAGAGGATTCATACGATGAGTCGCACGCCGATGAAGCTCATCCTCACCCAGGAAGTCACCGGCCTGGGCGCCCCCGGCGACGTGGTGGAGGTCGCCGGCGGCTACGGCCGGAACTACCTGATGCCACGCGGGCTCGCCATGCGGTGGACGCGGGGAGCCGAGAAGCAGATCGACCTGATCAAGCGGGCCCGTTCCGCCCGCGACATCCGCGGCCTCGACGACGCCAGGAATGCGGCCGGCACGCTGGCGGCACTGAACGTCCGGCTGCAGACCAGGGCCGGTGGCGGCGGCAGGCTGTTCGGTTCGGTGGGACCGGCGGACATCGCCGAGGCGGTCCGCGCTGCCGGGGGCCCGAACCTGGACAAGCGCAGGATCGAGGTGCGCAACCCGATCAAGACCGTTGGGTCGCATCAGGTAACGGTCCGCCTGCACCCCGAGGTCAGCGCCACGCTCGACATCGAGGTCGTCGGCGGCTGAGGGCGCCCCGGCCGATGGTGCCGCCCGCCGGGCCAGCGTCCGCGCGGCGGCCCCGCCCCGGTCAGCGCGCATCCGGCCGCGGTCACTCGGTGCCGATGCCGTAGCCGCGCAGCCGCCCGGCCAGCGCCGGGTCGATCTCGGCGACCATGGCCCAGATCCGGGCCAGGCGTTCGGCAAGGTCGTCCAACCCGCCGGCCGAGGCCGCGCCCGCGCTCACGGCGGCCGCCACCTCGTCGATCTCACTGCCGATCTGGGCGAGGCGCTCTTCGACCGTCGAACACATGATCGAACAATAGGGTAGCCGGACCATGATCGTGACGGTTTCCGGCTGCCGCGGATCCTCTGCCTGCCCGCCACGGTCCGCCGTGCTCCGGGGGCAGCGCAGCTGACGCGCGCAGCCCCATTCCGCTGTGGACAACTCCACCGGGGATGTGGATGGCGTGGCGGCCGAATTTTTTTCCGCACACAGGCCGTGGACGGCATCAGCGCAGGTAGCAACGGTCGCAGATCGTCATCGTTTTGCCGTGTCCCCAGTCGTATCCCCAGCTTGCGCACAACGCGGGCGGCGTGTCTGCACAGACTTTCCACAGACCTGTGCACATCACGATTGGACGTCGCGGCCCGGGCCGCACAAGACTGTCCGAGCCATCCACTACAACAGTGTTGGCCGCAGGTGCGCGCCGCGGGCGGGGAATTCGGCGCAGGGGAGGTGGGGTCCGGTGAGCGTCGCCGAGATAGTCCCCCGGGGTGGGGACTTCGAGCGGACGCCACCGCACGATCTCGCCGCCGAGCAGTGTGTCCTCGGCGGGATGCTGATGTCCAAGGACGCCATCTCCGACGTGATGGAAGTGATCCGCCCGGGCGACCATTACCGCCCCGCCCACCAGTTGGTGCACGAGGCCATCCTGGAGCTGTACGGCCGGGGCGAGCCGGCCGATCCGGTGACCGTCAGCGACCTGCTCGCCAAGCGCGGGGAGCTGGTGCGGGTCGGTGGCGGGGCATATCTGCACACGCTCATCGCGTCGGTGCCGACAGCCGCCAACGCCGGCTATTACGCCAGGATCGTCCGCGAGCGCGCGATCCTGCGCCGCCTGGTCGAGGTCGGCACCCGGATCGTGCAGCTTGGCTACGCCGGTGACGGGGATGCCGACGAGCTCGTAGACCGGGCACAGGCGGAGATCTACGGAGTCACCGAGCGGCGGGTCAGCGAAGACTTCCTGCCGCTGTCGGAGATCATGCCCGGCGCGCTTGACGAGATCGAGGCGATCGGGTCGCGGGGCGGGGTGATGACCGGCGTGCCGACCGGCTTCGCCGACCTCGACGCCCTCACCAACGGCCTGCACGCAGGCCAGATGGTCGTCATCGCGGCTCGCCCCGCGATTGGAAAATCTACGCTGGCTCTTGATCTTGCCCGGGCGGCGGCCGTCAAGCACCGGATGCCGACGGTGATGTTCAGCCTGGAGATGAGCCGCAACGAGATCACCATGCGGCTGCTGTCGGCCGAGGCGCGGGTGCCGCTGCACGCGATGCGCACCGGCCAGCTGGGTGAGGAGGACTGGACCAGGCTGGCCCGGCGGATGAGTGAGGTGGTCAACGCGCCGCTGTTCATCGACGACTCGCCGAACATGTCGATGATGGAGATCCGGGCCAAGTGCCGCCGCCTCAAGCAGCGGCACGACCTGCGGATGGTGATCGTCGACTACCTGCAGCTGATGAGCTCGCCCCGGCGGGTGGAGAACCGGCAGCAGGAGGTGTCGGACATGTCACGCTCGCTCAAGCTGCTCGCGAAGGAGATCGACGTGCCTGTGGTCGCCATCTCCCAGCTCAACCGGGGTCCTGAGCAGCGTAACGATAAACGCCCCCTGCTGTCGGATCTGCGTGAGAGCGGTTCGATCGAGCAGGATTCGGACGTGGTGATCTTGCTGCACCGCGAGGACGCCTACGAGCGCGAGTCGCCCCGCGCCGGGGAGGCGGACCTGATCGTGGCCAAGCACCGCAACGGGCCGACCACCACGGTGACGGTGGCCTTCCAGGGCCACTACAGCCGCTTCGTCGACATGGCCCCGGGCTGACCCGCGCCTGTAGGGTCTCACGGCGCGTGACGTAATCTCACAATTAATGTCGTACGGATGTCGCATGCGACATGTTGCCGGGCCAGGCTGCTGCTGATGCCGGTCGGCAGGCCAAGATCCATTGCGACGTTGATCTCCTGGCGCATCGTGCACCGACGGCCAGGGGTCGCCGTCTTGTCGGTCTGCGCCAGCGCACCATGCGAGCCGAGCATGATCGTAAGCAAGAAGGAATAGATCACCAGCCCGGCCAGGAACAACGCGGTGCGTTGGGGCTGGTAGCCGTAGCCGGGGGTGATCTTGTACGCGGAGGTGTTCGGGCTGGCGGCGGTCAACTGGCTCGCCGACTGTGCCTGCCTGGCCTGCGCGATCCACGCCACCGGGGCCACGCCGGGCGGGTTCGGCCTGGTCGAGGTGACCTCACCTCGGCCCTGGTGGCGGCCGACCTGACCACGGCCCGCGCGCTGACCGCCGTGCTCGCCTACCGGCTGATCAACTTCTGGCTGATCCTGTTTGCCGGCGGGATAGCGGTAGTCGTCCTCACCCCCGCCCGGGAGAGCCGGATTCGCCACTACAACCGCGCGGAGCCGCAGCCAGGCCCGCCGGGCGGCAACGACACCGGCACCTGCCACGAGCGCACGCTACCCGCCCGCCGGGCGGGCCGTCGCCGTCGGTGCCGGGGCCGTTGCGGATGGACCCGGCGGCGCGGGCCGGGCCCTCGTGCTAGCACCACGGGCGGCTGACCGGCTGGCTGCCTTGCCGTGCCGGCGCGGGCCAACCAGACTCGCACCAGGGGGTACGTGGTGGCTGCACTCGGGATGTTGCTCCGCGCCATGGTCCGCCAGCGGTGGCGGTCATGGCTGCTGCTCAGCCTGCTGGTGGCGCTGGTGAGCGGGCTGGTGCTGGCGAGCGCCGCCGCCGGCCGCCGCACCGCCTCGGCGTTTCCCCGGTTCAAGGCGGCGCACGGCTACGACGCCTTCGTGCTGAGCCTGCGGCCGGCACCCAAGATCGCGGCCCGGCCCGAGGTGGCCTCGGTCACGCCGCTGGGAGCGATCGGGAACGGCGGGCCGACCTGCACGTGTCCCCGGCCGATCAACGACAGCGACTTCAGCATGTACGAGGTGGCGCCCAGGGACCTGCCCCGCGTGGTGAAGCTGGTGGCGGGCCGGATGCCGGATCAGTCGGACCCGCACCAGGTGCTGGCGTCGATCTCCCTGCAGCAGGACGTCGGCATGCACGTCGGCACCGTGATCCGTGTCCCGCTCTACGCGGCGTCCCAGCGGGCGGCCCTGCTGAGCGGCGCCAGCATCAAGCCCAACGGTCCCACGGTCACCCTGCGCGTGGTCGGCATCGAAGCCGCCGACGGGGAGTTCGCTGGCACCGGCAGCCCGGACCACAACGTGTACACCACCCAGGCCTTCGCCCGGACCGTCAACCCACGGACAATGATCCTGGCCGGCTACCTCGTGCGGCTACGCCACGGCGCGGCCGACCTGCCCCGGTTCCAGAACGTGGCCCAGGCCATCGGAGCGGTGGGCCTGCTCGACCTTGACGCCCAGACCACTGCGGTCGCATCCTCGATCCGTCCCCAGGCCGTCGGGTGGTGGATCCTGGCCGGCCTGGCCGCGCTGACCGGGATCATCATCGTCGGGCAGGCCCTGGCCCGCCAGGCCGTCATCGAGTCCGAGCCCTACGCCACGCTGAGCGCGCTGGGCCTTTCGCCGCGTCGGCTGGTGGCCCTGACCATGAGCGCCACCCTGCTGATCGCCGCGGCGGGCGTGGCCGGAGGGGTGACCCTGGCCTTCGCGCTTTCCCCGCTCACCCCGGTCGGCGAGGCCCGGATCGCCGATCCCTCCCCCGGGTTTGCGTTCGACACGCTGATCCTGCTGCCCGGGGCGGCGGCGGCGGTCGTGGTGGTGCTCGCCCTCGGCGTATGGCCGGCCGTGCGGGGCGCCCGGACCCGTCAGGACCCGGACGCGGCGCTGGCCCGGCCCTCCCGGGTCGTGACGCTGCTGGCGGGGGCCAAGATCCCAGCCAGCGCGCTGATCGGAGTCCGGCACGCCCTCGAGCGGGGCCGGGGCCGCGCGGCGGTCCCGGTCGGCTCGGCCCTGGTGGGTTCGGTCGTGGCCGTCACGGTGCTGTGCGCGACGGCCGTGTTCGGCGCCAGCCTTTCCCATCTGACCAGCACCCCCGCCCTCTACGGGCAGCCGTACGACCTGGCGTTCTCTCCTGGGGGGGACATCCAGTTCGGCCGGCTGCTGACCGGTATCGCCCGCCACCGCGCCATCTCGGACATCAGCCTGGCCGTGAACGAGCCCGTGAGCATCAACGGCCGGACCGTCACGGGGATCGCCACCCAGACCGTCCGCGGCCGGCTGCTGCTCGCCACGGTCAGCGGCCGGCTCCAGCAGGCGGACGATGAGGTCGCGCTGGGCGCGACCACGATGCGCCAGGTCGGGGCCCACATCGGGTCGCTCGTGCGGGTCACGGTCCCCGGCCCCGGAGGCCGGGCCCGGACCTTGACCGACCAGGTGGTGGGTACGACCGTGTTCGCGCCCAACGTCGGCACCGCCGGCCTGGGCACCGGCGCGGCGCTGACCCTGGGCGGCTTGCTCGGCGACCATTGCGACCCGGGTCCGGCGGGCACAGCCTGCCAGGTGCGGGCCGCGACCCGGGCGGGTACCGCGCTCGTGATCGTGGTGCGCGTGGCGCCCGGGGCCGGCCGGGCGGCCACCCTGGCCCGGCTGGCCGGGGATTATCCCGGCGAGGTGCAATTCCCCGCCACCCCGGCCAACCTGGCCAACTTCGGGCAGGCGGTGAACTTCCCGCTCATCTTCGGCGTGATCCTGGTGCTGTTCGGCGTGGCCACCCTGCTGCACCTACTGCTGGTGAGCGTGGCCCGGCGCCGGCCGGAGCTGGGCCTGCTCAAGGCGCTCGGCTTCGTCCGCAGCCAGGTCGCGTCCTCGGTCCTGTGGCAAGCCACGACCGTCGCCCTGGCCGGGGTCATCATCGGCGTGCCGGCCGGGGTCGCCGCGGGCCGGCTGATCTGGCGGGCCTTCGCCGCCGGGCTCGGCGTGGTGCCCGTGACGGTCGTGACCGCCTGGATCATCGCGGCGATCGCACTGGGAACCGTCCTGGCCGCGAACGGGCTCGCGGTCGGCCCGTCGCTGGCCGCCGTGCGAACGCGCCCGGCGAGCCTGCTCAAGGCCGAATGAGCCCGGCGGCCAGTCACGCCCCCGTGGCCGCGAGAGTGCGCTTCCGCGTCAGGCGCCCGGACAGGAGTTCAGGTAGTCCTGCTGGGCCGGGGTCAGGGCATCGATCCGCGCCCCGGACGATTCGAGGGTCAGCCGCGCGACCTCTTGGTCGATCTCGGCCGGGACGGCATGGACACCCGCGGGCAGGCCGGCCCCGCCGTTGGCCAGCCAGCCCAGCACCAGCGCCTGGCCTGCGAACGACACGTCCATCACCTGCGGCCCCCCAAGACCGCATCGCGGCCTCCCTGATCACGGTGTCATCGCCGTGAGACAACTGGGAAAGGCCAGGTGGCGCAAGATCGACGTGTCATGCGCGGTGAGACCCTACAGCGCCATTGGCGGGGTAACGAGCTCCGGTGACGTTGAGCGCTTTGGGCCGCCGAAGGTGAGGTTGGAGACTATATCCGGGAGTGCAGTTTGCCGATCAGGGTGCCGTCGGGTGGTCAGCTGCCGAGGCTGCAGCCCGGGCAGGATCACGCGGCCGAGCGGCACCGGGCTCTTGACGAAGAAGTCCAGCTGGGCGAGGTGGTCGGCCCAGCCCACCTCGGTCACCGGGGCTTCGGGTTGGGGGCCGGTGGCGTTGAGCACCAGCACCTCAACCGGGCCGAAACGGTCGGTGATCGCGGCGACCCGCTCGCCGACCTGCTGCTCATCGGTGACGTCGGCGCAGAAGGCCTCGGCGGTGCCGCCGGCCTCACGAATGGCCCGGCCGACCGCCTGTGCCTGCCGGTCGCCGCGACGGCTGTTGACCGCGACGGTGAGGCCGTCGCGGGCCAGGCGCCGTGCAATCGCAGCGCCCAGGCCCTTTGAGCTGCCCGTCACCAAAGCGACACGACCATGCGCCACCGGCATGTGGCGATCATCGCACCCCGCTCAGAGCACCGGATGACCGGTTGGGCCCGGGTGAGAGTGCCACTCCTCCGGCAGGACCGGCATCCTTCCGGCCAGGAAGTCACTTAGGGCGCTCCGATCCCAGCTCGCTACCGCCGCTCGACGATGCCACGGATGAAAGCGGCCTGCCCGGCGTGCTCGAGGTCGTCGGAAATGACGCTCACCAGCCGCACGGCGAGCGTGACCGGCGGAACCCAGTGCTCGTCCACGACCCGGGGAAGGTCAGCATCGGTGAGGCCCGCGACGAAGCGGATCGTCTGCTCGTGGACCGCGTCGTGATACCCGGTGAGCAGTTCGGCCGACTCCACCCGCACCGCGGCAACGTCAGCGGAGCTGTGGCCATATCCATGTGCCAGCCGGCTGAACGGCAACCCGAACCGCTCCACCCAGCCGCCGGACGTCCAGACCTGCTCGGTCTGCGCAACGCCCGCAATGTGATCGTCTTGGATCCGGGTCAGGTGCCACACGAGCCATGCGATCGAGTTCGCATCGCTGTCGACCCGGTACGCCAGCTGCTCTGGCGTTAGGTCGGCCACGGCGGCGTGAACGCTGTCACGTATCCTGCCGAACGCGTCCACCAGCAGATCAGCGCTGGTCATCCCTAGGGCTCCTTTCGCGGCACGCCCTGGCCGCACGGCCAGGACCCATGTGTCACCGCTATCACAGACGGCCCGCCGCGGCAGCGGCGGGGACGGGGCCGCTCGCCGGGACGGCGGGTGCGGCAGGTGCCGTAGACTATCGGGGCATCCGGCGCTCGTAGCTCAACGGATAGAGCA
>CAVUIU010000017.1:0-69624 GCA_963741615.1 uncultured Actinomycetes bacterium
AGGATGCCACGCCGACAGACCAATTGTCCGATCGGCAGTACTGGAAAAACAGAATCAGCCCGGAAAACAGTCTCGATTTCACGCCGCGGATACGTATCCTCTCGCCCGCGTCGTGACGCGCTCTCACCCGACTTTTATCAAACTAGTGCGCACCCTATCACGTTGCTGAGCTCGGCCGGATTACGCGACGTCGGCGCACAGCGCGTCGGCGGCCGGATGGGTGTTTGGGTCTCCGCCGCGAGCAGCTGCGGGCGCGGATCGAGTTCGTCTGGGTCGTCTGCCCGGCCGCGAGACACTGTGCGCCGTGGGCACCCTGGAGACCGCGCCGGGTTACGGCCGGTTGGGACAAACAGTCACAAACCGGCAGGGTGGTGGACCGGTCACGCTCGCTGCACGAAATCGTGGTCTCAGCGGCTGTGGCCGTACTCGGGCGAGGGAGATCAAGCGCTTAGCGACGCACGGCGGGCCGCGGGCTGTTGTCAGATTTCGCAACCCGCCTGTCCTCCACCGCCCGATCCCGGAACTGGTCCGACTGACGGTCCCGAAGATTAGACGCATCACCGCGTCGCTCACCCCGGTCCCTACAGATGCCACTGGTCATCCACTGGGGGACGCCTCGACTCCGCCGTCACAAGCGCGTACCCACTGGTTCCACCAGGGCGCACACCTCAAACGTGACAACGCCTGGCGAGCAAGCTACCGACCTCTAGGAGCGCGGCCGGATGACGGATATCATCAACCCCATGAGTCGTGGGAGCGTTGCATGCAGCCGTTACCTTAAGTGGATCCACGAAGAGACGTTGGGTAGTTACGGCGCCTGGGTGCCTTCGCGTCAGCGAATTGACCCTGGCGATATCGGCTACTTCGACAAAGACAAACTCTTTCACCTCAAGCCTGACCAAAGCCTTAAGGCTTTTGGGATCGAGGACGTCGACTTTTCCGGCGAAGAGTCTGTCAACCCATCAGCGGAAGGGTCGGAGCACGACTTCACAATCGCGGTGGACGGCCATGCGGCCGTCCCCTTTGCTGCACACTCCGTGCTGGTGAAGGCTGGCGGACGGGTTACGCTGCGCGCCCAGAGAAGCTGGGCGTGCATCCTCCAGCTTCGGCAGGCGACTCAAAACCACATCACTAATCCCACTAAAATTGCGGAGGATATCGGCGTCAACTCATAGCGAGTAAGTGGCGCCCCGATCTGTGTGTAGTAACAGAACGCATTGAGTGTACCGACGGCTTCGCTGCACTCTGAGCCCGTTCGCGGGTGACGAATTTACCTTTAAGGCGAACTCCAAGGTTTCTCTCGGCGGAATTGCCAACCTCGTGGACGTATCACTCGTTCCCTCGTACGAAAAGTAGCCAAGGGTCATCAAAGGATTATCCATTCACGAACTGTGAGGTTCCAGCGACCCCTCTGTTCGTTCCTCGCATCTGCGTCAGACGCAAGTGGTCGGCGAAGTTGATCCCGTTGCACACTCCGAAGCGTCACGGCAAGTTTCTCATCGACGAATCTGGCTGGCCATGGTTCGATGGGCGGCCGCCCGCGAGCCTCAGCCACCTGACTGACGCACAAGCCGTCTACCAGGAGGGAGTCCCAGGGGTCCTGACGCGGAGAAAGCTTGAGGCGGCCGCTACCGCTCGACGAACTCATCGGACCTATGAGCCGCCGTCAGAAGTGAGGATGTCATCGGACAATGCCAGAGCGGCGCTCTATCTCACGGGTAACTGGGCCCGGCAGCAGCTTGAGAAAGCGCGAAAGGGAAAGACCAAAGAACCAGCTCGCGAGAAGGCTAAGGCACCATAGTTAGCTATGTCCTACCGAGTAGTGAGTAATGAGGCGTGATCCTCCGTGACGACTGCTGGCAGGCCGTAACTGACAGCTGATCGTGTCGTCATAGCGCTCGGGACAGACACATGGCCATCGAGGCGTCGGAGAAGTAACGGTGTCCGCACCTACGGGATACCCGCCAAGCACCTACGACCTAAGGCTCCGCAAGCTGGATCGACCTATGCGAAGGGATGAGCTGCGGACATGAAACGAGGGCGTCCATGATCATTGTGTGACGAATGACGTGGACACCCTCGCGACCGCACTCTACGTGAAAGCCGATGACCTGCTGAAGCAGTTCCCGGACCTGGCTCCCTGGCGGCCGCAGACCGGCCTGCAGCCCCGGCTGGCCGATGCTGAACTGGTTACCCTCGCGGTCATGCAGGCCCTGCTGGGATACACCTCCGAGGCGCGGTGGATCCGCCACGCCCATGCTCACCTGGGACATCTGTTCCGCTATCTGCCGGGCCAGCCCGGCTATAACCGGCGCCTGCGCGCCGCCGCCGCTCTGATCACCACCTTGACCCGGATGCTCGCGGCCGATACCAGCCTGTGGGCCGATGACGTCTGGGTCGCCGATTCCACCCCGGTGGAATGCGGCCGCTCCAAGGAGACAGCCAGGCGCTCTGAGCTGGCTGGATGGGCTGAATACGGGTACTGTGCCAGCCATTCGCGCTACTTCTGGGGACTGCGCCTGCATCTGCTGTGCACCCTGCACGGGCTGCCGGTGGGCTTCGCGCTGGCCGGCGCCAAGGCTGACGAGCGCCAGGTGCTGCTCGACATCCTGGCCGACCCGGCCCTGACCGCCGGCCGGGACCATCAGATCATCATCGCGGACAAGAACTACTACGGGCATGACTTCGAAGCCGTCCTGGCCGATGGCCGCATCTGCCTGCTCCGCCCAGCCCGCAAGGGCGAGCCGCCACGGGCAGGCGGCCAGTTCTTCAGACCGCTGCGCCAGGTCATCGAGTCGGTCAACGACACCTTCAAGGGCCAGCTCGACCTCGAGCACCACGGCGGCCACACCCCGGAGGGTGTCATGGTCGAGTCCTGCAGCGCATCCTCGCGCTGACCGCCGCGATCTGGCACAACGACCGGACCGGCCAGCCCGTGAAACGCTCACTCGTGGCGTATGACCACTGAACCCTTCGCATAGGTCATCTAGTGCGCAAATCTGTGAGGCCCCATGAGATCAAACCTGCAGGTCAACGCTGTTAGGCCTGCGAAAGTCCATGATCGTGATCAAAGTCGGGACGCCGCGGATACGTAGTCCTCTCGCCCGCGTCGTGGCGCGCTCTCGGCGCGCGCCACGAGACCAGCGCCACTGACTCCCGAAAATAGTGCAATACGGCGACGCTGCCGCCGACCCCAGAAGGATCACGGTGATATTCCGAAACGGATGGTGGCTTCAGGACGCCAGTCCCAGCTGCGTCGGGGCCTCGCTGATTGACCAAGCTGACGCTGCGGATCTGGACCTTGCGCTCCGGCAGTGAGCGGCCGAGCGCCGCAATGATGGGCACGGCGGGCTGCCGCGCGGTGCTGTAGGCGATCGTGATATGCGGGTTCCACGGTAGCTTGCTCCCTGCCCGTCCGGGACTGCCGGTCACCTCCTGAGTCGCCTCCCGGACGGCCTCCAGCACTGGCAGAAGGGCCTCGGCAGGCTGGGCGGCGAGCATGATCGCTTCAGGATGAAAAAGAATCTTGCCTACGGTCACGGTGATCGGCGGAATATCTGCGAACCGTCGGACGGCGGCGGTAGCCATCTGCTCGATCTGCCGATCATTGATCTCGCTAGCCGGGCCTGCGATTAGAGCGGTCATGTGCAGCCATGGGTACGGCGCCAGGTGCAGCCCGGTGAATGGTGCGAGCTTCCGCCGGGCTTCGCGGGCGAGGGCGAGCACGTCGGGATCGGTGCCGACCAGCATGTGCCAATAGATCAGGCCCTCCCCGGGAGCTGGCTCGGGCCGACCTTGCCAGCGGTCGATCATCTCAGCCGGAAGCCCGTTCATTTCGCATCCTCCTGGCCAGCCGGACGTTCTGGGTTTCCAGCGCCGTTGCGGTGAACTCACGAATTTCCTGCCGCAACTCCGCTGCGATAGGAACGTGCACGTACCGGTCGGCTGCCAAACGTCGGTCCAAGTCGCCAAGCCAGCCAGTTACGGTAGCGACCCGCAACCCCGGAGGCAGGTCCAGCATCGGCCGGACCTGCTCGGCCGCGCCATCGGGTTCATCCTTAAGCAGGCAGGCGATGCCCGCGCCGATCCTGATCTGAGCCCACGCCGCCGGGACGTGCGCCCCATCAGTTCCCAGGACGGCCCGACATCGGAGGCAGCCAGCAGCGCGCCGTCCGGGTCGCCCGTGTTCGCGCCACGGACAACCGGAAGATCGTCATCCTCTCGGGCGGGAAAGACCAAGGCGAGGCTGTGACCTGTGCTGCAGGCAGCGCGGCCGCCTGTTCTTCCGCGTACCGCATCGCCGCCCTGGCCCGGCTGGCGTCGCCGGCTAGCGCGGACGCGTTGGCCTCATAACAGGCGAGCTGAACCGTCATCGGGCCGGAGGAGCCGCGGCGCAGGCCCTGGCTGGCCAGGTCAGCGGCGAGCACGTACCGGTGGCTCCAACGGGCGTTTTTGGCGAGCACGTACCACGCGATCGCTTCGCTAGCCCGGCCTCACGCAGGTATAGCAGTGCGGCGTTGCCATAGTCATCGGCTGCCCGGCTGGCTTGTAAGTCACTCAAGAGCAGGCTCATGTGGGCCAGCATCCCGCCATTAACCCGCAGCAGCTCGCGTTCTTGCCGGTGCCGGAGTCGGCCACCAGTCAGTACTCGCTGAACCTTGGCCTGTAGCTGGCGTGCGTCAGTCAGCAGCGCGGCGGCAGGGGTTAACGGGTGCGCCTGCGCGATCGCAGCTACCGCACGGTCGATACGGTCGATCTCCTCGTCGCTGGTACTCGTAGTGGTCAGCCACTCGGTCAGGCTGGCAGGGTCGCCGGATGCCGAGGCGATGGCGCCGGGCGACTCGGCGCCAGAGCGCTCGGCCAGCAGCCGCTGAAACTGCGCCCGTGCTAGTGCAGCGAATCGTAAGTCCCTGACTGGGCGCCGGTTACCGGCTGTCACGTTCATGCGGCTTCCGGGAGGGCTGGTGCCGTTTCGGGGGTGAGGTGGCGTTCGAGGTAGCGGGCGTGCTCGGCGTCGGCGTCATAGCTCCACCTGTAGGGGCGGGCGTTCTTGTTGTACCGGATGGTGAACGTGGTGATCTTGGCCTCCAGGTCATCGCGGGAGGTGAAGTCGCCGCGGCGGAGCAGCCGGCGGGTCAGGACACCGAACCATTGCTCGATCATGTTGAGCCAGGACGCGTGCTTGGGCGTGAAGGTCACCGAGAATCTGGGTGGGTGGCGAGCCAGCCGCGGGTGGCCCGGGAGGTGTGGGACGAGCCGTTGTCCATGATCAGGTGGATGCGCAGGTGCGGTGGGATCATCTGGTGCAGCATCGCCAGGAACCTGATGAACGTCTGCGAGTCGTTGCGGCGGATGCGCTCGGCGATGACCTGCCCGGTGGCCACGTTCATCGCGGCGACGATGGATACCGTGCCGTGCCGGACGTACTCGAACTCGCGGCGGGCGTCGCGGCCCGGCCGGGCAGGGATCTGCGGGTGCTTGCGGGACTTGGCCTGGATACCGGTCTTCTCATCGACGCTGATCAGCACGGTGGCGGGCGGCGGGTTCAGGTACAGGCGGCAGACCTGCCCGGCCCTGGTCCAGAACGCCGGGTCGTCGGCGCGGTTGAGCCAGCCGCGGACCTTGTGCGGGCGGACCCTGGCCTCGCCCAGCACCCGGCCCACGGTGGCCACCGAGATCGCTAGCCCCCGCTCGCCCAGGTGAACGGCGATCCCGCGCTGCGACCACTGTGATTCGCCGTCGGGCGGGACCGAGGTAGCGACGGCGAGGACCGCCAGCCGGGCGCTCGGCCCGTGCACCTCCGGCCGCCCGGAGCGGGGCTTATCGAACAGGCCCGGTATCCCGCGCACCGCGAACCGGTGCCGCCAGGTCCGCACGACCGCCACGCTGCAGCCCAAGCTGCGGGCGATAGCCGCGTTCGCCGCCCCGGCCGCGGCGGCCAGCACGATCCTGGCCCGCAGCACCAGCCGCTGCGGGCTGGACCCGGCCCGCACTATCTGTTCCAGCTTCCGGCGCCGTTTCTTCGTCAGATTGATGCTGACAGCACGGGCACACCCCGCCATCGGGATCTCCTTCCGCGTCATGGTGATCACGGAAGAATGCCGCCATACCAGGGCAGAACCACCGATCCGCGCCCGCCAGCGTGTCGCGCACCCGGACCCGGCACCGCCACCGGCGCAGGCAGGCGACACTGGTGGCATGCCGGCACCGCCCAAGCGCCTCAAGGACCTCATCGAGGGGACCGTCGACCACCACGCCTCCCTCACCCATCCTGACCTGCAGGAAGTCACCATCCGCTGGCGCGGCTCGTTCGGCTACCTGATCGCCTGGGCCGGCGAAGGCGACGATGACGACGAGCAGATCCCGCTATGCCGCATCGAATACCTCGGCGACGACGAAGACTGGGGCTTCGCCCCCTACGACCCCGCCACCCAGACCTACACCCCCGCCCTGCTCCGCACCGGCGAGCCAACCGGGCACCCCAGCGACGCCTTCGACACCGCCGCCATCATCCACCTCGCCGACTACCAGCAGTGAACACCGCACACCCAAAAAGCCGATAAGGAACTTACGAAGCGCTGCACTAGTTCGGGTGCTCGCTGCAGGGCGACATCCAGGATTTGCTGCATGCCCTGGCGAGGCACCATCTCGGGCCGGGTTCGCCAGTAGACCACGGCGCGAACCGACACGTCAAGGTGCTCGGCGAACTCTTCGTTTGTCATCCGCAGGGCCTGGCGCAACGCGTTGGCGTGCCAGCCGGTCCAGGTCGCGACGAGATCGGTCACCGCTGGTCTCCGCGTGAATTGCACTGCCGTTGCACTGCGGTTGCACGGTCGCTGCCTGGTCCGCAGCTGAGGGCGGATCCAGCCTAAAGCCATGAGCCATGCATATGCGAGCGGTGACGCCAATCGCACGCTGTGTATGGCGGGCCGACCGAGGAGAGGGCTGTTCGCCGAGCATGAGGCGTTGAGCACGTCAAGACTCCCAGTCTGCTGGCAGCCACCGGCGACGCGGCTTGACAACTGGTGCGCACCAGCCATCTACTGGTGCGCACCAGTTGCCTTACCGCTTCAACATAACGGCCTCAGCGGGTGGCAGCCCGCTGAGGCCCAAGGCATCGGACTTGGAGTAGCGATGCGGCTTCAGCGTACCGCCATGCCCGCTGGCCAGGCCTGGCCGCCGACCGCCTCGGCGGCAGTCGGCACCCTGGTTGCGGTTTCAGGCGATGGCACGCACGAGATCAGCCCCGGTCGGCGGCCGGAGGGCCGCGCGCAGGACGCGCACCCGACTCCCGAGTTGGCCGCCCCCGCGAGCCGGCAGATAGAGGGCGGTGGCGCTCCGCGGCCTGGTTGTGGCCGCACAGGAAGAGACGTCCCGGGACGCTGGCTGACGGTGTCCATGGTCTCGCTGGCCGTGCTGGCGGCAGTGGCGGCGGCAGTGAGCTACGCGGCGCAGTACCGGATGGTCCTGGCCGCCAAAGGCTCCGCGCCGGCGGCAGCGCTGGAGGCAGCGATCCCGGATGTGGCCGCGCTGATCTTCGCAACCCTCGGCGTTGCGCTGGCGCTGCACGGCAGGCGGGCGATCCGGGCGCGCGTCCTGAACGTCGCGGCGGTGGCCACGTCGGTGGCGATGAACGTGCTAGCCGCCGGTCACGGGTGGCGGGACCTGGCGGTCTGGGCGATGCCCCCGATCGCGTACGCGCTGGCGTCTGACACCGCGATCGGCGTGGTCCGGGCGTGGACGATCGCCCGGCAGAAGGCGCTGAACGTGACGCTGGCCGACGACGAGGCCACGCCCCTGGCGATCCTGGGCGGCCTGTTGCTGTGGCTGCTGCGGCTGGGCATCGCGCCCGTCTCCACGCTGGCCGGGTTCCGTGCCTGGGTGGTGGACGAGTGCCCAGTCGCTCCCGGCCGGCAGGCCCGCTCAGTCTCGCGCGCGCCCCGTGAGGCCTCGCCGTCGCCGGCCAGGACGATCACTGCCCGGCCGGCCAGCGTGGCGCGGCAGAGCGGGGGAGGGGGCGGCGGCACGAAGACGGCCCGGTTCCTGGCCCTGGTCACCGACCGGTACGGCCCGCTCGGCACCTTCCCTCTGGACGAGGTGTCGCGGGTGAGCGGTGAGGTTGCGCCTGAGGTGGGGCTCGACCCCGGTGCCGCCCGGACCGCGCTGCGCCGCCACGTCCTGTCCCTGCGCAACGGGAGCCCCCGGTGACCTACTTCATCCTGCTCGTCTCGGCCTGCTGGTACTGGCGATGGGGCGCTGGTGCTTCGCTCCGCATTCGCGGCTGCCCCGGTTCCGGGTCCGGTACCTGCGGCTGCGGCTGCATCTGCGGCTGCACCCGGGCCGTGGCCACGCCAGCGTGTTCGAGTTGTGGCTGCGGTGGGGCCGCTTCGCCGCGTTCCGCCGCTCGGGCCGCATCCGCCCGTCCCTGTCGGCGGGGCGGCGGCTGACCCGCCCGCGGGAGCATTCTGAGCGGCTGGGACGCGCTCAGTACCGGCATCGGGTGGCGGTGCCGCTGGAAGAGCACGTGCTGATCATGGCCCCGCCGCGCACCTACAAGACCGCCCTGCTGGCCAGCGTCGTGCTGCACTTCCCGGGGCCGGTGGTCGCCACCACGACCAAGCACGACGTGTTCCAGCTCACCTCCGGGATCCGGTCCCACCTAGATCGTTGACCGGGGATTGGCCGCAGGTTGCGGGATGGGCGAAGAGTGCCCAAGATCGGCGTGTTCACACACGTCCGGACTCTGGAGCCCGTCATGATCGCCGACCTGGACACTCTCCTGACCGCACTCTATGTGGAGCTGACCGACCGCATCATCCCCTCGCTGGGCTTGGCCCGGTCCGGGCCGGGCCAGCGGCCGGAGGTGACCGACGCTGAGCTGGTCTGCCTGGCGGTGGCGCAGGTGCTGCTGCGTTACGACGGCGAGCGGCACTGGCTGCGCGCAGCTGCCTGCCGGGTCGGGCACCTGTTCCCCCGGCTGCTGGCCCAAAGCGAATACAACGCCCGGCTGCGGGCCGCCGGGCCGCTGATGGAGGCGGCGCTGCGGTGGCTGGCCAGCCACACGCCGGCCAGCGCGGAGCTGGTACGGCTGCTGGACGCTACCCCCGTCCCGTGCGGCCAGTCCGCGGTCACCGCGCGGCGTTCGGACCTGTATGGCTGGGCCGGGTACGGCTACTGCCCCAGCCATTCCCGCTGGTACTGGGGATCCAAGCTGATGCTGATCTGCACCTGCGAGGGGACGGTGACCGGGTTCGGCCTGGCCAACCCGAAGCTGGCCGGCGAGCGCGACCAGGCCTGCGCCATGCTCCGCGACCGGCCTGCCAACCGCCCGGCACCGGGCACCGCGGTCGTCACCGACAAGGGCCTGGCCGGCGAGGACACCGAAGCGTTCTTCACCAGCCCCGGCCTGGGCCTGACCCTGATCCGCCCCGCCCGCAGGGACGAACCGCCCCGGTATTTCCCCAACTGGCTGCGCCAGCGCATCGAGGCCATCATCTGGACACTGAAGAACCAGCTCGGCCTCGAACGCCACGGTGGCCGCGTCCCGGCCGGGCTGTGGGCCCGCATCGTCCAGCGGCTGCTCGCGCTCAACGCCGCCATCTGGTTCAACTGGCAGATCGGCGCCCCCGTCAAGCGCTCCCTCATCGCCTACGACCACTGACCTGCCCACATTCCCCGGTCAACGATCTAGGGCCGGTGCACGTGTTCAACCCGCAGCAGGTCGGCGGCGTCCCCTCGACGTTCTGCTGGAACCCGGTCTTCGGGTGTGCCGACCCGGCGACGGCGATCCGCCGCGCCGACGGGTTCGCGCACGCGGTCAACATGAGCGGCACCGAGGATGCCTCGTTCTGGACCGCCAAGGCTTCCGATTACCTGCGGTGCCTGTTCCACGCCGCCGCCCACGCCGGTGGGGACATGCGCCTGGTCGCCCGGTGGGCGCTGGGCAGCGCCGAGCCGGCCGAGGACATCCTCGGCCAGGCCGGCGCCGGCCAGTGGGCCGCCGAGCTCGCCGAGCTGCGCGGCGAGGCGCAGAAGACCGCCGCGACGATCAAGATGGTTCTGTCCCGGGCGCTGGGGTTCATGGCCGACCCGGCGCTGGCCCGCTCCGTCCTCCCGGCGGGCGAGTCCGGCGGGGTCGACATCAGCGTGTTCCTCGCCGGGTCCGCGACCTTGTACCTGATCGCCGAGTCCGAGCACGACGACAGCCCGGTCGCCCCGCTGTTCGCCGCCATGGCCGGCGAGATCCACTTCGTCGCTGCCCAGGCCGGGCAGGCGATGCGGGGCGGGCGGCTGGACCCGCCGCTGCTGATGGCGCTGGATGAGATCGTCCAGACCTGCCCGGTCCCGCTCCCGGCGTGGCTGGCCGACTCCGGCGGGAAGGGCATCCAGCTCATCCCGGTCGCGCACGGCGAAGCGCAGCTGCGCACCCGGTGGGGCAAGGACGGCGCCCAGGTCGTGCTGGACACCTGCGGGGTCAAGGTCTGGCTGCCTGGCATCACCGACACCGCCACGCTGAAGATGGCCAGCGAGCTGTGCGGCCAGGCGTCCTTCACCGAGCGGATCCGCTTCCGCAGCCGAGATGGAGACCGCGAAGAGCATCGGCGGATCTGGCACGAGGTGATGACGCCAGACATGATCCGCCAGCTTCCCGGCCGGCCACGCGCTGGTCATCCGCGGCAGCCACGCCCCGGTCATCGCCCGGCTGGCCGCCGCGTGGAAGGACCCCGCCTACCGGCGCGCCCGCCGGATGGGCGTGGCCGTCGCACGGCTTACCCCCGCCGCCCCCGAACCAGCCGCGCGCCTGGTGCCACCGTGCCCGTCACGGCCAGCCCGGCCAGGCGGCTGCGGGCCGTCCCCGACCTCGACGTCGAGGCAGCGGGCGAGGCCCGCGGCGACGACTCCCCGGCCTACCCGTGGAGCTGACCATGCCCGGCGAACCCGAAGGCCTGACCGCCGTCTTGCTCCAGCTCGCCAGCATCACCCAGAAGCTCGCCGAGCTCGACCAGCGCCAGGCCGGCGACGCCCGGGAACTGAAAGAACGCGTCGCTGCCCTGGGCTCGCTGGTCGGCGAGCTCAAGGGCACACGGCCAGCCACGCTCAGACGCTGGCCGCTCTCGATGGCCTGGACCGGCAGGTAGCCGAGCTGGCAGCCAAGGCCGCCGGCGACGTCCGCCCGACGACGACGGCGACCGGCCGCCTACCAGCCGTCGGCGGCGCCGAGGTTCTGGAAGCTCGACGGCCCGGCCCGCGACCAGGCGATCAGCAGGCTGCGCGCGTGGGTCGAGCAGGTGTACCGGCCCGGCTACGGCCACCTGGCGGCCAGCCTGGGCGAGTGCTGGGAGCAGCACCCGCTGTGCCTGTACATCCTGGACTGGCTGTCCGAGCTGTGGTCGGTCCTCTACCTCGCGCCCAGCGCGCACCGCGGGGACGCTGGCCGGGCAGGCCGAATGGCACACCCGGCTGCTCGCCGCCGCGGCCGAGCAGCTCGCCCGCGAGACCCGAGGCTGCGCCCACG
Organism: uncultured Actinomycetes bacterium; assembly: GCA_963741615.1. Taxonomy (GTDB): domain Bacteria; phylum Actinomycetota; class Actinomycetes; order Streptosporangiales; family Streptosporangiaceae; genus UBA9676. Next base: position 11,516 of record CAVUIU010000017.1, read on the forward strand.
GCACCAGCCGCTACCGCACCGCGCCCACAGGGCCGCGGCCATGACCGCCCGGCCACCAGACCGCGCGGCGGAGCGGGCGCTGGCCTACGCCGCGGCACGGCTGGCCGGTGTTCCCCTGCCAGCCCGGCGGCAAAGAACCCGCCACCCGGCACGGCTTCCTCGACGCGACCACCGACCCGGACAAGATCACCTGGTGGTGGCAGCGCCAGCCCGGGGCCAACCTCGCCATCGCCACCGGCCAGCCCGGGCCCGACGTGCTCGACGTCGACCAGCACGGCCAGGCCGGGAACGGGTTCGCCGCCTTCAACCAGCTCAAGCGCGCCGGGCTCATCGACGGCGCGGGCGCGATCGTCGCCACCCCCAGCGGCGGGCTGCACGCCTACTTCGCCGGCAGCGACCAGCGCAGCGGCAAGCTGCCCCGCCAGCACCTGGACTTCCGCGCCCAGGGCGGCTACATCGTCGCCCCGCCCTCCCAGGTCGGCGGCAGGCCCTACCAGGTCATCAGCCACCGGGACGAGCCCGGCGGCCTGGACTGGGCCAAAGTCACCGGCCTGCTCGAACCCGAACGCCACACCGCCATCCAGCCAGCCAGTGTTCACCGCGGCGACCTGAGCCACCTCGCCGGATGGGTCCAGCAGCAGCACGAAGGAAACCGGAACGACGGCCTGTTCTGGGCCGCCTGCCGCGCCGCCGAAGCCGGCGACGAGACAGTCCTTGGCGAGCTCGCGGCCGCCGCCCGGTCGACCGGGCTCACCGACCGCGAGATCGCCGCGACGATCAAGTCGGCCCGCCGCACCGCCGGACCGCCCGGCTGAGCACCAGGGCGGGCGGGAGGCCGCGTCATGACCCCCGCGCCCCGGCCGCCTGGCCACCGTCAGCGCGACGGCCCGCACCGACGCCAACGGCACCATGTGGCGGCTGCGATCGCTGGTCGCGATGGGCCACGACTGCGCCCGCATCGCCCGCGCCCTCCACGTACCCCCCGCGTTAGTGCGCCGGGTCGTCCGCGGCCAGGCCCGCACCGTCACCTGCGAGTTCCGGGCCGCCGCCTGCCAGCTGTGGGACGCCTGGTGGGACAAGACCCCACCCCGCCGCACCCCGGCCGGGCGGCGCGCCGCCGCCCGCGCGCTGCGCCAGGCCGCCTGCCACGACTGGCCCGCCGCCGCCGGCCTGGACGAAGACCTGCTCGACGAGCCCGGCTACCGGCCCTGGTGCCGGTACCGGCCCGCCACCGGGACGGGCACCGCGCCGGACTTCCCCCCGGCGCGGCCCCGCCCACTCCACGCCAGGGACATCGCATGAGCACCACGCAGCCCCGACGCCGCGGCAGGGGCGGAAGCCGGCCTGCAAGACGATCAGCGCGCCGACGGACGCGGGCATGAGCGCAGCGACATCGCCGCCGGGCCCTGCAGGCCGGCCCGCGCATCGCGGCCCTTGTCCGCGCCGCCGGGCGCAAGCTCAGCGACCGCGTACACGCCGCAGCCGACGACCGCGCCCGGGCCCTGGGCTGGGAGGTCACCGAAACCCCGGCCCGCTCGGCCTAACGGCCGCAGCTACCGCGACCCCCGGTTCGCCGCGCGGCGGCAGAGCCGCCAGGACACGCAGGCCCGAAGGGATGGGCGCCATGAATGACCTGCCGCCAACGCAAGAGCCCGGCGTTGACCAGGCCGCCGCGGCCGACGCCGCCACCATGCGGACCGAGCTGCCCGCCGACCTGACCTCGGCCCGGCAAGCCCGCTCCGCCATCCGCCAGGCGCTCGCCGCCTGGGGCATGGACCACCTCTCCGACGACGCCGAGCTGCTGGCCTCCGAACTGGTCGCCAACGCCGCCGAGCACGGCGACGGCAAGCCGATCAGCCTCGCCCTACGCCGCCACGCCGAACCCGGCGAGCAGCCCGGCATCACCTGTGAAGTCACCGACACCTCGCCGACCATGCCCCGGCGCACGGAACCCGGCGCCGGACACCGAGCGCGGCCGGGGCCTGGCGATCGTCGACGCGCTGGCCCAATCCAGCGGCGTGCGCGCCAGCCAGGCCGGCAAGACCACCTGGTTCACCCTCGCCCTCACCGACCGCGCCCACCGGGCCGCCCGGCAGATCGAGCACGAACCCGAAGCCGGCGCTTAACCGGCCCATTCCCAGGAGGACCTGACCATGCCCCGATGCTCAACCCACTGCCCGCCCAGCAACAGCGGCCCGCTCCTGCCCGCCGCGATCATCGCTGCCGTCTTCGCCATCGCCGCCACCTGGACCGTGATCGTGCACGTCCTCACCATTTTGGTGATCGCACTCGGCGTCATTGCCGGGCTCGGCGTCGCCGGCCTAGCCGTGGTCACCGTCATGCGGCTGCGCGGCCTCGCCCGCGAGCCGCAGGCACCCGCCCGCAACCTCCAGGCCCCCGGCGGGGCACCCCGGACCATCCGGGCTGCCGCCGTCGATCAGCGGCAGATCACCAGCGGCCGCGCCCCGGCGGTCAACTGCCATCAGAGCCGCGAAGCGGAACACCGCCCCGCGCCCGCGATCGAGCAGCACTGGCACCTGCACTTGCACGGCACCAGCGAGGAGCAGCTCGCCCGCGTCCTCGGTCAGGCGCCTGGGCGCATGCCTGGCGCATGGAAGTGGTCACGAGCGCCCCGCGATGGAGGAGGACACCACGATGCCTGACCCAGCCAGCGGCCCCGACGAGCGGGCGAGACAGTTCGCTGCCATCCGCGACCACGCCCGCCGGGCGGTCATCGGCCTGGCCCGCGACCGCGGCGCCGAGTTCATCACCCGGCAGGCGTCCCGCGGTTCCGACATGACCATCCGCGACCTGGAGCCGCTCGCCGGCGCCCGCGCCGCGCGGGACATCGAGCTCGGCGCCCGGCACGCCGCCCGCGACTACATCCGCCACGCGCGCGAAGCCGGGCACGGCTGGGACCAGATCGGCCAGGCCCTCGGCGTGGCCCCGAACGCCGACGCCGACCAGGCCGGGCTGACGGTCGCCGAGGCCGCCTACACCTACGCGGCCGGAAGCCCCGACACCGACACCGCCGTGCGGTACGGCCGATCCTTCACCTGGCGATGCCGGTCCTGCGACCAGGCGATCAGCGACCGCGGCCTGATCGCCGGGCCAGCCGACGACGAGCTCGGCCACGCCGGCGACTGCCCCCGGCTGGCCGCCGCCGTCGCCGAATGGGACGCCGGGTGGGAGGCCGAGCCGTGACCGCCCGGCCCGCCCGGCGCCGCCTCGTGCTCGCCGACGACGGCATCATCGACCCGATCGCGGTCGAGATCGCCGCCCGCGGGGCGCGCCCGGTCGCGCTCACCCGGGCCGAGCGGCAGCTCGCCGCCGCCCGCATCCTCGCCCGGGGCGGCACGCCCTACCTCATCTCCAAGCGGCTGCACGTCAGCGGAACCACCGCCCTCATGCTCGCCGCCCGATGCCAGGGCGTGGCGTCATGACCCGGCAGCGGCGCGCGGCCCGGCGCAGCCAGGCCACCGCCGTGGCCATCCCCGGACGGTGGGCCGAGCGGGCGCTGTGCGCCCAGGCCGACCCGGACGCCTGGTACCCCGAGCATCACGCGCTGACCGCAGCTCGCCAAGCGGATCTGCGCCTCCTGCCCGGTCCGCGCCCAGTGCCTGGAGTACGCGCTGTCCGGAGCCGACACCTGGGGCGGGATCACGACCGGCATCTGGGGCGGCACCACCCCCCGCGAGCGCTCCCGGCTGCGCCAGGCACGGAAGGCGGCGGCGGCATGACGCAGCCCGCACCAGGCCCAGGAGACGACAGCGCGCGATGGCCGCCCGGCAGGCCCTCAGCCTGTGCGAGGCCGAGCTGCTCTGGCCCACCTGGGACGAGCCGGCCTGACCAGCCAGCAGGCGGCCCGCCGCGGTCAGCTCCGCATCAGCGGCACGGCGAGGGCGGCGCTGCGGGCGGCCGGCCTGCCGCCGCCATATCGCCGCCGCACTCCGCAGCCGGCTCCGCCTGATCCCCGAACCAGGAGACCAGCCATGACCGCCCCAGGCGGCCCGGGCCGGATCAGCCGCAAGGAACGCGCTCGCCCGCGCCGCGATCGGCATGCCCGCCGAGCATCCCGAGCTGGTCACCCGCAAGCCCGGCCGCGCCGAGTGGAGGCAGCTCACCACCTGGCTCGCCGAGATGTGGCCGAACGACGAGTACACCGCCATCGTCGCCGAGGCGCTGGCGGCAGGACCCGCCACCAGGGACCCAAGACTGGAGGTGACTACCGTGACAGCCGACGCCCGCGCCACCCGAGCCCAGCGACGGCCTGCCGGAAGGGCTGCTGCTGACCGTCGAGGAGGCCGCCGAACGCCTCCGTCTCGGCCGCACGCTCGTCTACCGGCTGATCTCATCCGGCGAGCTGGAGTCGGTCAAGGTGGGTCGGCTGCGCCGGGTCCCGGCCGAATGCCTCGCCCGAGTACGTGGCCACCCTGCGCCGCACGCGGGGCCCGGAAGCCGCCAAGGGCAACAGTGCCGCCTGAGCAAGACACCCCGGTCCGCGGCGCACACGCAACCCCAACTACCGGTCCACGATCTACCAGGACAAGCACGGGTACTGGCACGGCCGGGTGACGATCGGCGTACGCGACGACGGCCGGCCCGATCGCCGCCATGTCGCGCGGCAAGACCCGCGCCGAGGTCGCCGAGAAGGTCCGGGCGCTGGAGCGGGAGCGCGACAGGGCACCGCACGACAGCTGGCCAGCGCTGGACCGTCGGCCGGTGGCTGAGCACTGGGTCGCAGAACATCGCCGCGCCGCCGCACGTCGCGGAGAACACCCACGCTCGGATACCGGGTCGACGTGAACAACCACCTGATTCCCGGCATCGGCGCGCACCGCCTGGAGACAGCTCACGCCCGAGCACGTGGAGCGGCTGTACGCGAAGCTCCGGCGCGACGGGCTGTCCCCGGGCGGCGTTCACCACGTGCACCGGACGCTCCGGGCCGCACTGAACGAGGCGGTCCGGCGGTCCCACCTGGCCCGCAACCCGGTGCTGCTGGCCAAGGCGCCGAAGCTAGACGAGGAGGAGGTCGAGCCGTACGACGTCGCCGGAGATCCAGCGGCTGCTGGAGGTGGCCGCGGAGCGGCGCAACAGCGCCCGGTGGGCGCTGGCGCTGGCGCTCGGCCTGCGCCAGGGGGAGGCGCTGGGTCTGCGCTGGGAAGACGTGGACCTGGACAAGGGCATCATCCGCATCCGCCGCTCGCGGCTGCGGCCCAAGTACGCGCATGGCTGCGGCGGCACTTGCGGCCGGACGCCCGGGACTTGCCCGCAGCGCGTGAGCATCCGCCCGGCTACCGGGCGGGTCAAGTCCAAGGCGGGCCGCCGCACGATCGGCCTGCCGCCCCAGCTCGTCGCGCTGCTCCGCGCCCACTGGGCCGAGCAGGAGCGGGAACGCGAGCAGGCGCAGCAGAGCGTGGCAGGACGAAGGCTGGGTGTTCGCCAGCCCGACCGGCCAGCCGCTCAACCCGAACACCGACTACCACGAGTGGAAACGGCTGCTCAAGGAGGCCGGACTACGCGAGGCCCGGCTGCATGACGCCAGGCATACCGCCGCGACTGTGCTGCTGCTCCTCGATGTCCCAGAGCGAACGGTGATGTCGCTGATGGGCTGGTCGAGCACGGATATGGCCGCCCGCTACCAGCACGTCACCGACACGATCCGCCAGGACGTTGCTAGGCAGGTGGACGTCCTCATCTGGCAGGCACGCGACTCCTCGACCGGCGAAGGAACCGTACCTGTCAGCCGGGTCTCTCTCACCGCGATCCTGCGGCTGGCGGAGCTCGGCCTGGTTCATGCCGACGAGGCTGTCATGGCCGACGCCCAGGAGGCCATCGAGCAGATCCGCGCGGTCCTTGCCGACGGCGTCGACCACTCTGCGCCAGACACCGACGTGCCCGGTTCCCGCGGCACGTCAACTGAGGAGGAGAAACGAAATGAGCCCAAAACTGAGCCCACCGGCTGCGCAGCGATCAATGATGATCGACAGCCGTCGGGAATCCGCAGGTCAGTCAACGTGGCGGAGGATAGCGAGATTCGAACTCGCTGAGGGGTTGCCCCCAACACGCTTTCCAAGCGTGCGCCCTAGGCCACTAGGCGAATCCTCCGCCGGAAAGCTTACCGGCCCGCCGCCGCGGCGGGGGATCGGGCGCCGGCCCGCCGGTGGCGCGGCTAGACTGGCGGCTGACCCCTCGCACGGCGTTATCTCGCCAACTCCCCCAGGGCCGGAAGGCAGCAAGGGTACGCGGGCTCTGTCGGGTGTGCGGGGGGTCCCTTCCCGTCCCGGCGAGGATGCAGACCATGGCAGGCGACGCGCCCGGCACCGCGCACGAGCACCCGGCACCCCCCGGCGGTCCCTCGCCTGATGCCCCGCTGGCGCTGTACCGCAAGTATCGGCCCGCCACCTTTGCCGAGGTCAAAGGCCAGGAACACGTAACGGAGCCGCTCCGCCAGGCCTTGCGCAACGGCCGGGTCAACCATGCGTACCTGTTTAGTGGCCCGCGGGGCTGCGGCAAGACATCCAGCGCCCGGATCCTTGCGCGATCGCTCAACTGTGAGCAGGGACCCACCCCGGACCCGTGCGGGGTGTGCGCGTCCTGCGTGGCGCTGGCACCGTCCGGCCCCGGCAGCATCGATGTGATCGAGATCGACGCGGCCTCGCACGGCGGTGTCGACGATGCCAGGGACCTGCGGGAGCGGGCGTTCTACGCGCCCGTCTCCGGGCGGTTCAAGATCTACATCATCGACGAAGCCCACATGGTCACCAGGGAGGGCTTCAACGCCCTGCTCAAGCTCGTCGAGGAACCACCGCCCCATCTGAAGTTCGTGTTCGCCACCACCGAGCCGGAAAAGGTCATCGCCACGATCCGGTCGCGCACCCACCACTACCCGTTCCGGCTGGTGCCCCCGGCCGTGCTGCGGGAGTTGCTGGAGGAGATCCTGGCCGCCGAGGAGGTCAGCTACCAGCCCGCGGTGCTGCCGCTGGTGGTCAGGGCCGGTGCGGGCTCGGTACGGGACGCGCTGTCCATCCTCGACCAGCTGCTCGCCGGGTCAGGCCCGGCGGGGCTGACCTACGACCGCACCGTGGCCCTGCTCGGTTATACCGATGACAGCCTGCTGGACGAGATGGTGGACGCGTTCGCGACCGGGAACGGCGCGACCGTGTTCGGCACGGTGGACCGGGTGGTGGAGGGCGGGCACGACCCCCGCCGGTTCGCAGCGGACCTGCTCGACCGGTTCCGCGATCTGATCATCCTCGCGGCCGTGCCCGGAGCCGGGCAGAGCGGTCTGCTCGACGCGCCCGCAGACCGGCTTGACCGGATGGCCGAGCAGGCAGGCCGGTTCGGCCAGGCGGAACTGACCCGTGCGGCGGAGATCATCAGCGAAGGCCTGATCCAGATGCGGGGCGCGGCGTCTCCCCGGCTGCTGCTCGAGCTGATGTGCGCGCAGGTGCTCCTGCCCGCCGCCAGCACGGGTGAGAAGGCACTGCTGGCACGGCTGGAACGGTTGGAGCACCAGCTGGCGGGGGTGGGACCGGCGAACACCGAGCCCGCCAGTCGCCCGGCCCCGGCCAGCCACCCGGCCCCGGCCAGCCGTCCCGCCCCGGCCCCTGCCGCCCCTGGCGGAACCGCCCGGCCCCAGGACGTGCCTGGTAGGGACGGCCGGCCCCGGGCCCAGCCGGCGCGCGAGGGCACGGCGGGAGCGGACATTACGGCGGCCGCGAACACCACGGCGGGCGCGGACACCAGCCCCGGCGCGGGCACCCCCGGCGCGGACACTACGGCGGCCCCCGACACCACCGCGGGCGCGGACACCGGCGCGGGCCCGGACACCACCGCGGGCCCGGACACCACCCCCGGCGCGGGCACCGCGCCGGGAACCGGCAGCCGGAGCGGACAGCCGGCTGCGCCGGGCAGGGGCGCCGCTGCCTCCCAGCGCGGTGGCGGCCCCGTGGACGCGGGCACACTCCGCCAGCGCTGGCCGGAGATCCTGGACGCGGTGCGGGGCGAACGCAAGGTCGCCTGGATCCTGCTGCGCAACACGAGCGTCGAATCACTTGAGGGCGGGGTGCTCACGGTCGCCTTCCCCCGGGAGGGTGAGGCCAGGGGGTTCGCCGGCAGCGGGCATGACCAGGTTCTCATCGGCACGCTGGCCGCCATGATGGGTGTGAACGTGCGCGTCAGGGCGGTCGCCGCGGGCCCGGGCAGCCCGTCCGCCGGCCCGTCCTCCGCGAGCCAGCCAGCCCAGGCGCCATCGGATGAGGCGGACGATCTGCCCGCCGCCAGCGGGCGGGTCGCACCGGCCAGCCATCCTGGCCCCTCCCGCGGAGCAGCCGGGCCGGGCCGGGACACGGGCCACCCGCCGTCCGCACCGGGCAACGGCAATCCTGGCCGCCCGGGCGGAGCCACGGATCTCGCGCCCGATGAGCGGTCCGCCCCGCGCCCGTCCAGTCCGGGCACCGGCAGGCAACCGGCCGACCCCGGCAGGCAACCGGCCGACCCCGGCAGGCAACCGGCCGACCCCGGCAGGCAACCGGCGGGCCCCGGCAGACGATCGGCGGGCACCGGCAGCAAACCGGCGGGCACCGGCAGCAAACCGGCACGGGGCGGCCAGCCATCGGGCTCGCCTTCCCCGCCGCAGACCCCCGGCCCGGCAGAAGAGCAATGGCCGGATGACGCGACCGGGCCCGGTTCCGCCGACCTGTCCGGTATGGAGCTTATTCGCCGCCAGCTCGGCGGCCGTGTCATCGAAGAGATCGAGGACAGCTAGCCACGGCTCCCGCGCCGGCGTGGTAGTTGCCCTGCGCGAGGCCGTAGGCTCGAAACGACAACCAAGCGTGCCGGAAGGTAGGCGGGCAGGGCGGGTTGAGCGCCCGGCGCCACCGTCCGGCCGTGACAGCGGCTGACCCAAACCGAGTGGGGGCCACATTGGATCAAGGCGGCCAGATGGATATGCAGCAGCTGCTCGCCGCGGCGCAGCAGATGCAGCAGCAGCTCGTGAGCGCTCAGCAGGAGCTGGCGGACGCCGAGGTGGAAGGCACCGCTGGCGGCGGGATGGTCACCGCCACGGTCAACGGGCAGGGCGAACTCGTGGATCTGGCGATCAGCGCGGCGGCGATCGACGTGACCGACCCGGCCGAGACGGCGCAGTCCGTCGCCGATCTCGTGCTCGCGGCGGTCCGTGATGCCTACCGCGCGGCCGGAGAGCTGCAGGAGGAGAAGATGGGTCCCCTCGCGGCGCTCGGCGGTGGCCCGGGCGGTCCGGGCGAAATGCCGGGACTCGCCGATTTCTTCGGTGGCGGTGGCGCCCCCGACGACGACGAGCCGGATCGGCCCGGCACGTGACCGGATCCGGACCCTGAGGGCCTGGCGTGTACGAAGGGGTGATCCAGAGCCTCATCGACGAGCTCGGCCGGCTGCCCGGCGTCGGGCCCAAAGGTGCCCAGCGCATCGCCTTTCACCTGCTGGGCACCGACCCGGCTGACGTGCGCCGCCTCGCCGCTGTGCTGGTCGAGGTCACCGAGCGGGTGCGGTTCTGCCGGGTGTGCGGGAACGTGGCCGAGGAGGAGGAGTGCCGGATCTGCCGCGACCCGCGCCGCGACCTGTCGGTCATCTGCGTGGTCGAGGAACCCAAGGACGTGGCGGCCATCGAGAAGATCCGCGAATTCCGCGGCCGCTACCATGTCCTGGGTGGTGCGATCAGCCCCATCGACGGGATCGGCCCGGAGGACCTGCGGACCAGGGAACTCATGGCGCGGCTTGCCGATGGCGGCGTCACTGAGCTGATCCTCGCGACCGATCCCAACCTGGAGGGGGAAGCGACCGCGACCTACCTGGCCCGGCTGGTCAAACCCCTGGGGCTGCGGGTGACCAGGCCCGCGAGCGGGCTTCCGGTCGGGGGCGACCTGGAATACGCGGACGAGGTGACACTCGGGCGCGCGTTCGAAGGACGGAGGCTGCTTGATGTGTAGCGCACCGGCCCCGGGGCGGCACGGGCCCGGATCGGGCGACGGCTGGCAACCACTCGCCGAACGGGTCGCCGGCCAGGCCCGGGATTTCGTGGACGGGGTGGGCGCGCTGGCCACCGGCGAGGGCGGCGACCAGATGGTGCCGCTGCTGCTGCTCGAGGTGTCACAGATCCTGCTGGCCGGGGCGCAGCTGGGCGCCAGCAAGGACGTGATCCCGCCCGGCAACTGGGAGCCCGACGTCGGCGCGGACCCGGATATGGATGTCCTGCGGACCGGTCTCGCGGTGCGCCTGGCTGGCTGCGATGAGTACGGGGAGCTGTTCGATCCCTACGCGGACAGCCGCCCGACCCGCTTCCGGCTCTCCGACGATCTGGCGGCGGTGACGGCGGACCTCATCCACGGGCTCCAGCACTACGAGGCCGGGCGGTCGCTGGAAGCGCTCTGGTGGTGGCAATACTCCTACGTCAGCCACTGGGGCACCCACGGCGGTGCAGCGCTGCGGGCGCTGCACGCCATCGTTGCGCACGCACTGCTCGATGTGGCCGAGGAGGCCACCCCAGGCTGAGCACTGCGGGAAACCCGCAGGGGTTCCCCCACCTGGGTAGGTACACTCAAGCGGCCAGCAGCCTCAGCGGGAGGAGCGACGCGCCGGTGGCGCTTGTCGTGCAGAAATACGGTGGATCGTCGGTGGCCGACGCCGATGGCATCAAGCGCGTGGCGCAGCGCATCGTCGCCACCAGGAAGGCCGGCCATTCGGTCGTCGTGGTGGTCTCGGCGATGGGCGACACCACCGACGAGCTCAGGGACCTGGCCAACCAGGTAAGCCCGGCGCCGCCGGGACGTGAGCTCGACATGCTGCTGACGGCGGGCGAGCGGATCTCCATGGCGCTGCTCGCGATGGCCATCGCCAACCTGGGCCTGGAGGGGCGCTCCTTCACCGGCTCGCAGGCCGGGGTGATCACCGACTCAGCGCACGGCAAGGCCCGCATCATTGACGTGACTCCCGGCCGGATCCAGGCAGCGCTGGCTGATGGTGCCGTCCCGATCGTGGCCGGGTTCCAGGGCGTGTCCCAGACCACCAAGGACGTCACCACCCTCGGCCGCGGCGCATCCGACACCACGGCGGTGGCGCTGGCGGCCGCGCTCGGCGCGGACTTCTGCGAGATCTACACCGACGTGGACGGCGTCTTCACCGCCGACCCGCGGATCGTGCCCGGAGCGCGGCGGATACCCGCGATCTCCTATGAGGAGATGCTGGAGATGGCCGCGTGCGGGACGAAGGTGCTGATGCTCCGGTGTGTGGAGTACGCCCGCCGGTACGGCATCCCGATCCACGTGCGGTCCTCGTTCAGCAACAGGGAAGGCACCTGGGTCAAAGAAGCGGGGCCGGCAGGGGAAGGCGGGTCGATGGAACAGCCGATCATCTCCGGGGTGGCGCACGACCGGAGTGAGGCCAAGATCACGGTGGCCGGCGTGCCCGATGTCGTCGGCGAGGCGGCGAAGATCTTCCGGGTCATCGCCGGCGCCGGGATCAACATCGACATGATCGTGCAGAACATCTCCGCCGCCACCACCGGGCTCACCGACATCTCGTTCACGCTGCCGCGCGCGGACGGGGAGGCGGCGATGGCCGCGCTGCGGGCGGTCCAGTCGGACGTGGGCTTCGAGACGCTGCTGTACGACGACAGGATCGGCAAGATATCGCTGGTCGGGGCCGGGATGCGGTCACATCCGGGGGTGAGCGCCACCTTCTTCAGCGCGCTGGCCGAGGCCGGCGTGAACATCGAGATGATCTCCACCTCGGAGATCCGGATCTCGGTCGTGGTGGACCAGAACGATGTGGACTCGGCGGTGACCGCCGCGCACAAGGCGTTCGACCTCGACGCCGACGAGGTCGAGGCTGTCGTGTACGGGGGGACGGGCAGGTGACGGGGCAGCCGCGCACCGCCCGGCCCGCCCGGCCCACCCTGGCTGTGGTCGGCGCGACCGGCGCGGTCGGAATGGTCATGCTCGACCTGCTCTCCACCCGCCAGGACGTGTGGGGCGAGATCCGGCTGATCGCCTCGGCCCGGTCGGCGGGCAGGCGGCTGCGGGTGCGGGGTGAGGAGCTTGCGGTCCGGGCCCTGACCGCCGAGGCGTTCGACGGCGTGGATGTCGCCATGTTCGACGTGCCCGACGAGGTGTCCGCGCAGTGGGCGCCGGTCGCGGCGGAGCGCGGCGCGGTGGTGGTGGACAATTCAGGCGCGTTCCGGATGGATCCGGACGTCCCGCTGGTCGTCCCCGAGGTCAACCCGGAGCAGGCCGCCCGGCGGCCCAGGGGGATCATCGCCAACCCGAACTGCACGACCCTGTCGCTGATCGTCGCCGTGGGCGCGCTGCACCGGGCGTTCGGGCTGCGGGAGATGGTCGTCTCCTCCTACCAGGCCGCGTCCGGTGCGGGCCAGGCCGGGATCGACACCCTCTACGCACAGCTCGACAAGGTCGCCGGCTCGAAGATGCTCGGCCAGCGGGCCGGTGACCTGCGGGCCGCGGTCGGCGACTTCGGGCCCTTCCCGGCGCCGCTCGCGCTCAACGTGGTGCCCTTCGCCGGCTCGCTCAAAGACGGCGGCTGGACCTCGGAGGAACTGAAGATCCGCAACGAGTCGCGGAAGATCCTGGGCCTGCCCGGTCTCAAGGTGAACGCGACCTGTGTCCGGGTGCCGGTGGTGACCACGCACGCGGTGGCCGTGCACGCTGTCTTCAGCCGCGAAGTGACCAGGCAGGGCGCGCAGCAGGCCCTCGATGACGCACCCGGTGTGGTGCTCAACGATGACCCGGGGCGGGCCGAGTTCCCCACCCCGGCGGACGTGGTGGGAACGGACCCGACCTGGGTCGGCCGGGTCCGCCGGTCCCTGGACGACCCCCGCGCGATCGAGCTGTTCGTCTGCGGCGACAACCTGCGCAAGGGTGCCGCGCTCAACACCGCCCAGATCGCCGAGCTCGTCGCCGCGGAGTTCGCGGCCCGCTGAGCGGAGGCCGCTGGTGGACGTGGCTGCCCCGTCGCCGGAATCGGTGCTTTTCACCACCTACAACCTGCTCGACCTGGGCGCCGACGACTCGGCCGGCGGCGCCGAGCACTACGCCACGGTGGCCGAGTCGATCCGGGCGCTGCGCACCGACGTGCTCGCCGTCCAGGAGATCTGCGCGCCCGGGCTGCCGGCGGCCCGGGCGCTGCTGCGGCAGCTCGCCGACGACACCGGCCTGCGCTGCCTGGTGCCGGGCCCCGGCGGCGATGCGGTGCCCGCGCTGTGCCCGGGCGCGCGCGGCTACCACCTCGGTCTGCTGTGGCGCGAGGGCATCGAGCCGGTCCCGGGCTCGTTCCACAGCCGCAACGCCGATTTCTGGCACGCGCTGGGCTGGGTCACGCTGGACGTCGGCGGGCCGGCGGTGCGGCACGCGGTGTATCACGCGCCGCCGTTCGGCAGGAGGATCAGGGCGGCTCAGAACGAGATCGTCGTGGCCAGCCTGGCGCGCCCCGGGAGCCGGGCCGGGCGGGTGCCGACGCTGGTCGGGGCGGACTGGAACGGCGAGAGCGCCGACCGGATCCGCGACCCGGGCAGCGGGCGGTGGCACCTGTACGAGCCCGGTGACCCTTACGCGGGCGTGGACTGGTTCGAGGACCTGGTCCACCAGTGCGAATGGGACTACGACGAGCAAGGGCGGCGGCGGCACCAGGTGGACCGGAGCGCCGGTGACGTGCTGTGGGCCGGCGGCCTGCACGACGCGGCGGCGGCGTTGCGCGCGCCCTGGCAGGCCACGGCCGGCCACCACCGCGACGACCCGTACGGGGCGCGGGGGGTCAGGCGGCGGATTGACGCGGTCCGGGTCACGGCGGAGGTGCTCCCGGCGCTGCGCGCCCACCGGGTGACCGACACCGACCTCACCCGCCGGGCCTCCGATCACCTGCCCGTGTCCGTGCGGTACGTGCCGGCCGCGATCGTGGCGTGACCGGCGGACTCCCCTACGCTGGTCGGGGGTGGAAGGGGATGGACGTGGGCCCTGAAGGCGGGCAGGACGCCCCGCACGTGCTGGCGGTCCCGATCGGGCTCGACGTGGCCGGAACGCGTACGGAGACCGATTCGCTGGGCCCGGTGGAGGTGCCGGCCGGCCACTACTGGGGGGCGCAGACGCAGCGGTCCCTGATCCATTTCAGCATCGGTGATGACCTGATGCCGGCGGAGCTTCACCACGCATACGGGTATGTGAAGAAGGCGTGCGCGATCGTGAACGGGCGCCGCGGCCGCCTCCCCGGCTGGAAAGCCGACCTGATCAGCCTGGTCGCTGACGAAGTCATCTCCGGCGCACTCGATGACGAGTTCCCGTTGCACGTCTGGCAGACCGGTTCGGGCACCCAGTCGAACATGAACGTCAACGAGGTCATCGCCAACCGCGCCAGCCAGCTGGTCGGTGGCGAGCTGGGCAGCAAGCGGCCGGTGCACCCGAACGACGACGTGAACTCCGGCCAGTCCTCCAACGACACCTTCCCGACCGCCATGCACATCGCCGCGCTGCTCGGGCTGGCGGAGTCCCTGCTGCCGAGCGTGCGCCGGCTGCGGGAGGCGGCCCGGGTCAAGAGCCAGGAGTGGGCAGATGTCGTCAAGATCGGCCGTACCCACCTGCAGGACGCCACACCGCTGACGGTCGGCCAGCAGTGGTCGGCTTATGTCGCCCAGCTCGACGATGCGCAGGAGAACATCAACGGCGTACTGCCCGGCCTGCGGCGGCTGGCGGTCGGTGGCACCGCGGTCGGCACCGGGCTGAACGCGCCCGTCGGCTTCGGCGATGAGGTGGCGGCCGAGATCTCCCTGCTCACCGGCCACGAGTTCGTCAGCGCGCCCAACAAGTTCGCCGCCCAGGCATCACTGGACGCCCTGGTCCGTGCCTCCGCGGCGTTGCGCGGCCTGGCGGTCGTGCTGTTCAAGTTCGCCAACGACATGCGCTGGCTCGGCTCCGGCCCGCGCAACGGACTTGGCGAGCTGATCCTGCCGCCCAACGAGCCCGGGTCGTCCATCATGCCCGGCAAGGTCAACCCCACCCAGGCCGAGGCCATGCTCATGGTCTGCCTGCAGGTGATGGGGAATGACACCGTGGTGGCGATGGCGGGCGCGGAAGGCAATTTCGAGCTCAACGCGTTCCGCCCGGTGGCGATCAGCAACGTTCTCCACTCGGTCCGCATCCTCGCTGACGCCTGCGACTGCTTCCGTGAGTTCCTGGTCGAAGGCGCGCGGCTCAACCGGGCCCGGCTGGCGCTGGACGTGGAGCGCTCGGTGATGACGGTGACCGCGCTCAGCCCGGTGATCGGCTACGACAAGGCAGCGGCGATCGCCCACCTGGCCATGGCCGAGGACCTGACGCTGCGGGAGGCTGCCCTGCGGTCGGGCGTGACCGGGGAACTTTACGACCGGGTGGTCGTCCCGGAGCGGCTGACCCGCCCGGGGGCCGGGCCGGACGAGGCCGGGGGCCCATGAAGGCAGCGCGGTTGCACGCGGTGGGCGACCTGCGGCTCGGCGACGAGCCGGTACCGGAGCCCGGGCCCGGGATGAGCCTGGTGCGGGTGACCGCGGTGGGTATCTGCG
Source organism: uncultured Actinomycetes bacterium (assembly GCA_963741615.1). GTDB lineage: Bacteria > Actinomycetota > Actinomycetes > Streptosporangiales > Streptosporangiaceae > UBA9676. Next base: position 27,099 of record CAVUIU010000017.1, read on the forward strand.
GCTCGGACCTGCACTGGTGGGGCGAGGCCGGGATCGGCGACGCCACCCTGACGCACCCGCTGGTGCTCGGCCACGAGGCCGCCGGCGTGATCGAGAACGGCCCCCGCCGGGGCGAGCGGGTGGCGATCGACCCGGCCATCTGGTGCGGCACCTGCCGGCCCTGCCGCGACGGCTACCGCAACCTCTGCACGCGTATCCGGTTCGCCGGCCACGGCAGCCAGGACGGCGCGATGCGCGAGTACATGGACTGGCCGGCGCACCTGCTTCACCGGCTGCCGGATAACCTCACCGACGCCGACGGCGCGGTGCTCGAGCCGCTCGGCGTCGCCATCCACGCCCTCGACCTCGGCCATGTCCGGCTCGGCGCGGCCGCCGCCGTCGTGGGCTGCGGGCCGATCGGGCTCGTGCTGATCCAGGTGCTGCGGGCCGCCGGGGCCGGCCCGGTCGCCGCCTTCGACCCGCTGCCGCACCGGCGGGAGGCCGCCATCCGGCTCGGCGCGGCCGCTGCCCTGGACCCGGCCGGGATGCGCACCCCGGGCGACCTGAGGCAGATCACCGGGGAGGGGGTTGACGTCGCCTTCGAGATGGCCGGCACCGACGAGGCGGTGCAACTGGCGATGCTGGCCACGCGGCCCGGCGGGCGGGTGGTGCTCGGCGGCATTCCCGCCGGTGACCAGATCACCTTCCAGGCGTCGACCGCCCGCCGCAAGGGGCTCACCATCGCCATGGTCCGGCGGATGAACGAGGTCTATCCGCGGGCGATCAGGCTCGCCGCCGTTGGCGAGGTGGCGCTTGCCCCGCTCGTGACCGGCCGCTTCGGCCTGGACAGGGCGCCGGCCGCGATGGCCGCCGCCGCTGCCCGCACCGGCCTGAAGGTCATCGTGGAGCCGGGCACCTGACGGCCCGGACGCTCACCCCGGCGGTGGCCCGGCCGGGCGGATCCACCGGCGGGCCGGGTCCTGCCTGCCGGTAGCATCCACCCGTGGCCGACAGCTTTTACCTCCCCGCAGGTGAGGACACGTGGCTGGCCACAGCCCACACGACGGGGCCGTGGGATGCCCGGGCCCAGCACGGCGGCCCGCCGAGCGCGCTTCTTGGCCGGGCGATCCAGCGGTGCGAGCCCCGCGATGACATGATCGTCGCCCGCTTCACCTGCGAGATCCTGCGCGCCGTCCCGGTCGGGGAGATCGGTGTGCGGGCCCGTGTGGCCCGCCCCGGGCGCAGCGTGGAACTGCTGGAGGCGGTGGCCAGCGCGGCCGGCCTGGACGTCGCCAGGGCCACCGCGTGGCGGGTGATGCGCACGGACAGCCCGCCGGTGGCGCCACCGCCGCCGACGGCACCCGAACTGCCCGCCGAGTCGGCGCCGATAGCTCCGGGGGGATGGGTAGACGGGTACCTGTCGGCCATCGAATGGCGGCCGGCGCGTGGCCATTTCGGCGATCTGGGCCCGGCCACGGTCTGGGCCCGGATGCGCTACCCGCTCGTGCCGGACGAGGAGACGGGCCCGCTGGAGCGGGTGCTCGCCATCGCGGACAGCGGGAACGGCGCGTCCGGCGAACTGGACCTGCGCCAGTGGCATTTCATCAACCCCGAGCTCACCGTCCATCTGCACCGCGAGGCGGCCGGTGAATGGATCTGCCTCGACGCCCGGACCGTCATCTCGACCGGCGGGGCTGGCCTGGCGACATCCGTCCTGTCCGACCTCGACGGCCAGATCGGTGTCGGCGCGCAATCCCTGCTCATCGCCCCTCGCCGGCCCGGCTGATCTTCTCCTCCGCCCGGGCCAGGCGCCGGAGCGCGCCATCGCGCGTGCGGGCCGCCACGTCCCGGCTCCGCTGAGCCTGCCTGAGGGCCCGCAGGCCCTGAGCCGATTCCGCGTGGGTCTGGTCGAGCTGCCGCTCGAGTTCCTCGATCCGCCGCAGCAGAGCTTCGTGGTGATCGCGGGCGGTGGCGGCCTCCCGTTCGGCCTCATCGAGGGCGGCCTGGGCTTCCCGGGCCTCTGCCTGCGCCTCCCGCCGGTCACGCTCGGCCGCGTCGGCCCGCTGCCGCTCACGCTCGGCCGTATCACGCCCAGCCGTGTCACGGCCGGCCGTGTCGGCCTGCCGCCGGTCACGCCCGGCCGTGGCGGCCGCCCGCGTGTGTGGCTGCCGCGTGCCCATGCGCTGCTGCCCCGGCCGTACCGCGACGGCGTCCCCCAGTTCGATGCCCTCCCCCAGGCCGGCGTAGGAAAGCGCGCTGGTCAGCCGGCCGGATCGGACCGCGTCGGCGACGTCGGGGTCGGCCAGCGCCGCCTCCAGGGTGTCGCGCACCTCGCGCTCGGTCTGCGCGCTGACCGGCTGGCCCGCCCGCGCCGCCAGGCGTTTTGCGTCCTGGGTGATCGCCGTGACCAGTTGCCGGCGCTGCGCGGACAGCTCCCTCAGCCGGTCTCCCGCGAGGGCCTGCTGTGCCTCACGGAGCGACCCGCCGAGCTCCAGCAGCTCGCCGACCTGGGCGGCGGCCTCGCGGACCAGCAGGTTCACCAGCCACGCGCTCACCGTTGGCCGGCGCAGCTTCCCGATCGCGCCGGCGAGATCGGCGTCTCCGGACGCGCGCGCCTGGGCTGCCCGCTCGTCGCGCGCGGCCCGGAACTCGGTGGGGGTGAGCGCGTACAGTTCGTCCGCCACCTGCGCCAGGTTCATTGCCACCGCGGGCATTTCCGCATGCCGTTCATCTTGTCAGCGAACCCCACCGGCAGCGCCCGCGCCCCGACCGTTCGCATGCTCATGTCCTGCCCTCCGCGTGACCGGTGAGGCCTGGGGGACAAAATGGTCAGCGCGCGCTCACCAATCGTCCAGAATACTTACAGTAATTATCCAGTGGGCAGTCAGGTTCGTCCGTGATATTGGGGGTGGCTGCTTCCGGCCCGACCTACCCCCCCGCGCCGGGAAGCGCCACCAAGCGCGCCCCGCCGGCCAGAGCCACTCCCTGCGCCGGCGGGGCGCATTCCACGGGGGCGTCAGACCCGGCGCAGAACGGCAACCACCTTGCCGAGAATGGTTGCCTTGTCGCCCGGGATCGGCTTGTATGCCGGGTTGTTCGGCATCAGCCAGACCTGGCCGTCCGCCCGCTGGAGGGTCTTGACGGTGGCCTCGGTCTCGATCCCCTCGATCATCGCGGCGACGATCTCCCCGTTCTCAGCGGCGGGCTGCTGGCGGACGACCACCCAGTCGCCGTCGGTGATCGCAGCGTTGATCATCGAGTCGCCGGCCACCCTGAGCATGAAGCACGCCCCCTCGCCGACCAGCTGGGTGGGCAGCAGGAAGGTGTCCTCGATGATCTGCTCGGCCGGCTTGAGCCCGCCGACATCACCCGCGGCGATCCGGCTTGCCATGAGCGGAACGGGAATGCAGGCGGTCTTCCGGGACGGGATGTCCAGCGCGTCCGCGAGTTCCTCAGCCTCCAGGCGGACGGCGGGACGCCCGGGCAGCCGGACCTCCACCGTGCGCGGGCGCCCGGCGTCGCGCCGCAGGTACCCCTTGCTCTGCAAGGTCGAAACCTGGTGGGAGACGCTGGACGGGCTGGCCAGCCCCACCGCATCGCCGATCTCGCGCAAGGTGGGCTGATAGCCGCGGCGCTGACCGAAGTTGACGATGGCCTGCAGGATCTTCCGCTGCCGCCAGGTGAGCACATGGTCGGGGTCAGGCTGGTCGGGCTGGTCGGGCTGGTCAAGCTGGTCGGCCGGCTCCACGCCGTTCATCATCGGACCTCCGCCTCGGCGGCCATTGCCAGCATCTACGTTAGCAGCTCTATCCTCAGTATCAAATACTTGTTCTACGATAGGAGGATAGCCTAGAACTTGCGTTCTAGTGCGGTTCCCGATGGCGCCGTGCCCGGCCGGGCACCGTGCCCGCGGCAGGCCGACGCCAGCACGACCGCGACGTGAGCCCGGCCAGCGCCGCCTCTGGTCAGCGGCCTATGTCCCGGGGCAGGTCCAGGCCCAGGATGCGGTCGGCGTACACGAATGCCTCGAACTTGGCTCCGGCCGGCACGCCGGTGTCGGGTGCCAGGCCGGACAGCAGCGCGAGCGCGGACGGGGTGTCGAGGTCGCTGAATGCCGCCGACGCCGCATCCGCGATGTGCGCGGGCATCGCTTGCGAGGGCGACTCCGCCCACAGGGCTACCCGCTGCCGCCAGTGCGCAAGCGTCTCACGCGCGCCGCTCAGCCCGCCGTCAGTCAGATCCGCCGGCTGGTGGCTCGGGAACGACATCAGGGCGAGCCGGACCGCGAGCGGGTCGTGCCCGTCCCCGGCGGGCAGGGCACCCGCCGCTGCCACGTGGCGGCTGTCCGTCCCGCCCAGATGGGCGGCACCGACGCTGACGATCAGCCCGGCCTGGTCCTGGTCGGCGCCCGGGCCGAGCAGGTGAACATCGACCGGGCCGCCGAGCGACGACGGGGCACCCCCGGGGCCGGTGCGCGCGGCGGGCGGGTGGATGCCGAGCGCGCTGGCGTCGCTTTCCAGGGCCGCCGCCTGACCCGCAAGGAGGCCGCTGATCTCCAGTGCCGTGAGTACCTGCAGCCCGGTCAGCTCGGCGGTCCGGGCCAGCAGGTCGGCAACGAGCAGCACCCGCAGCGCGGTGATGCCCGATCCCGCGTCGGCCTGCTGCACGTGCGCGCACACCCGCAGCACGCCCGGCCGGGCCGGCCTGACCTCAGCGGGTGAGGCCGTACGGGCGTCCAGCAGTCGAAGCATCCCCCCAGGCTAGTGAGTACGGACCCCGGTCCCGCACTCAGAGCGGCGCGGGGCTGGCGTGCAGGCCCGATGCCGGGCTGGCGGCGGCCGGCGCGGTGGGGCAGAGCCGGTCGGATGCGGGCAGGGTGAGGGTGACGCGCAGCCCGTGCGGATCGTTGGTGATGGCCTCGGTGGTGCCGTGATGACTGGCGGCGATGGCGGTGACGATGGCCAGCCCGAGGCCGGATCCGGCGTGGTGTGGCTGTGCCCCGGCGTGGTGTGGCTGGGTCCCGGCCCGGTAGAAGCGGTCGAAGATATGGGGCAGCCGGTCAGCCGGGACGCCCGGCCCGTCATCGCTGACATCGACGGTGACGGTACCGTCGTGGCTGGCGCTGGTGATGGTGGCGGCTGTGCCGGCCGGGGTGTGGGCGTGCACGTTGGCGAGGAGATTGTCGATGGCCCGGCGCAGAAGTTCTTCGTCACCGATGGTCACCAGGTCAGCAGCGATGTCCGTGTGCCAGGTTCGCTGCGGGTCGGTGATCTGTGCCCGCAGAGCGCACTCGGTGACAAGGGCGGTGAGGTTGACCGGGTCATGCTGCTCGCCGGGGTGCTGGTCGAGGCGCGCCAGCCGGAGCATGTCGTCGACCAGGACGCTCATCCGCTGGGCCTCCGCTGCGATACGGCGCATCGCCTCGTCAACCTGCCCGCGGTGGCGCAGGGCACCTTGCTGGTAGAGCTCGGCGTTGGCACGCAGGGATGCCAGCGGGTTGCGCAGTTCGTGGCTGGCGTCGGCGAAGAAGCGCCGGGTGGCCTCCTGGCTGGCCTCGCGTTCGGAGACGGACGCGTGGATGCGGGTGAGCATCCCGTTCAGGGCAGCCCCCAGGCGGCCCACCTCGGTCCGGGTGTCCCGGGGACCGACCCGGTCGGTGAGGTCACCGGCGGTGATGCGGTCAGCATGGGCGGCCATGGTCTCGATGGGGCGCAGGCCACGGCGCATGACCCAGCCGACGCCAAGGGCCACGAGCAGGGCGGCGGCCAGCGAGCCCACGGTGAGGATGAGCTCGAGCCGGCCGACCGTCTTGTTCACCGCGGCCAGGCTGGTGGTGACGACGAGGGTGCCGGCCGGGGCGGGTACGCGAACGGCCCGCAGCCGCAGCTGAGCGCTCCCGTGCAGGGATGTCACGGTCTGGTCGATCGTCCCGGCGACGGCGGACACGTTCCTGGCGCGCACCCAGCTGAGGTTGGCCGCGACCTGGGCGGGGCCCTCGCTGCCGGCCGCGGCAGCGACGTGCGAGCCTGCGGCGAGAGCGGGCCCGGGCAGCCAGGGCGGCAGCTGGGGCACCAGCCCGGGGTTGCCGACCACGAACCCATGCGGCCCGCGGACGGACACGAACGCGACGTAGTACTGGCCCAGGATGGGGGGCGCCAGCCGCACCCGTGGCCCGGAGATCATCCATCTTTGGGGGAGCTTCCGGGGGGAGTAAACATGCACGGCCGTGCTGCCGGCCGGTGGCACCGCCTGGACCTGCTCCTTCTGCACCGCCGCCTGGCGCACCGTCACCGGCCGGTACAGGTTCAGGACGTTCCGCAGCTGGGAGTCGGTCCGGCTGAGCAGGTACCCGCGCAAGGCGGTGACCGCGGAGAAGTCGAAGACCACCAGCGCGATCAGCGTGACCCCCAGGACGCCGGCCAGAACCCGCGTGCGCAGCTGGGGCCGTCCCGGCCTGCCGGGCCTCATCGGGGGCTCACCGGGTCGCCGGAGTCCGCGGGGCCGGCCGGGCTGACCGGGCTGACCGGGCTGGCCGGCTCGCCGGGGCGGGGCAGGCGCAGGCTGTAGCCGACGGCCCGCTGGGTGTGGATCACATCGGGCCCGTACTCGGCCAGCTTGCGCCGCAGGTAGGCGATATAGGTCGACACCACGGTGCTCGACCCGCCGAAGTCGTAGTCCCACACGTGGCCCAGCAGCTGCGCCCTGGTCAGCACCCGCCCCGGGTTGAGCATCAGGTAGCGCAGCAGCCGGAACTCGGTCGGGGACAGATCCAGCAGGTGACCGCCCCGCCGGACCTCGTAACTGTCCTGGTCCAGTTCGATGTCCGCGAACTCCAGCACCGGCCCGGTGGCCGCGCCCGGGCGGGTGCGGCGCAGCACGGTGCGGATCCTGGCCGCCAGCTCCTCCAGCCCGAACGGCTTGGTCAGGTAGTCGTCGCCGCCCAGCGTGAGCCCGTTCACCTTGTCAGCCTCGGTGTCCTTGGCGGTCAGGAAGATCACCGGAACCCCGCAGCCGTCCTGGCGCAGGCGGCGGACCACCTCAAAGCCGTCGGTGTCGGGCAGCATCACATCCAGCACGACCAGATCGAACCGGCGACCGCGGGCCAGCCGCAGGGCGCCTGCGCCGGTGTCGGCTGTTGTCACCTCAAAGCCCAGGAACCGCAAGGACGCCGCGACCGCATCACGCAAGAACGGCTCATCATCGACCACCAGCAGCCCCCCATGGCCAGCTGCCAGGTCCACCGCTGCCTCAGCCATCGTCTGCCTCCTTGCCCTCATCTTTATCCGATCACGGCAACCCCCAAGACGGATGTGGCTTACATGCGAGTTTCATGTGAACGTGGTCCGTCGCCACGCCCGCGCATATTCACACGCAACTCACACGCAACCCCCGCAGGGCCTTGAGATCTGGGGCCCATGATGGTGCCCGCCACGGGCAGCCACCGGGTCCAGGGATGGCGACATGAACGATCACGGCAGCAGCCCGTCCAGGCCGCGCTGCAAGCGTGCGTGAAGGCGGCGGGTGGTCCAGCGTGAGCGGGCACCGGCCACCCGGTTGGTACGAAATCACCGGCTCAAGCCACTAAGGACCAAGGACATGAACCAAGGCACCGGCGCCACGCCGCAGTCGCCGTCCGCGCAGCAGACCTGCGAGGTACTCACGAGCAAGGGTGGTGGAAGATCGTGACCGGCACCGTCTCTTCTGGCCAGGCAGCCGGCCGGCAGGCCGGGACGGCCCCGGCTGCGGAACCCGGCCGGCGCCGTGGCGGCCGGCGGCGCTGGCTGGTCGCCGGGGTGGTGGCGGTGCTGGTGGTCGCCGCTGTGGTCGTGGCCGGGGTGGCCGGCGTGTTCGGCACCGCTGCTTCGCCGAAGCCGGGGACGGGCACCAGCGGGTATCACACGTCGACCGCGGTGGTGCACCAGCAGGCGCTGACGTCGCAGACTCAGGTGGATGCCACGCTGGGATTTGCCGGCAGCTACAGCGTGACCGGCGGGGGTGGCGGGACGCTCACCTGGCTGCCGCCCGTCGGGCGGGTGATCCGCCAGGGCGGGGTGCTGTACCGGGTGGACAACGGCACCCCCGTGTTCTTGCTGTACGGCAAGGTCCCGCTGTGGCGGGCACTGTCGGAGGGGCTGACCGGCGCGGATGTGAAGCAGCTCAACCGTGACCTGGTGAAACTGGGCTATGCCACCCGCAGTGAGCTGCTGGCGGCGGGCCTGGGGATGGATTACTTCAGCTCCGGGACCTTCTCCGCGCTGGAGCAGCTGCAGACGCACCTGAAGCTGCCGGTGACCGGGAGCCTGCAGCCAGGACAGGCGGTGTTCCTGCCGTCGGCGCTGCGGGTGAGCAAGGCCGACAGGTCGCTGGGTTCGGCGGCATCGGGGACGGTGCTGACGGGGACCTCGACGGTTCCGGTGGTCACCATCGCCCTGAACGCCGACCAGCAGAGCGAGGTCAAGGCCGGCGACAAGGTGATGATCACGCTGCCGGACGGCAGCACCACGCCGGGCGTGGTGTCCTCGGTCGGCAAGGTCGCCAAAGGCACGGGCAGCTCGGCCACGGTCACCGTGCTGGTGGCCCTCACCCACCCGAAGGCAGGCGGGCACCTGGATCAGGCGCCGGTGACGGTCGCGATCACCACCGGCAGTGTGGACAACGTGCTGGTGGTGCCGGTGAATGCGCTGCTGGCACGGCCCGGCGGCGGATACGCGGTCGAGGTGATCAGCCCGGGAGGTCATCACCTGGTGCGGGTGTCGGTGGGCGTGTTCGACGACGCCGCCGGGCTGGCCCAGGTCAGCGGGTCCGGCCTGGTGGCCGGGCAGCACGTCGTGGTGCCCGCGCTGTGAGCGCCGCCACGACGGCGCAGCCCGGCCCGCGGCATGCCACCGCCGGCGGGCCGGGCGGGCGTGGCCAGCCCGGCCCGGTGCTGGAGCTGGAAGAGGTGACCAAGACCTATCCGAGCTCACCGCCGGTGACCGCGCTGGCCGGGGTCAGCTTCACGGTCGCGGCCGGTGAGCTGGTGGCCGTGGCCGGCCCGTCGGGGTCGGGGAAGTCAACCCTGCTGCATCTGATGGGCACCTTGGACCGGCCCAGCGCCGGGACGGTGCGTATCACCGGCCTGGACGCCGCCACGCTCAGCGACCGGGAACTGGCCGGGCTGCGGGCCACCTCGATCGGGTTCGTGTTCCAGCAGTTCTTCCTGGCCGAGCACGCCAGCGCGCTGGACAACGTTGCCGATGCGCTGCTGTATGCGGGCGTGGGCATCGCCGGTCGCCGTGAGCAGGCTGCCTGGGCGCTGGGGCGGGTGGGGCTGGGCCACAAGCTGACCGCCCGCCCGACCCAGCTGTCCGGCGGTGAACGGCAGCGGGTGGCGATCGCCCGCGCGCTGGCCGGGCGGCCGGCGATCGTGCTGGCCGACGAGCCGACCGGCAACCTCGACTCCGCCGCTGGCGCGGCGCTGCTGGACCTGCTCGAAGAGCTCAACGCCGACGGGGCGACCATCATCGTGGTCACCCACGACCACGCCATCGCCGCCCGGCTGCCTCGCCAGATCTCGATGCTGGACGGGCGGATCGTCGCCGACACCACCGGGGGGCGCGCGTCATGACCGCCACCGCTGTACCCGCACCGGGCCGGCTGCGCCCGTCCGACCTGGCCCGGCTGGCCAGCGTGGGCCTGCGCACCCGCAAGCTGCGGGCCGCCCTGTCGGCGCTGGGGATCGCCATCGGGGTGGCCGCCATCGTGGCGGTCCTGGGCCTGTCGGCGTCTTCGCAGGCGGGGCTGCTGGCTGAGATCTCCCAGCTGGGCACCAACTTGCTGACGGTGCAGAACGGGCAGAACTTCACCGGCGGTACCGCTGAGCTGCCCGAGCCCGCGCCCGCGATGATCGCCCGGCTGCCCGGTGTCACCACCGTCCAGGACACCGGGACCATCGCCAACGTCAACGCCTACCGCAGCCCGCTCATCCCCTCGATCGACACCAACGCCCTGACGGTGGATGCCGCCAGCCCGGGCCTGCCCGCTGCCACCGGCACCTCCATCGCCCACGGCGCCTATCTCAACGCCGCCACCGCCCGTGAGCCCGTCGCGGTGCTCGGCGCCGCCGCCGCCCAGCGGCTGGGGATCGACCGGATCTGGCCCGGTGAGCGGATCTGGGTCAACGGCCAGTGGTTCTACCTGGCCGGCATCCTCAAGCCCGCCGTGCTCGCCCCCGACATCGACTCCTCGGTGCTGGTCGGTTACCCCGCCGCCGCGAAGTACCTGAACTTCGACGGGCACCCCTCCACCATCTACGTCAAGACACAGAACAGCCAGGTCAAAACCGTCGACAACCTGCTCGCGGCCCAGGCCAACCCCGAAAACCCGGAGCAGGTCAACGTCTCCCAGCCCTCAGCCGCCCTCACCGCCCAAGCCGACGCCCAGGGCGCCTTCGACACCCTGTTCCTGGGCCTGGGTGCGGTCGCCCTGCTGGTCGGCGCGGTCGGGGTGGCCAACATCATGGTCATCTCCGTGCTGGAACGCCGCTCCGAGATCGGGCTGCGCCGCGCGCTGGGCGCCACCAAAGGCCACATCCGCACCCAGTTCCTGTCCGAAGCCATCCTGCTGGCCCTGACCGGCGGCGTGGCCGGCGTCATCCTCGGCGCCGCCGCGACCGCCATCTACGCCCACGCCAAAGGCTGGGCCACCGTCATCCCCCCACTGGCCTGGGCGGGCGGCCTCGCTGCCGCCCTGCTCATCGGCGCCGCCGCCGGGCTGCTGCCAGCCCTGCGCGCCGCCCGCCTCTCACCCACCGAAGCACTGTGGACGCTCTGACTACGACACGATCAGGTAGATGCTGCTGCCGAGCAGGAAGCACCCCACGATCAGGGACAGCACGACGATCGCCTGGTCGGTGTGAGTGTCGATCCATGCCCGCACCTGCGCCAGCCGGGCGTTGGCCGCCTCGGGGGAGAAGGCCGCGTAAAGCTCCATGACCAGGAAGCTCGACGTGGCGAGCAGGCAGAACAGCACCAGCGTCAGCCAGTCGCCCGCGGTCAACAGCTTCGCCTGCACGACCGTGGCGGCTCCGGCGGCCACCAGCGTCCACGGCTGCAGGAAGACGCCGAGTCCCGCGGCCGCCCACAGCGACAGGTGGTCCAGGCGCGCCATCCAGCCCGGCTGCTTCCGGGGCCGGCCCATGCGTTTGCGCTGCCGGTAGGCCACCCAGAGCAGCACCACGCCGAGAAGCGCCTTGACCACCAGGGCGGCGGTCGAGGGCGCGGTATGCGGCCTGGGTGGCTTGCCCCCGGTCAGCAGGATGACGGCCGCGATCACGGCCACCAGGCAGGCCATCCAGCCGAGGACGAACGCGAGCCCTTTCCTGACGCCTTCCTCGGCACTGAGGATCAAGATGAACGCCACGAGCGTGAGCGGCTCCAAGGTGATGGCGAGCCCAATGACGATCAGGTCGAGTACCACGTTCACCTCTTGCGGGTGGTTGGCCGGTCAGCCGATGAGGCCAGCGGTCAGGAACCGGATTGCTGGCCACGCCTGGGCCGCATGCCGCTGATGATCTTCCCGACGGCCACGACGAGGAACAGCTGCCCCGTCACCGCCTCGAACACGGCCAGCGTCTGCCCGGGGTTGGCGGCAGGCACCAGGTTCCCGTACCCGACGGTGGTCATCGTGACGAAGCTGAAGAACAGGTCCTGGCTGAGCGAGCCGTTCCCGTCCGCGCCGAAGAACGGCACGCTTCCGAACTCGCCAGCCGCCTTGTAGGCGAAGGCGAAGAACATGCCGATCAGCAGGTAGGCGGTGATGGCGCCGAGCAGCGTCTCCACGTCCATCTCCGGCCGCGTCAGCAGATGGCGCACGATGGAAAATGGTGCGATCAGGTAGAGCACGCAGCAGACCGTGAATATCCCGCCCAGTTCGCTACCCGGCCCGTGCGCGAAGTAACTCCCGACCGCGCCGACGGCAGCGACGCACAGGACGACCTGAGCGACGACGCGAACCCCACGGCGGGCCTGCGACGTCCGGAGGGTGAGCCAGACCGTTGCCAGCTGGACGGTGAGGACGACCGAACCCGCCCACCCCGCGGTCACCGAGACGGACACCACGTAGGTCACCAGGACGAGCAGCAGCACGAGCCCGTAGCTGTCCGCCGAGACGAAGGAGCGCCCGAGCCGCCGCCACCACCGGGACTCGGCCCTTGCTGCGGCGCCGTCGTCAACGATGTCCGGCAACTGACCTCCAAACGCCGCTGGGACAGGCTCGCAGGGCCCCGAAGCTCCGGTCCGGATGGAGGGCGCTGGGACATGGCCGTCCTCCGCTACCGCCCTGATGGCCGTATCCTGCCCTGCTGGATCCGGGGGAACATCACCCCCCACGGAGGAACTCCGCGCCAACGTCACATTTACATCAGCGAAAGAATCTTCCAGTTCCCCGGGTGCGGGCGTAACGTCAAAACTGGTCAGCGAAACGTAGGCAACAGCAGTTGCCCTATGTACTCGTGGCTACCACCGGGGCTTGCGGGGGCCCTCAGTGGAGGAGGTGGGATGCTCGATCGGCTGTACTTCGACCAGAGCGTGCACCTGCTGGTCGAATGGGACGAAGAGCGGAAGACGGCTCATGTGCGTGCCGTCGTCTACGGCCGCCAGGACGACGCCCCGCACGCAACTCAGCTGGCTGCCAGCATGAGCGTGCCAGTCCAGCGCGATTCAGGTGCGCCAAGCCCGCAGGCCGTGCTCCCGGCCGCCGCCACCCAGAGTTAGCGGCCCGCCACTTCCGCTGGCGGCTCGCGGATCGGATCCAGGTCGCCGCTTCCGGACGGGCCGCTACCGTCGCCGCCCGAAGATGAAGTAGGACAGCGGTGCCGCCCCGAAAGAGTTGACGATCACCACCACCACCGCCCAGATCCATTTGCGGCCCCGGATCTGGCTCGCTGGCCGGCGCTTGATGTCGATGAGCGCCGCTACCTTGAGGCTGCCCTCGGCAACCGCCGCCGCGATGATGAGACCGCGGCTGCGCTCGCTGAGATCGCTCCACTGTTTCCTGGCGGCCATGACATCCTCCGCGTACCTGGCAGGGATCCCTGATGGCCTGCACCCTACATCCGTCGGATGCTGGCAGGGTTGATGACCGGGCCCCGGTCAGGGCCGGCCGATCGTCATCCTGGTGATCGGGACCTTCGCTCTGGGCACCCCCGGTGGGTCGGCGAGGTAGTGGGCGCGCAGGGTGTCGTCTGTCCCGGCGGGGAGTTTGGCCAGCCGGAACACGGCGGTCAGCAGGACCGCGATCACCAGGTTGATGACGAGTGCGGTGAGCGCGATGTACACGGTGTGGTTGAAAAGGGGCACGTTGGCGGTGGAGGCGCCGAAGTGTGAGCCGGGCACGCCCGGTGCGGGTGTGTTGTAGGCGACGATGGTGCCGTAGAGCATGGCTACCGCCCAGCCGGTGAGCAGGGCCCACCGGTGGAGCCAGCGGGTGTAGAGGCCGACGACGATGGCCGGGAAGGTCTGCAGGATCCAGACCCCGCCCAGCAGCTGCAGGTTGATCGAGAATGTCTTGCTCAGGGCCAGGACGAACACCAGCGCGCCGAGCTTGACGACCAGCGAGACGCCCTGGGCAACCCTGGTCTGCTGGGCCGGGGTCGCGCCGGGCCGGAAGTACTCCTGGTAGATGTTGCGGGTGAACAGGTTCGCGGCCGCGATCGACATGATCGCCGCCGGGACCAGCGCGCCGATGACGATGGCCGAGTAGGCGATGCCGGCGAACCAGGGCGGGAACATCTTCTGGAACAGGAACGGCACGGCCAGCTGGGCGTTGGCGCCGTTGGCCTTGACCGCCTGCCGGACGCTGGGGGCGGCCAGGGCCATGTAGCCGAGCAGCGCGACCAGCCCGAGCATCAGTGTGTACGCGGGCAGGATGGCCGTGTTGAAGCGGATGACGTTCCGGCGGCGCGCGGCCAGCACCCCGGTCACCGCGTGCGGGTACATGAACAGCGCCAGCGCCGAGCCCAGAGCCAGCGAGGAGTACGCCCAGACGGCGGTGGGCCCGACGGTCAGCGAGCCGAACGGCTTGCCGGTCTTGGGGTTGGTGGTGGCCAGGTGCGCGCCGGCGGTGGAGAAGATGTGCCCCCAGCCGCCGAGCTTGGCGGGGATGTAGAAGATCGCCACGATGATCATCACGTAGACGAGGGTGTCCTTGATGAAGGCGATCAGCGCCGGGGCCCGCAGCCCGGACACGAAGGTGTAGGCGGCGAGCACCACGAAGGCGATGATCAGCGGCAGGTCCTTGACGAACGCGTTGCCCGAGTTGGTGCCGACGCCGAGCACGGTGAGCACCGCCTCGATGCCGACCAGTTGCAGGGCGATGTAGGGCATGGTGGCCAAGATGCCGGTCACCGCGACGGCCAGCGCCAGGCCCCGGGACCCGTAGCGGCCGCGGACGAAGTCCGCCGGCGTTATGTAGCTGTGTACCCGGGAGACGGACCACAGCCTCGGGGCGAACACGAACACGATGGGGAACACGATGATCGTGTACGGGACGGCGAAGAAGCCGACCGCCCCGACCCCGAACACCAGCGCGGGCACGGCGATGAAGGTGTACGCGGTGTAAATGTCACCGCCGAGCAGGAACCAGGTGATGAACATGCCGAACCCACGTCCGCCCAGCCCCCATTCGTTCAGGTGCAGCCTGTCTTCGGCCCGGCGCCAGCGGGCGGCGGCGAACCCGACCGCGGTGACGACCGCGAACATGATGATGACAATGGTGAAGGCGACAGCGTTGCCGCTCATGTCAGATCGCCTCCCCCTGGCCTGCGTTCCCGGGACTGCGCGCTGGCGGACGCGTCAGCCCGCTGTGCCGCCTTGCTGAGCAGGTACGCGACCGCGCCCAAAATTGCGACGATCGGCACCCACATGAGCTGGTACCAGTAGAAGAACGGGAATCCCCCCAGGGCCGGGGAGGTGCGGTTGTAGAAGGGGACCCACAGCGTCCCGATCAGGGCGGCCGCTAATACGACCGTGATGACGATCCAGGTGCCGGCGTGCTTTCGTGGGGCGCGGTGCTGAGCCATCACGGCCTCTTTCGTGCGATCGGTGATGAGTCAAGGCGCCCGCCGGGCCAGATCGCGGGGCGGGTGTGATGCGACGTATGTCGCGTGATGACGTATATGGTGCAGCCACGGGATCGTCACACGCAACGGTCTGCCGCTGATGGCTGTGAGACCGTGCCGTCTCAGTGACCCCGGACTCCCGCTGCCCCCGGCCTGAGGAGGGAAACGGTGCCTGTCCGCTTTCAGTTGGTCATCGACTGTGCCGACCCGGACCGGCTGGCCCGGTTCTGGGCCGCCGCGCTGGGCTATGAGCTCGCGCCGGTCCCGGCTGGATTCGCTACCTGGAACGACTTCTACCGCGAGCTGGGGGTGCCCGAGGAGGAGCTGGCCGACGGGGCGGACCGGATCAGCGACCCGCAGGGCCACGGGCCGGGCATCTGGTTCCATGTCGTCCCGGATGCCAAGGCGGTCAAGAACCGGCTGCACCTCGACATCCACGCCAGTGGCGAGCGGACGGACCCGATCGAGACTCGCAGGAAGCGAGTCGACGCGGAGGCCAGCCGGCTGGCCGGCCTGGGCGCCACCATCACTGGCGCATTGTCCGAGGAAGGGCTCGACCACTACGCGGTCGGGATGAAGGACCCGGAAGGCAACGAGTTCGATATCAACTGACCGCAGCATCCGAGGCGTCATGCGACGTCCGAATCCTCACGGCCCGGCATCCCGATCGGTGGCAGGCCTTGACTTTGTAGTTCAAAGCAAGCTAGCTTTGAACTACAAAGTAAGGAGGGGCCATGAAAGAGGAACTCGGCATGAAAGACGGCGCGGACATGGATGCGGGAACAGGCATGGACGCGCAGAGCGCAGCGGTCATCATGCAGGAGGCGCGTGAGCGGGCCCGGCGTGAGCTGACCATCAATCACCCGGCGATCTTTGCCACGTGGGCACTGGTGTATCTCCTTGGCTACGGCACGGTCTGGCTGTCGGTCCGCGGGCAGCAGCCCTACCACGCACCGGCCGGCTGGGCGCTTGCGCTGCTGGTCCTGCTCGCCGCGGTGGCCCTGGCGGTCACCGCGCTGGTGCGGGACCGGGCGGCCAGCGGCGTCGGCGGCATGTCCGCGCTGAAGCGGCGTATCTATTCCCTGTCACTTGCCGCCGGATTGGCCGGGGTGATCATCATGCAGGCTGCGCTCCGCTACGACGGCGCCAGCCGTGGTGTGATCGGCGTGTTCCAGGCTTCCGCGCCGCTGCTGGTGGCGGGGGTGATCCTGGTCGCTGGCACCGCAGCGTGGCTGAACTGGTACCTGTTCGGCCTGGGCATCTGGCTGATCGCCGTGGCGGCTTTCAGCGGCTTTGCGGGACCGGCGGGGGTCTGGGCTGTGGACGCACTGGCGGTCGGTATCCCGTTCCTTGCGATGGCGGCCATCCGGCTCGGGCGCAGCGGCTCATGAACCAGGACGGGCTCGACCCGGTCATCCACGCCCCCGCGCGGCTGCGCCTGATGGTGACGCTGGCGGCCCTGCCCGAGGGCGACAACCTCTCCTTCACCAGATTGCAGGACCTGATCGGGCTCACACCGGGCAACCTGATCACCCACCTGCGCAAACTGGACGACGCCGGATACGTGCGGATGGACAAGACCGGCAGCGGCGTCAACGCCCTGACCGCGGTCGCCCTCACCCATGACGGCCGGGCCTCACTGGAGCGATACACCGCGGTGCTGCGGCAGCTGCTCGACACCGCCGAGGTGGCGCAACCACGGTGAACCGGCGGGGCTTCAGGAGGTCGCCGTGATGGCGGTCTTCTCCTCGGGGAGAAAGCCGTGCTGCACGGCGAACATCGCCGCAGCGGCCCTGCTGGAGGCATCGATCTTGGCGTAGATGTGCTCCACGTGGTTGCCGGCGGTCTTGGGGGTGATCACCAGCCGGTCGGCGATCTGCTTGTTGGACATGCCGCGTGCGAGCAGGATGAGCACCTCAATCTCGCGGGCGGTCAGGCCCGAGAGCGCTTGCCTGCGGCGTGGCACGCGATGACCGGCCGCCTCGAGCACGGCATCGACGGCCGTGCCGTCCAGGCGGCCGGCCCGGACTTCGGCGCGCATCTCCACGGCCGCCTCCTGGGCCGACCGCGCCGGCCGGTGCGGCCTGGGCTCGCGCATCGACTGGTATGCGTCCGCTGCCCCGAGAACCCTGGCCTGCCTGGAGATCGCACCGCCAGAAAGCCCTCGCGGGTATCCGCTGCCGTCCAGGCGCTCGCGGTGCTGCACCGCGATCTCGCCGAGCGGCGCCAGGGCCGCCGACTGATGCAGCATGCGTTCGGTCAGGTAGGGATACATCCGGACCCGCTCCCACTCGCCGGCGCTCAGCGGCCCGGGCCGGTCCCAGATCGAATTCGACACGCCCAGCCGCCCGAAGCCGTGCACGAACCCGGCCCTGCGCAACGGCGGTACCTCCTCGGGCGGCAGCCCAAGCCGGTGGCCGGCTTCCTCCGCGAGGTCCGCGACCGCGACCGAATGGCCGAGGGTGAAGGGCGACTTCAGGTCCACGAAATTCGCGATGGCCGCCAGCGCGCTATCGAGTTCCCCCGGCGACAACTCGACGGCCAGCGCCGGCTCGGAGGCGATCACGGTTCGCCAGGCCGGAACCGTCTCCAGGCCACCGAGTATCTCCTCCCCCCTCGCGGACAAGAGCGCGGCCAGCGCCGGATCGAACTGCTTGCCTGCTCGCCTGCGGGCGAGTGCGGTCGCGTGCTCAATCCCGCCGACCCGGTGAGCCACCTCCATGAACTCCGCGATCTGGGCGATCCTCGCCGCTATCGGCACCGCCTCGGCCTTCAGGTCCCCCGGCCAGCCGCGCCCGTCCCACTGCTCGTATGCCGCGCCGATCGCCTCGCGCACCTGGCCCGGGAGGTCAAGCTGCTGGGCCAGCGTCTGCGCCAGCTTCGCATGCTGGGTGATCATCCCGTCCAGCTGGCGATGCCCGGAAACGGCGAACTCGAGCCCGACCCGGAATCTGTGCAGCGGCGGGTTGCCGGCACCGACCAGCCGCATGGTTGCCAGCACCGCGCGCACGCTTCCGAAATCGTAGGCGTACTTGCCCGACTTCAGCTTGATGTCATCCCCGAACCACTTCGCCTGCTCATGGGCGTCAGAATGACAGCCGACGTTGACCAGCAAAGCGGTGTAATACACCGCCACCCGGTCCTGCTCGCCGAGCC
This sequence comes from uncultured Actinomycetes bacterium, assembly GCA_963741615.1. GTDB lineage: Bacteria > Actinomycetota > Actinomycetes > Streptosporangiales > Streptosporangiaceae > UBA9676. Next base: position 45,331 of record CAVUIU010000017.1, read on the forward strand.
CGGCGTCGTCAGCCAGCCGCAGCGCGATCAGGCACTGGCGCAGGACATGTTCCATCGGCTGGCCAAACCCGAGGTCCACCCCAAGCGACAGCGCCGCGACAAGCTCAGCCAGCCGGACCCGCGGATAGCTGGCCCCGTCTCCCATCAGCCGAGTTTAACCTGCCTTGACCCGGCAGCGCCGTCCGCGCGGTTCTGCCCCAAGGCCATCCGCGTCCAGTGAAGATGGGGTGTTCGCCTCATGCGCCAAGGCTGGCCGTCTCGTTACGTTCGCCTCACCACCCGATCCGGGCGCAACGAAATGAGGCAGCCATGACCCTCCGCGGCAGATTCTTCGCCCTGACATACGACCGCCAGATGGCCAAGACCGAGCAGGCCGGGTTGCGCGCCTTCCGGGAAGACCTGCTCGCGGGGGCAGCCGGTCACGTGCTGGAGATCGGCGGCGGGACCGGGATGAACCTGCCCTGCTATGGTCCGGCCGTCGAGTCACTGACGATGACCGAGCCCCAGCCTCCGATGCTGCGCCGCCTGGAGCGCAGGGTGCGTGAGCAGGCCCCGGCGGTCAAGGTCCTGCGCGCGCCAGCGGAGGATCTTCCCTTCAACGACCACACCTTCGACGTGGCGGTCTCCACGCTGGTGCTGTGCGGGGTCGACGATCAGCCCCGGGCGCTGCGGGAACTGCGGCGGGTGCTGCGGCCCGGCGGCCAGCTGCTGTTCATCGAGCACGTGCGCTCCGACGACCCTGGCCGGGCCCGTTTGCAGGACCGCATGAACTGGCTCAACCGGCTTGTCGTCTGCTGCGACTGCAACCGGCCGACGCTTGATTCCATCGGTGAAGCGGGCTTCACCATCACGCAGGTCGAGCACACGGCGCTGCCGAAGGCCCCGAAGTTCGTCAGCCCAGCCATCATGGGCAGCGCGACGGCGCCCGCCCCCGCGCCCGCCGGCCCCGTTGAGCACGCGGCCCGGCAGGCTCAGTAGGCGCGGGCGAAGATCAGTCGCTTGCCGTAGGCGGACGCCTTGCCGCAGCGGATGCACGTGCCCTGCTCGGGTTCGCCTGCCAGCGGGATGCAGCGGGGGGTGGCGGTGGTTTCTGCCTTGATCTCGTCTTCACAAGCCTGCTCGCCGCAGTGCAGCGCCAGCGCCCAGCCGGCCGCCACGGCGGCGGCGAACTCAGGCCAGGAATTGACCATGGCTGTGTGGTCGTCGCGGAAGTCGGCGGCCCGCCGCGCCAGCATCGCCTGGAACGCGGCAAGCTCGGCGGCCAGCAGGTCTGGCGCCGCATCGAGCGGGATGGCCTCCTTCGCGGCGTCCGGTTGCCGGTAACTCAGGCGGCGGGACATCAGCGTGGTACCGGCGGCCAGGTCCCGCGGGCCGAGCTCGAGCCGGATCGGGACACCGCGCATCTCCCAGTCATTGAACTTGAAGCCAGGCGACAGTTGCGGCCGGTCGTCCACGTGCGTCCTGATACCCGCGCGCTGCAGCGTGGCAGCCAGTTCGGCCGCGGCGGACACCGTCGTCTCGGCCTGCTCCCCGCGCCCGATCGGGACGATCACCACCTGGTGGGGAGCCAAGGCCGGCGGCAGCACGAGGCCCTTGTCGTCGCCGTGGGTCATGATCAGGGCACCGATCATCCTGGTGGTCATGCCCCAGGAGGTGGTGTGGCACAGCTCGGCCGTGCCGCTCTCGCTCGTATAGGTGATCCCGAATGCAGCCGCGAAGTTCGTCCCCATGTAGTGCGAGGTGCCCGCCTGCAGGGCGCGCCCGTCCCGCATCATGCCCTCGATGGTGAACGTGCGCTCGGCCCCGGCGAACCGCTCTCCCGGCGTCTTCTCGCCCGGCACGGTGGCCATGGCCGCGGTTTCCACGGCCACGTCCTGGTAAAAGCCCAGCGCCAGCATGGTCTCGGCGATCGCGCCGGCCGCGGTGGCGTGCGCGGTGTGGCCTTCCTGCCAGAGGAACTCGCTGGTGCGCAGGAACATCCGGGGCCGCATCTCCCACCGGAGCACGTTGGCCCACTGGTTCAGCAGCAGCGGCAGGTCCCGGTACGAACTGATCCACTTGGCCATCATCTCCCCGATGATCGTTTCCGACGTCGGCCGGATGACCAGTGGCTCCTCCAGCTCCTTGCCGCCCGCGTGGGTGACCGTGAACAGCTCGGGCGCGAACCCCTCGACGTGCTCGGCCTCGCGCTCCATATAGCTCTGCGGGATGAGGAGCGGGAAATATGCGTTCTGGTGCCCGGTGGCCTTGATCCGCCCGTCCAGGTCCGCCTGCAGCAGCTCCCAGATCCGGTACCCGTACGGCCTGATCACCATGCTGCCGCGGACCGGTCCCCGGTCCACCAATTCGGCGCGGAAGACCACGTCGTTGTACCAGGCCGAGAAGTCCTCGCTCTGCGGGGTAACGCTGCGCTCGTCACGTGCCATGGTCTTCAGGTTACCGAGCCGCCGAGGCATCCCCGGGCGGTGGCGCTCCGGATCGGGTGGGCTGCACGGGCACCTGACATCATGAAGGGGCACCGGTTCCCGGGCGAACGGGCGCTGATCGGCGCCACCGGCTCGGATGCGCCCGATGGAGGCAGACCCATGAAGTACCAGGTAGTGAATCCGGCAACGGGCCAGCTCGAAAGGGAGTTCCCGACGGCGACGGACGCCGAGATCAGCGAGGTGCTGGCCCGGGCCGAACGGGGGTACTCGTCGTGGCGGCATACGTCCAAGGCCGAGCGGGCGGACATGCTGCGCCGGGTCGCCCAGCTCTACCGCGACCGCTCCGGTGACCTGGGCGCGATCATCACCCGCGAGATGGGCAAGACCACCGCCGAGGCCAAGGGCGAACTGAAGTTCACCGCGGGCATCTACCGGTACTACGCCGAGCAAGGCCCGGAGCTGCTCAAGGATGAGCCGCTGCCCTCCAGGACGCCGGGAGCGGCATGGGTGCGGAAGTCCCCGATCGGGGCGCTGCTGGGCATCATGCCGTGGAACTACCCGTATTACCAGGTGGCCCGGTTCGCGGCCCCGAACCTGATGATCGGAAACACGATCGTCCTCAAGCACGCGCCGCAATGCCCTGAGTCGGCGCTGGCGATGGAGCAGATCTTCCGCGACGCCGGGCTGCCGGCCGACGCCTACATCAACGTCTTCGCCACCAACGAGCAGGTCGCCGCCATGATCGCCGACCCCCGGATTTGTGGCGTGTCGGTGACCGGCAGCGAGCGTGCCGGTTCGGCCGTGGCGACCCGGGCCGGCGAGCACCTCAAGAAGGTCGTGCTGGAGCTTGGTGGATCGGACCCCTTCATCGTGCTCGACAGCTCCGATCTCGCTGGTGTGGCGAAGGCGGCCGCCGAGGCCAGGATGGAGAACGCCGGCCAGGCCTGCAACGCATCGAAGCGGATGATCGTCGCCGACGGCGTCTACGACGAATTCATCCGGGAGTTCACCAAGGAGATGGCCGCCCAGGTGACAGGAGACCCGACAGATCCTGCCACTACCTACGGACCGCTTTCCTCGGAGCAGGCGGCGCAGAACCTGATGGGTCAGATCGACGACGCCGTCAGCAAGGGCGCCACCGTGCACACCGGAGGGCATCGCGTCAACCGGCCCGGGGCGTTCGTGGAGGCAACCGTCCTGTCCGGGGTGACCCCGGCCATGCGGGCCTACACCGAGGAGCTATTCGGGCCGGCGGCGGTGGTCTACCGGGTCGCCGACGCCGACGAGGCGGTCGAACTGGCGAACAGCAGTGCCTACGGGCTGGGCGGGGCGGTCTTCAGCGGCGACGAGACGCTCGCACTGGACGTTGCCGACCGCCTCGACGTCGGGATGGTGTGGGTCAACCAGCCCGAGGGCGGTGGCCCGGAGCTGCCCTTCGGTGGCACCAAGCGTTCCGGTGTCGGGCGCGAACTCGGGCCTCTCGGCATCGACGAGTTCGTCAACAAGAAGCTCATCCACACACCGCCCGGTGACGGCTAGTCCCGGCGCCCTACCAGGCGGGCATCCGGAAGAGGAACCCGTGACGGAGGAACAGTCGCTGGGTGCTGAGGGGCAGCGGGGTGAATGTGGTCGGGGTCTGGACGCCGGACACCGATCCCCGGGCGACGATCATCGCGGTGCCGGAGGTGTTCACCCACCACACGCCGGTGGAGGCTGCCTCGGTGTCGGTCCGCCGCCGGTACAGGACCCGTACCGGCTTTCCCGTGTGCACGGAGAACTCGGTGATCGTGAAACCGAACACCTTGGGCGGTGCAGACAGGTGGAAGAATGGGGCGACGAGCTTGGTGCCGTCGCCGGTGATGAGCGGAATACCGATGATGCGGTGCTTGGCATTGTTGTGTTGCCAGCCGACTTCGGTGCTCGGGATGGGGATCCGCGTGCTGGCTGCCAGCAGGCTGCCGGCGGGGGCGGCAGTGTCCAGCAAACGGAGCTGCCCGGGCGACCCGGTGCTGGTGCGGGTGGTCACCTCGAACAGCAGCGTCCGGTTATCCGCCTCCCATGAGTTCGAGCCGCTGCTGCCCGCACCCAGAGTGATTTCGCCAATCGTTCCAGGGCCAGGCCAAACCCACTCCCGGCGGGCCCCGGTCGCGAGCGAGAAGACCTGAATCTTGGCGCCCATCTGCCCGTGGGCGGGCAGAAGTGAGACGGCGAGCTTGCTGCCATCAGGGGACACCGCCATGCCCGTGATGGTCGCCGGTTCCGCGGGTATGGGCAGGGGTGCCAGGCGGCCCGGGTGACCCGACCGGTCCAGGACCAGCCGGTAAAATCTGACCGGCCGCGGGTCCACGACGGAGGTGCCCGCCTTAGGCGCGACTCCGGCAGCAAGAACGAACGTCCGGCCGTCGCCAGCGGCTGCCACCCAGGCAAACACCGTGTACGGCTTGGGCGGCGCGACGGTCCCCCGCACGGCTCCAGTGGCGGTCGCGCCGACCACCGCGCGGCCGCCGATCTCGGGAATGGCGACGAAGTACCGGGGAACCTTGGCAAACACACCGGAGGAGTTCGCCGGGCCGCTCCCAGCAGGGCGCAGAATCCGGCCGGAGATGGCCAGCGACGCGAGTATCACGGCAACCACCGCTGCCGCGGCGGCCACCGGGGCCAGCCACTCCGGCCAGCGGCGCGGGCCAGCCAGCCGGCGAACGTGGGCAGGCGCATGCCAGCCCCTGCCAGCGGCGCGGGTGCGCAGGGGCGTGCGGCCCAGGGCGACACGCTCAAGTCGCAGCCGTGCCGCCTCGACGACATCTGGCCCGGGTGGCGGCTCCGCCAGCAACTGCTGGACCGCGCTCAGCTCATCCATGGGGTTGCTCCTTCGGGCCCCCGGCCGCTCTCATGATGTCCGCCGGTCCGTAGCTGTCTGCCGGGTTGGTGCCGCCGAGCGCCTCCCGCAGCCGCGTGCGCGCCCGGCTCAACCGTGAGCGCACCGTGCCGCAGGGAATGCCAAGCGACAGGGCGACCTCCTGGTTGTCAAGGCCCGCGATGGCCACCAGCAGCAGCACATCCCGGTCGCCGCTGCCCAGCCCGGCCAGCGCAGCGGCCAGGGCCGGCCCGGCAGCAGCGGCACTGACCCGCTCAGCGACCAGATCCTCATCACTGGGCGCCACCCCGCGGGCGTCCATGCGCGCCAGCGCGCGGTAGCGGCTCTGCTCCCGGCGCCGGTACGCGCCGGCCAGGTTGGCGGCGATGCCATACAGCCACGGCCGGGCACAATCGCGGGCCAGGTCATAACGCCGGCGCTGAGCAAACGCGATGGTGAACACCTCCGCCGCCAGATCGTCGGCGATCCTCCCCCCGACCCGCGCGGCCAGATACCGGTGAATCTGGCCGAAGTAGCGGCGGAAGATCGCCTCGAACCGTTCCGGCTCTGCCCATGACTGCTCAATCACCACGGCATCGGCTGCGGCTGGGCCGGCGGGCTCACCAGGCACAATCACCACAGACATCCTTCACGGGGCGGGGCGGATCCCTCACCCTGTTGTTAGCCCGAGCCCCCCGCCGTGTTCGCGGCGGTCGGCCGGGAACTCGGAAACCCGTCCCACCGGTCACACCGCGAGCTGCCGCAGGGACTCTTGAGCCCGGCCGAGCCCGGGCCGCCGCCTGGACAACCCCGCCCAAGGACCGCCCGCCCGCCCGGCTTCGCGGATCCGGCCCGGCACCGTGCGCAGCGTGAACCGCCCCGGGCGCAACGCCGTGTCGTCCAGCTCGTCCCAGCTCAGCGGCGTGGCCACCGGGGCGCCGGGACGGGCGCGGACCGAGTAGGGCGCGACGGCCAGCTGAGCGTAGGCGTTGCGCATGATGTCCGCGTAGATGCGCGAGCCACGCTTGTCCTTGCGCTGCTCGGTGGTGACCAGGTCCGGGTTCCGGGCGGCCAGCACTTCCGCGGCCATGCGGGCGAACCCACGCGCCGTGTCGAAGTCCTGCCTGGCGTTCAGCGGCACGTGCACGTGCAGGCCGCGGCCGCCCGTGGTCTTCACGAACGTGGGCAGGCCCAGTTCCCCGGTGAGCAACTCGCGCAGAGCCAGCGCGCAGGTCCGCACGTCGTTGAACCGGCTGCCGTCCGGCGGGTCCAGGTCGAAGATGAGCTGGTCCGGCTCGTCGATATGGGCCAGCGTGCTCAGGAACGCGTGCAATTCGACGCAGGCCTGGTTGGCCAGGTACACGATCGTGGCGGGCTTGTCGCAGATGACCTGCTGGAGCGAACCGCCCTCCTTGCGGACGCGCGCCCGGGTGATCCAATCGGGGAAGTAGCCGGGCACGTTCTTCTGCACGATGCCGCCCCTGGTGATGCCGTCCGGGAACCGGGTCATGGAGACCGGCCGGCCGCGCAGCAGCGGGAGCATTTCCCCGGCCACGGCGCGGTAGTACGCCACCAGGTCGCCCTTGGTGATCCCGTCCCCGGGGAACAGCACCTTGTGCGGGTTGGACAGCTCGACGGTCACCCGGCCCGCTCGTACCTTTTCGCCGGCCATGGCCGGGCCTCCTCCCGTGTCACCGTGGCTGGGTCCTTGTCCCGGCGCAGCCCCAGGTATCGGGGATGGCGCAGCTGACCCGCGCCGGTCCACTCCGTGAAGGCCACCTGGGCGACGAGTTCCGGCTCGGCCCAGTGCACGTGCGACCTCGGCAGGGCGCCGCGGTCGAACGCGGGCCGATCCCGTTTCCGGCGGCCGAGCTCGCGCCGCAGGCTGGCCAGGGCCGCCTCGTCGAAACCGGTGCCCACCTTGCCCGCGTACGTCAGCCGGCCCGCGACGTCGTAGTAGCCGAGCAGGAGGGCGCCGAGCCCGGTGCGGGTGCCCTGCGGGTCAGTGAAGCCGCCGATGACGAACTCCTGGCTGTTCTCGCACTTGAACTTGAGCCAGTCACGGCCACGCCCGGACTCATACGGCGCGTCGGCCCGCTTGGCGATCACACCCTCCCAGCGGTGGCGGCACGCGTACGCCCAGTAGGCTTCGCCCTCGGTGTTGCGGTGCGGGGTGTACCGCAGCGGCCCGCCGAACGACAACAGCCGCCGCAGGAGCCGCTTGCGCTGCCGCAACGGCAGGTGCCGGACATCGGTGCCGTCCGCGCGCAGGATGTCGAACAGGTAGAAGTAGACCGGCACAGCCCGGCGCAGGTCCGGCCCCGGATCGCGCACCCCGAGCCGCCGTTGCAGCCTGGCGAAGCTGGTCGCCTTCCCGGCGAAAGCGACCACCTCGCCGTCGACCAGGAAGTCGCCCGCGTCCTGGGCCGCCATCGCCTCGGCGAGTTCGGGGTAGGTGCCGTTGACCTGCCGGCGATTGCGCGTCAGCAGGCTGACCTGGCCGCCGTGCTGCGACGCCAGGCACCGCTCTCCGTCGAACTTCCGCTCGTACAGCCAGCCGGAGTCGGAGAACCGGTCGTGGGTAAGCGTGGCGAGCTCGGGTTCCACCCACCCGGCCGGTGCTGCAGGAGACAGGTTCTGAGGGGCTTTCGTCATGCTCATGGTCATTCCCGCTGGAGAGCCGGTACTCCTCCAGTGCGGCCTGCTGTCCTTCTTTGCGTTGCCCCACCGCGGTGCCGCTGCCCGCGACCGGGGTGGCTATTCCTCGTCAGAACCGCTGGCCCGGCCCTCGGTCTTCGGCCTGCGGCCCAGGTTCAGCAGCCGCTGTTCAACCTCCGCCCACGTGCTGCTCCACTGTGCCAGCGGGCCGAGGATCTGCTCCAGCACCGTGAGCTGCTCGTCGAACGAGGACAGCTGGGCTTTCAGCGCCTCAATGCTGCGCCGCTGCGCGGCGATGCTGTCGGCGACCGATTTCAGCTGCGCCGCCGAAAGGGCGCCAGGCAGCGGGAGCGCGCCGGGTGCCGGCGGGAGGCGCTCGCCGAATCTGCCCAGGCCTCCCTCCAGCCCTTCGGTTATCCCGCGAAGCTGAGCGATGAGCTCCTGGACCACAGGGGGAACCATGCCGGGTGTGCTCTGCTCATCATCGGCCATCGGCCTGGTCCTTTCCGGGAGCCCGCGGCGCTCCCTGCCGCCATCCGGTCATGCCCCAGCCCGCGGGGTTCCCCTGCGAGCAGTTGACTGGGCTGCCGGAGCGCGGGCGACGTTGGCGACAGCCTGATCATCAACGCTACAGAACGACCGTCCGGGCGCGCGGCGCGGATGGCCAGCCGGCCCACGGCCAGCGCGGTCCGGGCATCCCCATCGCCCGGGTTCACCCAGGGGAACCCGGGCAACCCCGCCTGCCACCCGTGGCCATGGCCCGGCTGTTCAGAGAGAACCGGCCTTGTCTGTGACACCTTCCTTCACGGGTTCAGGAACTGGCGCCAGCCGCCCGGCAGGATGGTCTGGCCTACCTCGATCAGGTGCCCGTCGGGGTCACGCAGGTAGCAGCGGATCTCGGTCTTGTGCTGTTTCGGTGGCGTGAGGAACTCGGCGCCTCGCGCGCTCCACTCCGCATACACGGCGTGGATGTCCGAGACCCGGATGTTGAGGAAGCTGCTGGCCAGGTCCGGATCGCGCGGTGTCTCGAGTGTGACTGCCGGCTTGTCGTCGGTCGGGCCGCCGCCGACGTTGATGATGATCCAGCTGTTGGCTAGCGCCACGTACGCCGGCTCACCCGAGCGGATGGTCTTGCCACCGAGCACCTCCGTATAGAAGCGACGGGAGCGCTCCACGTCGTCAGAAACGATGAAGTGGGCCAGCGCGATCTCATATGCGGGCTGGCTGCCTTCAGGCATCTTGTACCTCCATGGTCCGGGTAGCGGAACGGACTTCGGCTGGGTTCATCGTTCGCGGGCCGGGATCCGCTCGGCTAGCGCCGCCCGCCCGGCAGACGCCTGGAAGGGATCGGCGAAGTACTGCGTCTCGTGCGTTACCAGGCCGTCGGTGAACTCCATGACGCTCACCGAGTAGGTGGGCACGCCGTCATAGGTGATGACGCACTCGCTCACCCAAAGGTCGCCACCGCCCCGGATCCGCAGGATGGCGAAGTGGCGTTCGGCTGGGTGCCCGCCGCGCTGCGCCTGGATCGTTGACCGGCCCCGGAAGCGCTCCCCGGACTGCGGGTAGTCCAGGATCGCGTCCGCAGCGTAGATCGCGTGCTCAGTGTCGATGTCCCCGCGGTCGGAGGCCTTCCAGTGCTGCTCTAGCCGGGCCCGGGTCTGGCCGTCACGATCCGTTGTCCTGTTCATCTGGGCCTCGTTAGCAGCAGGAGTCTCGCGTCTGCGCGGCTCGCCTCTCGCCTGATCGGGGTTCGGCCGAACCGCTGGGTCCGGCCAGGCGGCTCAGTGTCCCGAGGCCGATCCGGGGAACGACCGCCGGTGACCGGCGGATGTACCTGGGCCTGTCTCATTGTTTCCCTCCGCAGGCAGGACTGGTCCCTCTCCCGCCAACTCCCACCCTGGGTCAGGTCCGTTGCCCTGGGTATCGGCCTGGTGCTTCTGGCTGCAACGGGGCTGTTGTGACGCAGTTGACAGTGACACCATGTGGGTGGGCATTCGAGGCTATGAGAGGCAGTCATCCGATGCGTCCTGACATCAGGCCTGGCGGCATCTTTCCCGATTATGCTCTCCCGGACCACATCGGCACGGTGCGGACGCTCAGCGAGCTTCAGGGCCGCGATCCGCTGATCCTCACCCTCGCGCGCGGCAACTACTGCCCCAAAGAGCACCAGCAGCACCTCGAACTGGCGGCCAACTACCCGAAGGTCGCGGTGGCCTACACCCAGATCGCCACTATCGCCACCGACGACCATCACACCCTGCAGGAGTTCCGCGCGTCGGTGGGCGCCCAGTGGACCTTCCTGTCCGATCCCGGTCGGACGGTCCAGCAGGACCTCGACATCGCCGAGTACACCGACCCCGAGCACAACCCCATGATCCCGCACACGCTGGTGCTCAAGCCGGGGCTGGTCATTCACAGTGTCTATAACGGCTACTGGTTCTGGGGCCGCCCGTCGTTCAACGACCTGTGGCGCGACCTGCGCGCGGCCACTGCCGAGATCCGCCCGGACTGGGACCTCAGCACCCCGGGGCTCCGCGAAGCCTGGGACGCGGGCGACTACTCGAAGTTTCACGGCTGGGACCGGCGTTCCCCGCAGTCAACGCCCACCTCGTATGAGTCATAGGGCGACGGTTGCCGCTGCCCTTCCTGGCCCAGGTGACTCGTCAGTCCAGCCGCAGACCCAGAGAAGCAGCGTCCCGCTCTTGTGCTGCCCGCCGCGCGGCGGCCGCGGCGAAGGACCGGGGCGGGCCAGGTAACGGACGCTCACCGGGCCTGCCCGTGCGGCGCTTGGCTGAGCCGCGGCGGGATATGCGAGGCGGGTCACCTGGTGGCCAGCCAAAGATCACGGAAGGGCGATGGCAGTGAGCACACCGGTATGCGAGATGCTCGGGATCGAACAGCCGATCGTGCTGGCACCCATGGTTGACATTCCCCCCCTGGCTGCGGCGGTGTCCAACGCCGGCGCGCTCGGCATGGTGACGCTGACCTGGTCCGCTGACACCGGAGCCATCGTCCGGGAGACGGCGGCACTGACGGCGCGGCCGTTCGGCGGCAACTTCGTTCTCACCGAGGATCGTCACCGTCCCCTTGACCAGGCCCTTGAGGCCGGCTTGCGGATCGTCTCGTTTTTCTTGGGGGACCCCAGCGGCTACATCAAGCCTGTGCACGACGCCGGGGGAATCGTTATGCACACGGTCGGCAGTGCCGAGGAGGCACGGCGGGCCGTCGCGTCCGGCGTGGACGTGATCGTCGCCCAGGGCTGGGAGGCCGGCGGGCACGTGGGGAGTACCGTCGCGACGCTGCCATTGGTGCCCGCTGTGGTGGACGCGGTGGCGCCGGTGCCGGTGGTCGCGGCTGGCGGGATCGGTGACGCCCGCGGGGTCGCCGCGGTGCTCGCCCTGGGCGCCCAGGCCGCGTGGCTGGGGACGCGGTTCCTGCTGGCCCGGGAGATGCCGATCCACGAGGACTACCGGCGCCGGCTCATCGCGGCGGCCGAGACCGACGCCCAGTGGTACCCCAACCTGTACGACGTCGGGTGGCCCGACTCTCCCCACCGCGCCCTCCGCAACTCAACGGCCAGGGCGTGGGAGGCCGCGGGCTGCCCCCCGGACGACCAGCGGCCAGGAGAGGGCGACGTGATCGCCCACCTCGCCTCCGGCGAGGCAGTCGTTCGATACGAGGGAGCGCCACCGATGGCCGGGACGACCGGTGACATCGAAGCGCTCTCGATGTGGGCCGGACAAAGCGTCGCGCTCGCGAGACAGTCACAGTCAGCGGCGGAAATCGTGACCGAGCTCACTTCCCGCCTGTAACCCGGGCCCGCTTGTGCTGGCTCTCCGCGAGGTAGCGGGATGCGACCCTGGTGCCAGGATCTATCGCAGCGGATGATGGTTACACCGGGGGTTATACACAGCGTGTCACCAGATGGATTGCGGTTAAATGAGGTGCGTGCCTGCCCGCGCGCTCTTTCATACCGCGCCGCGCTGTGTGGAGATCAGGGAACTGCCCACACCGCGGCCTGCGGCCGGTGAGGTCCTTGTCCGCACCTTGTGCTCTGGCATCAGCGGTGGCACCGAACGCCTGGTGTACCGCGGCGAGGTCCCTGCCGACATGGCGCTGGACGACACGATCGACGCGCTTGGCGGTGCCTTCTCCTATCCCTTCGCCTATGGGTATGCGTGTGTCGGCGAAGTAGCGGAGTCCGGCCAGGCGGTTTTCGCGTTCCACCCGCACCAGGACGTATTCGCGGCGCAGGCTGGTGACCTGATTCCGCTGCCTGCCATCGACCCCGCGTCCGCAACCTTGTTCCCGCTGGTCGAGACGGCGTTGCAGGTGACGCTCGATGCCGGGACCGGATACCGCGACCGGGTCATCGTGCTCGGCGCCGGCGTGCTCGGGCTGCTGACCGGCCTGCTGTTGCAGCGCTCCGGGTGGCGGCCGCTGATTGCCGAGCCGCAGGCGTGGCGCCGCGCCGTGGCCAGCAGCCTCGGCGTCAGCACCGCAGCACCGGAAGAACTGGCGAAAGAGAAGGTTCCGCTGGTCATTGACGCCAGTGGTAATCCGGATGCGCCAGCGATGGCGCTGAACATGCTGGCCCACGAGGGAACCCTGTTGATCGCGTCGTGGTTCGGCACCAAGCCAGTGGTGCTGCCGCTCGGCGGCGCCTTCCACCGGCGGCGTCTGATCATCCGCAGCACTCAGGTGTCCACGGTGCCGGCCCGGCTGTCCGGGACCTGGACCCGGTCTCGGCGCCGCCGGGAGGCCGTTGAGCTGCTGGCTGAACTACCGTTGGCACAGCTGTGCACTCACGTCTTCGCCTTCGGCCACGCAGCGGAGGCGTTCCGAGCCGTGGACCAGGGGATACCCGGGTTGATGCATGCCGTCCTTGACTACGACAGGAGTGCTGCCGGTGACCTGTGAAGTCGGGTTGAGCCGAAGCGTCCGTGCATTCCACATCATGCCGGGACTGCCTGGGCCAGAGGGGCAACTGCATGATCATGACTACCGGATTGAGATCGTGGTGGATCGCGAGCAGCTCGACAACCGGGGCATGGTCTGTGACCTCGATGTCCTGGAGGCGGCGCTTACCGAGCTGACCAGCCGGGTCGAAGGCCGCAACCTCGAGGAGATACGCCCGGCCGGGGCCGAGGCGGTCACCGTCGAGGTGTTCGCCCGCTGGGTGCATGACAGCCTCTCGCCCGCCGTCGCCGCCGCGGGCGGCGAGGCACTGGCAGTGCGGGTGTGGGAAACTCCCGTCGCGTTTGGCGGATACCACGCACGATGCTGACGCTCTGCCTGACTACCCCCGGCGGCCTGGCCATCTTGATGGGCGGGTACCGCTACCACGTCGGTAACCGGCCGGCCAGGTCGTTCGGCCTGGGTACTGTGACAAGGCCGAGCCTGGCCGCTGAACCGTTCTGCTGACATGTTCGTTTTGCTGTCATGGGAGCAGTCGGCACAACATTCTCGTCATCCTCGCGGGACAGCCGTATGACACTGGGCTGGGATAACCCCGCAGCGGACCCCACCACCACCATCCTGCTGCGGCACGGCGATACCCAACTGTCACCCGAGCACCGCTTCAGCGGGCTGCGCGACCTCCCGCTGAGCGCCAACGGAACCCGGCAGGCCCAGGCCGCCGCCTGCCGCCTGGCCACTGGTGCCCCGATCGATGCCGTGGTCAGCTCGCCATTGCAGCGCGCTGTCGCCACCGCCGCTATCGCGGCCGGCGAACTGGGCCTGACCGCGGTCATCGACGATGATCTCCGCGAAACCGACTTCGGTGACTGGGATGGCCTCACCCTGGCAGAAATCCAGCAGCGGTGGCCCGCAGCCGTGGCAGCCTGGCGACGCGACCCCGAACAGGCACCGCCGGGCGGGGAGAGCTTCGCCGACACCGCACACCGGGTGAACCGGGCCTGTGACCGGCTGCTGCGGGACCACGGCGGCCAGACCGTCCTGGTGGTAAGCCACATCACCCCGATAAAGGTCCTGCTGTGCCGGGCTCTCGGCGTCCCGCTTGGTACCGTTTACCGGCTGTATCTCGGCTCCGCCTGCATCAACGAGATCCAATGGCACGACCGCGGATTTGCCGCCGTCCATTGCGTCAACGACACCAACCACCTCCCTTGACTCACCGGGAGACCTCGCGCAACCGGGAAAGTAATCAACACAAAGGCCGATCGATGACAATCAGAACCGAGAGCCGCATAAAAATCGCCAGCAGCGTCCGTGAGGTGTGGGCGTATGTCTGTGATGTCGGACGCTGGCCGGAGTGGGCACCAACGGTTCTCGAATGCCGGGTTCGCGGAGGAGCGCCGCTTCAGCCCGGCTCGCGGGTGGACCAACGGGCGAAACTTATTCTGGGGCTGAGTCGCGGGCGCAGCCAGGAGGTGACCGCTGTCGAGGCGCCCCGCCACGTGGCGTTCGCCGGGCCGATGGGTACTTCCGCGGCGCGCTGGGGAATGGAACTCGAGCCGGTGGACGAGAGGCAGACCGACGCCAAGATGTGGATTGAGGTCGATCTCACGGGCATCATGCGCGCCGTCCCCCGCGCTCTCCAAGGCAGGATTCAGCGCGTGAGCGATCTCGAGATGGTGGCGATCAAGGCTGCGGTCGAGTCCGCTAGGCGGGAAGGCGCGGTGTCCTAGATGGCTGGCGCCGTTCTACCGCGATGCTACCGAGATCGAGGAGCACACCGTTGAGCCAGATTGACCGTACGCGAGAGCACCTGATCGAGACATACCGCAAGAAGGCGAAGCACTACGACATCACCTCCCGGCTCTACCCCGCGCCCGGCTACCCTCAGCGGGCACAACGCCTCCGTGCCGTACAAGCGCTCGGCCTTCGCGCGGGTGACAGCGTGATCGACATCGCATGCGGCACAGGCCTGAATTTCCCGCTGATTGAGGAGGTGATCGGTCCCGACGGCCGGATCGTCGGCGTCGATCTGACCGACGCGATGCTCGCCCAAGCCCAGGATCGGATAGCGACGAACGGCTGGAGCAATATCAGCCTCGTGCAAGCCGACGCGGCCGAATTCGACTTCCCAACCGAGGTCGACGCGATCCTGTCCACCTACGCCCTGTCGCAGGTGCCCGAGTGCGCGCAGGTCATCGCCCACGGCGCCGCGGCTCTCTCCGGAGGCGGACGCTGGGTCGTGCTGGATCTCAAGGTTCCCGACAACACGCCTGGGTGGCTAGCGCAGCTCGGAACCGCAACTGTGCGGCCTTTCGCCTCCATAGATGAGTGGATCATGCGCCGTCCGTGGGCGGCGATTCGCGCGGCCATGCAGGAAGAACTGGCCGATTTCTGCTGGACCGAGTTGTTCTTCGGAACCGCATTCCTCGCTGCCGGGGCCCGCGGCCCTGGAACCTCCGGTGTGCGACCGCCGGAGAGCGGCCATCAATGACCGTGGGCTGATTAAGCGCCCTCTCACCTGAGGCCCGACGCGGACGCGAGGCTTTGGCGGACGAGCCGATCCAGCGCGTCTAGCGGGTCGGCCGTCATTCAGCATCTCGTAGTTCTTCGATGGCCAGCCGCAGCGCACGCAGCGCATAGTAGGTGCGGGACTTCACCGTGCCGGGTGCGATCCCCAGGGCATGCGCGGCCTGTGCAACCGAGCCGCCGAGAAAGCAGCACTCCCGCAGCACGTCCCGATGCTCCTGCGTCAGCCGGCCCAGCGCAGCGGCTACCTGATGGCGGTTCACGACTTGCTCGCTCGCGTCGCCGATTGGCTGCTCAGGGAGGCGGTCAGTGACGATCTCGGGCTCCGTTGCGATCAGCGCCGCCACTCCTGTCGCGCTATACGCGCGGCGACTGCGACCGGTTCACCGGCATCTGCTCCGTCCCAGATCGCGTGACCTGGCTCGCGACAGGAACGATCGTACTGCGAGTTGCCCTCGAAGCCGGCGGGCCGGGCGCGGCCCGCCCGGTGCCGGGAAGGTGCGCCGGCGCCACGGGAGAAGATGTCACCGCCCGGAGGCCCCGCTCACCGTGGCGGTTCGGGTGCTGCGCGTCCATGGGACGACGCCGCTTGGGACGAGACCTTGCTGAAGGAGCCGAGGAACTGGTTGCGGAAGGCGTCCATTGGCTCGAGCGGAGCGGAGGGACCGGGCAGCAGCCCGTCCTGCCAGCGCCAGGAGGCAATCTGCCTGAACACAGAAGGGTCGCGGGCGACGATCGAGATCACCACGTCGTGGCTGGCCCCGGGGCGGCTGATAGGGCCAGAGGGCTGCTCGTCGCCGAGCAGGATGAGCACGAGGTTCGGGTCGTTGAGCTCGGTGACCCATGAGGTGAGGGCCTGCAGCGAGTACTGGATCGACTTGCCGAAGAACTGGCGCACGGTGTTGGCGTTGCGCCAGACCGTGACCGGGGATTCGCTCCGCGCGGGCATGGAGTCGAATACCGAGCCGTTGCCGACCTTGTTCCAGGGCACCATGGTCGGCAGCGGGGCCCAGGGATAGTGCGAGGAGACCAGGTCGATCTCGGCCATCACGGGCTGGTGGCCTGGGGTGAGTTCGAGCCGCTGGAACGCGGCCAGGGTGTACTGATCAGGCATCGAGGCGTAGCTGAAGGCCGGGCCGTGGTAGCCCACGTTGCGCCGGTCGTAAAGCTGGTCGAAGTGGTAGAACTGCCTGCCGGGCGGCCAGGCGACGTCGTCCTCGGGGTCGTCGCTCACGGTGCGCCAGCCGGCCTTGTCGAAGGCGTCGCTGAGGGTGAACCGGCGGCTGGTGACCAGCTCGGCATACCGCTGTTCGGTGTTGACCCACAGCCCCGACTGCAGGGTGGAGTGGGCGAGCTGGCTGATCCCGCCGAAGCCCGGGGCGTTGAGCCAGGCGCTGCGCGTGGACCAGCCGGCGCGGGCCAGCGAGGCGGTGTCCCGGCGCAGGACGGCGTTGACGCCGGGGGAGAAACTCGTGCCCTGAACGGCGGCCTGCCCGTAGCTTTCGACGAAGGCGATGATGACATCCTTGCCGCGCAATCCGGTGAGCAGGTCCGAAGCGGGGACGCCGGCTTCAGGGTCGGAGCCGTGGAGGACCTTCTCGAAACGGCGCTGGTCCCGGAGCGCTGTCTGGGTGTCGCGCACCTGCGCGGCGACCAGCCCGGCGGCGCTGGCCGAGGCGACCGGGGATCCTGGGATGAGTTGCAGCGACAGGCCCGCGCACAGCGCCCAGACCGCCGTGAGGGCGGCGAGTCCGCGAACCGCGTCGCGGCGATGCCCGGCGGCCACGGTGGTGATGTGAATCGTTGCCGCGGTGATGGCGCCGACGAGCAGGATGAGACCGAGCCAGAGCGCGGCGAGCGCGATGTTGGTGCGCGTGGGGCCGATCGTGTCGCGTACCACGCCGATAGCCGGGCCGATGTCGACCCAGCCGAACACCGGGTCGAACGCCCGCCCGATCTGCTCGAAGAAAGCCATGTTGAGGATCTTGACGAGAGTAAGCAGGCTGAACAGGATTCCAGCGACGGCGGCCAGGATCCGTCGCGGCCAGGCCGGCAGCACCAGCGCGATGGCAACCAGGACCAGCCCCTCCACGGGGATGCGGGCAAAGGCGGCCGGGGTGAGCTGGAAGATACGGTCGGGCGCGACGAGAACACCCCACACGAGCACGACCGAAAGCACGGTGATGGCCAGCCGCAGAGCCCGGCGGGTGCGCGGGCCGGCGCCGGTCCGGTACAGCCAGATCACGTTGCGGCCGAACGACTCGGCCAGCAGCAGCAATGCCGCGGCAACCGCGATCATCCCGGCGAGGCGGTCGAGCAGTCCGGATGCGGCAACGGTGAGCACGATGCCCTGGACCGCGGCCACGACCTTACCCCAGTACCGGGGGGGCAACGGCGCGGCCAGCCACGGGATCAGCCAGCCCGCCAGCAGCAGCGCGTAGCGGGCGGCGCCGATGGCCAGCACCCAGCCGCCGTAATCCTGGGACACGTAGATGCTGAGCAGCAGGATGAGGAACGCGTCGGCCTCGCCGTCGAAGCGGGCGCCCAGCGCGGTGGCGGTGCCGGTCCGGCGCGCCACCTGCCCGTCCACCGCGTCGAGGACCAGCGCGACGATGGACAGGGTGACCAGCGCCGTGACCGACACCGGCCGGCTGAAGGAGTCGGCAACCAGTCCCGCGACCCCGGCGATCAGCAGCGTCCGGGTCAGGGTGACCCAGTCCGCCGGGAATATCGCCGGCTGGTCGCTGCGCATGCGGGCGGCGACAAGCAGCGCGGTCGCCACCGAACCGGTGGCCAGCCCGGCGATCCAGCCGGCGACGCCGAGACCAGCCGTGGCGGACACGACGCCGAGCAGGGCGGCTGTAGCGAGCAACCCCAGGATCGTTGCGAGCCGAATCGCAGACAGCACGCCTTTGCCCGCGAGCCGAACCGTAGGCGGCGCGGCTTTGCCCGTGAGCCGAACCGTAGGCGGCGCGTCTTCGTCCCCAGGCTGAATGGTGCGCACCGCGCCCCCGTCTCTGTAGCAAGCTGTCCCATCCCTGATGGGGACAACGGGTCCGCGGTCACGCTGGTTCACCGCGACCGGCCGCGGACCCGCGATGCTGCCGCAGCCGGGGCGGTTGAACTATGTGCCGAGCCGGCCCGTGTAACCGGTGTGGCTGGCTTGCACTCAGTTCCGGCCGGGATCGGTCCAGCCGTCCGCCGCTTCGGCCCGTCGGTGCTGCGTCTGGCCGCCGGCGTCACAGTGCTGTGGTTTCTCGGACGGCGGGTGGGCGCGGCGCCGTTCGAGGACGGGCTGCGCGCAGTGACCTGGCAGGCGGTCGTGGCCGCCGTCACGCTCACTGCCCTGACCTCGGTGTGTTCGGCCTGGCGGTGGCGGGTCGTCGCCCGTGCACTCGGCGTCGGCATTGGCCTGCCAGGCGCGGTCGGTGCCTACTACCGTTCCCTGTTCCTCAACTCCGTGCTCCCCGGCGGGGTTCTCGGCGACGTGCACCGGGCGGTCACGCACGGCCGGCGCGCTGGAGACGTGGTGCGGGGGCTGCGCGCGGTGGCGTGGGAACGACTGTGGGGTCAGGTCATCCAGGCCGTGGTGACCGTCGTCGTGTTGCTGACCCTGCCGTCGCCGGTTCGGCCCGCGCTGCCGTATGTTCTGGCGGGTGTGGCGGGCGTAGCCGGGTGTGCTGCGCTGGTCGTGAGGCGCGCTGCTCGCCGCGGCCGGTCGCGGCTGGCGCCCGCCGCCCGGGCCGTTTCCGCTGACCTGCGTCGCGGCCTGCTGGCCCCGGACGTGTGGCCGCAGCTCACGCTGGCCTCGGTGCTGGTCGTGGCCGGGCACACGGCCACGTTCGTCATCGCGGCCCGGGTCGCCGGCTGCACCGCACCCCTGGGCGAACTGGTCGCGCTGCTGATGGTGGTCCAGACTGCAGTGGTGATCCCCTTGAGTATCGGCGGGTGGGGGCTGAGGGAAGGAGTCGCCGCCTGGGCCTTCGCCGCAGCCGGGCTCGGCGCGGCCACCGGGGTCACGATCGCGACCCTCTATGCGGTGCTCATGCTGGCCGCGGTTGCCCCGGGCGCTGGCCTGCTGCTGGGGGACGCCGTTCGCCGCCGCCGCGACCAGGGACAACCGGGCGAGTCAACACGACCCGATCCGGCGCCGCGGGCGTTGGAGGTCGTTCGTGATTTACCAGCCGTGCCCGGTGTCCGGCCTCGGCACGCCGCTGACGGCGCTCTCAAGCTGGTGCGAGGCCGAACGGCTCGTCCCGTGACCGGAGCGGTCCAGGCGGCAGCGATCCGCCGGCGTATTCGCATCCCGCTGCGTTTCGGTGACGACTACTCAACCACTGCCACGGTCGTCAGCTTCACCGGCCTGACCGACGCCCAGCAGCACGTGGCCCTCGAACTCGGCCGGCCCGCCGCGGCCGGGCTGCCGCTGGTACGCCTGCACAGTGAATGCCTCACCGGCGACGTGTTCGGCAGCCAGCGCTGCGACTGCGGGCCGCAACTGCGCGAAGCGGTCGAGCGGATCACCAAGCACGGCGGGTACGTGCTGTATCTGCGCCAGGAAGGGCGCGGCATCGGGCTGTATGACAAACTCGACGCCTACGCGCTGCAAGATCGCGGTCTGGATACGTACGACGCGAATCTCGCGCTCGGTCACCGGGCCGACGAGCGCGACTACACCAGCGCGGCCCAGATGCTGCACGCGCTCGGCGCCAACCGCATCAGGCTGCTGAGCAACAACCCGGACAAGGGCGCACAGCTGGCCCGCATGGGCATCACGATCGCCAGGCAGGTCCCCACCGCGCTGCACCTTACCGGGACCAACGCCGCCTACCTGGCCACCAAGGCCCGGCGCGGAGGGCATGATCTGCTTTCACGGGGTCTTGAACGCGCCTCCGAGCCGCACCGGCACGCGGGCCCGGCACCCCTCGGGACCGAGGGCCGATGACAGACCTCCGCGAGCTCCCGCCGCCTACCACCGGGTCAGCCGCGCCCGTAGCTGCGGCGAACGGGGCCGGCCGTCGTCGCCGGGCGCTGGCGGGACGCTAGCCGGGCGAGCGGCCCACGAAATCAAGCTGGTGGGCGATGTAGACCAGCTCGCCCGCGGCCAGTTGCCGGCCGCGCTCGGCCAGCCAGTCGGCCAGGTCCGCCGGTTCCACCCGGTCCTGGCGATCCCGCAACGCGCTGCGGATCGTGTTCAGGATGCTGCGCAGGAAGTAAGCCTCATCGGCCGGGTAGTTCCCATCCGGGCCAGCGCTTACGACCCAGTCCGACGACCCCGCCGCCAGCGCGGGCGCCCCCGCGGCCCGCAGGTGGTGAAACAGGCGGCGGCCCGTTCGGCTTTCCCCGGCCTGGCCGTAGCGAAAGCGCTCATCCATGTCGCGGTGATAGGCCTGCATGATCTTGTCGTCATGGGGGTGGCCAGGCGCGAAGATGCTCTCGCCGTCGTAGTTGATCGTGAACCAGTAGACGCCGCCGGGGACCAGCAACCGCAACAATCCGGGCAGGACGGTCGGCACGTCCACCAGGTCCAGGACAGCATTGGCGATCAGCACATCGGCCGGCGCCCCATGAGCGGCCTCCAGGTAACTGCCGAGCTCGGCGTGTACCAGGCGCACCCGGATATCACCCACCCGCAGCCCATCCGGCAGCAGGTCGCTGCGCAGGCCCCGCGCGGCCGCCCAATCGCGCAGCCACCGGCGAGAACAATCCAGCAGCTGCCGATCCGCATCCAGCAGGATGTACTCGCCGGCGCCGACGGCACCCCAGTCCATCAGGCGGGCCACCATCGTTCCCAGGCCGGCGCCGACCTCCAGCACCTGCGGCGCACCCGCGGGCATCAGGCGGCACAGCTCGGCCAGCACATGCCGGTTGAGCGCCCGGTCATCCACGGTCGTCTTCGCGGCCAGGTAGCGGGCATAGTCGAAGGTCATCGAGGCTTCATCGAAGCAAGTCATTGCTTCTCGGCCACCATCGCGAACTTGCGTACCCGCCCGCTGCCGAGCCAGTCACTCCACAGCTGATGGGCTGTGATCAGCTCGGCGGTGGCCTGCGTCCCGATCTGGTCGGCGATCTGAGGTGAATCAGCTCGATAACAGCGAAGCAGCGCCGTCGCTATTGCGTGATGAGCGGAGCTGTACTCCTGCCGCCAGATCACCGTCAGCCCCGCCTCGCGCAACATGCCCGTCAGCTCCGCCAACTCGATGAGCCAGACTGTATCGGCGCCGGGCATCCGCGCCCGCTCCTGCTGGTTGAGCGGCCGACCTTCCTCGACCGTGAAAGCGAAACGCCCGCCCGGCTCCAGCACGCGCTCCACCTCACCCACCAAGGCCTCCTTGTCAGGGAAGGCCAGCATCGTCTCCAGCAGGAGCACCACCTCGAAGCAGCCCTCGGGCAGCGGCGGGAGGTGAGCTTGCTCGAAGCGGCAGGGGAGGTTCCCGGCCCGCTCTTGGGCGGTAGCCAGTGCGCTGGCGGAGTAATCGACACCCAGGTAGTGGCATCCCGACTCCGCCGTGATCATCCGGCCGGGGCCGGCCACCCCGCAGCACAGGTCGAGCACCGAGACGCCGGGGCCGACCCGGGCCTGGTGAGCCAGCGTCCGTACCTCACCCGCCCCCATGAAGCTCTCCTGGCCTGCATACTCGCCCGGGGGGTGGGCGGCCGCCTGGGCCCGCTCTAGCGCCGTCAAGAATGGTGCTCGTTGATCCTGTCTCACGTCAGATCCCGCATCGTGTCCGGCACGGCGAAGCGGCTGCCACCCGGCCCGGCGGAGCTACCTGGCGTGCCGCGCCCCGTGTCGAGCGGACGCCGGTCGTCTCGGGTCGAACCGCGTCCACCCCTGCTACGTGCCACCCTGTGTGAGATATGACGGATCGGCGGCGGCTGTGGTTCAGCCCGGCCGCGGGGTGGAGGCTGGCTTGGTGCGGCAGGCGCTCTGGAGGGCCGGAACATCGTGCGGGTCCACGTAGTAGTCCCCGAGGGGTTCGACGATCCCGGCCAGCCTACCGGCGGCAACATCTACGACCGGCGCGCCTGCGCCGGACTGGCCGAGGCCGGATGGGACGTGCTGGTCACGAGGGTCGCCGCGGCGTGGCCGGTACCCGGCCCAGGCGCCCGCGCCGACCTGGCCCGCAGCATGTCCGCCATCCCCGACGGTGAGACCGTCCTGATCGACGGGCTCATCGCCTCGCCGGCCGCCGCGCAACTGCTGCCACACACCAGCCGGATACGAATGACAGTGCTGCTGCACATGCCACTGGCCACCGCCCTCGACAGACACCATGATGCCAGCACGCAGCGCTCCGAACGGGCCGTGCTCCGCGCGGCCACCGGCGTGGTCACTACCAGCGACTGGACCCGCCAGCAGGTACTGACCCGATACGCGATCCCGGCCCACCGGGTGCACGTCGCCCGGCCCGGTGCCGATCGTGTCGATGCCCCGGCCCGGCCCGCCCGCGGCCACCTGATTTGCGTCGGAGTCCTCGGCCGCCACAAGGGGCAGGACCTCCTCGTCGAGGCGCTCGCCGACCTCGCTGAGCGGGACTGGCATTGCGTGCTGGCCGGACCGCTCGACCGCGACCCGGGCTTCGTCGAACGACTGCAGACCCGTATCAGGCGCCTCGGCTACGGCCACCGCGTGCTGCTCAGCGGCGTTCTGACCGGCGCGGCGCTCAGCCACGCGTATACCACCGCCGACCTGCTCGTCGCGCCGTCCCGCTCGGAGACCTACGGCATGGCCGTCACCGAAGCGCTCGCCCACGGCCTACCCGTCATAGCTGCCGCCGTCGGCGGGCTGCCCGAAGCGCTCGGCTCCACCGCCGATGGCACCCGGCCCGGCCAACTGGTCCCTCCCGGCGATCCGGCTGCCCTCGCCGCCGCGCTCGGAGACTGGCTGGGTGACGAGCGCCACCGACACCGGCTACGGGCCGCCGCACGACAGCGGCGGGCGACCCTGCCCGGCTGGGACCAGACCACGCAAGCGATAGCGAACGCACTGACCGCCCATGGGCGCCGTAAGCCGGCGCCGCCCGGAGTGGGAACCTGGAACGGCAGCGGAGCCGACTGCCGATTATGTGTGACGGCAGCAGCCGGGGTGCTGCCGCTGCCGGTGCTCAGCGGCTTTCATGCGTCAAGGACTGCGGCGACGGCTTCGATTTCTACCAGTTGATCCTGGTAGCCGAGCACGGTGACGCCCATCAAGGTGCTGGGGACGTCGTGGTCACCAAAAGAGTCCCGGACTACCTCCCACGCGGCCACCAGATCCTCCTGCCGTGTTGAGGCAACCAGGACTCTGGTGCTGAGGACGTCTTCGAGCGATGCACCGGCATCCGCGAGGGCGGTCCGCATGTTCTCGATGGCCTTCGCGGCCTGGCCTGCGTAGTCCCCGATCGAGGCGGTAGATCCATCCTCGTTCAGCGGGCATGCCCCGGCGAGGAAGATCAGTCGTGACTGGGCCGGCGCCGTAGCTGCGTAGGCGTACTGGGCGATGCTGGACAGGGAGGCGGAGCGGATCAGCGTGATGGTATGGGGCACGGCTGGTCAAGTCCTCTCGTGAGCATGGCCGCGGCGATCCTCCTAGGCCGGAGGCTTGGGCGACTTCCGATCTCTCAGTACACGATGGAGCCACCTCGCTCCCCCGGATGGGACGATCAAGAAGATCAGGATGAACACGGTGATCCCGATGACGTTTGGCCCACTGATGCTGGTGGACAGCCTGAGCGTCAAAAACGAGCAAGAACAGCTGGCGCAACGCAAAGAACAAGGAACCAACCAAAGTCCCGGCAGCCTTCCGCCGCCGTGTCTCGGATGAGTGTGTGGCCGGTTCTAGCGGCCCGGCACCGCTCATGATGTGCAGCATACGGCTACCGAGACCTGCCATCCTCCCCGATTGGCGCCGATCTTGCCGGGGTA
>CAVUIU010000018.1:0-154318 GCA_963741615.1 uncultured Actinomycetes bacterium
GTCCGGAATGCGGTGTAAATCGGCGGGCGTGGTTCCGGCTTCATGATCAGGTTAGGCGGTGGCTCTGACAGTTTCGGGGCTGTCAGCGATCTGAGCGGCGGTCACGGTGCGTGGCCGCAGTTGGGCGGGTGGGTCGAGCAGCGAGCGGCGCAGGTCCTGGAGCTGGCGCAGTCCGGCGGCGGTCATGGTGAAGCCGCGCCAGCCGCGGGAGGCCCGGTCGAGCACGGCCCAGACCAGGGTGAGGCAGCTGGTCTCGCCGGGGAGCCGGCCGATGACCTTGACCCTCCTGCGGGTTTCGCCGAAGGTCCGTTCAATTAACCGGCCATCGTGATCTTGTCAAGGCGAATCTGGGATGACGGGCGTGTTTTCAAGGCGGCTGCAGTGGTGTTCCAGCGCGCTGATGACGCGGCCGTGCCGCTTGGCCTCGCCGTCCCAGCCCCGCTGCCCGGCGTCGGCGCGCAGCTGGCGGATGTCGGAGAGCTGGTCACGCAGGACGGGCAGGTGTTCGGGGCCGGGGACGAAGTTGTCGCAGGTCTCGCAGATGTTGGCATAGGGGCAGGCGCCGGCGGCGAGGTGGCGAGAGCAGTAGCCGTGGGCCACGCGGGTTTTGAGGAACTCCGAGGCGATCCAGTCCACCTTGGCTGGCACGATCGGCTGCCCGGCGGGCGCGATGGGCAGGGCCTTGCGCACCTTGCCGATGGCCTGGTCGTAGGCAGAGCGCAGGGCCGGCGAGGCGAGGGTGGCATAACGCAGTGTCATCTCGGGCGTGACATGGCCCAGGACGGCCATCAGGGCCTGCAGGCTCATCCCGGCGTTGGCCAGTTCGGTGGCATAGGTGTGGCGCAGCTGGTGCGGGGTCACGTTGAGCGGTTGCCCGCCGGGTCCGGCCAGGGCGGCCGCTGAGGCGGCGGTGCAAAGGCCCTGGCGGATCCGCCAGGCGCTGAGCCGCCGGCCGTGCTCGGCGAACAGGAAGTCGGTGGGTTTCCCGGTGCGCGGGTGGGGGTGTGGCCGCTGCTGGCCGCGGCGCTGGGCCCAGGCGTCAAGAGCTGCCACGGTGGCGGAATCGAGCGGGACGGCGCGTTCGGTGCCCAGTTTGCCGAGCGGGACGCGCAGCCACGTGCCAGTGGGCCCGTAGTCGGCGATGCAGCCGAGCTCAAGGTCAAGGCACTCGCCCAGGCGCAGCCCGGAGCGGCGCAGCAGCAGGATCGCCGAGCGGGCGAACAGATCATCGAGGCTCGCCGCTGCGGCCATCAGCGCAGCGTCGGCGTCCGGGGCAAGCGCCCGGGGCAGCGGCCGTGGCAGGCGGGGCACGTCACTGGCGAAGATGAGCCGGCGCTGGGGCCGGTCGGCCCATCCCCACAAGGTGACGTCGTCCAGGAAGTTCCGGACGGTCAGCACAGCTCCATGCACGGCTGCGGCCGAAACCCGCTGGTCGCGGGCGACCCGGCCGCGCCAGGTCCGGGTCGCATTCCAGGCCAGGAAGGCTTCGATGTGGTGGCGTTCAAGCTGGGCGAGCGAGGTGATGGCAGGGAACTGCGCGCCCAGGAACGTCCCGAAGGGAATGAGGTCGTTCACCAGCCCGTCCACCGAGGACCGCGACAGCACCGCAGCCCGGGTCTGCACGTAGCGGGCCATAGCGCGCCGGATATCAGGAACAGGGACGACCGCGAGCCGTTCCTCGGCCGAGCCGCCCGCCGGGCCGCGCTGGGGCGGCTGCGGGAGCTGGCCGCACTCGAACAGCAACTGGCGCAGGCCGAACAAACGCCCGCGCCACTGCTTGAGCGTGGTGGCTGACGCGCTGGTGACCTCACCGAGGGCGGTGGCGAAGCCATCGAGCTCCTGCCCGTCGATCCCGGGGATCGTGGACTGGGACCAGGCGATGACAGCAGGCACGAACTGGTCGATGATGCTGCGCGCCCAGTAATAGCTCCACCCGAGCCGCCGCGCGGTCTGCCAGAGGCGTTCGAAGTCCTCCGGCCACAGCTGGCGGACGGTGGCGCTCATGCCCCCAAGATCCTTGGCGGCCAGCAGGTCCAGGTCCAGGCGGACCAGCCCGGATAGCGCGGCCCACGACAGCAGCGGCCATGCCTTGGTCCGGCGCAGGTCGGCCAGCCTGCTCCTTGTCGGCCGGGTCATCCACTCACCGAGATCAGGGTGCTGGGCGAGGAACAGCCGGGCCAGGCGCAGCCTCTCACGCAGGGCCCGGTCCGGGAGAGCGACCTGATGGCAGAACCGGGCGTAGCCCTCGAGCAGCAGATGGTCGTCATCGGTGGCGAAGCGGGAAACGGGAGCGGTCACCGGCCGATCACCGCCCGGGCTGCCGCGTACTCGGCAGCCAGATGCTCATCGGACAGGTGCACATACCCGGCGGTGGTCTCCGGGGAAGCATGGCCCATCAGCTGCCGCAACGCCAGCAGGTCGATGCCCGCCGCCGCCAGCTCGGTGCCATAGGTATGGCGCAGGCGGTGCGGGCGCACCCGGACTGCGCCCGATCGCTGCCGGTGATAGCGGAACATGCTGCGCATCCCGGCCTCGGTGAGCGGCCCGCCCGCAGCCGGCCCATGCAAAACCACGAAACACTCCGGCGTGCCCAGCCCCGGCGGGCGCTCACGGGCCAGGTAAGCGGCAAGCTCGGCGAAGAACACCCCATCGACAGGGACGACCCGCTCCCGGCCACCCTTGCCTGTCACCCGCAACTGCCGGCGCCCCTGGTCGACATCGGCGAGCAGGAGCCGCCGGACCTCCCCAGCCCGCAGCCCGCCGAGCACCATCGCCAGCACGACCGCCCGGTCCCGGTGCGACCCAAGACCAGCCACGAACATCGACACATCGGCCGGGTCAAGCGGCTCCGGCAGCCGGCGTTCCTGACGGACCAGCCTGCCGCCGCCCCGCACCCGGCCCGGACCCAAGTGCCCGAGCAGCCCTCTCGACTTCGGCCGCAGCCCCTGGCCGCGCCGGGGCGCCGGCACCGGGTTATCAACCCGGGCACCAGCCAGCACCAGATACTCAAACAGTGCCCGGGCCGCAGCAACCCGCCTGTTCACCGACGCCGGCGCCGCACCACGCCCGGCGCCGATCGGCACCACCTTGCCGTCTCGCCGCCTTGGCAGCGACTGCCAGTCGATCCAGTCGAAGACATCGGTGGGAACCAGCTCACCCAGGCCGATGCCGCTTTCCTCCAGGAACCGTGCCAGGCACACGATGTCGAACGCGTAGGCCCGCACCGTCGCCGGAGAGAACCGGCGGGCCTCCAAGTGCGACAAGAACGCGTTCGCTGGTCCGGTGCCAGCCCACGTGCCGTCAAGCCGGTGGGAACCGCCGCTGCGCTTCACTGCCACCGTCATGGCCACCCCCACGGGCCGTGCCCAAGTTCAGGATGAACCCGCACCCCTCCCGGCCGGGGGACCTCAGGCCACTTCGGCGAGCCGGGCCTCCCATGGCCGGTTAACCCATATGAAGTTGGAGTGCCGGATCCGCTTGTGGTGCTCGGCGGGGAACCGCAGGTAGGCGGTCAGGCCCTCGGCGTCGGTGGTCAGGCACTTCATCGCCGAGGGATAGGTGGCGCCGTACTTGGCGGCCATCTCGCTGATCCGGGCGTCGATGATCTCCACGAGGCGTGGCCCGGGTGGGGTCTTGAGGTCCTCGGTGTCGAAGATCGCCCAGAAGGCGTCCTTGACCTCGGCCTGCATCCCGGCTGGGACCTTGGCCAGCAGGTTCCGGCATCGGTGAACAAGGCATCTTTGCCTCAGGGCCTGGGGGTAGGCCTGCTCGATCGCGGAGATCAGCCCGGGCGCCCCGTCGCTGATGACCAGCAGCGGGCTGGCCAGGCCCCGCTCCTTCAGCCCGGTGAGGAAGTCGTGCCAGGCGTCGGCGGACTCGCCGGTGCCCGGTGCCAGGCCGATGAACGCGGGCTTGCCGCTGGTGGTGATGCCCCAGGCGGCCAGCACCGGCTCGGCCGGGGAGCCGGGGTGCATCCGGAAGAAGGAGGCGTCCAGGAACAGGTAATCCAGCGTCACCTCATCGAGGCGGCGGGCCGCCCACGCCTGGTACTCGTCCTTGATCTGCTGGCAGACGGCTGAGACGGTGGACTTGGAGATCGCGGCCTGGTCGCCGAGCGCGTCGGCCAGGGTGGCCTCCACGTCGCGGACCGACAGGCCCCGGATGAAGGACGCAATGACCAGGGATTCGAGGGCATTGGTCTTGGTCACGTGGCTGCCGAACAGGCGCGAGGCGAACGCCTCGGTGGTGCCCCGCAGCTTCGGCCGGGCCAGCCCGACCGGCCCGGCGGTGGTCTTGACGGTCACCTCCCGGTACCCGTTACGCGAACCCGGCCGGGCGTCTTCGGCCAGCGCGGCGCGGGCGTAACGGTCCCGGCCCAAGAACTCGGTGACCTCGGCTTCCAGCGCGGCCTGCATCAGCAGCTGGGCGCCGAGCCGGGCCACCTCCTCCAAGATCTCCGGCAGCGGCCGGTCGGCAGCGAACAGCTCGTCGATGTGGCCATGGATACGGTCGGTAGGCGATACTCGATGTGCCACGGGCGTGGGTCCTTCCTTCGTTGACTTGGTCGTCTTGAAGGGGAACCTACGCCCGTCGTCTCATTTACACCGGATCTCGGACGCGACCACCAAGACTGCTGGTTCAGGAATCACCTGCCAGCCGGGTGGGCAGGCCCGGTCGAGCAGGGACGCCAGCGTGAACGCCACCACCTGGTGAGCTGGGGTTGGCCTCGGGCTCACGACCAGCGCCCCGGCTACGAGCTCATACCGGCGCCCGTCGTCGGGCATCAGGTCCAGGTCCGCGACGGTAAAGGGCCGGCCGGTGGCCGGCCAGGCGTCCGCGATGCTCACAGCACTCATGCTGCCTCCATAACGTCATGCGTGCCACTCAAGCACCGGGTGCTGACAAGAAGACACAGCCGCAGGCCGGCAGCCGACCAGGCGGGCCACGGACTCCAGGGGCAGGGCCGCAAGCCCTCCTACTCCCACTCGATGGTGCCGGGCGGCTTGCTGGTGATGTTGACGACCACCCGGTTGATCTGGGGGACCTCGTTGGTGATCCGGGTGGAGATCGTGGCCAGCAGCGGGCCCGGCAACCGGGCCCAGTCAGCGGTCATGGCGTCCTCGCTGGTCACCGGGCGCAGCACCACCGGGTGCCCATAGGTGCGGAAGTCTCCCTGCACCCCGACCGAGCGGACGTCGGCCAGCAGCACCACCGGGCACTGCCAGATGTCCAGATCCAGTCCTGCCCGGGACAGCTCCTCGCGGACGATGGCATCGGCCTCGCGCAAGATGTGGAGCCGCTCCGTGGTGATCTCACCAATGATGCGGATACCCAGCCCGGGTCCGGGGAAGGGCTGGCGCCATACGATCTCCGCCGGCAGGCCGAGTTCCTCCCCGATCCGGCGCACCTCGTCCTTGAACAGGCCGCGCAACGGTTCCACCAGTTCGAAGCCGAGATCCGCCGGGAGCCCGCCGACGTTGTGGTGGGACTTGATGCTGGCGGTGCCGGTGCCGCCGCCCGACTCCACCACGTCCGGATACAGCGTGCCCTGCACCAGGAAGTCCACCGTCTCGCCGTGGGCCCCCGCGTCGGCGGCGATCTCACGGGTGGCCCGTTCGAACGCGCGGATGAACTCCCGCCCGATGATCTTGCGCTTGGATTCCGGCTCGACCACGCCCGCCAGGGCGGCCAGGAACGTGCCCGCCGCCTCGACGGTGTGCAGATCGACCCCG
Organism: uncultured Actinomycetes bacterium; assembly: GCA_963741615.1. Lineage (GTDB taxonomy): Bacteria > Actinomycetota > Actinomycetes > Streptosporangiales > Streptosporangiaceae > UBA9676. Next base: position 5,733 of record CAVUIU010000018.1, read on the forward strand.
GTCGCGGCGACGAAGTCCTTCTCGACCTGCTCGGCCTCGCCCTTGCGCAGCAGTCCATGATCGACGAAGACGCAGGTCAGCTGGGATCCGATGGCACGCTGCACCAGCGCGGCGGCCACCGCGGAGTCAACGCCGCCCGACAGCCCGCAGATGGCTCTGGCCCCGCCGACCTGCTGCGCGATCCGGGTGACCTGCTCGTCGATGATGCTCCGCATGGTCCAGTCCGGCCGGCAGCCCGCGGCCGTGAGGAACCGCTGCAGCACCTCCATGCCGTGCTGGGTGTGCAGCACTTCGGGATGGAACTGCACACCGTAAAGCCCCTGGCCGGGGGCTTCCACCGCTGCCACCGGCGTGGCCGGGGTGCGCGCGGTGACGGTGAACCCGGGCGGAGCCACCGTGCAGGTATCCCCGTGTGACATCCAGACCTGCTGGCGCTGGGGGAGACCGGACAGCAGCGTTCCGCCCAGCCCGGTGGCCACGTCCTGCCCCGGCCCGCCGGCGGCCGGGCCGGGCGCGGGCAGCAGCTCCAGGGAGGTCGCGCCGTACTCGCCCGTGCCGGTGTGCGCCACCGAGCCACCCAGCCCGGACACCATCAGCTGGAAGCCGTAACAGATGCCGAGCACCGGCACCCCCGCGCCGAGCAGGCCGGCGGGCGCGGGAGGTGCGCCTTCGGCATAGACCGAGGCCGGGCCGCCGGACAGGATGACCGCCTTGGGCCTGCGGGCCAGGATCTCGTCCGCCGGCATCGTGGCCGGCACGATCTCCGAGTACACGTGGCACTCGCGGACCCGCCGGGCGATCAGCTGCGCGTACTGCGCGCCGAAATCCACCACCAGCACGGTGTCGAAATCACCAGCGTGCACGACGCCGCCTTCCCGGGATCCCGCGAGCCCGCTCAGGCGCGCCCGCTCTCAGGCCCGCCCGCTCCAAGGCAGGGAGCGGCCACGGCCAGCAGTCTAGTGTCCTGCCTCAGGTGGCCCCTTGTCGGTAGATCCGGGGGGCACCCCGGCGCTGCCGGCGCTGCCGGCGCCGACCTGGCCCGGTGAGCCGGGTGAGCCCGGCGTGTCCGCCTGGGCCGCCCGGGCCTGGCGCGGCTGATCCGCATGGTGCGGCCCCACCTGCCCCATCTGCCCTACCTGGCCCGCCTGGCCCGGCGTGCCCGCCTGGCCCGGCGTGCCCGCCTGGCCGTCCTGGTCCGCCTCGCCTGCCTGGCCGGCCTGGGCGGCCGGCCCCACCCGGACCCGTGCGATGCGCCGGCCGTCCAGCTGGGTCACGGTGAGCCGGTGGGCGTCAACCTCGACCTCGGCACCGACCCCCGGCAGTTCCCCCAGCGTGGCGAGCACATAGCCGGCCACGGTCTCGTAGGGGCCCTCGGGCAGGTTCACGCCGGTCTGCTCGGCGAACTCGTCCAGGTTGAGCAGCCCGTCAACCTCGAGCTGACCGCCGTGCAACTGCTTCAGGCCGCCCTCCTCGAGGTCGTACTCGTCCTGGATCTCGCCGATCAGCTCCTCGACCAGATCCTCCAGGGTCACGATGCCGGCGGTTCCGCCGTACTCGTCCACCACGATCGCCAGGTGCGCCCGGTCCCGCCGCATCTCCGAGAGCGCCGAGAGCACCCGCTTGCTGGTCGGCAGCCGCTTCACCGGCCGGCACACCTCGCCCACCGGCGTCAGCCGCCCGGCCAGACCGGGGTCGAGCAGATCACGGACATGGATGAAGCCGATGACGTCGTCGTAGGACTCCTGGTAGACGGGGAAGCGCGAGTACGGGGCGGCGGCCGCGATCTTGGCGGCGCGATCCAGCGGGGTGGAGGCGGCGATGAACTCGACCTCGGTGCGGGGCACGAGCACCTCGCGCAGCTGCCGTTTGCCGGCGTCGAACACCTCGCGCACGATGTGCCGCTCATCGGCGCTGAGCGCCTGGGTCCCCGCGACCAGATCGCGAAGCTCCTCCTCTGTCATCACCCCACGGCCCATCCTCGGATCGCCCCCGAGCAGCCGCACCACCAGGTTGGTGCACCGCGACAGCAGCCACACAATCGGGCGGGCGAGCACCGAGATGCGGTCGAGCAGGGGGGCCGCGAGCAGCGACATCGACTCCGGGCGCTGCAGCGCGAGCCGCTTGGGGGCAAGCTCGCCCAGCACCAGCGTGAAGAACGAGATCGCCCCGGTGACCACGAGGAATGCGATCGCTGTCGCCCACCCGGCCGAGACCTGATGCCGGATCAGCGCGGCCTTCAGATCGCCGACCAGAGTGGCCGCGCCGAAGGCGCCCGAGAGCAGCGTGGCCACGGTGACGCCGATCTGGACGGCGGACAGGAACCGGTTGGGATCTTGCGCAAGCCTCGCCGCACGCTGGCCGCGCTTGCCCCGCTGCTGGAGCGAGCGCACCTGTCCCTCGCGCAGCGAGACCAGGGCCATTTCCGCCCCGGCGAAGAACCCGCCGATGAGCACGATGGCCAGCACGATAACGATGTCCCAGCCGACCTGGTTCACGGCCTGACCTATGACCTCCGCATCCACCACGGCGGGGCGGTTTCCCCTGTCGACCCGCCAGCCGCGTGCCCCAGCCGTGGCAGCAGCCACAGTGGGTGGGTCTGCACAGTCTAAGAGGCCCCGGCAAGGGGCGCTGGATAAGGGACGGGTCACCCGCGCCCGGATGGCGGGACGGATACGCAGCCGGACTGCGCGTCCGCCGCGCGGCGGACGCGCAGCAGGGCGGAGATCCGCCGGACATGCCCTACCGTATGTGTTCCGTGGAGGATCTCTTCTGGAAGACCAGCGCCCGGCTCGCTGACGGACGGGAGATCATCTACTTTGACGAGTCCCCGGGCCTCGGCCGGGCCAGCGTGCCCGACCAGCGGCCACTCGTGGAGGCACCAGCGAGAGCTGCCGGCGGCCCGGCCGGCGAACCAGGCCACCCAGGCCACCCAGGCCACCCGGGCCACCCGGGCCAGGGCCGGGCAACCAGCGACCTGCCGCCCGCCGGGCTCCGCTGGGACGCCCTGACCGGGGAATGGGTGATCGTCGCCGCGCAGCGGCAGGGCCGGACGTTCCTGCCACCGCCGCAGGAGTGCCCCCTCTGCCCGTCCGGGCCGGGGAGGCTGACCGAGATCCCGGCGACCAATTACGACGTGGTCGTCTTCGAGAACAGGTTCCCGTCGCTGCGCGGGCTGCCCCCCAGCCCGGCACGGGGAGAGGCCGCCGACGGCGGGGCGCCATCGGGGGTCCCGTTCCGGCCCGGCGGGCCACCGGAGACCGGGGGTGTGCCCGGGCGCCTCCCCACCGGGCGCTGCGAGGTCGTCTGCTTCACCGCCGACCACGAAGCCTCTTTCGCCAGCCTGTCACCCCGGCGGGTCCGGACCGTGCTTGAGGCGTGGGCCGACCGCACCACCGTCCTTTCGGCCACGCCCGGAATCGAGCAGGTCTACTGCTTCGAGAACCGGGGCGAGGAGATCGGGGTCACACTCCACCACCCGCACGGGCAGATCTACGGCTTCCCGTTCGTGACCCCCCGCACCGCCAACATGCTCGCCCAGATGAAGGCCCACGCCGCGGCCGGGCGCGGCAACCTGTTCGATGTCATGGTGGCGGGCGAGCAGGCGGCCGGCACGCGGATCGTCAGCCGGAACGAGCACTGGACCGCGTTCGTGCCCGCGGCGGCCCGCTGGCCGTACGAGATCCTGCTGTACCCCGCGCAGCGCGTGCCCAGCATCCCGGCACTCGGTGAGGCGGCGCGGGTCGCGTTCTGCGATATCTACCCTGATCTTCTACGGCGGCTTGACGCGCTCTTCGGCGTGCCGCTCCCCTACATAGCGGCCTGGCACCAGGCGCCGGCCGGCGATGAGCTGGCCGGCCGGGAATTCGGGCTCCACCTTCAGGTCTTCTCCATCCGGCGGGCGCCGGGCAAGCTCAAGTACCTCGCCGGGACGGAATCGGGCATGGGAGTGTGGATCAACGACATCGCGCCTGAAGAGGCCGCGCTCAGGCTCCGGGAGGCCCGATGAGGCTGCTCGTCACCGGCGGCGCCGGCTACATCGGCAGCGTGGTCGCCTCCCTCCTCGCAGACTCCGGGCACGAGGTGGTCGTTCTCGATGACCTGTCCACCGGCCACGCGGACGCCGTGCCCGCCGGGGCGACCTTCGTCCGGGGGACCATCCGGGATCACGCACAGGCGGTGCTCGCCGGGGGAACCGACGCGGTCCTCCACTTCGCCGCCAAGTCGCTGGTGGCCGAGTCGGTGGCCCACCCGTCGCTGTACTGGCAGCACAATCTCGGCGGCACGCTCGCCCTGCTGGAGGCCATGCGGGTCACCGGGACCAGCAGGATCGTCTTCTCCTCCACCGCCGCGGTCTACGGGGAGCCCGAGCGCACGCCCATCGACGAGAGCGCCCCGACCAGGCCGGGCAATCCCTACGGTGCCTCCAAGCTCGCCGTTGACACCGCGCTGGGCGAGCATGCCCGGATGCACGGGATCGGTGCCGTCAGCCTCCGGTACTTCAATGTGGCCGGCGCCCATGCCGGACCGGACGGCCGGTGGCTCGGTGAGCGGCACGACCCGGAGACCCACCTCATCCCCAACATCCTGGGCGTGGCGCTCGGGGACCAGCCGGGCACATACCTCTCGGTCTACGGCGACGACTACCCCACGCCGGACGGGACCTGCGTGCGCGACTACATTCACGTGACCGACCTGGCCCGCGCCCACCTGCTCGTGCTCGACGCCTGCACCCCCGGCCAGCACCAGATCTACAACCTCGGCAGCGGCACCGGGTTCTCCAACCTTGAGGTGCTCCAGGCGTGCCGGGAGGTGACCGGGCACGAGATCCCGGCGCGGGTCACCCCCCGCCGCCCTGGCGATCCCGCGGTGCTCATCGCCTCCTCCGGCCGTCTTCATGCCGAACGCGGCTGGCAGCCGGAGGCCGGCCTGCGCGCGATGGTCGCCGATGCCTGGGAGTTCGCCCGGGGCCTGCCCCGGTGAGCGGCGAGGACGGCGCCATCACGGCGGGCCAGCCGGGCCAGCCGGGCCAGCCGGGCCAGCCGGGCCAGCCGGGCCGGGCGGGCCAGGTGAGCCGGGCGGCCCGGGCCACCGGGTGGTTCGGCGACAGCTTCGGCGGGCAGCCCGCCGGGGTATGGCTGGCGCCCGGCCGGGCCAACCTCATCGGCGAGCACACCGACTACAACCAGGGATGGGTGCTGCCGTTCGCGCTGGCGCGCGGGGTGACGGTGGCCGCCGTCCGGCGCGGCGACGGCGTGCTGGCTGTCGCCTCGCGGCAGGCCCGGGACGCGCTCGCCGAGCTTCCCGTCGCTGCCCTCGCGCCCGGCACCGTGACCGGCTGGGCGGCCTACCCGGCCGGCGTGGCCTGGGCGCTGCGCGAGGCCGGCCATCCCGTGACCGGCGGGGCCAGCCTGGCCATCGACGCGGACCTGCCGCAGGGCGCCGGCCTGTCGTCCTCGGCCGCACTCGAGTGCGCCACCGCTCTGGCATTGGCCGGGTTGTACGGGCTTGACGTGCCCCGGCCGGAACTGGCCGCCCTGGCGCGGCGCGCGGAAAATGACTTCGTGGGCGTGCCCAGCGGGATCATGGACCAGTCCGCGTCCCTGCTCTGCCAGGCGGGTCACGCCCTCCTGCTGGACTGCCGCTCCGGCGCGACCACCGCCGTCCCGCTCGACCCGGCAGCGGCGGGGCTTGCGTTGATCATCGTCGACACCGGCGCCCGGCATGCCCTGGACGACGGCAGGTACGCCCTGCGGCGCGGCGAATGCGACCGGGCCGCTGCCCTGCTCGGCGTGGGATTCCTGCGGGACGTCACCAGCCCCGCCGCGGTCACCAGCCTTGCCGATCCGGTGCTGCGCCGCCGCGCCCGGCACGTGATCACCGAGAACCTCCGGGTGGAGCAGACGGTGGCCCTGCTCCGGTCGGGCGACCTGGCGGGGGTGGGCGCGGTGCTCTGCGCGTCGCACGCCTCGCTCCGGGACGACTTCGAGATCTCCTGGCCGGAGGCGGACGTGGCGGTGGAAGCGGCGATGGCCGCCGGGGCACTGGGAGCCCGGATGATGGGAGGCGGGTTCGGCGGCTCGGTCATCGCCCTGGTGCCCGCAGGGCCCACCCGGCCCGCAGGCCAGCACGCGGCAGGCGATGCCATCAGCGCCGAGTTCGCCCGCCGGGGCTGGCCACCCCCCGCGTTCCTCAGCGCGACACCCTCGGCGGGCGCACTCCGCCTGCAGTGACCCCGACAGGACGGATCTGACCATGACGGTACGTGAAGACGCCGAGGCGATCGCCCCGGAGCTCGTGCGGCTGCGCCGGGCCATCCACCGTGAGCCCGAGATCGGGCTCCACCTGCCCGGCACCCAGCGCAAGGTCCTCGCCGCCCTGGACGGGCTGCCGTTGGAGATCAACGTCGGGTCCGCGCTCAGCTCGGTCACGGCGGTGCTGCGGGGCGGGGGGGCCGACGGCGGGCCGGTCGTGCTGCTGAGGGGCGACATGGACGCCCTGCCCGTGGCGGAGCGGACCGGCCTGGAGTTCGCCTCCCGGATCGAGGGCGTGATGCACGCCTGCGGCCATGACCTGCACACGGCCATGCTGGCCGGGGCCGCCCGGCTGCTGGCGGCGCGCCAGCGGGAACTGCCGGGCACGGTGGTGTTCATGTTCCAGCCGGGCGAGGAAGGTCACGCGGGCGCCAGGTACATGATCTCCGAGGGTGTTCTCGACGCCGCTGGGCAGCGGCCGGTCGCCGCCTATGCGCTCCACGTCGCCTCGGCCGAGTGGCCCGCCGGGGTGTGCAGCACCCGCCCGGGCCCGATGCTCGCCGCGGCCGAGGTGCTGGCTGTCACCGTCCGTGGCCATGGCGGCCACGGCTCCGAGCCGCATCACGCCGCCGACCCGATCCCCGCCGCATGCGAGATGGTGACCGCGCTCCAGACCCTGGTGACGCGCAAGTTCGACGTCTTCGACCCGGTCGTCATCACCGTCGGCAGCTTCCATGCCGGCACCACCGACAACGTGATCCCCGACGAGGCGGCCTTCCTGGCTACTGTGCGCTCGTTCTCCCCCGCCGCCCGCGACCGGGTGCGGGCATCGGCCCTCGCGCTGATCGACGGGATCGCCAGCGCACACGGGCTCACCGCCAGCGCCGAGTTCCGCGACGGCTACCCGGTGACGGTCAACGACGACGCGGAGACGCGGTTCGCGGCCCTGGTCGCGGCGGACCTGCTCGGCGAGGATCGCTGCGTCGCCCAGCTCAACCCGCTGACCGGGGCGGAGGACTTCTCCTTCGTGCTGGAGCAGGTGCCTGGCTCGTTCCTCATGCTGGGCGCGTGCCCGCCGGGCGCGGATCCGGCCAGCGCGGCCAGCAACCACGCCGCCGACGCCATCTTCGACGACTCGGTACTCGGCACCGGCGCGGCGCTCTACGCCGAGCTCGCGCTCCGCCGCCTCACCGCCGCAGCCGCCCCCTGACCCCGGACGGGGCCACCATGATCACGGACGATTGCCCCGTAAGAACGGCAGGCGATCGTCCGTGATCATGTCTCCGGATGGGTGCTGGACCGGCTGAACCGTCCGTCACAAGCTGGCGACGTCGGCCTGCTTGGCCCGCACCGCATCCGCGGCCGTGCGCAGCGCGGCCAGTTCCTGCCCGGTCAGGTCGCGTTCCACCACCCTGCGCACGCCCGAGGCACCGATCTCGGCCTCAACCCCCAGGTAGACGCCGGAGATGCCGTACTCACCGTCCACCCAGGCGCAGACGGGCAGGGTGGTACCCGCGTCCTCGGCGACGGCACGCGCCATCCGGGCCGCGGCGGCGGACGGGGCGTAATAGGCCGACCCGGTCTTCAGCAGGGCGACGATCTCCGCGCCCCCCTGGCGGGTCCGCTCGACCAGCGCGTCGATGTCAGTTCCGGACATCAGGCTGGTGAGCGGCTTGCCGTCGACGGTGCACGCGGAGGGCACCGGCACCATCGTGTCGCCATGGGAGCCCAGAGTGAGCGTCCGCACGGAGGACACCGGCACGCCGAGGCGTTCGGCGACGAAATAGCTGAACCTGGCGGTGTCCAGCATCCCGGCCTGGCCCATCACCCGGTGCGAGGGGAAGCCCGAGACGCTGGCGGCGAGCGCGGTCATCTCGTCCAGCGGGTTGGAGACCACGACGAGCACCGCCTCCGGCGCGTGCTTGACCACGTTCTCCACCACGTTGCGGACGATCTTGGCGTTGACCTCGATCAGGTCCATCCGGCTCATGCCCGGCTTGCGCGGGAGGCCGGCCGTGATGATGACGATCCCGCTGCCCCCGACCGCCTCGTACCCTTCGCCGCCGGTGCCGGTGGTCTGCCCGGTCACCTTGGTCTCGAAGCCCTCGATCGGCCGCGACTGGTTCATGTCGAGCGCGATGCCCTCGGGCTTGCCCTCGACGATGTCGGTGAGGACCACCTCGCCGAAGATGTCGTACTCGGCAAGCCGCTGCGCGGTGGTCGAGCCGTAGAACCCGGCCCCGACGACGCTCACCTTTCCCTCACGGGCCATGTCCGGTGCTCCTTCGGTGTGAGTCTGGAATCAGGCGGTCGGCGTCAGGCGGCCATCGCCGCCCGGAGGTTGCCGTCGAGCACGGCCAGGAACTCCTCGGTGGTCAGGTACGGCGTGTTGCCGCCGACCAGCAGCGCGAGGTCCTTGGTCATCTTCCCGCTTTCCACCGTCTGGATGCACACCTTCTCCAGCGTCTCGGCGAACGCGGTGACCCCCGGCGTGCCGTCGAGCTGCCCCCGGTGGGCGAGGCCCCGGGTCCAGGCGAAAATGGAGGCGATCGGGTTGGTGGAGGTGGGCTTGCCCTCCTGGTGCATGCGGTAGTGCCGGGTGACGGTGCCGTGGGCCGCCTCGGCCTCCACGGTGCGGCCGTCCGGCGTCATCAGCACGCTGGTCATCAGGCCCAGCGAGCCGAACCCCTGCGCCACCACGTCGGACTCCACGTCCCCGTCATAGTTCTTGCACGCCCACACCAGGCCGCCGTCACCCTTGAGCACCTGGGCGACCATGTCGTCGATGAGGCGGTGGTCGTAGCTGATGCCCGCGGACTCGAACTCCGACTTGAACTCCGACTCGTAGATCTCCTCGAACAGATCCTTGAAGCGCCCGTCGTACGCCTTGAGGATGGTGTTCTTGGTGGACAGGTGGAGCGGGTAACCCCTATTGAGCGCATAACGCATGGTGGCCCGGGCGAAGTCGCGTATCGAGTCGTCGAAGTTGTACATGCCCATGGCGACTCCGCCGCCCGAGAAACTGGACACCTCAAGCTCGAATCCCTGCGCCTGGGTCCCCTCGTCGGGCTCATAGGAGATCGTCACCCGGCCCGGGCCCGGGACCACGAAATCCGTCGCCCGGTACTGGTCGCCATGCGCGTGGCGGCCGATGATGATCGGCTTTGTCCAGCCGGGCACGAAGCGCGGGACGCTGTGCACCACGATCGGCTCGCGGAAAACCACCCCGCCGAGGATGTTGCGGATCGTGCCGTTGGGGGACCGCCACATCTTCTTGAGCCCGAACTCGGCCACCCTCGCCTCGTCCGGGGTGATGGTGGCGCACTTGACCCCCACCCCATAACGCTTGATGGCGTTCGCCGCGTCCACGGTGACCTGGTCATCGGTCGCGTCACGATGGGTGACGGACAGGTCGTAGTACTTCAGGTCGATGTCCAGGTAGGGCAAGATCAGCTTGTCCTTGATGAAACTCCAGATGATCCGCGTCATCTCATCGCCGTCGAGTTCGACGACGGGGTTGGCTACCTTGATCTTGGGCATGCCACTGACTTCCTCTCCTCCACGCCTCAGCCTTTTCCGTCGGGGCGCGGCCCGGCCGCCAACCCCGCCGCGCGCAGGTGGGGAACCCGGCTCACGACGGCATCGGCAGTACGAGACCAGCGACCAGCAAGCCGATGGCCAGGGCGGCCAGCGACACCACGTCTACGATGCGCCGCCGGGAAGCGAGCATGCCTGCCCGCGCTTCCGGCAGCACCAGCCTGGCAAGCGCGCCGGCGAACATCGCACCTGCCAATGCCAACGTACCTCCCCTGACGCGCTCGACGCCGCCTTGCCACATCCATGCCAGCCCGCCAACCGTGACCGCCAGCACGAACAGGTAGGGGAGCTGAGCCGCCCGGGGGGGCTTCGGGCGCTGAGCGCGCGACACCGGGCCCGCCGCGGCGCGCCCGCGCGCGGCACGGCGCGGCGCTGGTGCGGGCGTGGTAGGCGCTGGTGCGGGCGCGGAAGCGGGCCCAGCTGGCCGCTCCGCCATCCGGCCGCTGCCGCCTCGGCTGCCGCTCATCGCTGGTCCAGCGGTATCCAGGTGAGCCCGCGCTCGCCGATGTATTCGCTGTCCGGCCGGATCAGCCGGTTGTCCGCGTGCTGCTCGATGACATGGGCCGTCCACCCGGCCATCCGGCTCACCGAGAAGACGGGGGTGAAAAGGTCGGTCGGGATCGCGAGGTAGTGGTAGACGGTAGCGGCGAAAAAGTCCACGTTCGGGTAGAGGCCCTTCTCCGCCAGGACGACCTCTTCCATCCGGCGGGACATGCGGTAGTAGGTGTCGTCACCGCTCGTCTCGGCAAGCTCCCCCGACATCTGGCGCAGATGCGTGGCGCGCGGGTCCTCCGTCTTGTAGACGCGGTGGCCGAACCCCATGATCTTCTCACCCTGGGCCAGCCGGTCGCGGACCTCTCCGTCCACCGCCCCCACCGGGTCACCGGGTGCTGCCTCCCTGATTTCCGACAGTGTGCGCATGACCTGCTCGTTCGCCCCGCCGTGCAGCGGCCCCTTGAGGGTGCCGATCGCCGCGACCACCGCCGAGTGCATGTCGGACAGGGTTGCGGCGCAGACCCGGGCGGCGAACGTGGAGGCGTTCATCGTGTGGTCGGCGTGCAGCACCAGGCAGGTGTCGAAGATCTCTGCCTCACGCGGCGCCGGCGGCGCGCCCCGCATCTGGAGCAGGAAGTTCGCGGCCAGCCCCAGCTCCGGCTCGGTGGGGCAGACCTTCCCCCCGTTCCGGGCGGCGTGATAGGCGGCGACAAGAATCGGCTGCTGCGCGGTGAGCCGGGCGGCCTTGCGGATGTTCGCCGCGGCGGAATTGGAGTCCTTGTCCGGGTCGTCGGCGCTCGCCAGGGAGACCAGGCTCCGCATCGCCTCCATCGGCGACTGGCGGACCGCCACGTCGGGCAGGCACGCAGTGACCAGTGAGCCGGGCGTGCGGCCGGTAACGATCTCGTCGGCGTAGGAGGCCAGTTCGCCTGGCGTGGGAGCGTGGCCACGCTGCAGCAGATAGGCGGTCTCCTCGAAGGTCGCCGATCCCGCGAGCTGGTGGATGTCGTATCCGCGGTAGAACAGCAGGCCCACCCGGCCATCGATATCGCTCAACGCTGTTGACGCGGCGACGATGTCCGCTAGGCCCTTGGAGGGCTTATCAGCCATTTTGTGTTCCTCCAGGAGGGCTCGCTCGGCAGTGTACTTCCGCCCGTTTAACAACCCTGGCGCCGGGCGGGCCCACCGCGCCCCGGGAGGCTGCCCGGCCCGCCCCGGGAGGCTGCCCGGCCCACCCCGGGGCTGCTGCCCGGCCCGGCCCGGGGCTGCTGCCCGGCCCGGCCCGGCGGGCTGCCCGGCCCACCCCGGAGGCTGCCCGGCCCACCCCGAGCTGCCCGGCCCGTCCCGGCCCGGCTCGCCCGCCCCGGCCCGGCTCGCCCGTCCTCGCCCGCCCCTCGCCCGACCCCGCGGGACCCACGCTTACGCGTGGTCACCGAGACCCGGCGGCCTGTGACGAACACACGGCCAGGCGCGTGAACCACGCAGGCGAATGTGGTAGGACACCCTTGCGAAAGGGTAACTGGACCGTAAGACCTCAGTAGCTCCCCAGCCAGGCAGGAGGACCTCGTGGAGGGCCCCTACATTCGCATAGAGGAAACCGGGGCGGTCATCCCGCTGTCCGGACAGGTGACGACGATCGGGCGGGGCGGGGCGGTCAACGTGCACCTCGGTGACCCGAGTGTTTCCCGGCTCCATGCCGAGATCGTCCGGCACGGGCCCTACGCCTACGTCGCGGACCTGGGTTTATCACGCAACGGCACCCGGGTGAACGGGCGGCTGATCGCCCGCCGGGTGCTCGAGGACGGCGATGTGCTCAGTTTCGGCGCTGCCCGCTGCCGGGTAGGCGGCATCCCTAGGGAGGACATCGCCGCCGAGGTTGAGCTGCGGCGCTCGGCAAGTCCCGAGCTGACCCGGCGCGAGCTCGACGTGCTCACGTCCCTGTGCCGGCCCGCCCTGTCGGACGAGGCATTCGTCGCCCCCGCCACGGCGAGAGAGATCGCCAGTGATCTCGTAGTCACCGAGGCCGCCGTCAAACAGCATCTCCTGCGCCTCTACCAGAAGTTCCGCATCCCGGAAGGCCCCAACCGCCGGGTCCGGCTGGCCAATGAGGTGATCGCTCTCGGCCTGGTCAAGCCGCTCCCGCCCACGGAGCGCCTGGAGCCGCCAGCGCTCACGCCCCCGGCGCCGCGGCAGGAAACGGTGGCACCGCGGCAAGAAACGGTGGCACCGCGGCAAGAAACGGTGGCACCGCGGCAAGAACCGGTGGCACCGCGGCCGGACCGCCAGGCCAGCTGACCACCCCGGCGGGCCGCCGGTCAGCCGCGCCCTACGGGCTGTGCAGGCGGGCCAGCAGGAACCGGCCCACGACACCGGCGTGGCCGAGCCCCACGTGGGCCACGCCGAAGTGCCAGAAACCGCCGGGTGGCCCGGTCGGCCAGTACAGAGACGGCCAGGAAGCCGCGGCCGTGAGGGTGGCGAGTGCGAGCGCGGTCATTCCGGTCAGCGCGACCGCCTGCGCGATGCGGCTGCTGGCAGCCGCGGCGAAGAGCCGGCTGAACTGCCGCCGTGGCCGCGCCGATCCCGGGCCGAGCCCGTAGAAGGCGACCATCGTGCCCGCGGCCACCGCCACCGCACGGGGAAGCTGATGGGCCGGCACGACCACGATCGTGATCCCGCCCGCCAGCACGGCCGCCGCGAGGGCGAACGGCGCGAGCAGCAGGCAGGCCAGCACCGACCGGGCCAGGTACCAGGGGAAGGCGGCTGCCAGCAGGACCGGGTCGCTGGGCCTGGCGCCGCGCGCCGAGCGCCGCAGCACTGCCCGCTGCCGGGTCAGCTCACCGGCGCGCAGCACCACGATCAGGGCCATCGCACCCGCCGTGCCGGCCACGGGGAAGATCACGCTGAGGCTCGCCACAATCACCATCGCGGCGATCACCATCGCCGACGGCCAGCGCGGGCTGGCGGCCCGGCGGGCCGGCGCGGAACGGGGCGCGAACGGATTGTCCGGCGGGGACCGGGCCGGCTCCGGCACCGGCCGCCGCTCACGCCGGCGCGGCGGGCGGGCTGGCTGGCTTCCCGGCCGGTACTGCACAGGCGGCAGCACGTCCGCGAAGTCGGCGGGCGAGGGACGGCCGGCTTTCACCGGCGTGATACCCGGCGGCGCGAGCGCCGCCCCGGCCGCGCCAGGCCCGTCGGCGGCCGCCGGGACCGCGCCCGGGCTGGCCCGGCCCAGCGCCACGCCGGGGGCGCCAGCCAGGCCATTGCCGGCGGCCAGCGCGGCACCACGGGCGACGTCGGTGCTGGTCGCCGGGAACGCGGTGAAGCCCGCCGCCGCTTCCCCGGCAAGGACAGCCCCCGCCGCGATCGCGCCGGGGTCCATCACAGCGGCCAGCGCGCCGAGCTGAACCGCCGGGGGCCGGAGCCCGGGGTCCCGGGCCAGTGCCGCGGTCAGCAGCGGCAGCAGCGGCGCAGGGACTCCGGCGAGGTCAGGCTGGCCGTTCACAATCCGGTAGAAAACGGCCTCGTAGGCGCCGGACCCGTACGGCGGGTGGCCGGTAGCGGCGAAGGCGACGGTCGCGCCCCAGGCATGGATGTCGGACGCCTCACTGCTCGGATGGCCCTCGATCACCTCCGGCGCGAGGTAACCGGGAGTCCCCATGAACATCCCGGTCATGGTCAGCCGGGTCGCGTCGGGACCCTGCGCTATGCCGAAGTCGATGACCACCGGCAGTTCGCCCTGCAGCATCACATTGCCCGGCTTGAGGTCACGGTGCACCACCCCGGCGGCGTGCACCGCCGCGAGCGCGTCGGCGAGCCCACAGGCCAGCCGGAGCAGGGCCGGCGGCGGCAGCGGCCCGCCCTCGTTCACCACCTGATCCAGGGTCCGGCCGGGGACGTAGCGGGTGACGATATAGGGCACATCACCGGCAAGGTCGGCGTCGATCACCTCCGCCACGTACGGGCTGCGCACCCGGCGCATGGTCTCCACCTCGCGCGCCAGCCGGCGCCGCGCCGTCGGATCGCCGGCCACGACCGAGCGCAGGATCTTGAGCGCCACCGTCCGCCCGTCGGCGTCGCGGGCCATGAAGACGACGCCCATCCCGCCCTCACCGATCCGTTCGAGCAGGTGGTAGGGCCCGAGCCTGTCCGGCATCTCGTCCTCAGCAGTCATGGCAGTCCCACCAGACTAGGCTCAGTTCGCAGCACCGCGGTGCCTCCCCCAGACGGCGAATGGACCGCTCCCCCCTCCGTGAGCCTGACCTGCGGATCCCCGGCCCCGGGGACCCGCGCGACACGCTTACGGTCCCGCCACCAGCTTACGCAGCGCCTCCGCGGCCTGGGCATTCTGCTCGGCGTGAGAGACGAGCGCCCTGGCGAGTTCGCCGGTCCACTGCTCGATGCCCACCGGCTGCCGCGACAACACGACTCCCCGCACTTCCCGGCAGATCTCCGCGGTGGGCTCGCGGCCGGCCTGGACACCCAGCGACATCACCCGCTCCCCCAGCCGGACTGTGATCTTCGATACCTCCCCGGGCCGCCCGCGCATCCGGTCGGACATGGTCCTCACCCGGTCGATTGTCACACAGCCGGGCGGGAGCGCTCCCCCGAGCGATTCGGTCAGCACCCGGGCATAGATGGCCACGTCCGCGCTGTCGGCGCGCAGCGCGGCGGTGACCATGTCCAGGGACAGGCCGTCGGCGGGCTCGCTCATGGGCGGATGTAACCCCACTTCCATGATCGTGGTTATGGTCAGCGCCCCGTGAAGGTGGCCTTCCCACGCCCATTCTGGACGAAACAGCGCATACCCGCGCGCTGATCGTCGCGGACCTGCGCGCTGAGCGCGTTCATGGGCGGGCGGCCGGGACGGATGGCCGCGATCCGCGTCATCCCGGTCAACCCGGGCGAACTCGCCCAGGGGCACACCTCCGGCTACCGGGGGCACGATCCTACGCGAGCCCCGCTGCCGCGACGGCAGGCAGCTGCCTACGCCGGCCTGGGCACCTGCCCGGCCTGGTCCAGGAACGCCTGGATCTCGGTCTCGCTGTAGCGGCGGTGCCCGCCCAGCGTCCGGATCGAGTGGAGCTTGCCCTGCTGCGCCCACCGGGTCACGGTCTTGGGGTCGACCCGGAAGAGCGCGGCCACCTCCGCCGGGGTCAGGAGGCGGTTGTCGGGGACTGCTTCTGACCTCACCATTGCTCTCGTCCTTTCACCTGCCGTAGTGGGGTAGGGCAACAAAGGTTCCCTGCACGTCGTTAGGCCTACCAAGGAGATGTCTCACGCACAGCGACGGTTTACATTCAGACAGTAGCAATACTGGGCCGTCCGGGGCGCCTCAACGCACGGAACGTGCATGCGCCCGAACGGGTCAGCGCAGGTCGCCGTTGGTCATGCCGGCGGGTGCCTGCGGGAAGGTCACCAAACCCATCTCCGCGCTGCTGGCCAGCAGCGGATGGCTGGGCACGACCCGCACCGTGTACCCGAACGGCCCGGGCCTGCCAAGATCGGCCCGCCCCACGTAGCGTGCGATACCCCCGTTGCCGCAGGCCCCGTCGAGCGTCATCCCGCTCGTCACCGGCTCGACGATCTCGTCGCCCTCGTCAACCCGGCCGCAGACGACCTCGACGGCGACGTCGGTGGCCGACAGCGGGCCCAGCGCCACGCTCGCGCGGACGAGGAGCCCGTCGCCCGGGCCGTGCAGGCCGTCCTCCGCCTCGACATGCTCGACGCGTACCCCGTCCCAGGCCAGGCTCACCCGGTGCTTCCAGGCGGCTAGCTCGCGGGCGGCGGCAAAGGGCACGCCGTCCTGCCCCACGGAGAGCCGGCGCGACGCCCGCGCCGCCGGCAGGTACAGGCCGGTCACGTACTCGCGGACCATGCGCGACGCCTGGACCCGCGGTCCCAGCTCCCGGAAGGTGTGCGCCACCATCTCCAGCCACCGGGCGGGCAGCCCGCCGGTGCCCACGTCGTAGAACAGCGGCGCCACCACGTTCTCGATCAGGTCATACAGGGCCGCTGACTCCAGTTCGTCCCGGCGGTCGGCGTCCTCCACCCCGTCCGCCGACGGGATCGCCCAGCCGTTCTCGCCGTCGGACCACTCGTCCCACCAGCCGTCCTTGATGGACAGGTTGAGCCCCCCGTTCAGCGCCGACTTCATGCCCGAGGTGCCGCACGCCTCCAGCGGCCGGAGCGGGTTGTTCAGCCACACGTCGCAGCCCTGCACCAGGGCATGCGCCAGTTCCATGTCGTAGTCGGGCAGGAACACGATCCGCTGCCGCACCGCCTTGTCGTCGGTGAAGCGGACCATCTGCTGGATGAGCAGTTTGCCGCCCTCATCCGCCGGGTGGGCCTTGCCGGCGATCACCACCTGAACCGGGCGCTGCGGGTCGGTCAGCAGCGAGCGGAGACGGCCGGGATCGTGCAGCATCAGCGTCAGCCGCTTGTACGAGGGGACCCGGCGGGCGAAGCCGATCGTCAGCACGTCCTCATCGAGAACCTTCTCGGTCCAGCCAAGCTCGGCGTCGGACGAACCGCGCTGCCGCCAGGACGCGCGGAGCCGCTGCCGGGCCACCGCCACCAGCCGGGCCCGCAGCAGGCGGCGGATCTCCCAGATCCGGGCCGGGCCGGTCGCCGCGACCCGTTCCCAGGCCTGGCCGTCCTCCGCCATTCCCTGGTCCGGCCCGCCGTCACCGGCCGCAAGCGCCAGGATCTGCGGCGCCACCCAGGTGGCGGCGTGCACCCCGTTGGTGACCGACCCGATCGGCACCTCGTCCGGGTCGAACCCCGGCCACAGCCCGGCGAACATCGCCCGGCTCACCCGGCCGTGCAGCCGGCTCACCCCGTTCACCCGCTGCGCCAGCCGCATCCCCATCACGGCCATGTTGAACACGGCCGGGTCGCCGCCGGGGTAGGTCTCCGCGCCCAGCGCGAGCACCCGCTCGCCCGGCAGTGCGGGGTCCGCCGCGGGGCCGGCGAAATGCTGCTCCACCAGATCGCGGGGGAACCGGTCGATTCCGGCCGCCACCGGGGTGTGCGTGGTGAACACCGTGCCCGCCCGGCAGACCTCGATCGCCTCGTCGAAGTCCAGCCCGCCCTGCGCGTACTCGCGGATCCGCTCCAGGCCGAGGAAACCGGCATGCCCCTCGTTGGTGTGGAAGACCTCCGGCTCGGGGTGGCCGGTCAGCGCGCAGAACGCCCGCACCGCCCGCACCCCCCCGATGCCAAGCAGAAGCTCCTGCCGGAGCCGGTGCTCGCTGCCGCCACCGTAGAGCCGGTCGGTGACCTCCCGCAGGGCGGGCTCGTTCTCCTCCACATAGGAGTCCAGCAGCAGCAGGGGCACCCGGCCGACCCGGGCGAGCCACACCTGCGCGGCAAGCACCCGGCCCTCGGGCAGGGCGATGGCGACCCGGACCGGCGACCCGGCGCCGTCCCGGAGCAGCGTGAGCGGCAGCCCGTTCGGGTCGGCCTCCGGGTAGCGCTCCAGCTGCCAGGCGTCGGCGGACAGGGACTGGCTGAAGTAACCGTGCCGGTAGAGCAGGCCGACCCCGATCAGCGGCACACCAAGGTCGCTCGCCGCCTTGAGGTGGTCGCCGGCCAGGATGCCCAGCCCGCCGGAGTACTGCGGCAAGGCGCCGGCGATGCCGTACTCCGGCGAGAAGTAAGCGGCCGCCGCCGGCACATCCACCAGGCCATCGGGCCCGCCCGCGCTCAGCTGGTACCAGCGCGGCCCGGCCAGGTACTCCTCCAGGTCGGCGGCGGCGTCCGCGAGCCGGCGAAGGTAGGCCGGGTCGCCCGCGAGCCGGGCCAGGTGCTCCGGCGGCACCTCACCGAGCAGGGCGGTCGGGTCGCGCCCCGCCTCCTCCCGGCCGGCCGGATCGATCGCGGCGAAAAGCTCGCGCGTCTCAGCGTGCCAGGACCAGCGGAGGTTCAGCATGAGCTCACGCAGCGCGGCCAGCGGCTCCGGCAGCGTTGCCCGGATGGTGAACGTGCGGATGGCTCTCACGCTGAGTGACCTTAATGGGCGCGTGCGTCTACCGCGAACCCGGAACCGCCCGCGCGAGCCGCAAATGCCAGCCGATTGCCGTGAACTCGGGGCAGCTTGCTGCCATGACTTGCCCGTCACTGGGTAGCGTTCTTAGGTGATCGGACGCATCCCCATCCTCGACGTGCAGCCCGTCCTCGAGTGCGGCCGCTGGCCGGCCAAAGCGGTGGCCGGCGAGACGTTCGAAGTCAGCGCCACGGTGTTCAGGGAAGGCCACGAGATGCTCGGGGCGGGGGTGGTGCTGCACACCCCGGAGGGCCTGCGGCAGCCGCTGGTGACCATGGCCGAGGTCACACCGGGCACCGACCGCTACGCGGCCGAGATCACGGTCGGCTGCCAGGGCCGGTGGGGCTTTCATGTGGAGGCATGGGGGGACCCGATCGCACACTGGCGCCACGACGCCGGCATCAAGGTTCCCCGCGGGCTGGACGTCGGCCTCATGATGGCCGAGGGGGCGATCCTCTTCGAGCGGGCAGCCCGGTCGGTCCGGCCAGACCGGCCAGACCGGAACCCGTCCCGCGCCCGGAACGCACCCCCCGCCGGGAACGCACCCCCCGCCGGGAGCGCGTCCCCCACCCGGAACGCACCCCCCGCCGGGAGCGCATCTCCCGCTGGGAGCGCGCTGGCCCTCGGCGGACGCTGGGCGGGTGCCGCCCGCGCCGCCCAGGCGGCGGGCGCGGCTCGCGCGGCGCTGACGGCGCTCGCGGCACGGCTGCGCGATCCGGCCATCCCGCCCTGGGACCGGCTGGCCGCCACCGATGACGAACAGATCGCCGCGATCCTCGCCGCCCACCCGCTGCGCGAACTGGTGACCCGCTCGCCCCGCTACCCGCTGGTGGTGCACCGGCAGCGCGCGCTCTACGGGGCGTGGTACGAGTTCTTCCCCCGCTCGGAGGGAGTGCGGACCGACCCGATGGGGCGCCGCGAGCCGACCGGGGGGACGCTGCGGAGCGCGGTGCCGCGGCTGGAGCAGATCGCCGCGATGGGCTTCGACGTCGTCTACCTGCCCCCGGTCCACCCCATCGGGACGACCGCGCGCAAGGGCCGTAACAACGCGCTGCTGGCCGGTCCGGGCGATCCGGGATCCCCCTGGGCGATCGGCTCGCCCGACGGCGGCCACGACGCCGTCCACCCCGAACTCGGCACCATGGCCGACTTCGACGTCTTCGTCGGCGAGGCCGGCCGGTTCGGGCTCGAGGTGGCGCTCGACCTGGCGCTGCAGGCGTCACCTGATCACCCCTGGGTCGGGCAGCACCCGGAATGGTTCACCACCCGGGCCGACGGCGCGATCGCCTACGCGGAGAACCCGCCCAAGAAGTACCAGGACATCTACCCGCTCAACTTCGACCACGACCCGGAGGGCATCTACGCCGAGGTACTGCGGATCCTGCGGCACTGGATGGACCACGGGGTCAGGATCTTCCGGGTGGACAACCCCCATACCAAGCCGCTGCCGTTCTGGGAGCGGCTGCTGGCGGAGGTGGACCGCACCGACCCGGACGTGATCTTCCTCGCGGAGGCGTTCACCCGGCCGGCCATGATGCACACGCTCGCCCAGATCGGCTTCCACCAGTCCTACACGTACTTCACCTGGCGCGGCAGCGCGGCCGAGATCACCGGCTACCTGCGCGAGCTGTCCGGCCCGGCGGCGGCGTACATGCGGCCCAACTTCTTCGTCAACACCCCCGACATCCTCAGCGAATACCTCCAGCACGGCGGGCCAGCCGCCTTCCGGGCGCGGGCGGTTCTCGCCGCCATGCTCTCCCCGTCCTGGGGTGTCTATTCCGGGTACGAACTCTGCGAGAACACGCCCATCAGGCCGGGAAGTGAGGAATACCTGGATTCCGAGAAATATCAGTACCGGCCGCGTGACTGGGCGAAGGCGCAGCCGCCCGCCGGCATCGCGCCGTTCATCACCCGGCTCAATGCGATCAGGAAATCCCACCCGGCCACGCACTGGCTGCGTAATCTACGCTTCCATCACGTCGACCAGCCGGAACTGATCTGCTTCTCCAAGCGCAGCCAGCGGGACGCGGACACCGTCCTGGTCGTGGTGAACATCGACCCGCACGTGCCACACGAGGCCACTGTCTGGCTCGATATGCCCGCGCTGGGGATGGACGAGCGGTCGCAGTTCGTTGTCACAGACGAGCTGTCCGGGAATTCCTATCAGTGGGGGCAGGCTAACTACGTGCGTCTCGACCCGGCGACCACGCCAGCCCACATTTTCACCGTCACGCCAGGCCCGGCGAAGTGACGGCCGCCCGCATGACCGCAGGAGACGCAAGTGGCACCTGACCCCGACCGGAGTCCACCCGGCCTGCCACAGTCGCCGCCGCCCGCGGCGCCGGCGAGTTTCGTGGGACCGCCCGGTGAGCCCATCCCGGACCCCTTCTCGTTCGACAAGCCGCGCGACCCGCACTGGTATCAGCGGGCGGTCTTCTACGAGGTGCTGGTCCGCGGGTTCCACGACTCCAACGGGGACGGGACGGGCGACCTGCGCGGGCTCACCTCCCGGCTCGATTACCTGCAATGGCTCGGCATCGACTGCATCTGGCTGCTGCCCATCTACGACTCGCCGCTGCGCGACGGCGGCTACGACATCGCGGACTTCACCAAGGTGCTGCCCGACTTCGGGCACATCGGGGACTTCGTGGAACTCGTCAACGCGGCCCACGAGCGGGGCATGCGGGTGATCGCCGATCTGGTGATGAACCACACCAGCGACGCCCACCCGTGGTTCCAGGCGTCGCGCACCAACCCGGACGGGCCCTACGGCGACTTCTACGTCTGGTCCGACACCGACGACCGGTACACCGACGCCCGGATCATCTTCGTCGACCACGAGCAGTCGAACTGGACCTTCGACCAGGTGCGCGGCCAGTACTACTGGCACCGGTTCTTCTCCCATCAGCCCGACCTGAACTACGAGAACCCGCTGGTCCAGGACGCGATGCTGGAGGTGCTGCGGTTCTGGCTCGACCTGGGCATCGACGGCTTCCGGCTGGACGCGGTGCCCTACCTGTACGAGCGGGAGGGCACCAACTGCGAGAACCTCAAGGAAACCCACGAGTACCTCAAGCGGGTCCGGACCGAGGTGGACCGGCTCTACCCCGACCGGGTGCTGCTGGCTGAGGCGAACCAGTGGCCCGACGACGTGGTCGAGTACTTCGGCGACCCCTCGGCCGGCGGGGACGAATGCCACATGGCGTTCCACTTCCCACTGATGCCGCGCATCTTCATGGCGGTACGGCGCGAGCAGCGCTACCCCATCTCCGAGATACTCGCCCAGACCCCGCCCATCCCCTCGTCCTGCCAGTGGGGCATCTTCCTGCGCAACCACGACGAGCTCACGCTGGAGATGGTCACCGACGACGAGCGTGACTACATGTACGCCGAGTACGCCAAGGACCCGCGGATGAAAGCGAACATCGGGATCCGGCGCCGGCTCGCCCCGCTGCTCGACAACGACCGCAACCAGCTGGAGCTGTTCACCGCCCTGCTGCTCTCGCTGCCCGGCTCGCCCGTGCTGTACTACGGCGACGAGATCGGGATGGGGGACAACATCTGGCTCGGCGACCGGGACGGGGTCCGGACCCCGATGCAGTGGACCCCGGACCGCAACGCGGGGTTCTCCACCGCCGACCCGCAGCGGCTGTACCTGATGATGAACATGGACCCGATCTACGGCTACCAGGCGCTCAACGTCGAGGCACAGCAGCGCAGCTCCGGCTCGCTGCTGCACTGGACCAAGCGGATGATCGAGATCCGCAAGCGCCACCCCGTCTTCGGCCACGGCGGCGGATACGAGGAACTGAGCTCCTCCAACCCCAGTGTGCTCGCGTTCGTCCGTGAGTACCCCGGGCGCCCGGGCTCCGACGTCACCGACCCGGGTGACCGCATCCTGTGCGTCAACAACCTTTCCCGGTTCCCGCAGCCGGTCGAGCTCGACCTGCGGCGGTTCCGGGGAATCACGCCCATCGAGTGCATGGGCGGGGTCACGTTCCCGCCGATCGGGGAGCTGAGCTACCTGCTCACGCTGCCCGGTCACGGCTTCTACTGGTTCCAGCTCCCCGAGCCACGGGGAGACCAGCCACGGTGAGCGCCCGCCCGCCCGTGAGCCAGCCCGGCGCGCCGCCTCCCGAAAGCGGGTAACGCGCGCCACGCCGGGCACGCTGTTACGCACGGGGCGCATACGCCGACATGACAGGGTAGATCCCGAAGATGACATTTCAGGAAGAACTGGCGGCCTGGTTGCCCGGGCAGCGCTGGTTCGCGGGCAAGGGCACGCCGATCACCGGGCTCACCATCGCGTCGGACACGCCGCTGGTGGACGGCGATCCTGGTCTGCATCACCTGATCGTGGCGGTAGCCCAGGACGAGGCCACCGACCGCTACCAGGTTCTCACCGGCTTGCGGGCCACAATCCCCGGTCGGCTGGAGCATGCGGTGATCGGCCCGTACGGCCCCGGCAGGACCGCCTACGACGCCCTGCACGACCCGGAGCTGACCCGGCGGCTGCTGCAGGCCATAGCCGGGCGGGAGACGATCGGGCCGCTGTGTTTCGGCGCCGAGCCGGAAGCCGTCATCGGCACCGGGGCGGACAGCCTGGTGCTCACCGCCGAGCAGAGCAACACCAGCCTGCTCATCGGCGAGGAAGCCATCCTCAAGGTCTTCCGGCGGCCCTCCCCCGGCCCCAACCCGGACCTCGAAGTCCCCCGCGCCCTGGCCCGGGTCGGCTCCCCGCACGTGGCACCCCCGCTGGGCTGGCTCCAGAGCACCATGGACGGGCAGCCCACCGTGCTGGCCATCCTGTCCACCTACCTCCGGTCTGCCGCGGACGGCTGGTCGCTGGCCGCGACCAGCGTGCGCGACCTGTACGCCGACGACGCCGCGACGGCGGCCGAGGCCGGAGGCGACTTCGCCCCCGAGGCCCACCGGCTCGGCGAGGCCACCGCGGAGGTCCACCGCGCGCTCGCGGACGCCTTCGGCACCTTCGAACTGTCTGGCGACGCGCACCGTGACCTCGCAACGCAGATGATGCAGCGGCTGGAGACCGCGCTCGCCGCCGTGCCGGAACTCGCCACCCGCGCGCAGCCGCTGCACAAAGCCTTCGCCGAACTCGCGGCACTCGACGAACCGCTGCTCGTCCAGCGGATCCACGGCGACTACCACCTCGGGCAGGTGGTCCGCACCCAGTCCGGCTGGGTGCTGCTGGACTTCGAGGGCGAGCCCGCCACCCCGCTGGCGCAGCGCCGGGCCCGGTCCCCGGCGATGCGCGACGTCGCGGGCATGCTGCGCTCGTTCGACTACGCCGCCCGCTACCAGCTGCCCGACCACCCCGACACCGAGTGGCTGCACGAGGCCGCCCGGGACTGGGTGAGCCGCAACCAGGCCGCGTTCTGCGCCGGGTACGCACAGGCTGGCGCCGCCGACCCACGGAAACACGCGGTGCTGCTGCGCGCGCTCCTGCTCGACAAGGCGGTCTATGAGGTGATGTACGAAGCAAGGCACCGCCCGTCCTGGCTGGCCATCCCGCTGGACTTCATCGCCGATGCCTGACACCGCGAGCCCGACCGGCCCGACCGGCCCGACCGGCCCGACCGGCCCGACCGGCCCGGCCAGGCCCACCGGCCAGAGCCGGGCAGACAGCAGCCGGGCAGACACCAGCCGTCCAGACACCAGCCGCGCTGACGCCAGCCAGCCCGCGTCCGCGCCGGCCGACAGTCTCCGGGCCGAGATCGGCGCCATCGTGGCAGGCCACTCCCACGATCCACACGCTGTGCTCGGCGCCCACCCCGGCCCCGGCGGCGTCGTCGTGCGCGCGCTGCGGCCGCTCGCGCAGACGGTCACGGTCGTGCTCGCCGACGGCACCCGCTTCCCAGCGGATCACCTGCACGAAGGAGTGTTCACCGCCACCCTGCCGGTGAGCCAGGTGCCCGACTACCGGCTCGCGGTCACCTACCCCGGCCCGCCGGGCCAGCCCGGCCCGCCCGGCCCCGGCGGCACGCCCGGCCCGGAGATCATCACGCCCGGCCCGGAGATCGTCACCGACGACCCCTACCGGCACCTGCCGACGCTCGGTGAGATGGACCTTCACCTGATCGGCGAGGGCAGGCACGAGCAGCTGTGGCAGGTGCTCGGGGCGCGCGTACGGCAGTTCGGCACCGCCGGCGCCCCCGCGCGGGAGACCGCGGCCAGCACGGGCCTTTCGTTCGGCATGGAATTCGGTGCGGTGACCGGTACCTCGTTCGCCGTATGGGCGCCGAACGCGCGCGGGGTGCGGGTCATCGGAGACTTCAACCACTGGGACGGGCGCGGTCACCCGATGCGCTCGCTCGGCGGATCCGGGGTGTGGGAGCTGTTCGTGCCCGGGGTGGGCGACGGCACCCGCTACAAGTACGAGATCTGCGGGCGGGACGGGCAGTGGCAGCGCAAAGCCGACCCGATGGCCAGCCTGGCCGAGCAGCCGCCCGCCACCGCTTCGGTGGTGTTCACCTCCGCCTACACGTGGGGGGATGCCGGCTGGCTCGCCCGGCGGGCCAGCGCCGAGCCCTCCGGGCAGCCGCTCAGCGTCTACGAGGTGCACCTGGGGTCCTGGCGGCCGGGGCTCTCCTACCGGGACCTGGCCGGGGAACTGACCAGTTACGTCACCTCGATGGGCTTCACCCATGTGGAGCTGCTGCCGGTCGCGGAGCATCCGTTTGGCGGCTCCTGGGGTTATCAGGTCACCTCGTACTACGCGCCCACGTCCCGCTTCGGCAGCCCGGACGAGTTCCGCTACCTGGTGGACCGGCTGCACCAGGCAGGGATCGGGGTCATCCTCGACTGGGTGCCGGCCCACTTCCCCCGCGACGACTGGGCGCTGGCCCGCTTCGACGGCACCGCCCTGTACGAGCACGCCGACCCGCGGCGGGGGGAGCACCCGGACTGGGGCACGCTCATCTTCGACTACGGCCGGCCCGAGGTGCGCAACTTCCTGCTCGCCAACGCGCTGTGCTGGCTGGAGTCCTTCCATGCGGACGGGCTGAGGGTGGACGCCGTCGCCTCGATGCTGTATCTGGACTACTCCCGGACCGAGGGCCAGTGGACGCCCAACGTGCGCGGCGGCCGCGAGAACCTCGACGCCGTCTCGTTCCTGCGGGAGGTGAACGTCACCTGCTACCGGCGCGTGCCGGGGACCATGATCATCGCCGAGGAGTCCACCGCCTGGCCGGGGGTGACGCGCCCGGTGCACCTGGGCGGCCTCGGGTTCGGTTTCAAATGGAACCTGGGCTGGATGCACGACACGCTGGCGTACCTGTCACACGACCCCGTGTTCCGGCACTACCACCACAACGAGATCACTTTCTCGCTGATGTACGCGTTCAGCGAGAACTTCGTGCTGCCGCTGTCGCACGACGAGGTCGTGCACGGCAAGGGGTCGCTGCTGGGGAAGATGCCCGGGGACGAATGGAAACGTTTTGCCGGGCTGCGCGCGCTGTTCGCCTACATGTGGGCCCATCCTGGCAAGCAGTTGCTGTTCATGGGCTCGGAGTTCGGCCAGGGCAGCGAGTGGTCAGCCGAGCGGGGCCTGGACTGGTGGGTGCTCGATCACGAGTACCACGCCGGGGCACAGCGGCTGGTCCGCGACCTGAACAACAGCTACCGGGCCGCCCCCGCGCTCTGGGAGCAGGACAGCTCGCCGGAGGGCTTCCGCTGGATCGACGCGAACGACGCGGCCGGGAACGTGCTGTCGTTCCTGCGCCTGGCCGCCGACGGCAGCGTGGTCGCCTGCATCGCCAATTTCGCCGGCCACCCGCACGAGTCGTACCGGGTGGGCCTGCCACGCGCGGGCCGGTGGCAGGAACTGGTGAACACCGACAGCTACGACTACGGCGGCAGCGGTGTCGGCAATCTGGGCGCCGTCGATGCGGTGGCGGAGCCCTGGCACGGTCTGCCTGCCTCGGCCGTGCTCACGCTCCCGCCACTGGGCGTGCTCTGGCTCACCCCGGAGGACTGAGCTGCCGCCGGACCGGGCTGCGGCCGGACCGGGCTGCTACCGGTAAGCCGCGATGCCCAGCTTGACCGCGACGGCCAGCCCGCAGACCGCGATGAGGACGCGCATCGCCCGGCCCGGGAGGCGGCGGACCAGCGCGGGGCCGGTCCAGCCGCCGATGAGAAACCCGGCCGCGAGCGGCGCCACCGCCGCCCAGTCGACCTGCCCGAAGAGCGCGAAAGCGATCGCCGCCACCCCGTTCGCGAGCCCGCCGATGACGTTCTTCAGCGCGTTGGTCCTGGCCAGCGGCTCGGCCACCATGACGGTGAGCAGGGCAAGCATGAGGATCCCCCCGGCCGCCCCGAAATACCCGACATAGACCGCCACGCCGAACACACCTGCCAGCAGCAGCGGGCTGCCCTCACCACCGCGGCCGCGGCGGGCGCGGCGGCCCGGCTGGCCCGGTCCCGACTGCCCCGGCTGGCCTGGGTCCGGCTGCCCCGGTCCCGGCTGCCCCGGCTGCACCGGCTGCCCTGGCTGGGCGAGCAGGACCAGCGAGGCGGCCCCGATCAGGACCGGTGCCGCCCGCACGAACGTCTGCGGTGGTGTGATCAGCAACAGGGCGGCACCCGCCCCGCCGCCCACCGCGGTGATCAGCCCGAGGCGGCGGATCCGGGCGGCCTGGCCGGTCAGTTCCGGCCGGGAGCCCGCCGCCGCGCCCACCGCGGTGAAAAGCAGCGAGACCGTGTTGGTCATGTTCGCCGACAGCGGTGGCAGCCCGATGGCCAGCAGCGCCGGGTAGGAGACGACCGACGCCAGGCTCACGACCGTGCTGACGATGCCGGCCGCCACCCCCGCCGCGATCAGCGCCAGCGCCTCGGGAACGGTCACCCACCTGACCCAAGCACACGTGCCGGCCCAGCGCCTCCGCGGCCGTGCTAGCTGCGGGGATAGGGTGCAGATGTGATCGATCCCGCCGTCCCGCCCGCCGCGCCATCCGCCGCACCGTCCACCACGATCGCGGCCGGCCCCCGCGACCCGGCGGCCGCCTGGGGGGACCTGGACCCGAGCCAGCGGTCGGCGTTGCTCAGCTGGCTGGCGTTCACCGCCACCTTCGCCACCGTCCGCGGCATCACCTACAGCATCCGGGCGGGACGCGGGCCGTTCCGCAACATGAGCCTCGGCGGCGCGCACCTGCACCACTACATGTGGGGCATCGGCCTGCTCGCGGGGGTCGGCGCCGTCGCCGTCCGTGGTGATGAACGGGCACGCCGGCATCCGGTGGTGGCCGTCTGCTACGGCAGCGGGCTCGCGCTCATCATCGACGAGTTCGCGCTCCTGCTCGATCTGCGTGACGTCTACTGGGCCAAACAGGGCCGGATCTCCATCGACCTCGGCATCGGCGGCATCGCGGCCGCGGGCTCCTACTTCGCCAGCCTGCCGCTGCTGCGCTCGCTGGCGAGCAGGCGCCGGTCGCACCGGCGGGCCGCGATCGCCGACGGGCAGGTCACCCCAGCAGGGCCGTCAGCCAGCGTGGCCCGGTAACGGCCGCCCCCGCTGCCACGCAACGCCGCCGCAGTTCCCGGTCCGCGGTGACGACGAACCGCCGCCCGGGCAGCAGGCCGGCCAGGTCCGCGATCGTGTCGTCACCTTCCGCCGGGGCGGCCACCACCCGCACGGCCCCGTCGCCGCGAGCACGGTCAAGCACCGCGCGGGCCTTGCCCTCCACCACCAGCACGAACCGTGGGTACCAGCGGTCCAGGGCCGCCGCATCGCCGTTGTCTGGCAGCCGGGCGACGCCGGCGGCTGCCAGCGCCGCCAGTTCGTCATGGAGCCGCAGCATCGCCCCGGCCCGGTCGCGCCACCAGCCATCGGGCCGCGACCCCATCACGTTGGCCCCGTCCACGATCAGGGTGACCGGCGCGAGAGCCGCGGCGATGACCGGCCACACAGCGGCGAAACCCGGATGCAGCGCGAGCGAGGCGACGTCATCGGCGGGGACCCAGGCGGTCTCGGTCGCCTCGTGGCTGGGCCGCGCGGTGAACGGCTCCGCGGCCTCGGCGATCAGCGTTTGGTAGCTCCAGCCGCCGTGATCGTCGTTGAGCAGGCCACTGATGCGGACCGCCCCGGGCGGCGCGCCGCACTCCTCGGCGGCCTCCCGCACCGCTGCCTCGGCGGCCGACTCGTGGCTGTCGCGCGCCCCGCCGGGCGGTCCCCAGGTGCCGCCGTGGTGACTCCACCCGGCCCGCCGGATCAGCAGAACGAGCGGGCGCCCGGAACTGTCCGGCGCCCAGATCAGCAGCCCGGCGGCGCCGTGCCTTCCCCAGTGCCGGTGATCCTGGTCGCAGCCGACCCAGCCGTCCCCATCGCCTTGCGTCATCCCAGCAGACGATAGCTCAGGTGAAGGCGCCCCCGGCGGCCCCGCCACCCGCGCCCGCGCCCCGTAAGGTGGGATGCATGGCCGAGTCCATGCTGCAGCAGAAAATCACCAGGATGCGCCAACGGCGGACCGCCCCGCTGATCCTGGAAATCGATCTCACCGAGGGCCTGGCCGACGAGCCGCCGGCCGACCCGGTCTCCGCACTGCTCACCATGCGCCGGGTCCGCCTCGCCGACGTGCTGGACGGGCTGCGCCGCGCCAGGGCCGATGACCGGGTGAAGGCGCTGGTGGTGAAGCTCGGTGGACGGCCGATCGGGCTGGCCCGGGTCCAGGAGCTGCGGGCCGCCGTGCGGGAGTTCGCCCGCTCCGGCAAGACCACCGTGGCCTGGGCGGAGACGTTCGGCGAATTCTCCCCCGGGAACGTGCCGTACTACCTTGCGACCGCGTTCGACCGGATCTGCCTCCAGCCATCCGGGGAACTCGACCTGACCGGGATCAGCCTCCAGCAGCTGTTCTTCCGTGACGCGATGGACAAGCTCGGCCTCGACTACCAGATCGCGAAGCGGCAGGAGTACAAGAGTGCCGCCGAACGGCTCACCGAACGCGGCTTCACCGGACCAGCCAGGGAAGCCATGCAGCGGCTCGCGTTCTCCCTCACCCAGCAGCTCACCGACGCGATCGCCGAGCGGCTGCAGATCCCCGGCGGCGAGGCCAGGGACCTGATCGACCACGGCCCGTTCCTGGCTGCCGAGGCGCTGGACGCCAGGCTGGTGGACTCACTCGGCTACCGGGACCAGATCTACGCCGACGTCCGCGAGGCGGCTGGGCCCGACGCCTTCCTGCTCTATCTCGGCCGTTACCAGCGTTCCCGTGCCCTCGCGCAGCGGGCGCGCAAGCTGCCCAACCCCTCAGAGAACGTGATCGCGCTCATCCACGCGACCGGCCCGATCCGGCGCGGCCGTAGCGGGCGCGGCCCGGTCGGCGGCGGGTCGATGGGGTCCGACACGATCGCCGCCGCGCTGCGGACCGCCACCAACGACCACCGGGCCCGGGCGATCGTCCTGCGGATCAACAGCCCCGGCGGCTCCTACGTGGCGTCCGACACGATCTGGCGCGAGGTGGTGCGGGCCCGCGCGGCCGGCAAGCCGGTCGTGGTATCGATGGCGGACGTGGCCGCCTCAGGCGGCTATTTCATAGCGATGGCGGCGGACTCGATCGTGGCGCAGCCAGGCACGCTGACCGGCTCGATCGGGGTGCTCGGCGGCAAGCCGGTCACCGCCAGCCTGCTGCAGCGCGCGGGGGTGAGCGTCAACGCGGTGACCGAGGGCCGGCACGCGGACATGTTCACCACGACGCGCCCGTTCAGTGACGAGGAATGGGCGCGGCTGAATACCTGGCTCGACCGGATTTACGAGGACTTCACCAGCAAGGTCGCCGATGGGCGCGGGCTGTCCATGGACCAGGTGCACGAGGTGGCGCGGGGACGGGTGTGGACCGGCGCTGACGCGGCGGCGAACGGGCTGGTGGACCAGCTCGGCGGGCTGGACACCGCGGTGGCGCTCGCCCGCCGCAAGGCCGACCTGCCGGACACCGCGCCGCTGCGGCTCTTCCCGCGTGTCCGGCCGCTGGACCGGTTGCGCCCGCCGGAGTCGAGCGAGGACCGGGCCGCCGCCCGCGCCAGCCTCCTCGCCGAGAGCTGGGGGCCGCTCTGGCGGCTGGCCGGCGGCGCCGGCCTCCCGCCGTTCGGGCCGCTGCAACTCCAGGGTCACTGGATCATCCAGTGACCGAACGTCTCGCGCCCGGCCAGACGGCGTCCCCGCCGTCATCCGGTGAGCACGCGGAGGGCCTGGCGGAGGCGCTGGCGTCGTTTCCGACGGGCATCACCCTGGTCATGGTGGCGGACGGGCGGGACGACATCGGGACCACGGTGAGCGCGTTCTGCCCGGTATCACTGTCACCCCCGCTGGTGCTCGTCTCGCTCATCGCCGGCTCCTACCCGGCCGAAGTGCTCGGCCGGGTGGACAGGTTCGCGGTCACCATGCTCGCGGCCGGCCAGCGCGCGCTCGCCGGCCGCTTCGCGGTGGCCGGCCGCCCCGGTGCCCGGCTGCTGCTGGATGGCGTTCCGCACCGGCGCGGCCCGGCGTCGGGTGCCCTCATCCCCGACGGTGGGGTGGCGGCGCTGGAGTGTGAGGCCGTGCAGCGCGTCCCCGCGGGGGACCATGTCCTGGTCATCGCCTCGGTGCTGCGGGTCCCCTATGTGGCCGAATCCGCCGAGCCGCTGATCCGGTTCGCCGGCCGCTACCCCGGCCTCCGTTGACCCAGGTCGACCCCATCCTCGCCCGGCCGCCCGGGAGTGACGCCCATCCTCGCCCGGCCCGCGCAGCGCGACGCCCATCCTGGCGCGGCCGCCGGTGCCGGATGAGAGGTGCCGCCGGACACGGGACCAAGGCGGGACGGCCTCTTCTGTGGACTTCCTGTGGAGAATCCGGGCCTACAGGGGGATAACTATGGCCGAACTGTGGACAGTTTGTGGACGGCTAAAAGATCTTGAAATTACTGGCCGAAACCCCTTGTGCCGCCAGCGCGGGAGGGCGTAGAAATCTCTCACCGCCGAAAACGGGAACCACCGGGGGGCACCCCGGACGCAAGGGGAACTGGGCAACTGGGACTTCAAGCGGGTATCCGGCTTGGTGGCTGATCGAGCGGAACGGGCGCTGAGCATGAGGTAACAGTGTCTGGCACTGCGAGATCGGGCGGGCCCCTCCATCTCATGCGTGGAGGGGCCTTTCCCTTATCCGGAGGCGTTTCCCCTCTGCGTGCGGGCTCCTCTCTCCGCGGAAGCCTTCTCTATGCGGAAGCCTTCTCTATGCGGAGACCTTTCCCCCTATGCGAAGGGGCCTTTCCAGCACCATGGACGGCCTTCCCGCGGGAACGGAGACGGCGCCGAGCTCGAAGCCGAAGTGTGGAAGTGGGACGGCGGCAAATGGGACGGCGCGGGCTCTTCCGGCGCCGGGCCACTCGACCAGCTCGGCCCCGTCAGCCGCTACGGGGTCTGGGCCTTCATCAAGGTCCGCACCGACCCCCACGGCCTCGGATTCCCTTCCCCGGCGGCTTGACAAGAACAAGCGGCATCCCCGCCTAGCGCGGAGATGCCCTTCCCCGATACGGCCCGGCCGCCCTTATGCGGACAAGTTCGGGCAGGCATGAAACCAGCGCGGGGCGGCCTCTTCTGTGGACTTCCTGTGGAGAATCCGGGCCTACAGGGGGATAACTATGGCCGAACTGTGGACAGTTTGTGGACGGCTAAAAGATCTTGAAATTACTGGCCGAAACCCCTTGTGCCGCCAGCGCGGGAGGGCGTAGAAATCTCTCACCGCCGAAAACGGGAACCACCGGGGGGCACCCCGGACGCAAGGGGAACTGGGCAACTGGGACTTCAAGCGGGTATCCGGCTTGGTGGTTGATCGAGCGGAACGGGCGCTGAGCATGAGGTAACAGTGTCTGGCACTGCGAGATCGAGTGGGCCCCTCCATCTCATGCATGGAGGGGCCTTCTCTATTGTGCCCAATCCGCCGGCATGTACCCTCAGCGACACGCCGACGGTTTTAGCGGCCTGCCGGGCCGGTGGCCCCTCAGGCTGGCGGCACCGCGCCGGCGGCGAGTTCGCCCGCCCGCCAGACAGCGGCGACGATGGGCACGCCTGGGCGGTAGGCGGGGTAGGCGTGAGACGGCGCGTCCAGCAGCACCAGGTCGGCGCGAGCGCCCACGCCCAGGTGGCCGACGTCGGTGCGGCGCAGCGCGCGTGCTCCGCCCGCGGTCGCCGCCCACACCGCCTCCTCGGTGGTCAGGCGCATCTCCCGCACGGCGAGCGCGATGCACAGCGGCATGCTGGAGGTGAAGCATGACCCCGGGTTGCAGTCGGTGGCGATAGCCACGGTCACCCCCGCGTCCAGCAGCCGCCGGGCCTCCGGGTAGGGCTGCCGGGTGGAGAACTCCACGCCGGGCAGCAGGGTGGCGACCGTGCTCCCGGCCGCGAGCGCGTCCACGTCCGCGCCGGTCAGGTAGGTGCAGTGGTCGGCTGAGGCGGCGCCTGCCTCCACCGCGACCTGCACCCCCGGGCCCGGTCCCAGCTGGTTAGCGTGTATCCGCGTCATCAGCCCCGCTGCCTGCCCGGCCACAAGGACGGCCCGCGCCTCGTCCGCCCCGAACGCCCCCTGCTCGCAGAACACGTCGATCCACCGGGCATGCGGAGCACATGCCGCGAGCATCGGGCCGCATACCAGGTCCAGGTACGCAGCGGGGTCGGCCTCGAACTCCGGCGGCACCACATGCGCACCGAGAAAGGTCACTTCCCCGGTGATCCCGGCGGCGACCGCCACGCTGCGCCGCTCATCGTCGACCGTGAGCCCGTACCCGGACTTGCATTCCAGGGTGGTCGTCCCCTGGCGCAGCATCTCGGCGGCCAGCCGACCTGCGTTCGCCCGCAGCCGTTCGTCGCTGGCCGCCCGGGTAGCAGCGACCGTGCTGCGAATGCCGCCCGCGCGGTAGGGCGTGCCGGCCATCCGGGCGGCGAACTCGGCACTGCGCTCACCGGCGAACACCAGGTGGGCGTGTGAGTCGACGAAGCCAGGCAGGACCGCCCGTCCGCCGCAGTCGGCCATGTAGTCGGCGGCGGGAGCCCGCGCCGCCGGCCCGGTCCAGGCCACCCGGCCGTCCTCGACCACCAGCGCCGCGTCGGTGACCGCCGTGAAAGGGCCCGGGCCGGCGGACCCGGGGGAATACCCGGCATCGGGCGCGTTGGTGACCAGTTCCCCGATGTTCGTGATCAGCGTGCTCACGCTGCCTCACGCTAGCCGCCGCAGCCGGCCTGTGCCCCGGCGGCCCCGTGCCCGCCGCGCCGCCCCCCGGGCCTGGACCGTGCCGGGAGATCTCAGGCGAAGTCGCCGGGGGTGAACTCCCTGGGCTCGACCAGGACCAGCCAGTTGCCGGAGTTGTCGCGCATGACCGCCTCCACGCCGTAGGGGCGGTCCGACGGCTCCTGCAGGAAGGTGACGCCCTTGGCGCTGAGCTCCTCGAAGGTCTTGCGGCAGTCGTCGACCCGGAGCCCCAGCCCGCCCATCTTGCCCGCTTCGAGCTGGCGCCGGATGAAGTCGGCCGCATCCGGCTCGAGCGGCGGCCCCGGCAGCATCAGGGTGACTTCCAGCTCGGGCTGGCTGGGGTGGCCCACCGTGACCCAGCGGAACCCCTCACCCATGGTGACGTCGGTGCGGGGCTCGAAACCCAGGACGTCAACGTAGTAGTCACGCGCCGCGCTCTGGTCGAGGCAATAGACGGTGACGAGCGAGATGTTTGTAATCATGCGGCGAGCCTAGGCCGGGGCCGCGGGCCGGTGCTTCTCCCAGATTGCGCGAACGGGGCTCCCGGGCGCCGCGCCACGCTAGCTGGATGCTGCGGCCCCCGGTCCTGATGTGCGCCCCGCCGGCGCCGGCCCTGCTGCGTGCCCCGCCGTCCCGCCCGGGTCCAGCACGCCGCGCATGAACAGGTAGCAGCCGGGGATGCGCGGTCCGCCCCGTGCCGCCCACCGGTCGCGGTAGGCGGTTGGGGTCTCGCCCACGAGCTGGGCGAAGCGTGACGAGAACGACCCGAGGCTGGAGAACCCGACGAGCATGCAGACTTCGGTCACGGTCAGGTTGGCGGCGCGCAGCAGGTCCTGGGCCCGCTCGATGCGACGGCGGGTGAGATAGCGGATCGGGGTCTCCCCGTAGGTCGCCTCGAAACAGCGGGCGAAGTGGAACTTCGACACCCCCGCGACCGCCGCGAGCTCATCCAGGTCCAGCGCGCGGGAGTAGTGACGGTCGATGTGGTCGCGCGCGCGGCAGAGATGGGGCAGCAGCGGCAGGGCCACCGCGCGCGTCACCGTTCCGCTCACCCCACGAGAATACGTAGCGGGAAGGTCAGGCGATCTGGATGGACCGTTTGGCGAGGCCGAACCAGAACCCATCGATGACGCTCCGCGCGTCCTTGAGGTCCCCCGAAGCCGCGCCCAGGGTGACGAACAACGGCGCGAAATGCTCGGTGCGGGGATGCGCCTGCCGGGCGGCGGGGGCCTTGTGCTGGAAATCGAGCAGCGCGTCGATGTCGCCGTGTGCGAGCGCCTCAGCGCCCCAGTGATCGAACTCGGACATCACCGATGACACCGAGCCGTCCAGGCTCATGGCGCGCAGGTTATGGGTGAAGAAGCCGCTGCCCACGATGAGGACGCCCGCATCGCGCAACGGCGCGAGCTTGCGCCCGACCTCGAAGAGCTGCTGCGGGTCGAGGGTCGGCATGGAGATCTGCAGCACCGGGACATCGGCGCCGGGGTACATCTCTACCAGCGGCACGTACGCGCCGTGGTCCAGGCCGCGGTCGGGGATGTCCTGCACTGGGAGTGCCCGCGGTCCGCAGCAGTGTGCGGACGTCCGCCGCGAGGCCGGGCGCGCCAGGCGCTGGATAGGTGACCTGGTAGTACCTGTCGTCGAAGCCCCAGAAGTCGTAGACCAGCGGCGCGGTGGTGGTAGCGCCAATGGCAAGCGGCGCCGATTCCCAGTGCGCCGAGACCATGAGCACCGACGCCGGCCGGGGAAGGCTGGCGGACCAGTCAGCGAGTTGCCTGGTCCACAACGCGTCGTCAGCCAGTGGCGGCGCCCCATGGCTCAGGTAGATCGCGGGCATGCGGCCAGCCGTGGCCTCGCCCGCTGCCGGGGTGGATGCTTCCCGGGTCGCTGGTCGTGTCGCCGTGTGCTCGCCAGACATCATGCGCCTCCTGCTGCTGAACCTACCGCTTGGTTCCGGTAACAGTTCAAATTCAAACTACATTCCCCGCCCATCCGCCCGCCCATCCGCCCGCCCATCCGTCCATCCGGCCATCCATCCCACTCCGGCCATCCATCCACCCGCCCCCCGACCATCGATGGCCATCCATCGTGCAACCTAGTTCGAATTTGAATAACAGCCGGTAGGCTGGGCCGGTGGCAGACGCATCATCCTGGCTGGACGAGACGGAGATGGCCGCCTGGCTCGCGTTCCTCGACGTCAGCCACCGGCTGGACCGGGTCATCGAGCAGCAGCTCAGGCGGGACG
Organism: uncultured Actinomycetes bacterium; assembly: GCA_963741615.1. Taxonomy (GTDB): domain Bacteria; phylum Actinomycetota; class Actinomycetes; order Streptosporangiales; family Streptosporangiaceae; genus UBA9676. The sequence goes on from CAVUIU010000018.1 coordinate 41,594, forward strand.
CGGGCCTCTCCCATGCGCAGTACGAGATCCTGTCCCGGCTGGAGTCGCGCCGGCGGGCAACTGCGGATGAGCGAGCTCGCCGATGTGATCATCGTGTCCAGGAGCGGCCTGACCTATCAGGTCACCCAACTGGAGCGGGCGGGCCTGGTCCGCCGCGAGAAGTGCCCCACGGACGAGCGGGGTGTTCTCGCGGTGCTGAGCGGCACCGGGCGCGCCGCGCTCCGCCGTGCCGCCCCCGGCCACGTCCGGGTGGTGCGCCGTTACCTGATCGACGCGCTCACGCCCGCACAGCGCTCCGCCCTCACCGATGCCCTGTCCGCCGCCCGTGACCGCCTGCACCCAACATCGTGATCACGCCGCACACGGACTAACGCATCGAAGGATCCCAGAAGGAGGGGCGTCACGGAGGGCGGCGGTCACCTGCGTTCAATCGGCCGAACCAGAGGGTCACGTCGCCAAGATCGATCCGCACACGGCCTCCCTCACAAGCGCAGGCGCGAAGAACTGCAGCCTAGGGCCTGCTTGCTTATTCTCGGTGGGTGCGTGTTCTTGCCGCGTGCTCGCTCGGGGGCGCGGGCCATCTCCGGCCGCTGGTGCCGTTCCTCGACCAGGCGCGGCGGAGCGGCGGGGAGACGCTGGTCGTGGGCCCTCCCGCCCTGGCGGCCATGGTCAGGGAGACGGGCCATCCTTTCCTGGCGGGTGGCGAGCCATCCGAGGCGCAGGTGCGGCCCATCCGGGAGCGGCTTCCGGTCCTGCCGCCGCATGAGGCGTCGGTGCTCGGCAACCGGGAGCTGTTCGGCCGCCTGGCGACGACGGCGATGCTGGCGGCGATGGAACGGGCGGTGCGGGACTGGCGGCCCGACGTAATACTGCGCGATCCCTGCGAGTACGCCTCGGCTGTGGTCGCAGCGCGGCTCGGCATCCCTGCCGTGCAGGTCGCGATCGGCCTGGCCGAGGTCGAGTGGGGGTCGATCGGCGTCGCCGCGCCCGCGCTGGAGGCTCACCGGGACGGGCTCGCCGATGAACTGCGCCGGTCGCCGTACCTGACGCGGTTCCCGGCCGCGCTCGATCCTTCACCCTTCCCCCGTACCCGGCGGTACCGCTGAACCAGCGCCGCGCGCCCGGCGCGCTGCCCGCCTGGTGGGCAGGCACCGGCGCGCCCCTGGTGTACGTGAGTTTCGGCACTGTCCTGGGCCGCATGTCATTGGCCGGGGAGGTCTACCGCGCCGTGATCGACGCCGTGGCCGGGCTCGATGTGCGGGTGCTGGTGACCACCGGCCGTGGCTTCGACACATCCCGGCTGCGCGACGTGCCCGGCAACGTGCACGTGGAAGCATGGGTTGACCAGGCCAATGTGCTGGGTGAGGCCGGGCTGGTGGTCTGCCACGGTGGGTCGGGCACCACCTACGGCGCCCTGGCCGCCGGCGTGCCCCTCGTCGTCGTGCCGGTGTTCGCCGATCAGTTCGCCAACGCCCCCAAAGTGGCCCAGGCCGGCGCGGGCATACAGGTCCACACGGGCCAGGACTCCCAGACGCCGGCGCCCGATCAGCCGGGAAGACTCGCCGCGAATCCGCACGGCCATCGAGACGGTGCTCGCCGACGGCTCCTACCGGGAAGCCGCTCAGGCGGTTGCCGCTAACATGGCCGCGGCACCTGCGATCGGGACGCTCCTGGGACAACTGCCCAGGCATCATTGACATACGTTCGCCGGATGCCGTCACCCATGACGGCGTGCATCGGGACTTAGGGGGCCAGCAGGGGGCGGATCGCGGCGGCGAGTTCGCCGGGGACGTCCACCCGCAGATGCCGGCCACCGCGCACGACGTCCAGCCCCCCGGCCACCACGTCGCGCACGTCCGCCGCCGTCCCGGCGAAGATCACCGACTCCAGCACGGTAGCCGGGGAGGCGCCGGCCAGCCGCGGGGTGTCCAGCGCCACGGTCACCAGGTCGGCGATGGCCCCGGGGGCGATCTCCCCCGCCTCGGGCCAGCCCAGGCAGGCGTGCCCGGCCACGGTGGCCGCCCTGGCCAGCGCGGCGGCGCCGAAGTTGCCGCGCTGCCCGGTGATGAGCCGCTCCCCCAGCTCCACCCGGCGTGCCTCCTCCAGCAGGTCGATCACGGCGTGGCTGTCGCTGCCCAGGCTCATGGGAGAACCCGCGGAAACCAGCGCCCGGGCCGGCCCGACGCCGTCCGCCAGGTCGGCCTCGGTGGTCGGGCACATGCACAGCACGGTCCGGCTCCCGCCCAGCGCCTCGATGTCCCTTCCGGTGAGATGGGTCGCATGCACCACCGTCGAACGGGGCCCGAGCGCCCCCACCCGGTCGAGCAGGCCGCCCGGCGTGACCCCATGCGCTGCCAGGCAGGCCTGGTTCTCGGCTACCTGCTCGGACAGGTGGGCATGCAGCGGCGCCCCGTAGGCGTGCGAGCAGGCGATGACCGGGTGCATCTGGCCCGGCGGCACCGCGCGCACCGAGTGGATCGCGACCCCGAGCCGGGCGTGCGCCGCGAGCATGCCGTGCTCGTCGGCCCCGAGCGCGTGCACCCGCTGCGCCCACCTCTCGCCGTCGCCGTCGCCGAAGCGAAGCTGCGGGCCGGCCAGCGGCTCCGGTGAGCCATCATTGCCCAGCCCGCCGGACAGGTAGCAGGTGTCGATCAACGTGATCCGCACACCCGCCTGCGCCGCGGCCTCGATCAGCGCCCGCCCCATCTCGTTCGGGTCGGCGTAACGGGTGCCGCCGGGGCAGTGGTGCAGGTAGTGGAACTCGCCCACGCAGGTGATCCCGGCCAGGGCCATTTCCGCGTATACGGCCCGCGCCAGGGCCAGGTAGCTGTCCGGCTCCAGCCGCGCAGCCACCTGGTACATCTGTTCCCGCCAGGTCCAGAACGTGCCCTGCCCGGCCTGTGCGGCGCCGCGGAGTACACGGTGAAAAGCGTGGGAATGGGCATTGGCCAGGCCCGGCAGGGTGAGGCCGGGCAGGCGCACCGTGCCCGGGGGAACATCCGCGGCACCGACGTCGGGCCGCACCGACACGAAGCGCCCGCCCGCCGCCTCGATGAGCACCCCCGGCCGCACCCCGCCAGCCGGGAGCCAGGCCAGGTCGGCATGCCACCGCCGCACCGTGTCCCCGGTCACCTGCAGGCCAGGTCTTCCAGCACGGCGGCGAGCGCCTGCACGCCGGCCGCGCAGTCGGCCGGCTCGGCGTGCTCGGCCGGCGAGTGCGACACGCCGGTGGGGTTGCGCACGAACAGCATCGCCGCCGGTAGCCGTGCCGCCAGCACGCCCGCGTCGTGGCCCGCGCCGGTCGGCAGCACCGGCGCCCGGATGCCCCGTGCCGCCAGCGAGGACGCCAGCCTCGCCCGCAGGCCCGGATCGAACCGCACGGCGGGGGTGACCGACTCGGGCTCCGCCGCCAGCTCCACTCCGTGCCCGGCCGCCGCCTCCCGCGCCGCCGCCAGCACCTCGCCGACCATCGCCCGCAGGACCTGCTCGTCCGGCCCGCGGGCGTCCAGCCAGCCGGTCACCCGCGCGCTGACCGCGTTGACCGCGCCGGGCTCGGCGATCACCCTGCCGACCGTGGCGCGCGCGCCGTGGGAGGTGGCCGCCTGCCGGGCGGCGAGCACCGCGGCGGCGAAGGGCAGCATCGGGTCACGCCGGCCGGCGAGGGTGGCCGTGCCCGCATGGTCGGGCCGCCCGGTGAAGTCGAGCCGCCAGCGCCCGTGCGGCCAGATCTGCTCGCCGATCGCGACCGCGGCATCGGTGTCCGCCAGCGCCCGTCCCTGCTCGACGTGGAGTTCGACGTAGGCGCCGACGGCGGCGAGCAGGTCATCGTCGGGGCCGATGCCGTCGGGGTCGTGCCCGGCCGCCGCCATCGCCTCGGCCAGCGTGGTCCCCGCGGCGTCGGCCAGCCCCCGGGCCCGGCCGGGGTCGATGGCGCCGGTCAGCAGCCGGCTGCCGAGGCAGGCGATCCCGAACCGGCCGCCCTCCTCCTCACTGAACGCCGCGATCCCCAGCGGGCGGACGGGAACACAGCCCCGCTCCCGCAGCACGTCGACCGCGGCGAAAGCGGAGACAACACCGAGCGGGCCGTCGAAGGCGCCGCCGTCCGGCACCGAGTCCAGGTGACTGCCGGTCACGACCGCCTTGGCATCGGCTGGCATGGCCCCGGCCCGGGGCGCCAGGACGCTTGACTCAGCCCCACCCGGCGGCACAGCCCCGCCCGGAGGGTCCCACCACGCCCAGAGATTGCCGTTGCGGTCGGTGAGCGCGCGCAAGTCTCGTTCGGCCGCTGCCTGGGTGAACCAGGCCCGGCAGGCGGCGTCCTCGGGCGTCCAGGAGAAGCGCCGGTACCCGCCGGAAAGCCGGTCGCGGCCGATCGGCAGCAGCGACTCCCACAGGGCGGCGAAGCTCATCGCGGCGCCCCGCGTCCATGATCGTGGGTGGTTGTATGCGCCTGACGCAGACAAGGCACCACGATCATGGTTCCTGGCCCGCAGCCCCGCGCATGGGGACCCGGACCCCGCGCTCGGCCGCCACCTCGGCGGCCTCCTCGTAACCGGCGTCCACGTGCCTGATCACGCCCATGCCCGGGTCGTTGGTGAGGACCCGCTCCAGCTTCTGGGCGGCCAGCGGGGTGCCGTCGGCGACGCACACCTGCCCGGCATGGATCGAGCGCCCGATGCCCACCCCGCCACCGTGGTGGACGCTCACCCAGGACGCGCCCGATGCGGTGTTGACCAGGGCGTTCAGGATCGGCCAGTCGGCGATCGCGTCCGAGCCGTCGGCCATCGCCTCGGTCTCCCGGTAGGGCGAGGCGACCGACCCGCAGTCGAGGTGGTCGCGGCCGATCACGATGGGCGCGGCGACCTCCCCGTTGGCCACGAGCTCGTTGAAGCGCAGGCCGGCCTGGTGCCGCTCGCCGTACCCGAGCCAGCAGATCCGGGCCGGCAGCCCCTGGAAGTGCACCTTCTCCTCGGCCATCCGGATCCACCGGGCCAGCGGCTCGTTCTGCGGGAACAGGTCGAGGATCGCGGCGTCGGTCGCGGCGATGTCGGCCGCCTCCCCCGACAGCGCCGCCCACCGGAACGGCCCCTTGCCCTCGCAGAACAGCGGCCGGATGTAGGCGGGCACGAACCCGGGGAAGGCGAACGCCCGGGTGTAGCCGGCCAGTTCGGCCTCGCCGCGGATCGAGTTGCCGTAGTCGAACACCTCGGCGCCCGCGTCGCCGAACCCGACCATGGCCTCCACGTGCGCGGCCATCGACTCCCGGGCCCGGGCGGTGAACCCGGCCGGGTCCTCGGCCCGCAGCGCCGGCATGTCCTCGAAGGACACCCCGCGCGGCAGGTAGCTGAGCGGGTCGTGGGCCGAGGTCTGGTCGGTCACCACGTTGATCGGCGCGCCCCGGGCGAGCAGCGCCGGCACCACGTCGGCGGCGTTGCCGAGCAGCCCGATCGACAGCGCCTCGCCCGCGCCGGCGGCGGCTTCGGCCCGGCGCAGCGCGTCGTCGATGTCGTCGGCCGCCACGTCGCAGTAGCCGTGCTCGATCCGGCGGGCGATCCGGGATGGGTCGCAATCCACGCAGATCGCGACCCCGCCGTTCATCGTCACCGCCAGCGGCTGCGCGCCGCCCATCCCGCCCAGCCCGGCGGTCAGCGTGATCGTGCCGGCCAGCGACCCGCCGAAGCGCTTCGCCGCGACCGCGGCGAACGTCTCGTAGGTGCCCTGCAGGATGCCCTGCGTGCCGATGTAGATCCACGACCCCGCGGTCATCTGGCCGAACATGGTCAGCCCCAGCGACTCCAGCCGCCGGAACTCCTCCCAGGTGGCCCACTGCGGCACCAGCAGCGAGTTCGCGATCAGCACCCGCGGCGCCCACTCGTTGGTGCGCATCACGCCCACCGGCTTGCCGGACTGCACCAGCAGCGTCTCGTCCCCGGCAAGACCCTGAAGAGACCTGACGATGGCGTCGTACGCGGCCCAGCTGCGTGCGGCGCGCCCCGACCCGCCGTAGACGATGAGCTGATCCGGGTGTTCGGCCACCTCGGGATCGAGGTTGTTCATGAGCATCCGCATGGCTGCCTCCTGCGGCCAGCCACGGCAGGTCAGTGCGGTGCCCCGGGGGGCGCGGACCGGGCGCGGCCCGGAAGGCGGGAGCCCAGCAGTATTCGCGGCGGCCATCAGCGCTCCTCGTCGAGTCAGCCTGCGGGCCTGGCGGGATCACCGGCCTGCGGGGTTCATCATCCCCCGCCGCGCCCGCGCTCGCCGGGCGGGGTGGCGGCCAGGCCACGGTGGGTGCCATCCAGGGCGCTGGCGAGGATGGCGCGGATGTCGGCCCCGGTCGGCTGGCGCGGGGTGTTGGCCAGGACCTCATCGTCGAGCGCGTCCGCCACGATGAGATCGAGTTCCCCGGCGGTGATCCCGAAGTCGGGCATCCGGTGCGTCATCCCGACCCGGTCGCAGAGCGCGGTGACCGCGTCGATCGCCGCGGCCGCGTTCCACCCGGCGCTGCGCGCGGGGTCCCCCGCCCCGAACGCGAACGCCAGCGCGGCGAGGCGCTCCTCGCAGACGGGAAGATTGAAGCGGAGCACCTCCGGCAGCACCATGGTCAGCGCCACGCCATGGGCGATGTCGAACCGCCCGCCGAGCGCGTGGCCGATGGCATGGCAGATGCCGAGCCCGGTGCCGGCCATCCCGATGCCTGCCAGGTGGGCGGCGAGCAGCATCTGGGATCGTGCCTCACGGTCGGCACCGTCGGCGACGGCCCGCGGCAGGTGGGCCGCGATCATCCGGACGACCTGCAAGGCGATGCCGTCCGACCAGGGATTGGCGCGTCGGGACAGGCAGGATTCCAGCGCATGGGTCAGCGCGTCCATCCCGGTGGCGGCCGTCGCCCCCGGGGGCAGGCCGGCCGTGAGATCCGGGTCGAGGATCACCGCGGCCGGCAGCGAGCTGGCGTGACCCAGGTAGAACTTCCGCCGCGTCGCCGGATCGGTCACCACCCCGAACGCGTTCGTCTCCGCCCCCGTGCCCGCCGTGGTCGGCACCGCCACGATCGGCAGCGCCGGGCGGGCGAAGCCGTTGCGGTAGTCGAGGTCCCGGCCGCGCTGCTGGTTGACGGCGGCCAGCGCGATGCCCTTCGCGGCGTCGATGGGGGACCCGCCGCCCACCGCCACCACCGCCGCCCGGCCCGCCTCCGCCACCAATTCGGCCACCACGTCGGCTCCGGCTGCCACGTCGTCGGTGCTGGGGTTGGGCCGCACCTCCGCGAACAACCTCGTCGTCATCCCCTCCGCTGCCAGCGCGTCCCGCACCCGGGCGACCACCGGCGTGCCGGCCAGCACCGGGTCGGTGACGATAACGGCGGCGGAACATCCGGTGCCGCGCACCGCCGCGGGAAGCTCACCGGCAGTGCCCGCGCCGAAGTGTGCGGCGGGCGTGGGGCGCAGGACGAACCTCGCGCCGGTGAGTGCCGGGAGCATGGTCACCCCTGCGGGTAGCGCCGGCATCTCAGCACCGTGCCCAGCGGCTGACGGCGGCCTCGTCGATCTCCACCCCGAGGCCGGGTCCCGGGGGCACGGCGAGGCATCCACCGGAGTCGATGAGCACCGGCTGGGACAGGAAGAAATCGCGCCGCTGCTGCGTCCACCCGGGCGGGTCGTAGGGGAACTCGACGTACGGCCCCCCGCCGACGCCGGCCACCACGTGCAGGTTCGCGACCAGGCCCAGCCCGTTGGTCCAGGTATGCGGCGTGAACCAGCGCTGCCGGAGCAGCGCGAGCTCGGCCACCGTCCGGGTGCGGAGCAGCCCGACCGACAGCACGACGTCGGGCTGGACCACGTCCAGCGCGCCCGCGTCCAGCGCGGCGAGCAGCTCGGCGGGGGTCCGGGCCATCTCACCCCCGGCCACCCTGATCCCGGTCTGCTCCCTGAGCATGCGCATGCCATCCAGGTCGCCCTGGGGCAGTGGTTCCTCCAGCCACAGCACGCCCAGCTCGCACAGCTCGCTGGCCAGCCGCCGGACCGCGGCGGCGTCGAGCGCGGGAGAGATGTCGCCGGCCATCCGCCACCACTGGTTGAGGTCGACCATGATCTCGACGCTGTCCCCGGCTGCCGCGCGCACCGCACGGACGGCCACCAGCCCCGATGCGACGTCTGCCCGGTCGATCCGGATCTTCACCGCGCGGAAGCCTGCCGCCTGCGCCGCGAGCACCGAGTCGGCCCGCTCGCCCGGGCTTTTCAGCTCACCGAACGACGCGTATGCCGGAAGGCCCGTGCCTGCCCCGCCGAACAGGACGGACAGCGGCTGCCCGCAGGCCTTGCCGATGATGTCCCACAAGGCAGCTTCCAGCGGCCAGTAGCGCCCCGCGTGGAAGCTGATCGTCTCGATCGTCCGCACGTGGCTGGCGATCTCGCGGGGGTCGCGGCCGATGAACAGGTCCGCGAACGCATCGAAACCGTCCATGGTGTCGCCGGAGCCGAACCCCGTTATGCCCTCATCGGTCTCGACGCGGACGAGGGTCGCGTCAAAATGGCGCCGCGGGACCGGGTCCCAGGACGCGCGGAACGGCGGGTCAAGCGGAAGCCGCATCCGGTCCAGCCGGATGGCTGTGATCTTCACCGCGGTCCGCCTCCTGGGTACGGATACCCGCCAATCATGCTGCACAAGGACGATATCCGGGCGGCGCCGCCGCAGTCGGGCCGGCCACCTGTCGTCCATGCTGTGTTCGGACCGTGATCACCGGATACATTGCAGCACCAGCATCGAGAAACTACGCTGCCCCCGAGCCGGAGATTCCGAGCAGCGCAGTTCTGGCGTCGTCAGGGGGATGACGCATGGCCACGTATCTGGCGAAGCGCGTGGCGCTCGCCCTGGTCACGCTGTGGATCATCAGCCTGATTGTGTTCTTCGCCGGGCAGATTCTTCCCGGCGATCCCGGCCGGGCGATCCTGGGCAACCTGGCCGCCCAGAGCTCGGTGCAGGTCCTGGACCACCAGCTTGGCGTGGACCAGCCGCTGCTGACCCAGTACTGGACCTGGCTCACGGGGGTGCTGCACGGCAATTTCGGCGAGTCCTACCAATACCGGTCGCCGGTCGGGCCGTTCATCGGGGCGGCCCTGATCAACTCGCTCAAGCTGGCCGTGCTGGCTTTCGTCATCGTCGTGCCGCTCGGCATCCTCGGCGGGGTGTTGGCGGCACTCACGTACGGCCGGGCCACCGACCGGGTCATCTCGGTGGTCGGCCTGTCCTTCGCCACGGTGCCCGAGTTCGTGTCCGGGATCGTGGTCATCGTCATCTTCGGCGTCGCGCTGAAAGTGCTGCCGGTCTCGGCCGCGGCCGGCCCCGGCGCCTCGCCGCTGAGCCAGCTCGACCACCTGATCCTGCCCGCGATCCCGCTCATCATCATCCTGTTCGGTTACATCGCCCGGATGGCCAGGGCCGGGACCATCGAGGCCCTGAACTCCGACTATGTGCGCACCGCGACCCTGAAGGGCCTGAAACGGTCGGTGGTGATCCGGCGGCACGTGTTGCGCAACGCGCTGCTGCCGACGATCACCGTCATCGCCACCCAGACCGGCTACCTGATCGGCGGGCTGGTCATTGTGGAAACCCTGTTCAACTACCAGGGGATCGGGAACCTCATCTACAAAGCCGCGGTGGCCAAGGATTTCAAGATGCTGGAGGCCGGCGTCCTGCTCATCGGCGTCGTGTATCTGGTCGCCACCCTCATCGCGGACGTGCTCTCCACGTATCTCAACCCGCGGCTGCGCCTGGGGAGCTCCGAATGACCGAGATCACGGCGCCCCCGCCCACCGGCGTGGTGGTCGCGCAGCCGGGGCGTTCGGCCGAGCTGCCGCCCTGGCGGCTGCTGCTGCGCAGGCCGACGTTCCTGGCCGGTGCGGCGATCCTGCTGTTCTGGGTGGTCTGCGCGGTGTTCGGCGACGCCATCGCCCCGCATGATCCGCTTGCCCAGCAGCTGCTCGCGACCAACCAACCGCCGTCGGCGGCACACTGGTTCGGCACCGACCAGCTCGGCCGGGATGTCTTCTCCCGCGTTCTCGTTGGCGTCAGGTACATCCTGGTGATCAGTCTGCTGGCCACCGTGCTCGGAACCGTGCTCGGCACCGCAATTGGCCTGGTCATGGGCTATCTCGGCGGAGTGGCCGACATCCTGGTCGGCCGGGTCATCGAGGCGGTGCTGGCGTTCCCCCTGGTCGTGATCGCCGTCCTCTTCGTCGTCGCGCTCGGCCCGTCCCCGGTGGTCATCACCGTCGTCGTCGGCTTCGTCTTCACCCCGATCATCGCCCGGACGGTCCGCTCCGCGGTGCTCGTGGAGAGCCAGCTCGACTACCTGTCGTCGGCCCGACTGCTCGGCGAGAAATCGGCGTACATCATGTTCACCGAGATCACGCCGAACGTGGTGCCCACGATCCTGGTCGAGTTCACGGTGCGGCTGGGTTACGCCATCTTCACCGTCGCCGCCCTGTCGTTCCTCGGCTTCGGGATCCAGCCGCCCACCCCCGACTGGGGGGCGGACGTCGCTGTCAACTACGTGACCCTCGGCGCTGGGTACTGGTGGCAGACCCTGTTCGCCGCGCTCGCCATCGCCTCGCTAGTGATCGCGATCAATCTGGTCACCGATTCGGTCGAGCAGGTGCTTGCCTCGTGACCACCACCGACGCACCGGCCGGGTCCGGCGCCCCGGCCGGGCCTGGCTGGACCGGGCCCACCGTCCAGGCCGAGCGTATGGACGTCACCTACAAGGTCCGCGGCCAGGACCGGCTGGCGCTGCGGAATGTCTCGTTCCAGGTCGGGCAGCGCGAGTCCTACGGGCTGGTCGGAGAGTCGGGATCGGGCAAGTCCACGGTGGCGCTGGCGCTCACCAGATACCTGCCGCGCAACGGCCGGGTCAGCTCGGGATCGATCACCATCAACGGGCAGGATCTGCTGTCCATGGGCCCGGCCACCCTGCGCGAGCTGCGGGCCCGCACCGTCTCGATGGTCTACCAGGAGCCCGGGCGCGCCCTGAACCCCTCGATCAGGGCCGGCCGCCAGGTCGCGGAGGTGTACGAGATCGCGGGTCACGGCCGCCAGGAGTCGCTGGAGCGCGCCGAGGCCATGCTCCGCACGGTCCAGATCTCCGACCCGGGCCGGGTCATGGACCGGTACCCGCACGAGCTGTCGGGGGGGATGGCGCAGCGGGTCGTCATCGCCATGGCACTGGCTTCGGAGCCTTCGCTGCTCATCCTGGACGAGCCCACCACGGCGCTGGACGCGACCGTCGAGGCGGAGGTGCTGGATCTCGTCACCGCGCTCCGGGCGGAGTTCGCCACCTCGGTGCTGTTCATCAGCCACAACCTCGCCGTGATCGCCAAGATGTGCGACCGGGTGGGCGTCCTGTACGCCGGGGAGCTCGTCGAGGAGGGGCTGGCCCGCGAGGTGTTCGAAGAGCCGCGCCATCCCTACACGGTGGGGCTGCTGCGCTGCATACCCCGGCGCGGCCAGCGCAAGGACCACGGCAGGCTGGACACGATCCCGGGCTTCCAGCCGCCGCCCGGCCACACGCTCACCGGGTGCGTGTTCGCGCCGCGCTGCTCGATCGTGGAGGACCGCTGCCGGGAAGCGGCACCGCCGTCCTTCCCGATCAACGCGGCGCACACCTCGCGCTGCTACCGGCATGAGCTCGCACCGGATCTGCCCAGGAGCACACCGGTCAACATGACCCTGCCGGCGACCACGGACGAGGCCGAGCCGATGGCCCGGCTGATGAACGTGTCGAAGACGTTCACCTCCCGCGGCGGGGCGGTCCACGCGCTGGCCGGGGTGAACCTGGACCTGCTGCGCGGGCAGACGCTCGGCCTCGTCGGCGAGTCCGGCAGCGGCAAAACGACGCTCGCGCGGGTGCTGCTCGGCCTCATCCCGCCGGATCAGGGCGCCGACGTCGAACTCGATGACAAGCCGCTGCCTGACGACGTGCGGCGCCGGTCGCGCGATCAGCTCAAGTCGCTGCAGATCGTGTTCCAGAACCCCGACTCGGCGCTGAACCGGCGCCACACCGTGCGGCGCCTGATCAGCCGCCCGCTCACCAAGCTGGCCGGGCTGTCCGGCGAGCGGCTCCGGGAGCGGGTGGCCGACCTGATCCGGTCCGTCCGGATGGAGGAGCGGCAGCTGAGCCTGCGCCCGAGCCAGCTCTCCGGCGGGCTCAAGCAGCGGGTGGCGATCGCGCGCGCGTTCGGCTCCGGGCCCCGCCTGGTCGTCTGCGACGAGCCCACCTCGGCGCTCGACGTGTCGGTGCAGGCGGCGATCCTCAACCTGCTGGCCGACCTGCAGGCCAAGGAACAGGTGAGCTACCTGTTCATCTCCCATGACCTCGGCGTCGTGCGGTACCTGTCCGACCGCATCGCCGTGCTCTACCTCGGCCGTGTGATGGAGGTCGGCCCGGCCGAAACGGTCTTCGCCGGCCCCCATCACCCCTACACCGAAGCGCTGCTCTCGGCGGTGCCCAGCCTCGACGGGCTGCACACCGAGCGGATCCGGCTGGAGGGCGAGATCCCCTCCGCGGCCAACCCGCCGAGCGGCTGCGTCTTCCACACCCGCTGCCCGCGGCGGCTGCCGACCGGCGAGTGCGAGACGACCGAGCCCCCGCTCGCCGAGGTCGCACCGGGCCATCACATGAGCTGCCACATACCTATCGACCAGCTGCGAATACTGCAACGCGCCGATAAACCAACGTGACAGGAGAGCATCCGCAGGCTTAGCTGTTCTGGATTCGCGCTTGACGCGCGGTCCCGAGGGAGGATCCCAGTGAACATTGACCACCGTCGGCTCGACCAGCTCAGGGCACACCAGAGCGAGGTCGGGAACCACGTTATTGAGGAATATGCGGCAGGCCGGATGTCCAGGAGGGAACTCCTGCGGCGCGGCTCCGTTATCGGAATTTCGCTTCCCGTGCTCGGCGGGATCATCTCCGCCTGCGGGAGCTCGGGCTCGACCAGCCCATCGACGGCCAGCCCGGCCGCTGGCAAGGCGGGCGCCACCATCAAGACCGGGATCGTCGTGCCCACGGCGGAGATCAACCCGCTGACCGTGGCCGACCAGGGCGGCCTGGACATGCTCGCGCAGACCGGCGAGTACCTGTGCCTGTCCGATCAGCACCTGACCCTGCAGCCGGTGCTCGCCGAGAGCTGGAGTGCCAACCCGGCCGCCGACGTGTGGACCTTCAAGATCCGTCAGGGAGTGAAGTTCCACAACGGCGCCCCGCTCACCGCCGACGACGTGGTGTACACCTACAAGCTGCAGACCGACCCGAAGAGCTCGGCGAACGCGCTGTCGGCGTTCGGCGGTTCGCTGTCCCCCTCGGGCGTCCAGAAGGTCAACAGTTCCACCGTCGCGTTCCACCTCACCGCTCCGAACGGCAACTTCCCGTACCTGACGTCGTCGGACAACTACAACATGATCATCATCCCGAACAACTACGACCCGGCGAAGTGGCAGAGCTCGTTCATCGGCACCGGGCCGTTCGTGCTGAAGAGCTACACGCCGAAGGTGGGCGCTTCGTTCACGCGCAACGAGCAGTACTGGGGCACCAAGGCACTGCCCGCCGCCACCGAGTTCACCTTCTACACCACCCAGACGCCGGGAATCCTGGCGCTGACCAGCGGGAGCATCGACGTCCTCGGGCAGTTCGCGGTGACCGGTGGCGAGCAGCTGCTCGCCTCGGGCGCCCCGTACAACATCAGCAAGCTGAAGTCCAGCGCCCACCGCGAGCTCTCGATGCGCAACGACCAGGCGCCGTTCACGGACGCGCGGGTCCGCCAGGCGATCGCCCTCACCCTCGACCGGCCGGCGATCATACAGGCGCTGTTCAAGGGGTACGCCGACCTCGGCAACGACTCCCCGTTCGCGCCCGTGTTCCCCTCCACCGACACCAGCGTGGCGCAGCGCGCGAAGAACATCGCCATGGCGAAGTCCCTGCTGGCCGCGGCCGGGCACTCGTCCGGGTTCAGCACCCAGCTGACCACCGAGAACTTCCTGGAGATCCCGCAGTTCGCACAGATCGTGGCGCAGTCCGCGAAGAGCATCGGGGTGACGATCAAGCTGAAGGTCGAGAGCTCGTCCGCTTACTACGGCAAGGCCACGTTCGGGAACTCCGACTGGCTGGACGCGACCATGAGCCTGGTCAACTACGGGCACCGCAGCGTGCCGAACGTGTTCCTGGGCGCCCCGCTCGAGACGTACAACGCCAAGACGGGCACCGGCACCTGGAACGCGGCGCACTTCAACAACGCCCAGTACAACAAGCTGGCGGCACAGTACATCGCGACGTCCGACCTGAGCACCCAGCGGCAGATCGCCGGGCAGATCGAGACCTTGCTGCTCAAAGAGACGCCGATCATCTTCGCGTACTTCTACAACTACCTGTCGGCGTGGGCGAAGAACGTGAGCGGGCCCTACCCGACCGCCATCGGCCACATCTTCCTCACCAAGGCGACCAAGAGCTAGCCGCAGGCCCGCCCAGGCCCACCCGGTGCCTGGCTGGGCCTGCCCGCCGTGCCCGGGCCCCGCCTTCGGCGGGGCCCGGGCATCCGGCTGTGGCCGGGGGCTTGCGCCACGCCGGGGAATAATGGGGCATTGAGGCCGGTTCGCGATCCACGCCGCCGACGGCGGCGGCCATCCATGTCGTCGGTACCCCGCCAGCCGCGCCCCTCTTGACCCGCGACCCGGTGTTCCCAGACACGGTGCCGGAACGAGAACCGAGGGATGATCAATGACCGCTGCCAGCAGGGCCGACAGCGCGGCACCCGGTCACGAGCATCGTGACGTCTCCGGTGGCTGGCTGCGCCCGGCCGTTTTCGGCGCCATGGACGGCCTGGTGACCAACGTGTCCCTGATCGCCGGGGTAGGCGGGGGCGGCGGCGCGCAGCACATCATCGTCCTCACCGGCCTGGCGGGCCTGGCAGCGGGCGCCTTCTCGATGGCCACCGGCGAATATGTCTCCGTCTCGTCGCAGAACGAGCTGGTCGAGGCCGAGGTCCGCAAGGAGCGTTACGAGCTGGAGCACCACCCCGACGCCGAGCGGAAAGAACTGGCCGCCATGCTCCGGCACCGGGGAATCGATTCCGGCCTGGCCGACCAGGTGGCCCAGCAGATCTCCACCAACCCGGAGGAAGCGCTCGGCATGCACGTCCGGGAGGAGCTCGGGGTAGACCCGAATGACCTGCCCTCGCCGGTGACCGCCGCGGGCGCATCCCTGGTGACCTTCGCGGTGGGCGCGCTCATCCCGCTCCTGCCCTACCTGCTCGGATACGACTCGCTCGCGGCCGCGCTGGGGCTGGCGGCGGTGGCCGCGTTCGTCGGCGGCGGGCTGGTGGCCCGGCTCACCGACCGGCCGTTCCTGCGCGGCGCCCTGCGCCAGTTGCTGCTCGGGGCGTTCGCGGCGGGCATCACCTACCTGATCGGTTACCTGGTCGGAACGGCCATCCACTGACAGCGGACCGGGCAGCCCCGCCCGGCAGAACCATGTCTGCCCGCTGCCCGGGCGGCGCTGCGCCGCGGCCTGTTGTCGCTGGAGGGGCGCAATAGCCGGGAAATACCCGATGGTAATGTTCGCTGCCTAGCAGGCATGGTCATCGCCGGACGGCGGAAGCGGACGAAAGGTGCGAAGCTGCGTGCTCACGACGGGTCGCCCGCTCCGCGTCGCGCTGATCTCCTACCGAAGCAAGCCGCACTGCGGTGGCCAGGGCATATACGTACGCCACCTGTCCCGGGAACTGGCCGCACTCGGTCACCATGTCGAGGTCTTCTCCGGCCAGCCCTACCCCGAGCTCGAACCCGGCCCCCTCCTGCACACGGTGCCAAGCCTGGACTTGTACCGGGAGCCCGATCCGTTCCGCTGGCCACGGCCGTCGGAGTTCCGTGACTGGATCGACGTGCTGGAGTTCGCCGCCATGCGGTCGGGCTCCTTCCCCGAGCCACTCACGTTCAGCCTGCGGGCGCTGCGGGTGCTGCGGGCCCGCCGCGGCGATTTCGACCTCGTCCACGACAACCAGGTGCTGGGGTACGGGCTGCTCGGGCTGGCGAAGGCGGGACTGCCGCTGGTGACCAGCATCCATCACCCGATCAGCGTGGACCGGCGGATCGAGCTCGCCGCGGCCAGGGGGCTGCCGCGGCTGTCCCTGTCCCGGCTGTCCAAGCGGCGCTGGTACTCCTTCGTGCGGATGCAGGCACGGGTCGCCCGGCGATGCGGCCCGATCCTGACGTCCTCACAGTCCTCCCGTGCGGACATCTGCCGCGACTTCCGGGTCCGGCCCGCCGACGTCCGGGTCATCCCGCTCGGGGTGGACACCCGCCTCTTCCATCCCCGCTCGTCCCGCGTGCCCGGCCGCGTCGTGGCCGTGGCCAGTGCCGACTCACCGGTCAAGGGGGTGGGGACACTGCTGCGCGCATTCGGCAAGCTCGTCGCCGAGCGGGAAGCGCAGCTGATCGTGGTGGGCAAGCCGGCCACCGGCGGCCCCACCGAGCGCCTTGTCACCGACCTCGCGCTGGGCGAGCAGGTGCGCTTCGTGCACGGCATCAGCGACACGGAGATCGCGGAACTCATGGCGAGCGCGGAGATCGCCGTCGTGCCGTCGCTCTACGAGGGCTTCTCACTGCCCGCGGTGGAGCAGATGGCATCGGGAACCCCGCTGGTGGCCAGCCGGACCGGTGCGCTGCCGGAAGTGACCGGCGACACCGCGCTGCTGGTGGAACCCGGTGACGCCGAGGAACTCGCCACCGCCCTGCGGGACCTGCTCGACTCGCCCGCGCAGCGGGCACGGCTCTCGGCCGTCGCCTGGCAGCGGGTCCAGGAGAGGTTCGCCTGGCCCGCCGTCGCCCGTGCCACGGTGGCCGAATACGAGCTGGCCATCGCCGCCGCGCCGCTGCGGCCCGGCGGGCAGGCCGGCCGGGCGCCCGCCAGCTTCCGGGCGGGCCCGGAAGGAGCCGGCGAGTGCTGACAGTCGACTTCCGCCGCTTCCCGGTCGGGCCCGGTGACCGGCTGCTCGACCTCGGCTGCGGCGGCGGGCGGCACGCCTACGAGGCGTACCGGCGCGGCGCCGACGTGGTCGCCTGCGACGCCGACGACGGCGAACTGCGGACCGTGGCAGCCACGGCCGCCGCCATGGACGAGGCCGGTGAGGCGCCCGCCACGGCACACTCCCAGCCGGTGGCCGGAGATGGCACCGCACTGCCGTTCGGCAGCGAGGTCTTCGACCGGGTGATCGCGGCCGAGGTGCTCGAGCACATCCACGACGACCAGCGGGCGCTGCACGAGATCGCCCGGGTGCTGCGGCCCGGCGGCCTGCTGGCGGTGACCGTGCCCGCCTGGCTGCCGGAGCGCATCTGCTGGCGGCTGTCGGACGACTACCACAACGTCCCCGGCGGCCACGTCCGCATCTACACCAGGCCCGAGCTCGAAGCCAAGCTCCGGCGGGCAGGGCTGACGGTGGGCGCCCACCACCACGCGCACGGCCTGCACTCGCCCTACTGGTGGCTCAAGTGCGCGGTCGGGGTGGGCGACGACGATCATCCGCTGGCACGCGCCTACCACCGGCTGCTGGTGTGGGACATCATGAAGCGCCCGGTCTCCACCCGGCTGGCCGAACGGGCACTCAACCCGTTCATCGGCAAGAGCCTGGTGCTCTACGCCCGCAAGCCCGGCATCGAGACGGGCACCGCTGTCCGGGGGGCAGGCCGCCCAGAGCGGGCGCATGCCGGTGCGTGAAAACCCGGCCGGCGTCGGGTCGGCCCGCCGCCCTGCCCCCGCGGATCCGTGCCCCGTGCCCTGCGTGCCGGGCGTGCTGGACGCGGCCGACATCGTGGCCACCGGGCAGGCCATCGCGGCTGTGCAGGAGCCATCCGGGGCCATCGGGTGGCCCGATGGGCACACCGATGCGTGGAATCACGTGGAGTGCGCGATGGCGCTGTCGGCCTGCGGGCTGCGCGAGCCGGCCCGCCGCGGCTACGAGTGGCTCCGCGCCAGCCAGCGGGCCGACGGGTCATGGCCCAAGAAGACGGCGCCCGGCGGGCTGGTCACCCATCCGGCCGCCGAGAGCAACCAGGTCGCCTATGTGGCGGTCGGCGTGTGGCACGAACTCCTGGTCACCGGGGATGCGGCCTTCGCGGCGCGGATGTGGCCCACGGTGCGCAGCGCGATCGGGTTCGTGCTGGCCCTGCGCAGGCCCCGCGGTGAGATCGTGTGGGAGCGCAGAGCCGACGGCAGCCCGGCCGGCTATGCCCTGCTGACCGGGTGCTCGAGCATCTACCAGAGCCTGCGCTGTGCGGTCGCGCTGGCGGAGTTCGTCGGGCAGCCGCAGCCCGACTGGGAACTCGCGGCCGGCCAGCTCGGGCACGTCGTCGCGGACCACCGTGAGGCCTTCGCCGACAAGAGCCGGTTCTCGATGGACTGGTACTACCCGGTCCTCACCGGGCCGGTGCGCGGCACGCGCGGGTGGGCCCGGCTGGCGGCCGGCTGGCAGGATTTCGTGGTCCCCGGCCTCGGGGTCCGCTGCGTCCGTGACGAGCCCTGGGTCACCGGTGCGGAGACCTGCGAGCTGATCCTCGCGCTGGACGCGATCGGCGACCACCGCCGGGCGCTGGAGCTGTTCGGTCACGTCCAGCACCTGCGGGACGCTGACGGCGCCTACTGGACCGGCTGGCAGTTCGTGAACCAGGCCCACTTTCCCGCCGAGCGCAGCAGCTGGACGGCGGCGGCCATGATCCTGGCAGCCGATGCGCTGGCCGGCGCGAGCGGGGGGGCAAGCCTGTTCCGCGACGCCGGAGCCCACCGGGCAGCCCTTCCCCCGGCCGACGCGGCCGCGTGCGGCTGCGCCCTGTCCGCCGGCAGCTGAGCGCCCCGGGCCCCGCCAGACCCCCGGTCAGGTGCCTTCGCCGGTGCGTTCCAGGATCCGCAGCGAGCCTTGCACGGCAACCTCGGTGAAGGCGCCGGAGGCCAGTGCCCGCAGGTAGATGTGATAGGGGGCCTGGCCGCCATCGGCCGGATCGGGGAAGACGTCGTGGATGGCAAGCGCGCCGCCGGGGGCAACCCAGCGCGCCCAGCTCTCGTAGTCGGCCCCGGCGGCCGCCTCGGTATGCCCGCCGTCGATGAACAGCAGCCCGAGCGGTGTCCGCCACAACCGCGCCACCTGTGCGGACCGGCCGACGATGACCACCACGTCCGCTTCCAGGCCGGCCTGGTCGAGGCTGGCCCGCAGGTGCGGCAGCGTGTCAAGCCGCCCGGTGCGGGGGTCCACGAGGCCCGGATCGTGGTACTCCCAGCCCGGCTGGTTCTCCTCCGACCCGTGGTGATGGTCCACCGTGATCACCACCTGGCCGGTCTGGCGGGCGGCCGCGGCCAGGTAGATGGTGGACTTCCCGCAGTAGCTGCCGATCTCGAGCACCGGCCCGGCCGGAGCGTAAGCCGCCGCCGCCCGGTACAGCGCGAGTCCTTCCGCGGGTGGCATGAACCCGGTGGCCGCTTCGGCGGCGCGCCGCAGCGGGCCCGGCATGGGTACGTCCCCGGCCGGGCGGGCCGCCGCGGCCCGGCCATCCCGGCTGCGGGTGCCGTCAGTCATGGCCCGGTCCGCCGGTCGTGGCATGCCGGGCGCCGGGGGACAATGCTGCGATGAGGGTCACGGTAGACCGCGATCTCTGCGAGGCCAACGCCGTGTGCGCCGGGATCATGCCGGAGATCTTCGACGTCGACGACGAAGACATCCTGCACATCGCCGCGGGCGAGGTGCCGCCGGGGCTCGCGGACGGGGTCCGGCGGGCGGTGCAGTCCTGCCCGAAGACGGCCCTGCGCCTCGAGGAGTGACCAGCGCGGCCGGAGCCGGGGGTGAGTGGAGCCGGCGCGCGGCGTGAGCCGCCGCCGGATGGGTCACCTGGGCGCCGGCGGCTGCTGGAGCTCGACCCGGTTGCCGGACGGGTCGTCAACAAATGCCTGCCGGCCCGGGCCGACCGGCACTGGATCGGTGACGGCGACACCCAGCCCGCGCAGCTCCGCCACCGTGGCGTCCAGATCGGCCACGGCCAGGGCGAAGTGCTGCCCGAAGGGCGGCGGCACGTCGGCCTCGATGAGGTGCACCTGCTGGCTCCCGGCGTCGAGCCAGGCCCCGCCGAAGCTGAAATCGGGCCGGTCGGCGCGCTCGGTCAGGCCGAGTACCCGGGTGTAGAAGTCGCGTGCGGCGTCAACGTCGCTGACGTTGATCGAGACGTGGTGGAGCCCATCCGGTCGCATGGCATCATTCTCCCAGCCGAGTCTCCTCGCGGCCAGCCCGCGCCAGCCGGCTCAGTGCCTCGGCCAGCACCTCCTGCTTCTTGCAGAACGCGAACCGCACCTGCGACCTGCCCGCGTCGGCGTTGTCGTAGAACACCAGGCTGGGGATGGCCACCACGCCCGCCCGGCGCGGCAGTTCCCGGCAGAACTCCATGCCGTCGGCGTGCCCCAAGGGGCGCACGTCGGTGGTGACGAAATAGGTCCCAGCGGGCCGATAGACCCCGAAACCCGCCTCGGCCAGGCCCGCGCATACGAAGTCACGCTTGACCCGCAGATCCGCGCTGATAGCGGCGTAGTAGCCGTCGGGCAGCGCGAGCGCCTGCGCCACCGCGTACTGGAACGGGCCGCCGGTCACGTAGGTGAGGAACTGCTTGACGGTGCGGACCGCCGTCACCAGCTCCGGGCTCCCGGTGACCCAGCCGACCTTCCAGCCCGTGAAGCCGAACATCTTGGCTGCCGAGCTGATGGTGACGGTGCGCTGCGACATTCCAGGCAGCGAAACGATGGGCACGTGGCTGCCGTCGTACACCATGTGCTCGTACACCTCGTCCGAGACGACAAGCAGGTCCCGCTCGCAGGCGAGTTCCGCGATGGCGGCGAGCTCCGCTGGGGTGAACACCGCCCCGGTCGGGTTGTGCGGGGTGTTGAGCAGGATGAGCCGGGTGTGGCTGGTGACAGCGGCGCGCAGCGCGTCGAGGTCGGGCCGGAAATCGGGCGGCCGGAGGGTGACCGGCACCCGGGTCGCCCCGGCCATCGCGATGCAGGCGGCATAGGAGTCGTAGTAGGGCTCGAAGGCGATGGCCTCGTCACCGGGTTCCAGCAGCGCAATGAGGGCCGCCGCGATCGCCTCCGTCGCGCCGGCCGTGACCAGCACCTGTGTGTCGGGGTCGATATCGAGGCCGTAGAAGCGCTTCTGGTGCGCCGCGACCCCCTGCCGCAACTCCGGGATACCCGGGCCGGGCGGGTACTGGTTGCCACGTCCTTCCATCACTGCCGCGGCGGCCGCCGCGGCGATCTCGCGTGGCCCGTCGGTGTCCGGGAAACCCTGGCCGAGGTTGACCGAGCCGGTCGTCTCGGCGAGCGCCGACATCTCGGCGAAGATCGTGGTACCCATCCCGGCGAGCCGGGCGTTCAGCAGTGGTCGTCTCACCCCGCCATGACATCACAGGAGGTATCACCCTGCCCGCCCGGCCGACGCCGGGCGCCAGCCACGTGCCAGCCGACATGGCACGGCTTGCGCCCATGATCACGTCCGATTTGCCCCGGTTTACTTGGGCGCAATGCGTGCTAAGAGGCCCCGGCCGTTGCGGCCGGCCCCCGGCGGTATCGCTTACGCTGCGGGCATGCGCGTCGCACTGTGCCAGTTGCCCGTCAGTCCGGAGCCCGCCGTTAATCTCGGGCGGGTCGCAGAGGCGGCGGCAGCGGCCGCCCGCCAGGGGGCTGACCTGGCGGTCTTCCCGGAAGCGACCCAGGCGAGGTTCGGCAGCGACCTGCGCGGGCTGGCCGAACCGCTCGATGGCGAATTCGGCACCGGGCTGGCCGCGGTTGCCCGCGACGCCGGGCTGGCGCTGGTGGCGGGGGTATTTGAGCCGGCGCCAGAAGGCCGGGTCTACAACACGGCCGTCGCCTACAGCGGCTCGGGTGAGCGGATAGCTGCCTACCGCAAGATCCACTTGTTCGACTCGCTCGGCGAGCGTGAGTCAGCACTGGTCGCCCCCGGCTCGGAGCCGGTCGTGGTGGACCTGGCCGGTATCCGGACCGGCTTCGCGACCTGCTACGACATCCGCTTTCCCGAACTGGCCCGGGCCCTGGTGGCACGCGGCGCCGAACTGATCGTGGTGCCTAGTGCCTGGGCGGCCGGGCTGTTCAAGGAGGAGCACTGGGTCACCCTGGTGCGGGCCCGCGCGATCGAGAACACGGTCTGGGTCGCGGCGGCCGGGCAGGTCCCCGACCCCGCCTCCCCTCCGACCCGCGCACCTACTGGCGTCGGCCGCAGCATGCTGGTCGATCCCATGGGGACCGTCCGGGCCGACCTGGGGCCGTGGCCGCAGGTGACCGTGGCCGAACTCGACAGCACCATGACCGCCCGGGTCAGGGCACTGCTGCCGTGCCTGGAGCACAGGCGCGACGACGTGTTCGGCGGGGCCGACGCTTCCCGGCCGGTCAGCGGACCCGGGCCTGCCACAGAACGGGATGCTGCCCGGTCCCGGTAACCGCGTAGCCGACCCCGGTCAGCAGCTTTCCCGACACGCTCAGGCCCGTGATCTGCCGGGTACCCGGCCCGCTGAGCCATGAGCCCGTAGGCCGGACCGCGTGCCAGGCACGGCCGTCACGCGACCACCACACGACGACGTCCTGGGCCCCGGAAGCACCCCACGTTCCGGTGGCGAGGAAACCCCCGCCCGCCGCGACGAGGGCGGTCACACTCGCCGGGCGGGTCACCCCGGCCGGGCGCGCCGGCCCACTGGCCGGGCGGGTCACCCCGGCCGGGCTGGCGGGCACCGGGACAGCTGTCTCCCGCCAGGTACTGCCACCATCGTCCGAGACGGCGCCAAAGGGTGCCGGCCCTGAGGGCCCCGCCCGCGTGCCGAGGGCAGCGATGCGGCTTCCCTGGATGGCCACCCGCTGGAGCACGGCACTGCTGGCACCGGCCGGCAGGGCCAGCGGCTGTGACAGCCATGACCGGCCGTCCCTGGAGAGCCAGACGGCCGGGTGCGCGCCGATGGCGCCCACCGCAGCGAAACCGGTCCTGCCAGCCGTGACGGCCAGCAGCGCGGACGGTGCACCATCCGGCGCAGAGCCCGTCCACCACCCTTGCGGCGTCCAGGTGGTGAGGTCGGCCGACCACCACAGCGCGGCGCCCGGCTGGCCGTGAATGTCCCGCACACCAGCCACCACATAGCCCGAAGGCCCCGCCGCCGCGCCGGTCAGGGCGAGGCGGGGCCCCGCCAGGGACCCGGCCCCGGCGGCCGGGTGCCAGATCCGCGCGTCCGGTGAGGTCAGGAGGATCGGCTGCTGGCCACCGGGAGCGGTGGCGGAGTCGAGCGTGCCGGTCGCGCCCACCTGGGCAGCGGTCCCCGCCTGGCCGCCCTCGCTGCCGACCGCGAGCCAGCCCGCGGCGCCACGGACGACGCTGGTGAGCCCGGGACCCGTTCCATGCCAGGACGGCGGCGTCGTGGCTGCCATCCGCGCCCACCGGCCACCGGCCGGGCGTGACCATACCGCTGGCACCCCATCGGCATGACCGACCGCGACCTGCCCGCCCGGGCCGACGCTGAGACCGTTGACGCTCAGGCCCGAGGTCGCCGCCCCTGCCAGCGCCGCCTGTCCCACTGGCAGGCGGTGTCCCCCTGCCAGCAGCAGGAACGGGCGCGGGGCTCTCGCGCCGGCCGCCACCACCTTCCCGCCGGGTCCGACGGTCACCCCGGTCACGGCCGCGGACGAGGACCTGCCGAGATCAGCCGTCTGGTGCCAGGACCGCCCGTGCACACTGACGAACGCGACCTGGTACCGGCCGGCCGAGCCGGCCGCCACCGCTCCGTGGTCGCTGCCCGCCACGGAGGTCACGTTCAGCGCGGCCCCCCGGCGGGCCCGCAGCTTGCCGGCGAAGCGCCAGCTGGGCCCGCGGACCCAGATGTAGGCCACCGCGTCCCTGACCCCGCTGGCGCTGCGGCCGGGCCGGATGGCGACGATCCCGGAGCTGGTCGCCGCCAGCCCCGCGAGCCTGGTGGTGGCGCCGCGGCTGGTCGGCGGGTCAGCCCGGAGCCAGTGGGCGGCATCGTCATGGCTGCGCCATACCGCCGGGAATTCCTTGAGAACTCTCAGCTTTCGCTCCCCGCGGTGCTCGACCACCGTGCGGGCGACCTCCCCGGCGATCATCAGCACGCCGCCGCGGGCGGCCACCCAGCGCAGGGCGAGGACCTGGCCCTTGCCCGCCGGCAGGCCAAGCTGGCTTGCGCCCCGGCGCTGCCAGGTCAGCCCGTTGGTGGACATCCACAGCACCGGCGTGCGGGCGACATGGGCCCCCAGCAGGCGCACATTCTCGCCCACGGCGACAAAACCGCCGCTCGTCCGCGCCAGCGCCTGCACGCGATCGCCGGCGGCGAGCGGTGAGATGCCCGGTCCCAGCCGCCAGGAACGGCCGTCCGGCGACAGCCAGGTCGCGTCCGGTCCCACTGCCAGCCACCGCCCGAGCCCGCCCGCCACCATCAGCGGCACGGCTCCCGGCCCGGCCGCGGCCCCGCCGGCCTGGGCGCGCAGCAGGGCCGGCTGCCACGTGCGCCCGCCGTCGGGCGACATCAGGACCAGGGGGCGTGCGGAGGGAAGTGTGGCCCGCGAGCCGACCGCCACCACCGTAGAGCCCGCGGCGGCGACCCCGGTGAGGGAAGGCGGCACCTGTTTCCCCGGTGACCCGCCCAGCCCGGCAAACTGCCCGTCGGCGAGGCGGGCCGGCCGGTAGGCCACCACCAGCCCGGGCAGCCCGCGGTTCGGGCCGGCGTTCAGCGGGCCGGTGATGACGATGCCGGCCACCGCCACGGCGAGCAACGCCACGCAGACGCCGGCGCCCACCAGCATGCCGCGCGTGCTGCGCCGCGGATGCTGCCAACCCGGCTGGGGATGGGGCCCGGGGTGCTGGCCTCCGTCACGGCCAGCCGCCCGCTCGCCAACGCCGGCCCCCGGCCCGCCGCTGCCGGGGGAAGGACCGGCCGGCTGCCCGGCGGGGGAGGGAGCCAGGCCGACGTCCGCCGCCGTCGCCGTCGCCGAAACGACCGGGATCGGCTCGGTGCGCTGCAGGTCTGCGTCGGCGGGCTCCCAGCCAGCGGGCCGCTGCCACTCGAGTCCTGCCTCACGCCACGCGCCCAGCGCCTGCTGCCACACCGACCCGCCGCCGGCCCCGGTCATCGCCTCCCCTATCCCCGAACCGTCATCCGCCCGGCGCCGCGTCCCCCTTATCCCCGAACCGTCATCCGCCCGGCTCCGCGTCCCCCGGGCGGGCCCGGGACCATGCTCAGGCTGGCCGTCCCCGGCCGGGCCCGGCCAGCCGGGACCCGCCGCATCGATCCCGCCTGGATACCCCCGCAGTGCGGGTGTGTGGCCGAGAGCGGGGATGGCCCCGCGCAGCGCCCACGGCGAAACGGAAAGGCTGACACCCCCGTGAGCGGGACCCGCGTTCTCGCTCACCGATCGCCCGATGTGCTGGCCTGGCGTAGCCGGGATGTGCGCGTGCGGGAAGGAAACGCGGTGTGTCTCACGCCGGACGATGCTAGCGGCGCCGGGTCCTGTACCCATGGAGATCCGGTCAGGCGCGGAGTCGTGTCCTGGTCCGGGCTAGCGCAGGGCCAGCCGCCGCGACCTGGCGTCGCCCAGGGCACTGCGCAAGCTCTCCATCTCGTCGTCGTTGACGCGCTCAAGGAACCGCCGCATCGTCACGTCCTCGTCGCCGCCAGAGCGCAGAACCTCGGCCATCAGCCGGGCGTCATGATCTTCGCGCGCCTCCACCGGCCAGTAACGCCAGGCGCGGCCGGGCTTGTCGCGGTCGAGTACGCCCTTGTGGTAGAGGATGTTCATGACGGTCATGACCGTCGTGTACGCCACGGGCCGGCCGTACCGCAGCCTTTCCCGTACCTCGCGCACGACGTAAGGGCCGTCGCCGGCCCACACGACTTCCATGATCGCCTTCTCGAGTTCACCGAACTCGCGCAATGCCCGCCACCTCCGGTCACCCATGTAAACATGGGGGCCGCTGCGTCAGCGGGTACCGACCGTGGGGCGTGGGGAGGAAACGGCACTGCGGGTGATGATTCATCGCCCGCAGCCCATGTCTCACCTCCGGAGGCGCGCTCCCGGGCTCACGAGCCGGGGCCGCGGTCGGTGTTCTCAGCCAACGCCGGCGCCCGGCGGTGACGGCGCACGGCCCATACCACCAGCGCCGCGACCACCAGCCCCGCGATCGCGATCGCGAACCCGGTTCCCACCTGCCGCTCGACCGCCAGGTAGGCAGACCCGGCAAGGTAGCCGAGCAGGCAGTAGCCGACCCCCCAGACCAGCCCGCCGATCGCGTTGTACACGACGAAGGTGCGGTACGGCATCCGGGCCGTGCCCGCCAGCGCGGGCACCAGGGCCCGGAGCACCGCGGTGAACCTGCCGACAAGCACAGCGGCGGCGCCACGCGAGTTCAGCGCCGAGGTGGCCTTCTCCAGGGTGCCCGACATCCGGCGCAGAAAGCGGGAGCCGACCACCCGCCCGCCCATCCGGCGGCCCACCTCGTAGCCGACCAGCGGGCCGATGATCGCCGCGGCCACCACGACCAGGATCAGCAACGGCAGGGAAACGCGCCCGCGGCTGGCCAGCACGCCGCCCAGCACCACAGCCGCCTCTCCCGGCAGGACGAATCCCAGGAACAGCGCGGTCTCGCCGAAAACCAGGGCAGCCACCACCACGTAGGCGAGCAGCCCCGACAGGCTGGCCACGTCGCTGGCAATCGCGTTCACGCGTTCTCCTGTGGCTGGGGCGGTGGTGCTCATGGAGAGCGCCCCTCTTGACGATAGACGCTCGGCGGCCACGCGGGCCGGTCACATCCAGACCGGCCAGCGGCACCACCGCCCGGATAAACCATGACCAACGACATTTTCCGCTAGGCCGCGCAGCCGCGCATGATCGGGCATCATCGTGTGAGCGTCCACGCGTCGTCGTTTCTCCGGCCTGCGAGGGGGTGACTGATGGCGTCTGCCCATCCGGGTGCGGAGCTCGTGCCCGACGCCCAGACCTCCCGGTCGACCAGCTTCACCGGGCTGATCACCCGCGACGGCTCGACGGGGTACCTGGCCGAGGCCGGCCGTTACCAGCTTTACGCCTCGCTGGCCTGCCCGTGGTCCCACCGGGCGCTCATCGTGCGCAGGCTGCTCGGCCTGGAGCAGGCCATCGGCCTCACCCTGACCGACCCGATCAGGGATGAGCGGGGATGGCGGTTTCCGGCCAGCACCAGCGGGGTTGACCTGGTAACCGGCGCCCGGTACGTCTCGGATCTGTACCTGGCCACCGATCCGGGTTATTCCGGCCGCTTCACGATCCCGTGCATATGGGACACCCGGACCCACCGGATCGTGACCAACGACGTGCCGCAGATCACGGTCACACTCGAAACGGAGTTCCGTGCCTACCACCGGCCCGGAGCGCCTGACCTCTACCCGGAGGAACTGCGGCCCGACATCGACGCGTTGGGCACGCTGATCTTTCACGCGGTGAACAACGGCGTGTACAAGGCGGGCCTGGCGACCACCCAGGCCGCCTACGAGGACGCCTTCGACACCCTCTTCGCCACCCTGGCCGCCCTGGAGGAGCGGCTGTCCCACCGCAGGTATCTGGTCGGCGGGCAGCTGACCGAGGCTGACGTGCGCCTTTTCCCGACCCTGGTCCGGTTCGACGCGGTGTATCACACCCACTTCAAGTGCAACCTGCACCGCCTGGTCGACTACCCGAACCTGTGGGGGTACGCCCGGGACCTCTACCAGCACCCGGGATTCGGGGAGACCACCGACTTCGTGCAGATCAAACGGCACTATTACCAGACGCAGGACTGGATCAACCCGACCCGGATCGTCCCGAAGGGTCCCTACGTGAACTGGCTGTCACCGCATGACAGGGACCGCTTTACCGTGAGGGCATGAGCCCTGTGCCGCGGATCACCCGGTTTCCCGCCCAGGTAGCCTAGGTGGTCGGGCAAATCACAGGTATTCAACCGTCGGAAGAGGGCGATGTCCGCCGTGCCTCCGGAGCCGCCGCGGGCGTCCGCGGAACCTACTGAGCCAGCCAGCAGCGGTGCTGGCACGAAGAAACCGCCGGTGCCATCCAGCACAGACTTCGGGCCTAACGAATGGCTCGTGGATGAGCTCTACCAGCGCTACCTGGCCGATCCGGGCTCAGTGGACATGGCGTGGTGGAACTTCTTCGCCGACTACCAGCCCCCGGCGGGGATACCGGCCGGCACCACGCCCGCCGCACCGGGCAGCCAGCCGCACCCGGCGCAGGCCAGCGAGCAGGACGGCACCACCACGCGCACCCCCCCGGCTGCTGCGCCGGGCGGGCCCGCGGCCACGGCCCCCGCGCCAGGCCCGGCTCCCGCCCCGCCCACGCCGCCGGCCGGCCCGGCCCCGGTCTCCCCGGCGCCGGCCCCCGGCCCGGGCGGGGCCACGCCGGCTGCGGTGACCTCCCCCGCGCCGGGAGCGCCCGCGCCGGAAACACCCGCTCAGCGGACACCTGTCCAGGAGACGCACGTCCAGGAGGGGCCCGGGCCGGAAGCGGAAGTCCTCCGGCTGCGGGGAGCGTCCGCCCGGACGGCGACGAACATGGCGGCCAGCCTCACCGTGCCCACCGCCACCAGCGTGCGCTCCATCCCGGCCAAGCTGCTCATCGACAACCGCATCGTCATCAACAACCATCTCGGCCGCGGCCGGGGAGGCAAGGTCTCGTTCACCCACCTCATCGGGTATGCCATCGTCCGTGCCCTGGCCATGGCCGCGGAGATGAACTACGCCTACACCGAGGTGGACGGCAAGCCAGCCGTGCTGCGGCCCGAGCATGTCAACCTCGGCCTGGCGATCGACGTGGCCGGCCGTGACGGCTCCCGGCAGCTGCTCGTGCCCAGCATCAAGGCTGCCGAGGCCCTGGATTTCCGCCACTTCTGGATGGCGTATGAGGACATCGTCCGGCGCGCCAGGACGGGCAAGCTCACCGTCGAGGATTACGCGGGCACGACCCTCACCCTGACGAACCCGGGCACCATCGGCACCGAGCACTCGGTGCCCCGGCTGATGGCCGGGCAGGGATGCATCGTCGGCGTGGGTGCCATGGAGTACCCGGCCGCCTACCAGGGCGCGTCCGATGAGACCCTGGCCCGGCTGGCGGTCAGCAAGACGGTCACGCTCACCTCGACCTACGACCACCGGATCATCCAGGGTGCCCAGTCGGGGGACTTCCTGCGCCACATCCACCGCCTGCTGCTCGGCGAGGATGGCTTCTACGACGCCGTCTTCGCGGCGCTCCAGATCCCGTACGAGCCGGTCCGCTGGGTGCGCGACATCCCGGCCGGGCACGAGGACGACATCACCAAGCCAGCCCGGGTCAACGAGCTGATCCACGCCTACCGGGTGCGCGGCCACCTGCTGGCCGACACCGACCCGCTGAACTACAAGCAGCGCAAGCACCCCGACCTGGACATCAACCAGCACGGCCTGACCCTGTGGGACCTGGAGCGGGAGTTCCCCACCGGCGGCTTCGGCGGCAAGCCGCTGATGAAGCTGCGGGAAATCCTGGGCGTGCTGCGTGACTCCTACTGCCGCACGGTCGGGGTCGAGTACATGCACATGCAGGAGCCCGAGGAACGCGCCTGGCTGCAGGCGCGGGTGGAGCGGCCGCACGGCAGGGCCGATCACGCCGACCAGATGCAGATCCTGTCCCGGCTCAACGTGGCCGAGGCGTTCGAGATGTTCCTCCAGACCAAGTACGTCGGGCAGCGCCGGTTCTCGCTCGAGGGGGCGGAGTCGCTGATCCCGCTGATCGACGCGGTGCTCACCGAGGCGGCGCGCGCGCCGCTGCACGAGGCCGTCATCGGGATGGCCCACCGGGGCAGGCTGAACGTGCTCGCCAACATCGTGGGCAAGTCGTACGCACAGATCTTCGGCGAGTTCGAGGGCAACCTCGATCCGCGCACCGCGCACGGGTCCGGCGACGTGAAGTACCACCTCGGGGCGGTTGGCGTGTTCACCGCCAGCGACGGGTCACAGATCCCCACCTCACTGGTCGCCAACCCGAGCCACCTGGAGGCGGTCGACCCGGTGCTGGAGGGCGTCGTCCGCGCCAAGCAGGACGTCCTCGACATCGGCGAGCCGGGGTTCACCGTGCTGCCCGTGCTGATCCACGGCGATGCCGCGTTCGCGGGCCAGGGTGTGGTGGCCGAGACGCTGAACCTGTCCCAGCTGCGCGGCTACCGCACCGGCGGCACGGTGCACATCGTGGTGAACAACCAGGTCGGCTTCACCACCGCGCCGCAGTACTCGCGCTCCAGCGTGTACTCCACCGACGTGGCCCGGATGATCCAGGCGCCGATCTTCCACGTCAACGGCGATGACCCCGAGGCGGTGGTCCGGGTCGGGCGGCTGGCGTTCGAGTACCGCCAGGCGTTTGGCAAGGACGTGGTCATCGACCTGATCTGCTACCGCAGGCGGGGGCACAACGAGGCGGACAACCCCTCGTTCACCCAGCCGCTGATGTATGACCTCATCGATGCCAAGCGCTCCACCCGCAAGCTCTACACCGAGGCGCTGATCGGCCGCGGTGACATCACGATGGAAGAGGCGGAGCACGCGCTGCGCGACTACCAGCAGCAGCTGGAACGGGCGTTCACCGAGACCAGGGAGGCGACGCGGCGGCCGACCGCGCCTGGCGCGGTGATCAGGCCGGAGCCCGCGGCGCCGGAGCCGATCGACCATGGCGGCACGTCCACCGCGATCACCGAGAACGCCGTCAAGCAGATCATCGAATCGCAGCTGAACCTGCCGGAGGGGTTCACTGTCCACCCGCGGCTGCGGCCGGTCCTGCAGCGGCGCGCCACCCAGGTCTCCGAGGACGCGATCGACTGGGCGACCGGCGAGCTGCTCGCGTTCGGCTCAGTGCTCATGGACGGTCACGGGGTGCGGCTGGTCGGCCAGGACACCCGGCGCGGGACGTTCGGCCAGCGCCACGCGGTCCTGGTGGACCGCAACACCGGCGCGGAGTACACGCCGCTGCGGCAGTTCAACTCGGCCCGCGCGAGGTTCCACGTCTACGACTCGCTGCTGTCGGAGTTCGCGGCGGTCGGCTTCGAGTACGGCTACTCGGTCGCCCGCCCGGACGCCCTGGTGTGCTGGGAAGCCCAGTTCGGTGACTTCGTCAACGGCGCGCAGACCATCATGGACGAATTCATCAGCTCGGGTGAGCAGAAGTGGGGGCAGCGTTCCAGTGTCGTGCTGCTGCTCCCGCACGGGTACGAGGGGCAGGGCCCGGACCATTCCTCCGCCCGGGTCGAGCGGTTCCTGTCGCTGTGCGCCCAGGACAACATGACGGTCGCGATGCCGAGCACGCCCGCCAACTATTTCCATCTGCTCCGCTGGCAGGCGCTGTCGGGGCGGCGCAAGCCGCTGGTCATCTTCACGCCCAAGTCGATGCTCCGGCTGAAGCTGGCGACCTCGCCGGTGACCGACTTCATCCGCGGTTCCTTCCTGCCGGTGATCGGGGACAGCTCGGGCCTCGATCCGGGAGCCGTCAGGCGCGTGCTGATGTGCTCCGGGAAGGTCTACTACGACCTGGCCGAGAAGCGCTCCGAGGAGGAGCGGGCCGACACCGCGATCGTCCGGGTCGAGCGGCTCTACCCGGTCCCGGCCGACGAGATGGCTGGCGAGCTGGCGCGCTATCCGGCCGCCACCGACATCGCCTGGGTCCAGGAGGAGCCCGCCAACATGGGCGCCTGGCCGACCATGGCGCTGAAGATGCCCGGCATCACCGGCCCGAGGCAAGTACGGCCGATCACGCTCCCGCCCAGCTCAGCCCCGGCCGCCGGCTCCGCCGTCAAGCATTCGGCCGAGCACCGCGGCGTGGTCGAGACCGCGCTGGGCTAGGCGCGCGCGCGGCAGGCTGGAGATCTGGGAGGCTTGGTCTCGATGTACTCGACCGACCAGGGCATCGATGAGCTCGCGCAGCGGCGTGCGGGCGACGAGGTCAGCCTGGGCTGGCTGGCGGAGCGGCTGCGTGAGTTCGTTGACCTCGCCCCCGAGTTCGAGGCGGCGGTGGACCGGCTGGCCAGCTGGCTGGCCAGGCTCGACGACGAGGATTAGGACGCGCCCGCCTGCCGCGCCCGCTGGGATCCACCCTTTCGCCCTGTCGCCAGAGCCGCCACCAGTTCAGCTGTCTTCCGCGGAACACGGGGGTAGTTGCCCTTCCCGGGCAGTTGCCCTTCCCGGGCAGTTGCCCTGGTACCGGCGGCATCGCCGGGCGATCGGTCACGATGCATCTTGACTTTCGACCGACGCGATATATCTTGTTACTGATATCGGGCAGGGCCGCCGGCGAGGGCCGCCGGCAGGAAGGACGCGGGCGATGTCACACTGGATGGTCGATGCGCCGGGCACCCACGACTTCGACGGCGTGGCTGCACTCCGGGTCCGGATCATCTCAGGTTCGGTCGCGGTCCTGTCCAGCGGCGACCACCCCCGGCTCGACGTGTCCGGCCTGACCGGGCAGCCACTGCTCGTCAAGCACGAGGCCGGCATCCTCACGGTCACCTATCCCGATCTCACCTGGGACGGACTGCTCGGCTGGCTGCGGCCCCAGCCACACTCGGCGGCTATCACGATCATGGTGCCCCGGGAGTGCCCTACCCAGCTCGGAGTGGTCAGCGCCAGCGCCGTCGTTTCGGGGATCAGCGCGGCCACCTCGGTCAAGAGCGTCTCGGGCAAGATCACGCTCGACGGGGTGACAGGTCCCGTGGACGCGCGCACCGTGTCCGGCGATGTCGAGGCGCAGGGCCTGGACGGACGGGTCGGCTTCAATTCGGTCTCCGGCGACCTGACGCTGGCCGACGGCACCGTCGAGAAGCTGGAGGCCAAGACCGTCAGTGGCCGGGTGACCGCGGACATCGACCTGGATGACGGCGGCGCGCTGCGGGTGGCCACCGTCTCGGGTGCGGTCGCGATCCGGCTGCCGACCGAGGCCAGCACACGGGTGGAGCTGCGCTCCACCACCGGCCGGGTGCAAAGCGAGTTCGGCGGCCTGAGCGCCTCCCGCAGCCCCGGCTCGAGTACCCTCACCGGAACCCTGGGCTCCGGCGCCGGGCGGCTGCAGGTCACCACCGTGTCTGGCCAGGTCACACTGCTCGAGCGCAACCACCGGGCGGCCGCGCAGGGCGAAGCTCGCCCCGAGCCGCACGGAGATGCCTCATGAGCCCGGTGTTCCGCCACGGAAGGCTCCGCCTCTACCTGCTCAAGCTGCTCGACGAGGCACCCCGGCACGGCTATGAGGTCATCCGCCTGCTGCAGGACCGCTTCCTGGGGGTGTACGCGCCGTCACCCGGCACGATCTACCCCCGTCTGGCCCGGCTGGAGGAAGAAGGCCTCGTCACACACGATGAGACCGACGGCAAGAAGGTGTACCGGATCACCGACCGGGGCCGTGCGGAGCTCCGCGCCCGCATGGACGACCTGGCCGAACTCGAGGAAGAGCTCACGGCTTCGGTCCGGGACATCGCCCGCGAGGTCTCGGAGGACGTCCGGGAAACCGTCCGGAACCTGCGCGAGGAACTCGCATCGGCCGCCCGGGACATGCAGGGCACGACCCGCACACGGGCTGGCGGGGACGCCTGGCAGGACCAGGACGCAGCCCAGACCGCGCAGGAGGAAGCGGGACGGGCCAAGGCCGGCGCGGGGCAGGCAGAGGGCAGGCAGGAGCAGGCGGATGACACCTGGGGACGCGGGAGCGCCTGGCGGGGCGGGGACACCTGGGGACAGGCCGCGGACGAGGCAGGCCGGCCACATGGTGGCCGTAGCCGTGGCGGCTGGGGCGACTGGATCGGGGGGACAGGCGGCCCGGGCTGGGGTGGCTGGCCGGGAGCAGGCGGACCGCACGGCCAGCCCGGCTACCGCACGTTCCGCGACCTGGAGCGGCTGGCCCGGCAGTTCACCCGGGACCTGCGGGCGGCTGCCTGGCACGCCCAGGCCGTGAGCGAGGACACGCTCGGCGACCTGCGGGACATCCTTGACGAGACGCTCGACCGGATCAAGACCGAGGTGTTCGCTGGCACGGGGCCGGGGCCACAAACCGGACCAGGATCACAAGCCGGACCGCCACCAGAGACCGGCCCGCCGCCAGAAACCGGACCGGCACCCGAGACCGGACCGGCACCCGAGACCGGCCGGGCGCCGGATGCGGGCAGCACCGAAACGGCTTGAGCGAGCCCGCTGCCTCAGCGGATGAGACCCTTAGACGGTAAAAACGACCTTCCCGAACAGGTCCCCGGCGATCATCGCGGCGAACCCGTCCGCGGCCTGCGTCAGCGGGAGCGTCTGGTCGATACGCGGCCGGACTCCGGTCTGCTCGCAGAACCGCATCAGCCGGCCCAGCTGGTCGCGGCTGCCCATGGTGGAGCCGACCACGGACAACTGGAGGAAGAACACCCGGTTCAGCTCGGCAGGCGGCACCGCTCCGCTGGTCGCGCCGCAGACCACGATCCGGCCGCCCGGCCGCAGGGCGCGCAACGAATGTGCCCACGTGGCCTGGCCGACGGTCTCCATCACCGCGTCGACCCGCTCGGGGAGCCGGTCGCCCGCCGCGAACACCTGGTCGGCGCCCAGTTCCAGCGCGTGCTCCCGCTTGGCCTCGATGCGGCTCGTCGCCCATACCCGGTAGCCAGCCGCCCGGCCCAGGAGGATCAGCGCGGTGGCCACGCCGCCGCCGGCACCCTGGACGAGGATGGTGGACCCCGGCTCAATCCCCGACCTCTCGAACAGCATGCGATAGGCGGTCAGGTAAGCGGTGGGCAGGCAGGCTGCCTCCTCGAAGGACAGAGTGGCCGGCTTGGGTACCAGGTTGCGCCTGGGCACCATGACCCGCTCGGCGAACGTCCCGTCGTAGCGCTCGGACAGCAGCGACCTTTTCGGGTCGAGAGTCTCATCACCGCCGGCAACGGAAGGATCCCCGATGACCGCGTGCAGGACCACCTCGCGGCCGGTCCCGTCGATCCCGGCGGCATCGCATCCCAGGATGATCGGCAAGCGGTCTTCGGAGATCCCGACCCCGCGCAGCGTCCAGACGTCATGGTGGTTCAGCGAGGTGGCCCTGACGGTGACGATCTCCCAGCCATCGGGCGGGGACGGGTCCGGGCGCTCGCCGAGTTCCAGGGCGGCCAGCGGGTCATCGGTATCGAAACGGGTCGCGGTGACAGCGAACATGCCCGCACCCTAGCCTGGTTACCCACCGAAACGGGAGGCCGGCCGACAGCGCCCGTGCCGTACTCAACGGCGAAGCGCCGTCCGGCACACCCATCACCCCCTTCCCTCCCGCCCCGGAGGACCCGGGTGGACCCCGTCACTTATGCCGACCTTGCGGTGCGCCTGGTCAACAGCGCGGCACCCGGTGGCGACGACCGCGATGGTCTCGCCTCGGTGGAGGCGTACCGCACCCTGGTGGCCGACCGGCCCCATCTTCGGCTCGGTCGCGGACAGGCACGCGGCGGGTGCCGCCGCTGGCCTGGCCGGGCTGGTCACCGAAGGGGGCGCCGGCTGCCTGGGGACGTGCGCGGGCAGCGGATGCGGGCGCGTGTTCATCGACAACGGGCCGGTTCACGGCAAGCGGTACTGCTCGGAGGTCTGCGCGAGCGGCGCGAACGTCCATGCGTTCCGCGCCTCGGGCCGTCGCGGCGGCGGCCAGCGCCCGGCCTCCACCGCGGCCGGCTGAGCGTCGGCGGGTCCTGCCCCTGCCGGCAACCCTGCGCGGGCCCGCGCAACCGCCCCTGGTGACCTCAGATAACGCGCTGGCCTGGGGTACGGGCAGTGGTCCGTGTTACCGAAATGAAGCCGGGTGCCTGCTTCTCATGTTCCATGACGATCATTACCATGAGGCGCAACTCTTAGGGCGTATAGCCCTCGTATGCGAACCCGGAAGAAGGTTCGAACATGGCAAGTGAGTCTGTGGCCACTGAGACCAGACCGGCAGACGTCGGCCTCAAACGGGAGTTGGGGCTGATCGGCGCCACCTGGGCATCCGAGACGTCGATCATCGGCTCGGGCTGGCTGTTCGCCCCGCTGACCGCCGCGCTGCTGATAGGCGGTGCCGCCGTCCTGGACTGGGTCATCGCCGGCATCGTGGTCATCCTGCTGGCCCTCTGCCATGCCGAACTCGGCGCGATGTACCCGGTCTCCGGCGGGACGGCCAGGTTCCCGCACTTCGCGTTCGGCAGCGTCGCGGGCATCGGGTTCGGCTTCTTCTCGTATGTGCAGGCGGTCACGATCGCGCCGATCGAGTGCTACGCGTTTGTCCAGTACGCCGCTTACTACTGGCCGAGCCTCTTCGATGCGAGTACGGGCAAGATCACCGGGGTCGGCTTGTGGGTGTGCGTCCTGCTGATGGCGGTGTTCACCGCGGTCAACTTCCTGGCCATGCGCATATTCGCCAGGGTCAACAACGCCATCACCTGGTGGAAGGTCGCGGTCCCGGTCTTCACCATCATCGTGCTGCTGTTCCAGTTCCACCCCGGCAACTTCACCGCCGGGGGGGCGGGCTTCATGCCGGGCGGGATCAGAGGCCTATTCGCGGCGCTCCCGGTGGCCGGGATCATCTTCGCCTATTCCGGCTTCGAGCAGGCCGACCAGCTGGCCGGCGAGATCAAGAACCCGGGGCGCAACCTGCCGCGGGCGATCATCATCGCCGTCCTGCTCGGCACCGTGATCTACACCATGCTGCAGGTCGTGTTCATCGGCGCGCTGCCCCCGAGCCTGGTGGGCAAGGGGCTGCTGCACCTCAGCAACCCCCTCATCATCGAGGGGCCGTTTGCTGGCGTCGCGGCCCTGGCCGGGCTCGGCTGGCTCGCGCACATCCTGCGGGTCGACGCGTTCATCTCCCCGTCCGGCACCGGCCTCATCTACACGACCGGGACCTCGCGGGTCAGCTACGGCCTGGCCAGGAACCGGTACGTCCCGCAGATCTTCGACAGGACCAACGCCAACGGCGTCCCGTGGGTCGGGCTGATCTTCGCGTTCCTGTTCGGGCTGATCTTCCTGCTGCCGTTCCCGAGCTGGCGCTCGCTGGTAGGCATCATCACCGGCGCCAGCGTGCTGATGTACGCGGGCGCGCCGCTGTCCCTAGGTGCCTTCCGCGGGCAGGTGCCGGACGCGGCGCGGCCGTACCGGCTGCCGGCGGCCGCGGTGCTCGCCCCGCTCGCGTTCGTCATCGCCGACCTGCTCATCTACTGGTCGGGCTTCATCGTGGTCTGGAAGCTCGGCATCGTGCTGATAATCGGGTACGTGCTGATGGGCATCTTCATGGCGTTCGACAAGGACCGGCCGCCGCTGGACTGGAAGTCGGCGGTCTGGCTGCCGGTGTGGCTGCTCGGCCTGGGCGTCATCTCCTGGCAGGGCCAGTTCCCTCCTCCCAGTACGCCCCCGGCGCTGCCGCCAACCAACACCTTCAACATCCCGTTCTGGTGGGACATAGTGATCGTCGCCGTCTTCAGCCTGATCATCTACTACTGGGCCATGGCCACCAAGGTGCCCAGGGCAGAGATGCTGAACCTCGTCGAGCGGCAGGCGGCGCACGGGTCGGAAGAGGAGATCGTGGGCGGCTGAACCCGCTCATCCAGGCCTGAGGCCAGGATGGGGCCCCGTCCCGCTCCGGGATGGGGCCCCATCCATGTGCGCTTCAGGAACCGGCAGGGCCACGGTGATAGCGCCGCAGGACCCTGCCCTCGATCAGGTCAGGCGGCACCGGGCCGAAGGCCCGGCTGTCCACGGCGCCCGCGCCCGGGTTGTCGGAGGACAGCCACCAGCCACCGGGTTCGCGCCGGGCCACACGCTTGATGATCAGCAGGCCCGGGCGGCCCGGGTGCCTGGCGACCACGATCTGGCCCGGCTGGAGGCGCAACGTGCGCCCC
This sequence comes from uncultured Actinomycetes bacterium, assembly GCA_963741615.1. GTDB lineage: Bacteria > Actinomycetota > Actinomycetes > Streptosporangiales > Streptosporangiaceae > UBA9676. Next base: position 79,573 of record CAVUIU010000018.1, read on the forward strand.
GGCCGGATCGTTCGGCGGGCAAGGATCCAGTCACCCGGGTCCAGGGCGGGCTGCATGGAGCGCTCGGCGACCGCGATCCGCCAGATCGGCCAGCGCATCATGTCCTGTTATCCCTCCCGGACTACCCGGCACCCGACGGGGTAGTGTCGGACACCGATACCCATGATCCGACATGAGAGAAGGAGATCGATGAGGCTGCTCGCACGTCTCCTCGAGCCGAAGGCCACGGCGTACGCCCACTGCGACCTTCCCTGCGGCGTCTACGACCCCGCGCAGGCCCGGATCGAGGCCGAGTCCGTCAAGGCGATCTGCCAGAAGTACGCCGACAACGCCGACCCGGAGTTCCGCACCCGCGCCATCCAGATCAAGGAGGAGCGGTCCGAGCTCGTCAAGCACCACCTGTGGGTGCTGTGGACCGACTACTTCAAGCCGCCGCACTTCGAGAAGTACCCCCACCTGAACCAGCTGTTCAACGAGGCGACCAAGCTGGCCGGGGCTGCCGGGACCAAGGGCAGCGTGGACGCCGGAAAGGCCGACGAGCTGCTCGGCAAGATCGAAGAGATCTCCAAGATCTTCTGGGAGACCAAGCAGGGCTGACGCCACGCCGTAAGACGCCCCGAAGCCGGAGACCACGCGTGATTTCGCGCGGTCTCCGGCATTTCGCCCGGGAGACCACGCCACCTCCGGCGTTTCGCGCCACTGGAGAAACACGTCATCTCCCCAGGCACAGCAGGCATCGCCGGCTTTTGGGCGGGGCGGAGCGTCGGCACCACTCGCTCCGGACGGTAGGTTGCACACAGGAGCCGACGGCGGCAGGCACCCGAGGGGGGCGGCCGCCGCCTGTGGAGGACTCAGTGACCGGAGAGACGACCGCGCGGGGAACTGCCACCGCGCCCACGGCTGTGCTGGCCGAGAGTGAGGCCACGGGCCACCGCGACGTCCAGGACCGTGTGACGATCCGCATGCCGGCCGAGGGGGCGTACCTGTCGGTCCTGCGGACAGCCACCGCGGGTCTGGCGGCCCGCCTTGATTTCACCCTGGACGAGATCGAGGACCTGCGCATCGCGGTGGACGAGGCCTGCGGGATGCTGCTCTCGCAGGCCGCGCCCCAGGCGGACCTGGAATGCGACTTCACCCTGGGTGAGGACAGGATGAGCATCGCCGTATCCACTCTCGCCAGCCACCCCCGCCCGCCTGCCCGCGACACCTTCGCGTGGACCGTGCTCTCGGCGCTCGCGGGCAACGCGGATGCGTGGGTCGGCCCGGGCGACCGGGTCACGGTCGTGCTCAGGAAGATCCGAGAGTCGTCGAGGCCTGGGTGACCGGGGAAACCGAGACCCGGCTGACCGGAAGCGTCAGCGCGCAAGTGACCGAGGACATCGAGATCACGGTCACCGAGGAGTTCGGCGCGCCGGTGGCCGAGCTCGCTGCCACGCCCAAGATCCAGCATGCGGTCCCCGACCGGGGCCGGGCCAGGGCGCTGTTCGAGCAGCTCGCCACGCTGCCACAAGGCGACGCGGAGCGGCTCCGCATCCGCGGCGAACTGGTCGAGCTGCACCTTCCGCTGGTGGAGTACCTCGCACGCCGGTTCCGTAACCGCGGTGAGTGGCTGGACGACCTGACCCAGGTCGCCACGATCGGCCTGATCAAGTCGATTGACCGGTTCGACCTCGCACGGGGCGTGGAGTTCTCCACCTATGCCACGCCGACCATCGTGGGCGAGATCAAGCGTCACTTCCGTGACAAGGGATGGGCGGTACGGGTGCCGCGGCGGCTCCAGGAGCTGAAGCTGGCGCTGACAAAGGCCATCGGCGACCTCGCACAGCGCGAAGGCCGGGCCCCGACCGTCGCGGAGATCGCCGCCCATCTGCAGATGTCCGAGGAAGAGGTGCTGGAGGGCCTGGAGTCGGCCAACGCCTACTCCACGGTCTCGCTGGACGCCCCCGACTCAGGCGACGACGACGCGCCGGCGGTGGCCGAGTCGCTGGGAATGCTCGACGACGCGCTGGAAGGCGTGGAGTACCGGGAGTCGCTCAAGCCCCTGCTGGAGCAGCTCCCGTCGCGGGAGAAGCGGATCCTGCTGCTGCGCTTCTTCGGCAACATGACCCAGTCACAGATCGCCAGTGAGCTCGGCATCTCCCAGATGCATGTTTCCCGGCTGCTCGCCAGGACGCTCACCCAGCTCCGGGCCGGGCTGACCGCCGACGACTAGCGCGCAGATCGCCGCCACCGGGGCAGTCCAGGATCTCCTGCGGCAACCGCGCCAGAAGGTGGCAGTCCTGGGTCACACGTCCTGGGTCACACGTCCCGGGCCAGCAGGTCCTCCCAGGTCTCGCGGCGGACGACGAGCCTCGCGTCGCCGCCGCGGGCGAACACGACGGGTATCCGGCGGGCGCCGTTGTAGTTGTTCGACATCGTGTAGCAGTAGGCCCCGGTGACGGGGACGGCGAGCAGGTCGCCGACACTCGGCTCGCGGAGCGGGACGCCCTCGCTGATCACGTCACCGGACTCGCAGTGGCGGCCGACGACGGTCACCGTCTGCCCGCCACCAACCCGATTGGCGATGCTCGCCTCGAAGCGCTGGCCGACGAGCGCGACCTCGAGGTTATCGCCCATCCCGCCGTCGACGGCGACGAACGTCTTCGGGCCATGCTTGACCGTGATGACCCGGTAGATGGTGACCGCACTCGGGGCAATCATGCTGCGTCCCGGCTCAATGAGGATGCGGGCGCCGGAGGGCAGATGCTCGCGGGCCGCCCCGATCAGGGCGTCCAGGTATTCCGCCAGGCTCGGCGGGTGGTCGGTGTAGGTGTACCGGCAGCCGAGGCCACCGCCCAGGTCATAAACCGGGTATTCGCCGACGGCGGCCAGCGGGGCGACCGCGGCCGCGAGCTCGTCCGCTACCAGGATCTGCGATCCGACGTGGGTGTGCAGGCCATCCATGCGCAGCCGGCCGGAGGCTTCGATCCGCGCGATGGCTTGTGTCGCCGCAGCGGGATGCAGCCCGAACTTGGAGCCGGAATGCCCGGTTGCGTACGCGGCGTAGGTGGAGCTTTGCACCCCGGGAATGACCCGCACCAAACAGCCCTGCACGCGACCGGGTTGAACCACGGCTTCGAGCCGGTCGATGTCGTCGAGGTTGTCAACGACAACGGTGCCGACGCCGGCGCCTACGGCGAGCTCGATCTCCTCGGTGGTCTTGGCGTTGCCGTGCAGGACCAACGCCGCCGGATCGGCGCCTGCGGCCAGCGCCGTGACGATCTCGCCGCCGCCTGCCACATCGAGCCATAGCCCCTCGGAGAGCATGAGCCGCTGCACAGCTGTGCACGGGAACGCCTTCGAAGCAAAGACAACCTGTGAGTCAGGCCACCGCGCAGCCAACTCCCTCTGGTAGTCGCGCGCGCGCTGCCGCACTGCGCCCTCGTTGACCGCCATGACCGGCGTGCCATAGGCGGCCGCCAGCTCATCCAGGCGGCACCCGCCGACCATCACCGTGCCGTCAGCGTCTTGCGTCGTACCCGGCGGGAACAGCCCGAGCAGGTCGTCGGCGGTGCTGGGCTCCTGCGCCGGCGAGCCCGCTCGTCCGCCGTCAGTCTTCGCGTCCATCCCGGTCTCAGTCCCGTCCCGTGCCAGCGCCTGTCTCGGGCCCCCGCCCGAACAGTCCTGATCTGCTCCTGATTCTCCCAGGAATCACTTGTCTCGGGGACCGCCTACTGGCCCCGCTCCTGCCCGGGCTGCTTCTGATCCGCCAGGGCGCGCAGGCTGGGCGGAGCGAGCAAGGCAGCCAGCCCGCCGACGGCCAGCACGACCGACAGCACCCCCCAGTCGAGCCGCTGGCCCTGCAGCAGGTAGATCCCCACAATGCCGACGAAGAGCTGCGTGAGCAGGGCCGGCGTGCGGCTCCAGCGGCGGGCGCGGAAGAGGCCAGCAGCCACCACGGCCAGCGCGGCGGCGGCCGCCACACCGATCACCGTCAGCGCGATCCCGCTGTTGAGCTGATAGGACCGCCCGGTGGCGGTATCGACCCCGGCGAGCACCGTTGCCGCCAGCACCACCGCCGACTCGGCCGCCTGGATGGCGGCAGCGGCGCGGAGCACGGCCGGACTATGCCCCATATGCTGGCCACCTCCTCGCCCTCACTACCCTGATCACGTGCGCGCGCTGCTCATTGTCAACCCTCATGCCACGTCTACCACGCCCGTGCGCCGGGATGTCATCGCCCGCGCGCTGGCGTCCGAACTCGATCTCAAGGTCGTGCAGACACGGTACCGGGGACACGCTGCCCATTTCGCCGGGGAGGCGGCACGTGACGGTTACGACCTGGTGCTCACCCTCGGCGGGGATGGCACGGTCAACGAGGCGGTCAACGGGCTGCTCGGTGCCTCGCCGCCCGCGACCGGCGGCCCGCAGACACGCCCTGCCCTGGCGACCGTGCCCGGCGGGAGCGCGAACGTCTTCACCCGCGCGCTCGGGATGCCATCCGATCCCGTGGACGCCACCGGCCGTATCCTCGCCGCGCTGATCGGGGGAGGCTGCCGGACCATCGGGCTCGGCCTGGCCCAGGACCGGTACTTCACCGTCAACGCCGGCCTCGGGTTCGACGCCGAGGTGGTCCGTGCGATCGAAGGACTGCGCGCGGGTGGGCAGGAGGCGAGCGCCGGGCTCTATGTGTGGACCGCGATCCGTCATTTCTATGGCGTCACCAATCGGCGCCAGCCCGCGCTGGCCCTGGAGCTGGAGGGGAGACCCGCCGCCGATCGCCTGTTCTTCGCGATCGTCTCGAACGCCGCACCCTGGACTTACCTGGGCAGCCGGCCCGTCAACCCGAACCCCGACGCCGGCTTCGACACCGGCCTCGACGTGTTCGCCTTCCGGACCCTCGGCACGCTGCCCACGCTCGGCACCCTGCGCCGGATTCTCGGTGTCGGGCCCGGCTGGCCGGGCGGAGCGGGCGGGCCGCGCTGGCCCGGCGGACCGGGCGGGCGGGCTGGGAGCACCAACTCCACGCACGTCCTCAGCCTGCACGACGAGCCCGAACTCACGTTCCGCGCCACCCGGCCGATCGCCTTCCAGGTTGACGGGGAGTACGTCGGCGAGCGTGAACACGTCACCTTCCGCTCGGTTCCTGACGCCTTGCGCGTGATTGTCTGAGGCGAATCCGCTGATAGCGGGGCAGCACCGGCACAACGGCCCGAACCCCGCAGCGGGGATGGCGACAGAACGGGGCAGTCGACCATGAATGTGACCTATCTGACACAGAAATCAGTCCAACCCTTTGCCCAACACTCTTGCGGTTGATCCACGAGATTGAGAGGCTTGATCTGGTTCGAGTACGCAGCGTGTATCTCGCGCGCTGTCGCCTGGTCGGCCGGGGTACATGCCCGGTCTCCGGGTTCGGCTGGGAGCCAAGCGGGGGCGAAGGCTCTATGACCCAAAGCGGTGCTGTGCGTTCTCCAGGGCCAGACACGCCCTGGAATATGGCCTAGCTCGTGAAATCATTCACAAGGAAGGCCGGGGCAGGTCCGGGCCAACAGCCCGGCAGGCAAAAGGAGTGGACCCGCATGGACTGGCGCCATCACGCCGCCTGCCGTGAGGTGGACCCGGAGCTGTTCTTCCCGATCGGCAACACGGGGCCTGCCCTTCTCCAGATCGACGAGGCCAAACAGGTCTGTCGGCGCTGCCCGGTGATGGAACCCTGTCTGCAATGGGCGGTGGAGAGCGGCCAGGACGCCGGCGTCTGGGGGGGCATGAGCGAGGACGAGCGGCGCGCGTACAAACGCCGCGCTGGCCGTATCCGCGTCAGGGCATAGGAACTCTTCCCGCCATTCGCGGCGGGCCCTGGGCACAGCTACCCAGAGTCGCCCGGCGCCTGTTCGCCCACCTGCTGGGCGGCGGGTGATTCCAACGGGATGGTAACCAGCACAGCCGTGCCGCCACCGGCGCGTGGCGAGATCTCCAGCCGGCCGCCGAGTTCGGAAACCACCAGCGTGCGCACGATATGCAGGCCCAGGCTGGTCGCGGCGTCCAGGCTGAACCCGGCCGGCAGTCCCACCCCGCTGTCCTCGACCGTCACCGTGAGCCCGGCGGCCGCCCGGTCAACGGTCACCCTCAGGGTTCCTGCTGGCCCGGCACCCGGCGAGTGAGCCAGGCCGTGCTGAAGCGCGTTCTGCAGCAGTTCCGTCAGCACCAGCGCGAGCGGCATGGCGACGGCGGCGGGCAGCGACCCGAACCGCCCGGAAACGACCGGGGTGACCCTCACCTCGGGTGCTGACACCTCGCCCGCCATCGCGGCCACGCGTTCGGCGATGTCGTCGAAGTCAACGATCTCTTCCGGGGTGTGCGAGAGCGTCTCGTGGACGATCGCGATCGACCCCACTCGGCGCACCGCCTCCTCCAGTGCCGCCTTGGCCTCCGGCGCGGAGAGCCTGCGTGCCTGCAGCCGCAGCAGCGCGGCGACCGTCTGCAGGTTGTTCTTGACCCGGTGGTGGATCTCGCGGATGGTGGCATCCTTGGTCATCAGCTCCCGCTCCCGGCGGCGCAACTCGCTGACGTCTCGCACCAGGATCAGGGCGCCGGTGCGCAGGCCACCCACCACGAGCGGGATCGACCGCAACTGGACGACTGACCCGTTCCCCTCCACCTCGGTCTCCCGCGGACCCCGGCCGCTGGCTGTCATCATGAGCGACTCGTCGGACGGCTGGTCCGGAGCGCACAGCTGCGCGGTCAGCGGGCCGAGCTCGGCTCCGACCAGGTCGGCGGACAGGCCCAGCCGCCGGTAGGCCGACAGCGCGTTGGGGCTGGCGTAACTGACCCTGCCGGACCGGCCGAGCCGGAGCAGCCCGTCGCCCACCCGCGGCGACCGGACCAGGATCGGCTGCTCACCGGGTTGCGGGAACAGGCCCGCGGCGACCATCTGGGCAAGGTCGTCCGCCCCCTTGAGGTAGGTCAGTTCCAGCCGGCTCGGGGTCCGGGCCGAGCTGAGATTGGTGCTTCGCTCGATCACCGCGATAACCTGGCCCGCGCGCGTCACCGGTATCGATTCCCGCCGGATCGGCACGCCATGGGTCCACTCCGGATCGCCTTCCCGGCAGATACGGCGCTCGGCGTGAGCCGCGTCCACGAACGGCCGCTCCCCGGCGCCCGCCACGGTGCCGACCACGTCGTCGTGCAGCGTGGTCGGCCCGGTCGTCGGGCGCATCTGGGCCAGCGCTACCCAGCCGGACCGTGTCGACAGCGGTGCCCAGAGCACCAGGTCGGCGAAAGAAAGGTCGGCGAGCAGCTGCCAGTCCGAAACCAGCGCGTGCAGCCGCTCGATGTCAGCCTCGGTCAGCGGGGTCAGCCCGCGGGCCAGGTCGGTCAGGGTCGGCACGTCTCATCATCGCACCGGGCCAGTCCTGCCCCGGGCCAGTCCTGCCCCGGGCCGGTCCTGACCCAGCCGGTCCTGCCCCGGGCCGGCTTGCCGCTCCCCCCGGCCTAGCTGGCAGGATGCCCACATGGCCGACGTGACCGCCCAGCTGATCGGCGCCGGCCACGGCGGACCATGTCGAGACGGCCTGCCCAGCGGGAAGGAAGTGACCGTGACCGCCTCCCCTGCTCGCGGCGACGCCGACGGCGCCCTGCCCCTGCCCGGCCAGCCGGGCGCGCCGATCCCCAAGTACTACGCGGTGAAACGGCAGCTGCTCGAACTGACCCGGGCGATGTCGCCGGGCACCCCCGTCCCGCCGGAACGTGAGCTTGCTCTCAGGTACGGGACGTCCCGGACCACCGTCCGGCAGGCGCTGGCCGAACTCGTCGTCGAGGGGCGGCTGCTGCGGATGCAGGGCAAGGGCACGTTCGTGGCCATGCCCAAGGTCGCCCAGATGCTGGAGCTGTCCAGCTACACCGAGGGGATGCGGGCCCAGGGGCTGCACCCGCAGACGGTGGTGCTGGACACGGGCTACATTGCCGCCGACGACGAGCTCGGCGGGCTGCTCGGGATCCGGGCGGGCAGCCGCGTGCTGCGCATCCACCGGCTCCGGCTGGCCGACGGGGAGCCGATGTCGGTCGAACGCCTCGCACCTGTCCGCGCAGCGCTTTCCGGGGCTGCGCCGCAACCTGGACCGCCACCCGTCGCTCTACGAGGCGCTCGCCACCGATTACGGCGTGGAGATCGCCGAGGCGCAGGAGACGATCGAAACCGTGCTCGCCGATCCCAAGGACGCCCCGCTGCTGCGGGTCAACGTCGGCATGCCGCTGCTGCTGCTGTCACGGCACTCGTTCGACACGGCCGGCACCCCGGTCGAGTGGGCGCAGTCGCGCTACCGCGGTGACCGCTACAAGCTGGTGACCCGGCTGCACCGGGGCACCAAGCCAAAGGAGCTCACGTGAGAGACGACATTCTGGACGAGGCCCGCAGCCAGGTCCTCGGCGCGGGCACCGGGCTGGACGCCGGACAGGTTCTCCGCGTCCTGCGCCTGCCCGATGACCGGCTGGGCGAGGCGCTCTCACTCGCGCACGAGGTGCGGATGCGCTGGTGCGGCCCGGAGGTGGAGGTCGAGGGAATCGTGTCGGTGAAGACCGGCGGCTGCCCCGAGGACTGCCACTTCTGCTCCCAGTCGGGCCGGTTCGAATCACCGGTCCGCCCGGTCTGGCTCGATATCGGCGAACTGGTCGCGGCCGCGAAACAGACCGCCGCCACCGGGGCGACCGAGTTCTGCATCGTGGCCGCGGTACGCGGCCCCGACGAACGGCTGATGTCACAGGTCGGCGCGGCGGTCCGCGCGATCGCCGGCGAGGTGGGGATCAACGTCGCCTGCTCGCTGGGCATCCTCACCGCCAGCCAGGCCGACGAGCTTGCCGCCCTCGGCGTGCACCGTTATAACCACAACCTGGAGACGGCCCGGTCCTACTTCCCGCAGGTCGTGACCACACATAGCTGGCAGGAGCGGTATGCCACCTGCGAGCTGGTGAAGTCGGCAGGGATGGAACTGTGCTGCGGCGGCATCGCCGGCCTGGGCGAGACGGCGCAGCAGCGCGCGGAACTCGCCTGCGAGCTGTCGAGTCTCGGGCCGGACGAGGTGCCCCTGAACTTCCTCAACCCGCGTCCCGGCACGCCGCTGGCTGACCGGCCGCGGCTCGCCGCGGCCGATGCGTTGCGCACGATCGCCGCGTTCCGGCTGGCGCTGCCGCGCACCGTCCTGCGGTATGCGGGGGGGCGCGAGCTGACTCTCGGTGACCTGGGCACCGAGGCGGGGATGCTGGGCGGCATCAACGCCATCATCGTCGGCAACTACCTCACCACGCTCGGGCGGCCCGCTCAGGCAGACCTGGAGATGCTCGGCCGCCTGCGCATGCCCATCAAGGCGCTTTCCGGCACCCTCTGATCACCGGCTCCGCGGCCATTCCGCCGCCGGAGCACCCGGGCGTGAATAACTCTCCATATTTCTGGTAGTGCAGCCATTGCCCGCCCTGATCTTTGGTCGCACCATAGACGTCATCACGCGACATACGTCGCATCGCGCCCGCCCCGCGATGTGGCCCGGCGGGCGCCTGCACTCATCACCGACGCACGAAAGAGGACATGATGGCGCAGTCCCGCCCCGCACGCACGCACGTCGGCACCTGGATCCTCATCGCGATCGTATTAGCGGCCGCCCTGATCGGGACGCTGTGGGTCCCCTTCTACAACCACACCTCCCCCACCCTGGGGGGATTCCCGTTCTTCTACTGGTACCAGCTCATGTGGGTGCCGATCGTCGCGATCCTGTCCGGGGTCGCGTACCTGCTGAGCAAGCTCGCACAGCGTGGCAGCCCCCCGTCAGGGACCGCCGGCGGCGCCGCGCAGGCGAAGGGCACCGGACCGGGGAGGGCGAGCTGACATGAGCGGCAACGCTGTCGCCTTCACCATTGTCGTCGTCATGTTCGCGGTCGTCACCGGCGTCGGGTTCGCCGCCGCCCGCTGGCGCCGGGCCGAAGACAGGCTGCACCTGAACGAATGGGGATTAGGCGGACGTGGCTTTGGCATGTTCATCACCTGGTTCCTGCTCGGCGGCGATCTCTACACCGCGTACACCTTCATCGCCGTGCCCGCCCTGGTCTTCGGGGTCGGGGCGGTCGGCTTCTTCGCCGTCCCGTACACGATCATCGTGTTCCCCATCGTGTTCGTGTTCGCCCCGAGGCTGTGGTCCGTCTCCCGGGTACATAACTACATAACGCCGGCGGACTTCGTCCGCGGCCGCTACGGGTCCCGGGGGCTGGCGCTGGCCGTCGCGGTGACCGGCATCTTGGCCACCATGCCCTACATCGCCCTGCAACTGGTCGGCATCGAGGCGGTGCTCACCGTGCTCGGCGTCGGCACCAACTCGGGCAACGCGTTCGTCAAGGACCTGCCGCTGATCATCGCGTTCCTGGTGCTCGCCGCCTACACCTTCGTGTCCGGGCTGCGGGCCCCGGCGCTGATCGCCTTCATCAAGGACACCCTCGTCTACGTGATGATCATCGTGGCGATCTTCTACATCCCCGCCAAGCTCGGCGGCTGGGGCCACATCTTCTCCACCGCGGCAGCGCACTTAGCGAAGACCAACCCGAAGACCGGCAAGCCGTTCGGCTCGCTGACCGTCGGGCCCACCGCCGTCTGGGCGTACTCCTCACTCGCCCTCGGCTCGGCGCTGGCGCTGTTCATGTACCCGCACGCGGTGACCGGGGTGCTGGCCGCGCGCCGCCGGAACGTCATCCGTCGCAATATGGCGATCCTGCCGGCCTACTCGCTGATGCTCGGGTTCGTCGCGCTGCTCGGCTACATGGCGCTCGCGGCCCCCGGCGTGCCGCAGGCGGTCAAGGCCCACGGGGCCAACGCCCAGCTGGCCGTGCCGTTCCTGTTCCAGAAGATGTTCCCGCCCTGGTTCGAGGGCATCGCCTACTCGGCCATCGTCATCGGCGCGCTGGTCCCGGCGGCGATCATGTCGATCGCGGCCGCGAACCTGTTCACCCGCAACATCTACCGCGAGTACTTCCGGCCCGGCGCGACCCCGGCCCAGCAGACCAGGGTCGCGCAGACAGTCTCGCTGCTGGTCAAGCTCGGCGCGCTGATCTTCGTGCTCGCGCTGAGCCCGACGTTCTCGATCAACCTGCAGCTGCTGGGCGGGGTCTGGATCCTGCAGACCTTCCCGGCCATCGTCGTCGGCCTCTACACCCGCTGGCTCCACCGGTGGGCGCTGGTGACCGGGTGGGCGGTCGCGATGGTGTACGGCACCATCGTGGCTTACAACACGGCGGCGCCGGGCAAACCGGGCTCGCACTTCGGCGCGTCAACCGCGAATGTGCCGGTCTTCAACCACACCGTGTACATCGCGCTCACCGCGTTCGTCATCAACCTGGTGATCGCGGTCGTGCTGACCGTCGTGTTCCGGCTGGCGAAGCTCCCCGCGGGGACGGACGAGACCGTGCCCGATCATTACGAGGCCGACCCCGAGGAGCCGCCCGGGGTGGCGTTCCCGGTCACCACGATGGTGGGGGGGCCGGACTGACCGCAGTCCGGTCAGGCAGGCGCCCCGCTGGCCAGCCCCGATGCTCGGACCGTATCCGTGGGGTTGGCCAGCCGGGCTGTCATGCCCGTGCGCCGCCACCGGCGCGGAAGTGACCTCCTGGTAACGTCGCCGCCATGGCCGAAGCCAGTCAGGAATCCGCCGACCCAGGTGCGGCCGCGGCCCCGGACGGCGCCACGGGGGAGCAACCCGCCCGCCACGGCGGCGCGCAGGCGGTGGCCGCCGCCCGCCGGCACGGAGTGACCACGATGTTCACCCTCTCCGGCGGCCACGTGTTCCCGCTCTACGACGGGGCGGTCAAGGCGGACCCGGCGATGCGGCTCGTCAACGTCAGGCACGAGCAGACGGCGGTGTTCGCCGCCGAGGCCACAGCGCGGCTCACCCGCCGCCCGGGCCTGGCGGTCCTGACCGCGGGCCCGGGGGTGACGAACGGCATCAGCGCGATCACCACGTCACATTTCAACGGCTCCCCGGTGGTCGTGCTTGCGGGCAGGGCACCGGATTACCGCTGGGGATCGGGCAGCCTCCAGGAGATCGACCACCCGGTGCTGCTCACCCCGGTCACCAAGCGCGCCTGGACCGAGCATCAGGCCGCCAGCGTGGGCGCCGCCGTCGACGAGGCGTTCCGCATCGCAGCCACCCCGCACCGGGGACCGGTGTTCCTCGACTTCTCGCTGGAGGCTCTGTTCGGCGAGGCGCCTGCTGCCGCCCCGGACGGCACCGTGCCGCCGCCCGCTCCCGCCCCCGATCCCGCGGACGTGGATGCGATCGCCAGGCTGGTGGCCGCCGCGAGCCGCCCGGTGCTCGTGCTCGGCTCGGACACGTGGCTCGGCGGTGCGGAGGCCGCCGCCAGGGCGGCAGCGCAGGAGCTGCGGCTGCCCGTGATCACGAACGGCCAGGCGAGAGGCATCCTGCCCGCCGGGCACGACCTTCTGGTCACCAGGGCGCGGGCGATGGCCTTCCGGGAGGCGGACCTCGTGATCGTGGCCGGCACGCCGCTGGACTTCCGGCTTGGCTACGGGGAGTTCGGCGGCGGGAACGGCAGACCGCCGGCCCCGGTGGTCCACGTGGCCGACGCGCCGGACCAGATCGCCACGCACCGCCCGCTCGCCGCGTCCGCGGCAGGCGACCTGACGGCGTTCTTCACCGCCCTTCCCGCCGCGGCCCGTGCGTCCGCCGCGGCCCGTGCGCCCGGCGCAGCGGGTGCCGGGTCCGCGGCCGGCGGGCCCGTGTTTGGCTGGGAGGAAACCTGGCTGCCCCGGCTTCAGGCTGCCCGCGCCCAGGCTATGGCCGCCGACGGGGCCCTGCTGGCGAGCAACGCCGACCCGATCCACCCCATGCGCATCTACGGGGAGCTCGCCCGCCTGCTCGACGAGGATGCCGTCGTGATCGGCGACGGTGGCGACTTCGTCTCGTACGCGGGCAAGTACGTCGAGCCGAAACGCCCCGGCGGCTGGCTTGACCCCGGCCCGTACGGCTGCCTGGGCACCGGCCTGGGCTATGCGATCGCCGCCCGTATCGCGCGCCCCTCGGCGCAGGTGGTGCTGCTGCTGGGCGACGGTGCCGCGGGCTTCTCGCTGATGGACGCCGACACACTGGTGCGTCACCGGCTGCCGGTGGTCATGATCTGCGGCAACAACGGCGCCTGGGGCCTGGAGAAGCATCCCATGCAGGCCCTGTACGGCTACGACGTGGCGGCGGATCTGCAGCCGCTGTGCCGCTACGACGACGTGGTCCGGGCCCTGGGCGGCGCCGGTGAGATGGTCACCCGCCCCGACGGTATCGAGCCCGCGCTGCGGCGGGCCTTCAGCTCAGGCGTGCCCTACCTGGTGAATGTGATCACCGACTCGACGATCGCCTACCCCCGGTCCACCACCGGCATCTGACCCGGTCAGCGGAACTGGCCTGGCCGGCCGCGGCGGGCCACCGGCAGCCCGCGGACAGGTCACGACCTGTGACCGGAGTTCGCCCTCGCCAGGAAGTTGTCGCGGTCCACCAGGACCCGCTCCACCGTGCCGGCGCCCACGACCAGATCCTCGTCGCCACCGTGGCCTGCGTCTGCGGGGCCTCCGTCAGCGCGGCGCCCGCTCTCGCGGGCGATGAAGCTGAACACCAGCCTGCGCCCGTCGACCTCGGTCAGTTCCGCTTCGACCACGAGTTCGGCACCCACCGGGCTGGGCCGCCGGTGCTCCAGCGACGCCGACGTGCCCACCGAGGTCATGCCCGGGGCCAGGTGCGGTGAGATGGCCGCCACGGTAGCCGCTTCCGCCAAGGCCAGCATCCGGGGTGTGGCGAGCACGGGCACGTTCCCGCTCCCGGCCGAGATCGCCGTGTCCGCATCGCTCACCACCGCGCTCACCGACGCCCGCTGCCCCGCCACAACTCCCATGCGATAACCCTAACGGCCCCGCGAGCGGCCGCCGTGCCGCCACCTGCGCCGGTTTTGCGACCATGATCGTGCCCGGCTTGCCCGGGTATGCGGGTGGCCCAATCCGTGCCGGGCCGGGGCGGCCATGGCGGGCTAGGCTGTCGCCCGATGGATGACAGCCCGGCGTACTGCGACCACTGCGGGCTCCCGTCCGCCACGGCGGAGGGCGGGCACGGCCACGAGAGGTGCCGGGCCGCGCGGGCGCTCGAGCCGCCCCGGTACTGCCCGCTGTGCGGCCGCCGCACGGTGGTCAAGGTGACCCCCCACAGCTGGTCCAGCCGCTGCTCCCGGCACGGCACGGCAACGGGGCGCGGCGACCCGGGGGAAGTCAGCTGATGGTCGCGATAAGGTCGCCCTCCTGGATGACATCCCCCTCCGCCACGTGCAGCTTGACCAGGGTGCCGGCCTCTTCCACCAGGACGGGGATCTCCATTTTCATCGACTCCAGGATGACCAGGGTGTCACCGTCCTCGACCTGGTCCCCTTCGGTGGCCACCACCTTCCAGACGTTGGCCACCATTTCCGCGCGGACTTCGGCCACCCACCGCTCCTCTCCTCGCCATGCGCGGCACCGGGTCACGATGCCGCCGCCATCATTGTGCTGCCACCGGGGTCAGGGACGCAGCCCCGCCACCACCGACGTGTCGTAATCGCCACTGACGAACGGCTCGCTCGTGAGCAGGTCAGCGTGGAACGGCAGGTTCGTCTTCGGCCCGGCGAGCCGGAAGGCGGCCACCGCATCCCGCGCCCGCCCCAGCGCCTCACCCCGGGTCTGCCCGTGCACGCACAGCTTGGCGAGCAGCGGATCGTAGAACGGTGTGACCGTATTCCCGGCCTCGTACCCGGCGTCTACCCGGATCCCCGGGCCGGCCGGCTCCTGCCACTCGGTGATCACGCCCGGGCTCGGCAGGAACCGCACCGGGTCCTCGGCGTAGATCCGCAATTCCAGCGCATGCCCGTCATGCCGGACGCCTGGCGGGTCGAAACTCACCGGCTCCCCCGAGGCGACAAGGAACTGCTGCTCAACAAGGTCAATGCCGGTGACCAGCTCCGTCACCGGATGCTCGACCTGCAGCCGGGTGTTCATCTCAAGGAACACGAACTCCTGGGTTATGACATCGAGCAGGAACTCCACGGTCCCCGCGCCCAGGTAGCCGACCACTTCCCCGGCCCGGACCGCCGCCGCGAGCAGTCGCTCACGCAACTGTGGGCCGACTCCGGGGGACGGGGTCTCCTCGGCGATCTTCTGGTGCCGCCGCTGGACCGAGCAATCGCGTTCGCCCAGGGTCACCACGCGGCCGTCGTTGAGCCCCATGATCTGGACCTCGACGTGCCGCGCCCGCTCGAGGTACCGCTCGAGCAGGATCGCGGGGCTGCCGAAAACCCGCTCGGCGCGGGTGCGGGCGGTCTCGAACGCGGCCCGCAGCGCCTCCGGGCTGGTGGCGGCGCCCATGCCGATCCCGCCCCCGCCCGCGGCGGCCTTGACCATCACCGGGTAGCCGATCCGCCCGGCCTCGGCGAGGGCGGCAGCAGCGTCGGTCACCGGCTCGGTGCTGCCCGCGGCGACCGGAACCCCGGCCTTGTCCATCAGGTTCCTTGCGTTGATCTTGTCGCCCATCTGCTCGATCGTCTGCGGCGCGGGGCCGACCCAGGTCAGCCCCTCGGCCAGCACCTGGTGAGCGAACGCGGCGTTCTCGGACAGGAAACCGTAGCCGGGGTGGACGGCGCCGGCGCCGCTCTGGCGGGCGGCGGCGAAGATGGCGTCTACGTTCAGGTAGCTCTGCGCCGGGTGCGGCGGGCCGATCAGCACGGCCTCGTCCGCCTCCCTGACGAAAGGAAGATCCGCGTCGGCCTCCGAGTAGACCGCCACGGCCCGGATGCCGAGCCGGTGGGCGGTGGCGATGATGCGCCGGGCGATCTCGCCCCGGTTGGCGACAAGCACGGACTCCAGCACCCAGGAAGCCTAATCGGTTCTGCCCGAAGGGCGAAGGGGGGCGGGGCGATCATGCCCCGCTCAGTACAGGCTGGCCCGTCGGCGGCCGACCACGTTGGACAGTGCCTCCACAACCCGGGGGTCGAATTCAGACGCCGTATCCAGCCGGAGCCGTTCCAGGGCGGTCGCGGCCTGGCAGGGGTCGGCGGACGCGCCGACCAGGTCGTCGAAGGCGTTGGCGGCCCGGATGATGCGGCTGCCGACGGGAGGCTCATCGTCGGGGCCGCGCCATGGCTGGCCCTGGCAGTGCACGATCTCGGCCACCCGGTCCAGCACGCCGGCCTGCCCGATCACGGCCCGTCCGGCACCGGCGCAGATCATGACCTTGATGCCAGCGCGGCGGTAAACCCGTGATCACGATTAGTTACCCGCCGGTCCCGCGGAGTGGGGTCGGCGAGCGCGGGTGGGCAGGCTAATCCGCCCGGACCTCGCTGACTTCCAGCTCTACCTGTACCTGCTCGATGCGGGCCATCACCTTGGCCCGCAGTTCGGCCGGCACCGCGTCATACCCGCAGTACTTGTGCACCAGGTGCTTGACGACCTCTTCCAGGCCGTACTCGCGCAGGCACGGGCCGCACTCGTCGAGGTGCTGCCGGATCTTGGCACAGTCGGGGCTGTCGAGCTCCCCGTCCAGATACGAGTAGACCCGCTCCAGCACCTCGGTACAGGGCACTTCGTGAGGTTTCCCGCAGCTCATCTCGCGTCCTTCCCGGCCGCGCGGGGCCCGCTCTCCGCCGGTGAGGGCTGCTCGGCGGCATCGGAGGCCACCCTGACAAGGCCGCTCTCGGCCGCGTAGTCCTGGAGCATCTCGCGCAGCTGCCGGCGCCCGCGGTGCAGGCGTGACATGACCGTGCCGATGGGCGTGCCCATGATGTCGGCGATCTCCTTGTACGCGAAACCCTCCACGTCAGCCAGGTAAACGGCGATCCGGAACTCTTCGGGCAGCTCCTGCAGCGCCCTCTTGACATCCGAGTCGGGCAGCCGCTCCAGCGCCTCGGCCTCGGCCGACTTCAGCCCCGCCGACGTGTGCGAGGCAGCCCTGGCCAGCTGCCAGTCCTCCACGTCCTCCGCACCGGCCCGCTGCGGCTCCCGCTGGCGCTTGCGGTACGTGTTGATGAAGGTATTGGTCAGGATCCGGAACAGCCACGCCTTCAGGTTCGTCCCCGGCTGGAACTGGTGGAACGACGCGTAGGCCTTGGCGAAGGTCTCCTGAACCAGATCCTCCGCGTCGGCCGCGTTGCGTGTCATCCGCATCGCAGCTGAGTAGAGCTGGTCCAGGTATGGCAGCACGTCCTGCTCGAACCGCTTGCTCCGCTGCTCGAGTGTTTCAGGTACGGGACCCACCCCCTCGGATGTTTGTGTCCCCGTGCGCCCACGGTAGCCGGACAGGCCGAAGGATGCATGTCCCCCCCTGGCCGAACCGAAGGCGGCCGCCGCGGGTACGTCGTCCAAAGGCGGGTAGCTGGTTACGAGCACGCCCGGTGCAACATGGGCAGCCGCAGCTTCATTCCGGGGCTGTCATCCCCGGAATGCTGCCAGCGGTACCGGTCCGGGCAGGTCAGGTGAGCACGGCGTGATGACGGGGAACACCGTGGGTAAGGGTTGCGCGGGAAGAGTCGCCCCCGTGACGCTCCGCCCCCCGGCACTCCGGTATTTCGCCGGTGGTGGCCCGCGTGGCCCGAGGCAGATGGAGTGCAGGTGTCGGCATCGGCGGCCAGCCCCCTGGCGGCTCTTGGCCCGGGGTCGCTCGCGGGTTACTGGCGTTTCCAGCAGGCCGTGGCCAGGGCACAACTGGCAGCATGGCTGCCGCCCCCCACCAGGCTGCTCGTCGACATCTCCGGGCCTTACGCGAGCGGCTCGGCGCAGGCGGCGGATTGCGGGCACACCGTGCTCCGGGTCATCACCCCCCCGGCGGCGCCGGATCAAGCGGAGGCGGCCAGGCCCAGGCGGGGCAGGATCGTGCCGGTGGTGGCCGAATCCGCCAGCCTGGCCTTCCTCGCCGACGGCTGTGCCGACGGCGTCATAGCAGAGGACGGCGCGCTGTCACGGCAGCTGATGACCGAGGATCTGGCGGCGGAGATCACACGTGTGCTCCGGCCGGGCGGGCAGCTGCTCGCGAGCGTGGACTCCCTCGTGCTGGGGATGGCGATCCTCGCCGAGCAGCACCGCTGGGCGAACCTCACCGACCTGCCCCATGCCGAGGTGGTGCTCATCCCCTGGCCCGACGGCACCATCACCCGCTGTTTCGGCGTGAGCCAGTTCACCGAGCTGCTGACCGAAGCCGGCCTGGAAGTCGGCTGGGTCAGGCCCCGCACCGTGCTGTCGCCCTCGATGGTGGACCACGTGCTGCACCACAACCCGGCGGCGATCGCCCGCCTCGTGCGGGCCGAGCTCGCCGCCGGGCGGGACGGCGCGGACGGGGCGGACGGGCTCTTCCCGGCGGAATCCTTCGGGATCAGCCTGGTGGCCGCGGCACGCAAGCCGCCCGGTCCCGCGTCATGACCGTCACCCAGCAATCGTGCACAACGAGGCTGGCGTCAAGGCCCGGGTACTACCGGCTCCGGTCCCGCCTCGCCTGGCACTTCACGCAGCGTGCGGCCTCGGGCCTGGCGTCAAGCCGTCCCTCGGGAATCGGCGAGTCACAGTCGGCGCACGTCCCATAGGTGCCGTGCTCGATCCGGTCAAGCGCGTCGGCCACCGCCTGGCGCTGGACCTTCGCGGCCGTCAGCACCGCCTGCATGCGGTCCGTCTCCGACAGGTTGGACCCGGCGTCCGCCGGATCTTGCGGGGAGTCCGCCCCCGACCGCTCCGCCGGCTGTTCCGCCTGCAGCACCGTGATGGACTTGTCGAGCTCGCCACGCATTTCTTCGAGGCGCTTACGCGCGATAGCAGTGTCCACACGTCCTCCTTCTGTTGGCAAGAGGCGAGCAGAGCAGGGCTCTCGGGGGCCTCCCGCCAGCGGGGCGACTCAGAAAAGCTTGAGCGGGGCGGTGCCGGGATGGCGGTACGGAACCCCGTTCCGGGGTGGCCGGATGACCATGGCCCACCCGCCCGGTGGGCCGGTCGCACCGTGCCCGGTGCCGTCGGTCACGTCAGTCATGGCTGGCTCCGGCCGGCTCGCGGGTCAGCGGCTCGACCAGGGCGGGGCCGTTGTTGCGCACGGCGTTGACGGCAGTGGAGACCGGGTAAGACGTCAGTCCGCCGGACACCGCGGGCGCGAGCAGCGTCATCAGATCGGCCCGGTCGGAATTGCCCGGGTCGAGCCAGTCCGTCCAGCGGGCGGGCTCGATCACCATCGGCATCCGGTCGTGGATCTTGCCGACGCTGTCCTCCGCCCGGGTGGTGATGATGGTGGCCGTCCACAGCCAGGCGCCCGGGTGGTCGTCGGGGTAGGACCTGTCCCGCCAGATCTCATACAGGCCGGCGAAGGCGAGCGGGCCGCCGTCGGCGCGGTGGATGAAGTAGGGCTGCTTGCGCACCCGCCCGTCCTCGGTCACCCGCTCCCACTCGTAGAAGCCGTCGGCGGGCAGCAGGCACCGGCGCCGGGCGAAAGCCTGCCGGAACGCCGGTTTGGAGTCCACCGTCTCCGCCCGCGCGTTGATCATGCGGCTGCCGATCTTGACGTCCTTGGCCCACGACGGCACCAGGCCCCAGCGGACCACCCGCAGTTCCCGCGCCACCTCCTGGGGAGGTGAGTCCGCGTGGCCACGGCTGCCGCGGGTGAGCACCGCGTAGACAGGCTTGGTGGGGGCGACGTTGTAGTCCGGCTCCAGCGACTCACTGACGCGGTCGCGCTCGACGCGGAACTCGGCGAGGAGTTCCTCACGCTTGCGCGCTGACGCGTACCGGCCGCACATGTCATCACCCTGTCGTCACGTGGGAGGCATGAGAAATTCAGAAGAATGGGCTTTTCATAGCCCCGATCCCGGTATGCCAAACCTCGGCCGCCTGCCCGGAAGACTGTTTGTGCCCCGCGGGGGGCCATCTACTCCGCGGCTGCGGAACTTTGCCGTGGCCCGGGCGCGGCGGTGCCCATGCGGCCGGTCGCGGAGGCTGGCGATCAAGCAGGCATGGCCTAGGCTCGCAGCATGGACTCGCACCAGCCGCCGCGCCGGGCCGGCCGCCGCTGGCGGGCGCCGACCGCGGGCGGCCCGGTGCGGGCGAGCCTGGTACTGCCGGGCTCGAAATCCATGACAAACCGGGCACTGGTCCTCGCCGCGCTCGCGGACGGCCCCGGCACCGTCACCCGGCCGCTGCAGGCCAGGGACACGCTGCTGATGGCGCGGGCACTGACCGCGCTGGGCGCCGCCATCGAGATGGACACCACGCCGGGGACCTGGCGGGTGACACCGGGCCAGCCGCCGGCGACGCCAGCGTCGATGTGGGCAACGCCGGCACGGTCATGCGCTTCGTGCCGCCGGTCGCGGCCCTGACCGCCGCCACGGTGGAGTTCCACGGCGACACCCGGGCCTCCCAGCGCCCGGTCGCGCCCATCCTGGCGGCCCTGCGCGAGCTCGGGGCGGCCATCGACGACGGCGGCCGCGGCGCCATCCCTTTCACCGTGCGCGGGACGGGATCGCTGGCCGGCGGCATGGTCACCCTCGACGCGTCGGCCTCCTCGCAGTTCGTTTCCGGCCTGCTGCTCGCCGCCCCCCGTTTCGACAAGGGGGTGGAGGTCCGCCACCGCGGCCGCCGGATTCCGTCGGCGCCGCACATCGCCATGACCGTGCAGATGCTGCGGAGCGCCGGGGCCGACGTGGAGACCGCGGGCGGGCGGCATGACGAACGCGGCGGTGCGGCCCGCACCTGGCGGGTTCACCCGGGGCCGATCCGGCCCGGGGCGCTCGCCGTCGAGCCCGATGTCGTCAACGCCGCCCCCTTCCTCGCGGCCGCACTGGTCACGGGGGGCACGGTGACCATCCGCGACTGGCCGCGGCAGACCACCCAGCCGGCCGGCCACATCGTGGACCTGCTCACCCGGGCGGGCGGCCGGTGCGAGACCACGGCCGGGGGGCTGACAGTCACCGGCAGCGGCACGGTCCACGGCGTCACCGCCGATCTCGGTGACGTCCCCGAGCTGGCATCCGTGCTGGCGGCGCTGGCGGCGCTGGCGGACTCGCCGTCGCGCCTCACCGGCATCGCGCACATCCGGCAGCAGGAGACCGACCGGCTGGCCGCGCTGGCCACCGAGATCAACGCGCTCGGCGGCGACGTCGCCGAGCTTCCCGACGGGCTGGCGATCCGGCCCCGCCCGCTGCACGGCGGGGTCTTCGCCAGCTACGACGATCACCGGCTGGTGATGGCCGCCGCCGTGCTCGGGCTCGCGGTCCCCGGCATCGACGTGGAGAACCCGGCCACCGTGGGCAAGACCTTCCCGGAGTTCACCAGCCTGTGGCCGGCGATGCTGGCGGGCGCGCCCTGAGCAGCCGGGCCGGCCACGCCAGGCTTGACGAGGACGATGTGCGGGTGCGCCCGGGACGCGGTTCCCGGCCCCGCACCCGGCGTCGGCCCGCCCACGAGAGCGCGGTGGAGGGATTCGTGGCCGCGGTGGACCGGGGCAGGTACGGATGCCTGGTCGACGGCCGCCGGGTCACCGCCATGCAGGCGCGCGAACTGGGCCGCCGCGGGGTGGTGGTCGGCGACACGGTCGCCCTGGCCGGTGACGTCTCCGGCGCTCCCGGCACGCTGGCCCGGGTGGTCCGGGTGGCGCCGAGAAGCACCGTGCTGCGGCGCTCCGCCGACGACTCTGACCCGGTGGAGCGGGTCATCGTCGCCAACGCCAGCCAGCTGATCATCGTCAGCGCGCTCGCGGACCCGCCGCCCAGGGCCAGGCTCATCGACCGGTTCCTGGTCGCCGCCTACGATGCCGGGCTGGCCCCGCTGCTGTGCCTCACCAAGGCCGACCTGGCCCCGCCCGATGAGCTGCTGGCCGCCTACGGCCCGCTGGGCGTCGCGTACGTGGTGGTCGGGCAGCCGCTGACCAGCCAGGTGCTCGCGCCGCTGCGTGAGTATACCGCCGACCGGATCAGCGTGCTGGTCGGTCATTCGGGAGTGGGCAAATCCACGCTGGTCAACGCCTTGATACCGGACGCGGACCGGGTGGTGGGCGAGGTCAGCCCGGTGACCGGCCGCGGGCGTCACACCTCGTCCTCCGTGGTGGCGCTGCCGCTGCCCGGTGGCGGGTGGATCATCGACACGCCCGGCCTGCGCAGCTTCGGGCTGGGGCATGTGACGCCGGACCGGGTGGTGCGCGCCTTCGCCGACCTGGCTGGCGGTGTTGCCGCGTGCCCGCCCGGCTGCACCCACCTGGAGCCCGACTGTGCCCTGGACGACTGGGTGCGGGACCAGGGCAGTGACCCGCGCCTGGTGGCCCGCCTGGACTCCATGCGCCGCCTGCTGCGCAGCCGCGAGGGCAGCGAGCCAGTGGCGCAGTAGGCCACCGCGGCCGCCCCCCGGTGGGCCTGCGGGGTGTTTCCTGCCAGGCCGCGTCGCCGTCGGGGGCCGGGAAGCGATACCGTTCGCGCCATGGCGGGCTATGACGACGACCTGCGTTTCGCCCACGTCCTCGCCGACGCGGCAGACGACATCACCAGTCGGCGGTTCCGCGCGCTCGACCTGCGGGTGCAGGCCAAGCCCGACCTGACGCCGGTGACCGACGCCGACCATGCCGCCGAGGAATCGCTGCGAAACGTGCTGCGCCGGGCGCGGCCGCGTGACGCCGTGCTTGGCGAGGAGTTCGGCCGGGTCGGCGGCGGCCCGCGCTGCTGGGTCATCGACCCGATCGATGCGACCAAGAATTACGTCCGCGGGGTCCCGGTCTGGGCCACCCTGATCGGGCTGATGGACGGCGATGAGGTCATGGTGGGCGTGGTCTCCGCGCCCGCGCTCGGCCGGCGCTGGTGGGCGGCACGCGATGGCGGCGCTTGGACCGGCCGGAGCCTCATGAAGGCCAGCCGCTGCCGCGTCTCGTCGGTCGCCAAACTGGGGGACGCGTCGTTCTCGTACTCCAGCCTGTCCGACTGGGAGGAGCAGGGAAGGCTCCCCGGGTTCCTGGATCTCACCCGGCGGGTCTGGCGCAGCCGGGCCTACGGCGATTTCTGGTCGCACATGATGGTCGCCGAGGGGGCGGTGGAGGTGTCCGCGGAGCCGGTGGTATCGCTGTGGGACCTCGCGGCGCTGCAGGTGATCGTGGAGGAGGCGGGTGGCATGTTCACCGACCTGTCCGGCCGGCCGACCCCGGACGGCGGCAGCGCGGTGGCCACCAACGGGCTGCTGCACGCCGAGGTCCTCGACCTGCTGGCCCCGGCCAGGGGCACCCCCGGCAAGTAAGTACCGCAGTACCCGACAGGGCCTTGCTCTGGGGGCCGGCATCCCTGATGCTGGGTATAGGTCACAAAGGCACAAGCGTTTGCCGCCAGGAGCGCCCTGCGACGCACGCACGTCGTGGCTGGTTGCCCGACCAACGGTTCGGGAGTGATGCCCCATGAAGGTCCGGGATGGCATGACCACGCTGGTCCTGACGATCGGGCCCGCTCACACGCTGCGCGAGGCCGCCCGCCTGATGTCGTCCCGCCGGGTGGGCGCCGCGGTGGTCATCGATCCCGAGCACTCCGGCGTGGGCATCCTGACCGAGCGCGACATCCTGGACTCCCTCGCCGCCGGCCAGGATCCCGACACCGAGCTCGCCGCCGCACACCGGACGCTCGATGTCGTGTACGCGGCCCCCGATTGGACGCTGCAGCAAGCCGCGTCGACGATGGTCCGGGCGGGATTCCGTCACCTCGTGGTCGTCGAGGGCAATGAGGTGACCGGGTTGCTGTCCATGCGCGACATCGTGCGCTGCTGGGCCGCGGCCGGGGCCCCGGAGCATGGCGAGCGCACCGCGGCCAGGACCTGACCGCCTGACCGGCCCGGATTCTGCACCGGGCCGTCGCCTTGCGGTGCTGCCGCTGGTGCGCGAGAGTGAGGCGCCATGCGGCTCACTGGCGCGGTCGCGCTCGTCACCGGGGGGTCCTCGGGTATCGGCGCGGCGACAGCGCTCGCGCTCGCCGCGGCGGGGGCCCGGCTGCTGATCGCGGGCCGCGACCCGGCGCGACTGCGGGCCATCGCCGGCCAGACCGGCGGCATCGCCCTGGCTTGCGATCTCGCCGCACCCGAGGGGCCCGCCAGCCTCGCCGCCGCTGCCCAGCGCGCGCTGGCCACGCTGCCCCCGGCGCCCGGCGCCCGTGACGCCACGGCCGGGATCGACATCCTGGTCAACAACGCGGGACTGGGCTGGGCCGGCCCGATCGGGGAGATCACCGCGGAGAAGCTCGCCGAGCTCGTGGCCGTCAACCTGACCGCGCCGATGCAGCTGACCAGGCTGCTGACGCCCGGCATGATCGCGCGGGACCGGGGCCGGGTGGTCTTCGTCTCCTCCATCGCCGCGGCCACCTCCGTGCGCGGTGAGGCGGTGTACTCGGCCACCAAGGCGGGCCTGGCCACGTTCGCCGAGAGCCTGGCCTACGAGCTGGACGGCCACGACGTCCGGGTTTCGGTGATCGTCCCGGCTGTGATCGACACCCCGTTCTTCGACCGGCGCGGACACCCCTACGGCCGGAAAAGACCCGGCCCCCAGCCCCCGGAACGGGTTGCCCGGGTGATCGTCTCCTGCCTGGAACATGACCGCGACGTGGCCTACGTACCGCGGTGGACCCGGCTGCCGGCCTGGCTGCACGGCGCGGCGCCGGGGACGTTCCGCGCTCTCGCCACCCGGTTCGGCGACCCCGGCTAGCCAGACCTGGCCTGGCCGCGCCCCGCCTGGCCGCCCTGCCCGCGCCCCGGCTGGCCGCGCTGGCTGCTGCTAGCCCTTCGTGGGCCAGTTGTTCCATGCCGCTACCTCCGAAAGGCCCGCCGTGGGCCGGACCCGCCCGCGCGATGCGCTCAGCTTGGTCATTGGCGGCAAGCGGGCAGCTCGGCTGAAGATTCCGCCGGTGTGAGCCGTCATGTCCGCGTCCTTGGTCCATCATGGTGGTGCCGATGACGCCCACGGCCACGATTGTCGCTCGGTCACCGCGACCGGCGGCGGGTTGGAGATGAAGGTGACCGCTGCGACCGCTGGCACCGGCGGGCATGACGCCACGGCCCCATCCGGCTGGCGGGGACGGCGGCACTGGCTCGCGGTGATCGGCCTGGTCCTGGTGCTCGTGAGCCTGCTGCCCCCGCTGGACATGCTTGCCCTGCGCTACGTGTTCGCTGAGTCGATCCAGTTCTGCGTGCTCGCGATGGCCGGCCCGGCGCTGATCGTGCTGGGCGCGCCGTGGCGGTTCCTGCGCCTGTCCAGCCCGGACCAGCCGGGGGGTGGGCCAGGCCGGCTGGCGGCCGCGCGCCGGGCCAGGCAGTCGTTCCTGCGGTCCGCGGGCTTCTTGCTCGCGTTCATAGGTGTGTGCCTCGCCTGGCGGGTGCCTGCGGTGATGGACACGCTGGCCAGGCAGCCCGCCCTGGTGGTGCTCCAGGCCGTGACGCTGCTCCCGGCCGGCATCGCGCTGTGGCTCGAATTGGTGGAGTCGCCGCCGCTGGCGCCCCGGCTCCCGCGCCCCCAGCGTGCCGCGATCGCGGCGCTGGCGATGTGGTCGACCTGGGCGGTCGCTTACGTGCTCGGGTTCTCCACGCACGGCGTGTTCCACGCCTACGACCCAGCGGGGAGCGGGCTGAGCGCCGTCGCCGACCAGGAGATCACGGTGGGACTGGTCTGGGCGGTGGCGGGTTTCTGCTTCGTTCCGGTGGTCATCGTCAGCATGCTCGGCTGGCTGAAAGACGGCGAGGACCCGGACGAGGAGTTCCAGCGTGTCTTCCGGGATGAGAACCAGCGGGCCACGGTGCGGGGCTGGGGCGGGCCCCAGCGCCGGCGGCCCCCCTCCTCCGCCTGACAGCCTTCCTGCCAGCCGCCGCCGGTGCCTGCGCGGATGACCCTCACCCTTCGGGGCCCTTTCCCGCAGACTCGGGTAGCTGGATACCCCGCTCGAGTCCATGCCAGGTCCGGCGCGGCGCCTTGCCCAGGAAAATGGATATCAGTACGATGGATGTACGATATCAATTATGTCAGGTGGAGGAGACGCCAGATGGTTACCCAGACTGAGGCCGCAGCAAGCCCGGGCCTGCCTAGGAGCGCACTGAATAAAGGATGCTGCAACAGCGCGCCTGCCGGCACTGTGTTCGATCATCTGGGATGATCTTTGCATGCAGGGCAGAGAGCGTGCGGATCGGCAGTTGCTGGATGCTGGGGCGCTGGTCGGGCACCTGGTCCCGGCGGGGAGCATGTTCGCGTTCTTGGCCGCGCACCGCGGTGAGCTGTTCGGTGATGAGGATTTCGCGGACTTGTTCCCGTCGGGGAAGGGACGCCCGTCGGTTCCGGCGAGCGTGATCGCGTCAGTCATGGTCTTGCAGGTGCTGCACGATTACTCCGATTCTGAGGCCGCTGAGGCCGCCCGCTGTGACCTGCGGTGGAAGGCGGCGTGCGGGTTCCCGCTGGATCATGCGGGCTTTGATCCCTCGACGCTGGTGTACTGGCGGCGGCGCCTGGCCAAGTCGCAGCGCCCGCACCGGATCAACGACGCGGTCCGGCGGGTGATCGGGGAAACCGCGGTCTTGACGGGCCGCCGTCGGCGCGCGGTGGATTCGACGATCCTGGCGGATGCGGTGGCCACCCAGGACACCATCACCCAGCTGGTCAGCGCCATCCGCCGGTGCGGCAGGGTGGTGCCGGGAGCGCCGGAGCTGATCGCCTCGGTGTGCACTGGCCACGATTACAGCCAGCCCGGTAAGCCGCGGATTGACTGGGACGACCCGGCTGCGAAGGACGCGCTGGTGTCCGCCCTGGTGAACGACGCGAACATGCTGGTCGTGGCTCTGACAGACCAGGAGCTGGATGAGCAGGCCGCCTCGGCGGTCGCGCTGCTGGCCCTGGTCGCCGGGCAGGACGTCGAGCCCGCCGGGGGCAGCGACGGGACCGATGGGCGGTGGCGGATCGCCCGCAAGGTCGCCGAAGACCGTGTCATCTCGGTCAATGACCCTGAGGCACGGCACACGCGCAAGTCACCCGAGGCCAGGCGGGACGGCTACCGGGCACACGTGTCGGCTGAGCCCGCTACCGGCCTGATCACCGATGAGCAGCTGACCAGGGCAGCCGGGCCAGAGAACAGCGACGCGGCGGTCGCCGCGCAGATGATCGCCAGGGAAGTGGCGCCGGCGGAGGTCTACGGCGATTCCGCCTACGGTACCGGCGGCCTGCGGGCCGCTCTCACCGGAGCCGGGCACCAGCTGGTCATCAAGCCCGGGCCGCTCAAGCCGGCTGTTGAAGGCGGGTTCACCACCGGCGACTTCACCGTCGATGAGAACGCCGGCACCGTGACCTGCCCAGCCGCCGTCACCCGCCCCATCACCGCCCGGCGCGCGGTCATCTTCGGCGCCGCCTGCCGCACCTGCCCGCTGCGCGAGCGGTGCACGACCGCCCAAAACGGCCGCACCCTTCACCTGCACCAGCACGACGCGCTGCTGCGCAGTGCCCGGGCGGACTGGGCCACTCAGCCAGCCCTGCGCGAGAACTACCGCAAGCACCGCCCCAACGTCGAGCGCGTCATCTCCCAGATCGCCAGCCGCGGCGGGCGGCGCCTCAAGCTCCGCTACCTCGGCGCGGCCAGGAACAACGCCTGGCTCAAGCACCGGACCGCAGCCCTCAACCTGCGCAATCTCATCAACCGGGGCCTGACCCGCGAGCACGGCACCTGGGTGCTGGCCTGACCCCCTCAAACCATGGGCCAGCATCCGCTTGCGGCCACCTCACACCTCCGCCAAGCTGGCATCAGCAGGGGAAGCGACCACATGCCGGCCCGGAAGGGCCCGGGCTTACTGCCGCACAGACGGCCTTGTCGGCGCTCTTCCCGCCCCCAATCACCTTTGTTAGGCTCCTAGCGGACGGGTGACTGAGCGGGTGGCCCGAAACTCGCCCGGCCTGCGCATGCTGGTCGCGGGCATTGCGCTGCTGCTGGCCGGGGTGGCGCTTGCGGTGGTGGCGAGTCGGCAGAGTCACGGCGTCGCGGTGGTGCTGGTCGTGCTGTGCGTCTTGATTTTTCTCGCCGGCGCCCTCGCGTTGGGGGGCCTGACCCCGGTCGTCCCCGGGCAGGCACGCGTCGTCCAGCTGTTCGGCCGCTACCGGGGCACCATCCGCGACTCCGGCTTGCAGTGGGTGAACCCGTTCACCCGGCGCATCGCGGTGTCCACCAGGATCCGCAACCAGGAATCAGCGCAGGCCAAAGTCAACGATGCCGACGGCAACCCGATCGAGATCGCCGCCGTGGTCGTCTGGCAGGTGGCCGACACCGCCAGCGCTATCTACTCCGTCGACGACTACACGCAGTTCGTCACCATTCAGACCGAGACCGCTGTCCGGCACATCGCCTCCGGCTACCCCTACACCAGCCGCCGCGAAGGCGAGCTGTCGCTGCGCGACAACGCCGAGGAGATCACCGGCGAGCTTTCCACCGAGATCGCGGCGCGGGTCGCACCGGCCGGGGTGCGTATCATCGAGTCGCGGCTGACCCGGCTGTCGTATGCCCCGGAAATCGCCCAGGCCATGCTGCGCCAGCAGCAGGCCAACGCGGTGGTCGGCGCCCGGCAGCGGATCGTGGAAGGCGCGGTCGGCATGGTCCAGCTGGCCCTGCAGCGGCTCCAGGACGAGGACGTCGTCGAGCTGGACGAGGAGCGCAAGGCCACCATGGTCTCCAACCTGCTCGTGGTCTTGTGCAGTGAGCAGGCCACCCAGCCAGTCGTCAACACCGGCACCCTCTACCAGTGACGGCTCTGCCCGTGACTACCGGCACGGAACCGCGGTGAGCGAGCGCAAGAGCGTCCTGCTGCGGCTGGACCCCGCCGTCCACGACGCCCTGGCCAGATGGGCTAGCGACGAGCTGCGCAGCACCAACGCCCAGATCGAGTTCCTGCTCCGCCGCGCGCTCGCCGACGCCGGGCGGCTGCCCGGCCGCGCCGGGCCGATGCGCCCCCGCGGACGGCCACCCGCCGCCAGCCGGCCCGGAACCAGCCCGCCACCACCCGGCGACAACCAGCCCGGGTGACGCCCCGGCCCGGAAGGGGCAGGAGCATCTGCGCTCCAGGGATCCCAGGTCGCGCAGGGGGCGAGCTGGCCGTGAGTAGCATGAGTCCCCGAGGTTCACTACCCCGTCGGCGTATCGGGCACGCGCCTCTTCGTCCCGGCCAGCGGCGATCCTGGGCGGATGACTCTGGGCCGAGGCAGGAAGTTTTCTGCTCGGAGGTATGCGGATCGGCGGATGGCAGAGTTAAAGGGTTGTGAGCAACGAGCAGACGCAGTTCGCGGAGTTCTTCCAGACCAGCTGGGAGCCCTGTCTGCGGGCGGTGGTGGCGGTCGTCGGCAGTTCGCAGCTGGCCGAAGACCAGGTGGCCGAGGCATTCGCGAGAGCCTGGGTGTCGTGGCGGAAGGTCCGCCATCATCCGGCCCCGCGGGCATGGGTGGTACGCACCGCGCTTACTAAGGAGTTCGAAAGTAGCCTGACTTTGATCTTGTGATCTGGCAGGATTGTGCTGTGCGGGACAATGACGGCCGGAAGCTTGATCACAAGACGCTTGAGGCGCTGCGGATCCGGGCGGTGGATCAGGTCGGGGAAGGCGCGCATCCCGAGGATGTGGCCGCCGCGCTGGGGCTGCACCGCAAGACGGTCTATGCCTGGCTGGCGAAATACCGCGAGGGCGGCAGGGACGCGCTGAAGGCTCAGCCGGTGCCGGGCTGGCGCCGAAGCTGGGCGGGCCGCAGTTGTCGCGGCTGTATGCGCTGATTGCCGGGCGTGATCCGCGGCAGATGCAGTTCGAGTTCGCGTTGTGGACCCGGGAGATGGTCCGCGAGGTGATCCGCCGGGAATTCGGCGTCGCGCTGTCGGTGGTCAGTGTTGGGCGGCTTTTGCGCAAGCTCGGGATGTCGCCGCAGCGGCCGCTGCACCGCGCCTATCAGCAGAATCCCGAGGCGGTCGATCGGTGGAAGCGCGAGGAGTATCCCGCTATCAAGGCGCAGGCTGAGGCCGGGGGCGCGGTCATCTACTTCGCTGATGAGGCCGGGATCCGCTCGGACTACCACGCGGGCACCACCTGGTCGCCCGTCGGCCAGACCCCGCAGGTGAAGAACACCGGCGCCCGGTATTCGGTGAACATGATCTCCGCGGTTTCCGCGAAAGGCGCGCTCCGGTTCGCCGTCTATGAGGGCACCACGAACGCCGCCACCTTCATTGACTTCTGCAAGCGGCTGCTGCACGACGCGTCCGGGCCCGTCTATCTCATCGTAGACGGGCATCCCGCCCACCGTGCCACCGCGGTAAAGCAGTACGTCACCTCCACGGAAGGCCGCCTGAAGCTGTTCCGCCTGCCCGGCTACTCACCCGAGCTCAACCCCGATGAATGGGTCTGGAAGAACGTGAAGCACGACCGGATCGGCAAGACCGGCGTCACCAGCAAGCAAGACCTCAAATCCAAGGCCGTCGGCGCCCTGCGACGGCTCCAGAAACGCCCCGGGCTGGTCCGGGCGTTCTTCGCCGACCCGCACCTGCGCTACATCACTGCATAACCCAGAATCGGTCGGCCTACTTACGCATAGTAACACCGGGGCGTCGTGGTGGCGGCGGCACCGCGAACTGCCCCTGGCCGATCACGACCTGGCGGCTCCCGGCGATCTTGACACTGGCCTTGATGCCACCTTGCTGACGGCGATATGGCGCCTGCCCCCCAGGCAGCGTGAGGTGATCGCGCTGCGGATCTTCCTTGATCTCGACACCGCCACCATCGCCAGGCAGCTGGGGATCGAAGCTGGAACGGTCCGGATGCACTTGTCCCGGGGCGTAACGGCGCTGCGCCACGAGCTCACTCCAACCACAGACATGGAGGCCGGTCGATGAACGTCCACGATGAAATGAGCGACAACGAGGTGCTCCGCGCCGCGTCCGACTCCCTCTCCGGAATACCCATGCCCAGCCCCCCGAATGTGGAGGCGATCATGACCAGAGGCCGCGCTCGTCAGCGCCGTCGGCTGATCCCCGGCGTGACCGGAGCGCTGGCCCTGGTGGCCGGGGCGACACTGGCCGTGACCACGCTGCTGCCATCTGGCCATCAGCCCAGCCATCCCGCCCGCGCCCAGCTGGCGGCCTGGATGGTAGCCAACCAGGCAGACGGCAATATCCGTGTCACCATCCGCGAGCTGCGTGACCCGGCCGGGCTGCAGCGCACACTCCGCGCCGATGGCGTCCGCGCCAGCGTCACCTTCATCGGCCAGCCGAACCCGGCTTGCCAGCCCTACGGCTTTAGCGGCAGTAAGAGCCAGCACCGTCATCTCCTGGGCAGCATGGTGACGGCGCTCCCCGGACACGGTAATCTCCGGGTCCTGGTCATCCACCCCTCGGCCTTCCCGGCCAGCGCTGGCCTTGCTATCGCCGCCGGCCACCCCGATCAGTCACCGCGCGGAGGCGGCGTCGAGCTGACGATCGGGCCCCCGGTGAAGGCCAGCCCGCAGTGCACTGGCAGCTGACCTGCCTCCTGCTGACCAGGCAACTTCGATCACCTGGACACGAGGGCCGCGCATCAGCCCGCGGCCCTCGTGCCATGCCGTCGCCCCCCGGGCAGCGGCTATGCCCATGGGCCGCCCCATGTCGGCTGTGTCAGCTTGTCCGGGAGTAACCGCTGTCGCCCCGGTTCACTGCCCTGTCGGGCACGCAGCTTCGGGCACGTCGTCCGGCTCGCTTAGGGCTCGCGAAGAAATAAGTTAGGACTGCATCGGCGTGTCGCCCGCCGCCGGGTGGATCGCGTAGTTCCAGTCACCGTGGAACTGGCTGCGGATGATCGGCAGGGCTTCGATCTGCTTCTTCGTGTACTTGATGCCGGTCGGGTAGGTGCTGTCGTCCAGCTCGGCGTGCACGGTGAGCCCTGTGGTGGTGCGGGTGGCGCTGATCAGCTCGATGATGGCCTGGTGGCTGGTCAGCGGCCGACCGCGCCAGTTGAGGGTGATCTGGGAGAACAGCCGGTGCTCGATTTTGTTCCATTTGCTGGTGCCGGGCGGGAAGTGGCAGCAGGTGATCGCCAGGCCGGTCTCGGCTGCCAGCCGGGCGAGCTCGATCTTCCAGGCGTAGATCCGGTAACTGTTGGAGCCGCCGGCGTCGGCGCAGACCAGCAGCCCGCTGGCCTGCGGGTAGCGGTTCTTGCCGGTGGTGTTCCACCAGCGGCGCAGTGCGGCCACGGCGAAGGCGGCGGTGTCGTGGTCGGTGCCGACGGACACCCAGCCGGTGTTGGCGCCCAGGTCGTAGATGCCGTAGGGGATCGCTTTGCCTTCCGCGTCGCCAGGGAAGTCGTGCACGTTCACCCGATCGGGGTGCCCGGCGGGCTGGTACTCCTTCCCGCCGTTCTTGAACGAGCCCACGAGCTCTTTCTTTTTGGTGTCGACTGACACCACCGGCTGCCCGGCCGCCAGGTACTCCCGCACCTGAGTGTTGATGTGGGCGAACTGGGCGTCCCGGTCCTCGTGCTGGGCGCCCTCGGTGACCTTGGCATTGCCCTGCAGGCTGTAACCCTGCTCGCGCAGCATCCGCGCCACCGTCCGGTCCGACGCTGGATGCCCCGCGGCGCTGAGCGCGGCGGCCAGGTTCCTGGTGGACTTGGTCGTCCAGCACAGCGGCGACTCCGGATCCCCGCGCGTCTCCGGATCCACCAACTCCCTCAGCGCCGGAGCCAGCTGCGGGTCGGTGCTGGCCAGCTTCTTGCGCCCGCCTCCAGGCGCCCGTACCCGCGGCTCCGGCTTCCCCTCCACCTCCCGCACGCCCCGCGCGACCGTATCCGGGTGCACCCCGGTCGCCTCGGCGACCGCCTTGATGCCGCCCCGCCCCAGGTCATGAGCCTCCGCCCCGAGCAGCAGGCGGCGCTGCCGCTCATCCAGATGCGGGCGCAGCACCGCATACTTCCGCGCCACCGACTCCGCCGCCTGCACACTGCCGTCCATACCACAAACGGTAGGCCTCGCGGAGCAGAAAACCTAGATTATTTTGTCGCGCAACCTTAGGCCGTGTGACTGATGCCGGGGCCTTGTTTGGTTGCGATACGCTCCGTTGCCGATTGGCCGCCACACGCGAAGCCCGGATGACATGAACACACCGCGAACCAGTATCCGTCTCATTAGGCCAGGCGACGCCGAGGCGCTGGCTGCCCACCTCTCCCGCGATGCCGAAGCCTTCGCCCGGTGGGATCCAGAGCGCCCGCCTGAGTTCTACACCCACGGCGTGCAGCGCAGTCGTATCGAAGGCATGCTCATGAGGCATGACAACGGTGAAGTATGGCCCGGCGTGGTCCTGGCCGATGACGTTGTCATCGGGCAGGTAACGGCCCAGAACATCCTGCTCGGCGCGTGGCGGAAAGCAGAGCTGGGTTACTGGATCGCGTACCCGCACCAGGGACAGGGGCATGCCACACGCGCGGTCAGTCTGGCGGTCCAGATGATGACCACCGAGCTTAAGCTGCATCGCGCCGAGGCCATCACCGATATGGACAATCTGGGCTCACAGCATGTGCTCCGCAATAACGGGTTCCTGCCGTGCGGGGTCCTCCGATCGCGCATCTTCACCGCCGGGATGTGGCACGACGAGATCTTGTGGGAACGACTGCTGGACCAGTAGCCGCGTCATGCGTCGAGCCACCTGGAAGGGCCGATCCTGGTCTCCGCTCTGACGCTGAGATGGAGCGGGCCGAGCACAGGCACGCAACGGGCACGGAAGCGCCGGAAGGCCTCGTGAAGATCCGGCTTGGCCATCACCGCCGCCATCCCACCGGTCTTCGAGGCCTACACCACGGTCGTGCTGCCGCACGGCCCGGACGGCCAACTCACAGCAGGCTGACTGCAGTGTCAACGGCAGCCGCCACGTCGTTGTCCGGCGGGTACAGCAGGTTGCGCCCGGCAACCAGGCCGCGCACGCCCGGCAGCTGCAGTGCCTTCTGCCACCGGGTGAACATCTCGTCGGGCCGGTCGTCGGCGTCACCGCCGAGCAGCAGCAGCGGCAGGGTGGACGCCTCGGTCACCCGCTCCATCTCGTCCACCACAGGGATCTTGAGCCAGCTGTAGGCGGAGGTATCCCCCAGCCCGGACGCGATCGCCATCGACCTGATCACCGCGTCGGGCGTCAGGTCGTTGCGGGTGCGGCCGCCCACCTTGTGCACCATGAACGGCTCGATGAGCGCGACCGTCCGGTGGGACGCGAGCTCGCTGACCGCCTCCGCGCAGGCGGCAAGGGTGGATGCGGTGGCCGGATCGTCCATACCGATCCGGAGCAGCATCTTCCCGGCGTCCAGCCCGCTGGCCGCGATCGCTCCGGCGTGGTAGCCGGTGAACCGGTCGTCCATCTCGAACGCCGCACCGGGCAGGCCACCTCGGTTCATCGACCCGATGGCCAGCCTGTCGTCAAGGGCGCCGATCACGAGCAGGTCCTCGATGATGTCGGCGGTGCCGAGTGCCCCGTCCACCCGGGGACGGCTGAGCGCGACCAGAACCCGGTCCAGCAGGTCGAAACGGTTGGCCATGGCCATGGGCCGGTCGCCGACCCCGAGCGCGCCGCGGGCGGCATGATCGCGGTCCCGCCCCTCTCTGCCCAAGTCCCGGTCTCAGTCGTGCCGGGTATGCCGGCGCTGCTGCTCACGGAACGGCTCACGAGATGTCTACACTTGGGAAGCTGAGGCCGTTAAGAGCTTGTCCTGACAAACTAGCTTTCCCGGAAGGCGGGACCGCCACCCCGGTTAGGAACCCTGGCCGGTCAAAGGTGCGCAGGTCCGGTGCGCCCTGGGGCGAGCTGAGCCTAGGCAGGCCGTTCGGTCCTGGCGTCCGGTTGCAATGCGGTCTCAGCCTTCCAGCAAAAAAGTCATTAGATATTGACATACTTCCTTGTATCGGGCACGGTAGCCGCACCGGCAAGAGCACCGAAGCGGATCGGTGGGGTGAGCTGATGTCCGGGCTGCGGTTCGACCATGTGTGGAAGATGTACAGCCCCCAGTCGCCCGCTGTAGCGGATCTCGACCTGGGATCACCGAAGGTGAGTTCCTCGTCCTGGTCGGGCCGTCTGGCTGCGGTCCGCGCCGCCACCGACGGGCTGGGCGCCGACATCGTCATCGACTGCAGCGGATTCCCGGAGACCTTCACCGAGTCGCTGGCCATGGTGCGGACGGGCGGGGTGGTCATTGAGGCCGGCACGTTCGTCAACCTGGGCCCGGTGCCGGTGAACCCCAATTCCGCGATCTGCACGCGGAACGTGGCGGTGCTCGGCGTCAGCGGCGAGAAGGCGACCGCCTACGAGCCGTCCATGCGCCTGATGGCGGCGAACCTCTCCCGTTACCCACTGGACAAGATCGTCACGCACCGGTTCGGCCTGGCACGCGCCGCCGACGCGCTCGTGGTCGCGCGGTCCGACGACGCGATGCAGGTGGTGATCGACCCGGCCGATGCCCAGCCGGATGACGACGAGGCCAGGGGAGAGAGCTCGTGAGCACGCGGCAGCGCGTTGGCGTGGTGGGCACCGGGACCATCGCGCAGGTGATGCACCTGCACTACCTCGACGAGCTCGCGGATTCCTTCGAGGTAGCCGCGGTGTGCGACGTGGTGGCGGAGAACGCCCGGGCCTGTGCCCAGCGCTACGGCATCGGCGCCGTCTTCACGGACTGGCGCGAGCTGATCCAGGCTCCGCTGGACGCGGTGCTCGTGCTGACCTCAGGCAGCCACGCCCCCATCGCCGTGGCGGCGGCGCAGGCCGGGCTGCACGTCCTGGTGGAGAAGCCGATGTGCTTCTCGGTCAGCGAGGGGCAGGCGATGATCGCCGCAGCGGAACGGGCCGGCGTGACGCTGATGGTCGCCTATCCGAAGCGCTACGACCCGGCGTACACGCGGTTCAAGAAAGAGGCCAGCGAGCTGGCCGGGCCCCGCCTGCTGCGCGTCACCACGTTCGAGTCGCCGTTCCTCCCCTACATCGAGCACTATCCCCTGCCCCCGCGGGGACCGGTGCCGGACGATGTCGCGAACCGGCTGCGGGCCGAGACCGAGGCGAGCCTCGCGTCCGCGATCGGGGACGCGAGCGAGTTCGAGCGCCGGGCCTACCACATGGTCCTGCTGGACACGCTGGTCCATGAGCTGAACACCGTACGCGGCCTGCTCGGGGAGCCCGACCGG
The DNA here is from genome assembly GCA_963741615.1 of uncultured Actinomycetes bacterium. GTDB lineage: Bacteria > Actinomycetota > Actinomycetes > Streptosporangiales > Streptosporangiaceae > UBA9676. Next base: position 115,755 of record CAVUIU010000018.1, read on the forward strand.
CTGGACTACGTGGACCTGCGGGATGGCAGCCTGACCGCGATGCTCTCCTTCGGAGACCTGCCCGTCGCTATCCACTGGATAGACCTGCCCGGCATCGCCCGCTACCAGATGGAGTTCGCGCTGTACGCACCGGACCGCCGGGTGACCCTCAGTTTCCCGTCCCCGTTCCTGCGCAACGAGCCGGCCACGATCGAGATCGAGGGCGGGGACCCCGGCACCGCCCGGTCGTGGCGGAGCGAGGAAGTCGTTTCCTACCAGAGCGCGTTCAAGCAGGAGCTCATCGCCTTCCACACCTGCGCAACCACCGGCGCGCGGCCCGTGACCTCGGGCCCGGACGGACTCCGGGACATCGCCCTGTGCCAGGCGATCATCGACAGCCACCGCCGGGCCATGCCGGTCGATCACCCCACCCGCACCAGCTGACTCATGGCTCTCGCCCGGGGAGACCCGCATGTTCCTAGAGGTCCTTCGGCGCCGCAACCCTGAGTTCCTGCGCGCCGCGGCCGACCTGCACATACGGGGCGTGGTCCCCGCCAACAGCTACGTCCTCGACCTCGACGCCATCACGGCGAATGCCAGGGCGCTCAGCGAGGAAGCGGCCAGGCACGGGCTGATGGTATTCGCCATGACCAAGCAGGCGGGGCGCAACCCGCCGTTCTGCGCCGCGGTACGGGCAGGCGGGATCGCTGCGGCGGTCGCCGTGGACATGGCCGATGCCCGTGCCGTGCGTGCCGCGGGCATCCGGCTTGGCCACATCGGCCACCTGGTTCAGGTCCCGTTGCACGAAGCGGCCGAGGCCGCCTCGTTCGAGCCGGGCTTCTGGACGGTATTCGGCATGGCCAAAGCCGGCGAAGCCGCGGCCGCCAGCGAGGCCGGCAGCAGGGTGCAGGAACTCCTGCTCAGAATCCACGCGGATGGCGACCGGTTCTCTGAAGCGCACCGGGGCGGGTTCCCCGCCGACGGGATCCTCAGGGCAGCGGACGATGTCGACAGGCTGGCCGGGGCACGGTTTGCTGGGGTCACCTCCTACCCCGCGATGCTCTTCTCCGAGCGGGACGCCGCAGCCGTGCCGACGCATAACCTGGCCACGCTCTCCCGGGCCGCCACCCTGCTCCGCCACGCCGGCCGGACCCCACATGTCAACGCGCCGGGCGCCACGAGCACCGTCCTGCTGGCGAAGCTCGCGGCGGCGGGTGCGACCCAGGTAGAGCCGGGGCACGCGCTGACCGGCACCACCCCCCTGCACGCGATCCGCGATGACCTGCCGGAAGTGCCGGCCGCCGCCTACCTCACGGAGGTTTCCCATCTGCACGGCGGCCGTGCCTATGCTTCGGTGGCGGGTTCTATGTCAACCCGGTCTTCGCTGCCTACCGGGTTCGCGCCCTGGTGGTGCCGGGCGGGGACTTCGATTCCGCCTTCGTCGCCGACGCGGACCTGCCGCCGCCGTCCGCGATCGACTACTACGCCACGCTGAGCCCCGCCTCCGCGTCCCACGGCGCGGCGGGCGCGGCGATCAATCCCGGCGACACGGTGCTCTTCGGGTTCCGCATCCAGGCTTTCGTCACCCGCGCCTATGTAGCCCCCATCGGCGGCGTCCGCGACGCAGCCCCGGCGGCTGCGGGGATCTGGGCCACGGACGGGCGGCCTGCACTGCGGCCGACTGGCTCCGGTTAGTCCTCCAGCCGCACTTCGTGACGGGTTCCATGGCCGCCGGCCACTGCCACCGACCAGGACAGCGTTGCTGTCACTTCTGCTGTCACCCGTGCCGGGTGTAGCAGCGGTAGCCACTGATGGACTGGAGTGACATTGGCGGCCCCGCGGGGCCGGCGGATAGATCCATCCGAAATGTCCGCTAGGGACTGGAGGCTGGCATGCCTGGCTCAGCTACCCGCGCCAATGCGCTCGATCATGTGGTGGTGGTGCTGTTTGAGAACCGGTCGCTGGACAACGTGCTGGGCCGCCTCTACGGGCCGGGGGATGGCAAGGCCTTTGAGGGTGTCATCGGGAAGGACCTGAGCAATCCGATCCCGGAATGGGCCGAGCACGGCGCCGACCGCAAGGTGGTGCCCTACGGCGTCACTACCGACATGGATTCGCCCAACCCAGACTCGGGTGAGGAGTGGTATCACACCAACACCCAGCTGTTCGGCACGATCGATGACCACAACCGGTTCAAGATCGGCGAGGGTGTGACCGCGCCGTGGAACGCGCCGCCGACGGGTGCGGTTCCGGCCATGGATGGGTTCGTCACCGACTACATCAGCACGTTCACCGGCGAGGTGGGGCGGCAGCCGGCCTATGACGAGTACGCCCAGATCATGACCGGGTACACCCCGCAGCAGCTGCCGGTGCTGAGCGGCATCGCGCGTGAGTTCGGGGTATTTGACCACTGGTTCTCCGAGGTGCCGTCGCAGACGTTCATGAACCGGTCGTTCTGGACGGCGGCGACATCGTCGGGGCTGGTCGTGAACAGCCCGGCGAGAAAGTGGTTCACCGACAACGACGCGGAGACGATCTTCGAGCGGCTCGAGCAGCACGGCAGGACCTGGAAGGTCTATGTGATGGAGCCGATGTGCCTGTCGTTCACCGGTGTCATCCACTATCCCCGGCTGAAGGACCGGCTGGCGACGCACTTCGTGCGGTTTTCTGAGTTCGAGAAGGACGCCGCGGCCGGGACCCTGCCCGATTTCGCGCTGATCGAGCCGGACATGATCGCCGGTCACGGCGACTACCACCCGGCGTTCGGCCGGTCATTTTTCGGCGGCAACGTCGATATCGGGCTGGACGCGCCGTCGGCGATGCTGAGCGGTGAGGCGTTCCTGGAGCGGGTCTTCAACGCCTACCGGTCCGCCACCTCACCGTCAGGCACCAACGTCTGGAACACGACCCTCCTGATCGGGTGGGACGAGCCAGGCGGAACCTACGACCACGTGCCCCCCGGACCGGTCCCGCCGCCCGATCCGGCCGCACCGGCGGGTGAGTTCGGCTTCACGTTCGACCGTTCCGGCTACCGCGTCCCCGCCATCATCGTTTCGCCATGGGTCGAGCCGGGCTCGGTGTACAACGAGGAGTACCGGCACACCTCGCTGATCGCGACGCTGCGCAAGGCCTGGGACCTCGGCGTGCCGTTCACCCAGCGCGATGCCTCGGCGCGCACCTTCGACCACATCTTCACCCGCGGCACACCGCGCGACCCGCAGACCTGGGCCACCGTCGTGGCCCAGCCCGTACCTGCGTGGGCGATTGACTATATGGCCTTGGGCAAGGCCCTCGGCTACCTGGGCAAGGACATCGGACCCGGCATCATCGAGCACGCCAGGGAAATGGGGATCAAACTCCCGCCGCAGCTGGACGACCCCTCCGCCGAACTCACGCCCCAGCTCATCGTCGAAGTCATCAGGGACGTCGCCTTCCACTACTTCCCCCAGCTGGCGCCCAGTGGCGCAGGCGATAGCCACTGAGCCAATGCCGTAGCGGGCTGCGTTCAGCGACGCGCCCTGCTGCTGGTAACGGCGGCAGGCGAGCACCTACTCCAGGCCGAGGTGGGCATGTGCCGTCTGACCAGGGCCGGAGGTCTCAGTGATGGTGGGCGCCCCGATCGCGATTCGAACGCGCGACCTACTGCTTAGGAGGTCGTCTCGGTTGCCTCTGCTACCAGCCTGGTCCAGGTCGGCGACCGTATCGGCTTGTCCGGGAGTGACCGTTATTCGCCCTGGTTCGCTGCCGCATCGGGCACGGAGCGGGCACGGCCGGGGCTGCCGTTTCCACGCTTGTGGTCTTGCCAGCCCAGGGGCCAGGCGCGGGATACTCGTCGCGGGCATCAAGGGGGATGCGATGGGTGACAGCGACTCCGACTACGAGTTTGGCAGCGGTGACGACGAGCTGGCGCGCCTGGAGCTCCAGGGCAGGGCGCTTGCTCCGGCTACGCGTATGATCTTCGCCACGGCGGGCATCCGGGCAGGCATGCGGGTGCTCGATCTGGGCTGCGGGGCAGGGGACGTGGCTTTCGTCGCCGCCGACCTGGTTGGACCCGAGGGCTACGTCATCGGCATCGACCGCTCGCCGGAAGCCCTCGGCCGGGCCCGGCTCCGGGCAGAACAACGCGGCCTGACGCAGGTGGACTTCGCTGAGGGCGACATCGACGACCAAGCGCCAGGGGGGCCTTTCGATGCGATCGTCGGGCGGCTGCTCCTGATGTACGTCCCTGACCCGGCCGCGGTCTTGCGGCGGCAGGCAACGGTGCTGCGCGCTGGCGGCCTGATCGTGCCGATAGAGTTCGACATTCCTACGGCCCGGGCGCTGCCCGCGACTCCGCTGATGAGCCAGGCAGTGCCTTGGCTGGTTGAAGCGTTCGCCAAGGGCGGGATCCAGCCCTCGCTGGGGACACGGCTGTGGGCCGTCCTCCGGGAGGCGGGACTGCGCCCGCTGGGGATGCTCGGGATCCAGCCGCACTTTGGGCCCGACGATCCGGCCGCCGTCGCCCTGACGGCCGGGATCATCCGCACCGCCGCGCCGCTGATCGAGCGCTCTGGTGTGGCGACCGCCGAGGAGATAGGCGTAGAAACGTTTGCGCAACGGCTGAGAGACGAGCTGCAAATGAACCAGGCGGTCTTTGCCCATCCGATTCTGCTCAGCGCATGGGCAACGAACGACTGAGCGGCAACGCCGTGACCGGCGACCTCCGTGTGCCTGCTCTGGTCCATCTTCCTCGATAGGTGTCGATCCCTGGCGAGTGGCTGCTGGGTCTAGGTTCGGCGAAGCCGATCGCATGCGACGCGACCGCAGGGAGCGACCTAATGACTGTTAACGGGTCGTGCCGGTTCGGCAGACTCGGATCTGGTAGCCGCCGGCAGGTGAGCACTGGGGCGACGGCACGGCCAGGCCCAGCCCATCCAGCGCCGCGGTCAGCCTCGCCCACACGCCCAGATAGCCGGCCACCGGGAACAGCCCCAGCGCCAGCACGAAGTACACCCCGGCCCGCGATGGCAGCAGGCGCAGCCGCCGCTGGGCGGCGCGGGGCGTAATGGTCGAGTCAGATGAGGCGCTTTGCCTTGGGCAGGCGGGACGGGAAGGCGTTCAATGGAGGCACCAGATCCGCAGTCGTAATGGTGCCGTGTGAGCGGGCAGGGATTGCAGGGACTTGAGCGCCTCGGCCCACGGTGCGTTGCGCTCGTCCTTGGGAGCCTGACCGGACACGGGTAATGGGAGGGTTCTATGGCCTTGTGTTCGGCGTCCCCAGCGCCAGCCCCGGCGCTCCTCGCGCCGACGGGTTTCCGGGTGAGTTCGCGTTGCATGGCCTTGATGCCTGGTCCACCACGCCGGCGCGGTCCCGCTGCAAGGTCGTGAGCCGCTGGTCGTTGAGCATGCTGAGGCCTGTGTCATCGATGAATGCTTTGCCAGCGGTGGTCGCGATCGTCGGCCTGGCCGGGATGCGCGCTCCGGGAGTCAAAGGGCCTGAGGCATGACGGCGAAAGGCCCTGCCCGCGCATCGTCCGGTCATCCAGCCTGGTAAGTGGAGGCTTTTGACGACGGATCGGGGCCAGCCTCGGGAGGGATGCCCGCGAGATAAAAGGCCGGGACATGGACGGACGAAGCCGGCTCAGGCCAGCATGGGCAGTGATGGTGGCTACCCTGGCCGTCCTGCTGGTTTGTGCTTGCTTGGCCGGCCCAGGGACAGGGTCAGGCCGGAATCTGAGCGGGCGGAAGCTGGAAGTCGTCGCGGTCTGGTCAGGTGTCGAGCAACGCGACTTCGAATTGGTGCTGCGCGCATTCACCCGCCAGACCGGCGTTTCGGTCATCTATACATCGGCCGGGCATGGCGTCCCGGATTTCCTTCAGGCCAGGCTTGCCGCGGGCCGACCGCCGGACGTGGCTTTCCTCCCCGAGCCGGGCGTGCTCCGCCGGTATGCGGGCGAGCACCTGCTGGTTCCCCTCAATGGGATCGTGGGCGCCGCTGTGGCAGAGAACTACAACCCGATCTGGCGCCGCCTCGGCTCCTTCGACGGTAACCTCTACGGGGTCTGGTTCAAGGCCGCCAACAAGTCTTTGATCTGGTACAACGTCGGCGTCTTCGAGCGGGCCGGGGTGGTGCCGCCCTCAGGCATCGACGGGCTGGTGTCTTTGGCGCATAGGCTGGCCGGCTCGGGGACGCCAGCGTTCGCGGTTGGCGGTGCGGACGGCTGGACGCTGACTGACTGGTTCGAGAACCTCTACCTCCGCCTGGCCGGGCCGGCGCGATATGACCTCTTGGCCGCGCACCGGATCCCGTGGACGGACCCGTCGGTCATGGCCACGCTCGCGCTCCTTGCCAAAGTGCTCGACCCGCACGTCATCGCTGGCGGCCTGCAGCGGGCGCGGTCGACCGGTTATGAGGAATCGGTCCGGCAGACTTTCGCCGGCCGTCCCGCGGCGGCGATGGTGTTCGAGGGTGACTTTGTGGCCGGGGTTATCAGCGGGGAGACCCGCGCCCAGCTCGGCGTGGACGCCGATGTCTTTCCGTTTCCGGCGGTCGGGCGATCGGGGCCGATGGTGGTGGCCGGAGGCGATGCGGCGGTGCTGATGCGCCAGTCACCGGCTGGGGACGCGCTCATCCGGTATCTGGCCAGCCCGCAGGCCGCGGCCATCTGGGCGGCCCGCGGCGGCTTCGTGTCGCCGAACATCAACCTCGACTTGTCCGCCTACCCGGATGCGATCAGCCGGTCGATCGCAGCCGGGCTGCTCGAGGCAGGCAGCAACCTGCGCTTCGACCTGTCCGATCTGCAGCCAGCCAGCTTCGGCGGAACCGAGCACCGGGGCATGCCCAAGATCCTGCAGGACTTCTTGGTCCGCCGCGACGTCAACGGTGCGGCGACGCAGCTTGAGAAAGCGGCGAGGGAGGCGTATGGCCCATGAGCGGTGCCGCTGGCTCAGCGTGGCCGGGGCAAGATGCCCTGGCGTTCCAGCCAGCCGCGCGCCTCCGCGAGCACGTTTTTCCCGCCGATCTCGATGCGCCAGTTGAGAAGCTGCAGGCCCTTGGAGCTCAGTCTCGCCGACACCGTGTTCACCGTGTCGATGAGGCGCCTTCCATAGCGGGCGACGGCGTTGGCGCTGATCACCGGCACCACGTTCTCGGCGGGCTGCAAATGGCGGTCATCGGAGAGCAGAACGAGGTCGCCGGGTGCCAGGTACCCGTCGGTGGTGAACAGTACCGCGACGTTGACCACCCCTTCCTGGAGTGCGGTGACACGCTGCTGTTCGGTGCCGAGCGGCAGGAACCTGGCGAATCGCAGGCCATACACGGTGCGCAGTCCTGGCAGGCAGTAGGGCCTGCTCGGGCACTCCGGGGGGGCGGCGAGGATCAGCCGACTGGCGACGCGGCCAAGGTCGCTCACGGTCGCCAGGCGCAGGCGCTTCGCGGTGGCGCGGGTGACTACTATGCCGTTCTGGTCTTGGGCCGCGGCCGGAGCCAGCACCTGGACGTGCCAGCGGGCAAACGCGAGCGCCAGCGCCCGCCAGACCGCGGCGGGGTCTCCCATCGCGACTCTCGCATGCGGTTCGAGGCTGGTCAGCGCTGTCCCGAGGTACTCCGGTACCACGTCCACCCGGCCCTGCTCGAGTGCTGGCTGGACGAGTTCCCGCGGGCCGAGGTCGAGTTCGAGCCGAACCGGGATACCCGCGTGCTCGATAGCCAGCCCGTAGATCGCCGCAAGCAGCTCGCTCTCGGGGAAGTTGAACGAGGCCACCACAACCGTGCCCCGATGTGCGCTGCCACGGTGCCCCGCTGGTGTCGCACCCGGCTGGCAAGCGGCGAGCAAGGTAAGCGCCAGGGAACATGCCAGGACCGCAGCGGCCCCGCCGCGGCGTGTGCTCGGCTCAGGCACGGCGTCACCCTCTTCGCTGCGCCAGCGTGCCGCTCGTGGCGGTCATCAGCCCATCCGACGGCGGGGTGGCGCTGATGACCACGGTACCGACGCCCCGACCAGACGCCGCAGGGCCCCGAGTTCCCCCGGTGATCGCGATGCCGCCACGTGGGCGGCGGCGCCGGCCTTCGGGGGAGCCGCCGCCCCTGCCCCGGCACATCGACCACACCACCAGGTGGTATCTGGTGCTGGCGGGGCTGGCGGTTGCCCTGTGGGTGGGGCTGACGATACCGGCGTTCCTTGGCATCATCACGCGTGCTGACCTCACCGTGCTGCGGGCTGTCGCCACGCTGCGCAGTGATCCGCTCACCCGCGTCATGCTGGACATCGACGCGGTGCGCTCATTGTGGACGGTGCGAGTCCTTGCCTTGGGCACAATCGCCGCGCTGATCGCCTTGCGCCGGTTCCGGCACCTCGCTGCCTACCTGGTCGTATTCCTCGCCGCTGAGCTGCTGGTCTCGACCATGGCGCTGGAGATCGGCCGCATGCGCCCCGCCGGGATCGTGATCCTCGGGCACTGGGCAGGCTACGCCCAGCCGTCCGTGCCCGTCGCGACGCTGGCCCTTGTCCTGGTGGGCGTGCTCTACACACTCGCGCCCGCTGGGCGGTGGCGAAACCGGGCAAAGTGGGCGGCTGCCGTCATCCTCGCCATTGTCTGCGCGGCAAGGCTCTACCTGGCTGTGGACCATCCCACCGACCAGGTGACGGCACTGGTCGCCGGCTGGTCGCTGGCTGTGGTGGCCTTCCGCCTGGTGGTGCCGAACGACGTTTTCCCGGTCTCCTACCGGGGCGGGCGCAAAGCCCATCTGGACATCGGGGGCCGCCGTGGCGAGGCGATCGTCAGCGCCCTGGACCATCAGCTCGGTCTTGAGGCCATCCGCGTGGAGCCGTTCGGCCTTGAAGCCTCCGCTGGCTCGACCCCGCTGCGCCTTGAGGTCCGCACCCGTGACGGTGGCCCCGGCGTCACGCTGTTCGGCAAGCTCTACGCGCTCAACCACCTCAGGTCGGACCGCTGGTACAAGCTGGCCAGGACCGTCATCTACGGGCGGCTCGAGGACGAGAAACCATTCTCGACCGTGCGACGCCTCGTCGAGTACGAAGATCACCTGCTGCGGCTGATGCGTGACGCCGGGCTGCCCGCCCCCAAGCCCTACGGTTTTGTCGAGATCACGCCGGAACGCGAGTACCTCATCGTGATGGAGTTCTTCGAATGCGCGCAGGAGATGTGCCACACCCAGGTCGATGATCGGATCATCGATGACGCGCTGCTTGTGGTGCGGCGGATGTGGGACGCCGGTGTGGCGCACCGCGATATCAAGCCCTCCAACATCCTGGTCCAAGACGAGAACGTCCTGCTCATCGACGTCGCGTTCGCAGCAGTGCGGCCGACCCCCTGGCGACAGGCGGTGGACCTGGCCAACATGATGCTCACCCTGGCCCTGGCCAGCACCCCCGAGCACGTCTACCAGCGGGCACTGCGGGTCTTCGCCGCCGACGATGTGGCCGAGGCCTTCGCCGCGAGCCGCAGCATCACCATCCCCAGCCAGCTACGGGCACTCCTCCACGCCGACGGGCGTGACCTGATCGGATGCTTCCGCCAGCTGGCCCCCAAGCGAAGCCCGGTCCCGGTCCAGCTCTGGAGCATCCGCCGTGTCGGCGCCACGGCCGGCCTGATCACATTGCTCGCCGTGGCGGTTGCCGTACTGGCCGCGGCTGTGAGAGTGGCGGGGCTGCTATGAGGCCAGCAAAGGCCCTCCGGCGCCGCAGGCACCACGGCTGGCGTCTGTCATGCGCCATACTTGCCACGGCCGCCATGGTCGCGGCGGCCGCGGGGACGCTCACTGGCTGCACCGCGGCGCTGAGTGACCCGGTGCCCGGCTGCGGCGATCCGCTGCGGCTCGCGATCATCGCACAGTCGGTTCCCGGGGCGGCCTACATGCCCTGCATCCGCCAGCTGCCGCCCGGATGGAGCGCATCTGCGTTCGATCCGGCCCAGGGCAGGACACGCTTCACGCTCACCTCAGACCTTGCCCCCGCGACGCCGGTGGTGGTCCAGCTAGCGGCCGCATGCAAGATCGACGGTGCCACCCCATCCCCGTCGCGGGCGGCCGGCGTGCAGACCTATACCCGGCTCCCCTCGATCACGCCCCGGCTCGTGGGGAGCCTCTACGATGTCTTCCGTGGTGGCTGCGTGAGCTACAGCTTCAGCTTCGACCGGCAACAGTACGCCCTGATCGGGCAGTTCGAGAGCGCCGTCGGCCTGTACTCCAGGCAGCAGCTCCGGCTCACCCTGAAAAAGAAGCTGGGCGTGGAGCTCGGCCCATGACGCGGCTCGCCGGTACCCGCGATCCGCAGCGGCCCGCCATGCCAGCACCGCCGCAGCGGGCCAGGAAGACCCGGAAGCGCTCTCCCCTGCGCTGGCTGGCCGATCCCCGGGTCAGGCTCGGCCTGGGCACGGCAGCGGTAGTGGTCACCGCACTGTCGGCGCGCCGGAACCGGGTGGGGTACTGCGAGGCCCAGGCGTTCCGGGCCGTCAACGGCCTGCCCGGCTCGCTCTACGGTCCCGTCTGGGTCATCATGCAGCTGGGCACGCTCGGCGCCGCGCCCGCGGCAGCCGGCGCGGCGCTGCTGGCTCGCGACCGCGCGCTCGCGGGCCGCCTGCTCGCGGGCGGCACGGGCACCTGGGCCCTGTCCAAGCTGGTCAAGCAGATGGTGCGCCGGCCCCGGCCAGCGGCACTGGTCAGCCGCACCCGCACCCGCGGCCGCGCTGCTTCCGGGCTCGGGTACCCGTCCGGGCACGCAGGCGTCGCGGTCGCGCTGGGCACGGCTGCCTTCCCGCACCTCAGCCCGCCCGGGCGCGCCGTCGTTGCCGCCGCCGTGCCGATCGTCGGCCTCTCCCGCATCTACGTGGGCGCCCACCTCCCGCTGGACGTTGCCGGCGGGGCGGGCCTTGGCCTGGCCGCCGGCGCTGCCGTGGCCCTGGTCCGGCATCCGGGCGGCCATAAGAATCAGCCTGACGTGTGACCGGGCCAGATTCGTCCGGAGGTCTTGCTGCCCTTGCTGCGATCCGGTGACTGCCAGCCACCGCGCCGCGCTCTGTTGGTCGCGCTGGCGGCTGCTGGCCGTCAGCCCACCAGAACGGCCAGGGTGCCGAACGGAGTAGCCGAGGGCCCGCAGCGCGCTGATGAGGCGCCGCAGGCGATGACCCGGTGGCGCGGTGCGCCGACCGCGACGCCGTCGGCCGAGGCCACGACGGCCACCTGTACCGGGCGTCAGCAGCCGTCCGTCAGCAGCCGTCTGGCAGGGTGGTATCGGCCACGTCACAGCGGTCACCTGGGTCCCGATCAGCCGGTTACTGGCCAGCGCCCGGCTCCGACCGTCCCGGCCAGAACCAGCCGCTGGTGGCGAGGAGGATGACACGCCGGGATGATGGTAACGAGATGACGGCAGCCGCCCGGCTGGCTTCTCTTCCGTCCCCGGCGCCCCGGGGGACGGATGTGGCGGCTGTCAGCTGATCGCCTGGATGGCTTTCACGGGCCTGGTGGGTCCGGCCCGTTTTCATGCTGGTCTCGCCTTCTTGCCTCACGTTCGGGCACAGGGACGCCAGCTGGTTGTCCGGCCCTGGCGGGTTGCCGGCCCGGCCGCCGCTGGAGCTGGCCTACCGCCAAGGCGGTCACCAGGGCGCATGAGGTTCCGAGAAAGATCCCGGCGGCAGCGTCGGACAGCCAGTGCGCACCCAGGTAAGCGCGCGAGAGTCCCATCAGGATCGAGAACACCACAGCGGCCGCTGCCCACCAGGCGCGGCGCCTCCCGGCGGGAACCAGGGCGATGACCGCGGCGACGGCAGTGACCGATGCGGCAACTGCGTGCCCGGAGGGAAACGACGCGCCGCTCGTCGCCACGAGCGGCCCCGGCGGCCGGGCCCGGCTGTAGATCCCTTTCAGCAGGCCGATCAGCACCTCCGACATGACCATGGCGGCGGCGAACGCGGCCAGATGCCACCACCAGCGCCGGAGGGCAAGCAGGCCGGCGATCGCGATCCGCACCGGCAGCGTGACGTATTCGTGCCCGAGCACGTTGAAGACCTTGGCGATCGCGGTGAGCGGCGCCGCCCGGCCGGAGATCATCAGCCGCAGCCACGCGTCGTCCAGCCGCTGGATGCTGGCCAGCGTCTGGTGGTCACCGGCCGCGGCGAAGGCGCAGGCCGTGAGCGCCACCACCACGGCGGTGATGGCCGCGTCCCGCCCGGGGGCGGCCATAAGTGCGGGCTCTGCCCGTCCCGGCGCTCCAGGCCGGCTCAGCCCGGGCACGCGGCACCTCGCCCGCACAGGGCAAGGCCCTCGGTGCGCTGGACGTAATGGACGAGCGCGGACCGGGGCTGGAAGGAGAGGGCGCTGTCGGCGGCGCCGGCCAGCACCGGGGATGCGCCTGGGGCGAAGGCGAACCGGTAGGTGACGCAGCCGCCGGGGAAGGTGTAGAAGCGCAGGTCGGTGAACCGCGGCGCCAGGCTGAGCGGGTGCTCGAACCGCCGCATGCCGGGCTGGTCGGAGGGGATCTGCTGGGCGCCGGTGGTGTCGCAGGTGGCGGTCAGGGTGACGGTGATGGCTGCTGTTCCGGCGCGGTCGGAGTCCAGCGACAGGCTGGCCTTCCCGCTGGAGATGTCCGCGCCGCCGATGCTCCAGCCCGAGGGGAGCGCGGCGAGGCAGGGCAGCATGGCCGCCGACGGTACTGCCTGGGCGGCCAGGATCATCGAGTGGCCGGTGCCGCAGCTGGGGGCGGAGGCGCCCAGATTCCCGACCGGGATAACGGCCTGCACGCCGATGAACAGGGCGATGACGGTGACGGCGAGCATCGCGGCCGCCAGTGCGATCCGCCGGATGCTCCAGCGTTGCAGGACGATCGGCGGCCGCTGCGGGGCGAGGGCGCGGAATTCGCCGAGCAGGTCGCGCGGGTCGCGTTTCATGAATGCGCGCAGCTGGGTCGGGCTGGCGACCCCGCGGGTGGCGGCGAAGGCTTCCGCGAGCTCGTCGGGGGTGAAGTAGGCCAGTGCCCGGCGGTAGACCTGCTGCGGGTCGCTGCGGACCGCGAGCACGAGCATCATGTTGCCCAGGTCGACCGCTTGGCGCCACGGTGAGGGGCGGACCTGGACGAAGGCCACGTCGATCAGCAGCAGCTCCCCGGAGCGGACCATGAGGTTGCCTGGTTTGATGTCGCGGTGGGCGATCCCGGCGTCCCACAGCTTGCGGATCAGCTGCAGCCCCTGGTCGATCACCTGTCGTCGCACCTCGGCTTCGCCGATTTCGACCGCGCCGGCGAAGAACTCGGTGACCAGCAGGTACTCACGCTCGGGGGTGATCTCGACCACGCCGTAGGGCCTGGCCGTGCGGACCCCGATGTCCTGCAGCAGGCGCAGCGGCATAGTCCTCGTAGGTGACCAGGCGCCGCACCGTCTTGAACGGAGACTCATCCTCCAGCGAGCCGTACAGGATGGTGCGCCCCAGCTTGTACCAGCGGTCGGCGCGGACGTGGCCCTTGGTGTAGAGCTTGGCGAACAGGTACTTTTCGCCGATCCCCTCCACCTGCAGGCGCAGCGGCGTGGAGCCCGCCGACGATTCCAGGCCGACCGGCTTGATCTCGGTCACGGTCAGCCCGAGCTGGTCACGCACGGCCGTCCGGATCGCCTCCCCGCGCCGGCCGGTCACATCCACGTGGGCGGTGCGGCCGCGCCGGTAGACGACGGGGAACACCTCGTTGGGGGTGAAGAAACGGAACGCGGTGACCGCGATCGCCACCGCGAACGCCGCGCTGAGCAGCACATCGCCGGGATAATCGACCCCCAGGTACATGCGGGCCAGACAGAACACGGCGACGACCACGGCAACCGCGATCTTGGCGTAGAAGCGGGGCCGGCCCGGCACGACCAGGCAGTACACGGCACCCATCAGGAAGATCGTGAGGACCGCCACCGGGGGCGACCCCGCCGCATACCCGGCCCAGCTGGCGATGATCGGCACGCCGTACGGGCGCGGGCTGGACAGCGCGGCGTAGATCAGGTTCCCGGCAATACCCAGGAACAACACGCTGCCCATGAACACCAGCAGGTGCCGCCAGCGCCGGAAGATCATCGTCAGGACGATGACCGACGCGCCGACCACGGTGACCCCCCAGCCGGTGCCCGCCACCTTGATCGCGTTGGCCACATCGGTCAGCCACGGCGTCCGAATCCCCGCCAGCTGGCGCAGCATCCAGGTGCTGGCCCGGTCTTCAACCCGCAGCCACGGCGTGTGCTGCGAGGCCACGAACGCGCCGGTGAGACCCACGACCGCGACGACCACCCACGCGGTGGTGGTGATGGTGACCGGGTGCGGCAGCGGCGGCGGCGCACCGGTCGGGCGGCGCTGACGGCGGCCCTTGCCGACGGCCGGGCCCGGCGGCGAGCTGGCCGGGCCGTCCCCGGCGCCCACGCGCCCGATGTGCTCACTCAACGCACCTCACCTCCCTGCCGGGATCAGCCCGTGTGCCGCAGCCAGCTGCTCGGCCACCAGCCGGGGGTTCTGCCCCGCCAGCTCGACCCGCGCGTCGAGGGCGCGCAGCGTGCCGGTGTCCAGCAGGGCCGACACCTTGTTGAGCACGGCGAGCAGGCGCGGGCCATAGCGCGCGATGACATCCCTGCGCACCAGGGGGGTGATGTTCTCGGCCGGCTGCAGCCCGCGATCGTCGGCCAGCACGACCAGATGCCGCGCCGGGATGCCCGGGTCGGTGGTGAACAGCAGCGCGGCGCCGATGTACCCCGCCTGCAGGGCCTGCCGGGTCAGCGGCCCGCCGGCGTCGAGCGGGGTGAACGCCTTGAAGCGCAGCCCGTAGACCCGCTTGAGCCCCTGCAGGCAGTAGGGGCGTCCCGGGCATTCGGGCGGGCCGCCGAACACCAGGCGCGGCGCCACCTTGGCCAGGTCAGCGATCGACCGCAGCCGGTAGCGGGCCGCGGTGGCGGCGGTGACCACGATCGCGTTGGCGTCCTGCGCCGGGGCCGGGCGCGCCGCCACCAGCCCGCGGCCCGCCACCGACCCCGCCAGTGCCCTGTTGGCCGCCGCGGCATCGGAGGTGGCGGATAGCCTTCCCAGGCTGAAAAATTCCAGCGCCGACCCCGCGTACTCGGGCACCAGCTGGACCAGGCCGTCCACCAGCGCCGGATCCACCACCTCGCGGGGGCCCAGGTCCGGCAGGATCCGCACCGGGAACTTGCCCGCGGCGAGCGCCTGCCCGTAGATCTGGGCGAGCAGGACACTTTCGGGGAAATCGAACGACCCGACCGTGATGACCATGCCAGTGCCGGCCGGCCTGATCTCTGGCAGTGGGCGAGACGTGGCCGCCTGCGGACGTGCAGGCCGCCAGCGCGACCGCCAGCCCGATGCAGGCCGCTATGAGCACCGCGCGCGGTTTCATACGTAGTCCCGCCGTAGCAGGGCGCGCCAGGACAGCCAGCCCGGCGCGACGGGCAGCCAGTAGGTGGCCAGCCGGTACAGCAGCACGGCGGAAACGGCGGGTCCGGCTTGCATGCCGACACCGGTCAGGCCCGCGACCAGGGCCGCCTCGATGGCGCCCAGGCCGCCCGGGCTGGGGGCGGCGGCCGCGATCGCCGCGGCACCCAGGTACACGGCGCCGACGAGGATGACGCCCGGCCCCCCGCCAAACGCCTGGACGGAGGCGGCGAGCGCGCCGATGTAAGCCAGCGTGATCGCCGCCGACCCGCCGAACAGCATGATCATTTTGCCCGGGTTCTGCGCCACCCGCCGGAGGCTGGCGGCGGCCGACTTCAGCCCGGGGATCAGCTTGCCCGCGGCGAACCGGCGGCCCGGGCGGGTCGCCAGCACGATGCCGACGACCGCCATGACGACGGCGAGGATCAGCAGCAGCTTGCTGGTCGAGGGCAGCTTGAACGCCTTGGCCAGCCCGCGGCCGGCCCAGGTGAAGAAGACCACGATCAAGACCGATGCACGATGGCGCCCACGAGGCTGTTCACCCCGACGGCGGCGACGCCCGAGCTGGTCTCCACCCCGGATTTCTGCAGGAACCGGGCGTTCAGTGCCATGCCGCCGACGTTGGCCGGGGAGACGCGGTTGATAAACGATGAGGCGGCCTGGGCCAGCACGGTCGGCCAGAACCGGATCCGTGGCAGCACCGCGCCCATCAGCGCGACAGCACTGGCCAGGTAGGTCAGCGCCGACAAGGCGATGATCAGCGGCAGCCACGCCCAGTCGGCCGACAGGACGGCATGCCAGCTGCTTGCCACCTGTGCCAGCTGAGGGAGCAGGTAGTAGAACGCGCCCGCGGCAGCGGCGATCGCCAGCAGCGTTCGTCGGGCGGACGCGCTGGATGCGGGCCAGTTCCTGGTCTTCCCGGCCGCTCGCCGCGGCGGCAGCCGCCCGGGTCTGGGTCAGCAGGCCGTCATGGCGGGCGACCGCGCGGCGGGTGCCGGCGGAAAGAGCAAGTGGCTGCAGCAACGGCACCGCGGCCGCGACGCCGTCTGGGCCGATGACCGCGGCGGCGCTGCCGACCGCCCGGTCGGCCCCGATCATGGCGGCCAGCGAGGCCAGCAGCTCGGCCACGTCGAGCGCCATCTGCCGCGGCGTGGCGCCCAGTTCGGAGAAGCTGAAGTCGACGATCCACGGCCGGCCAGCACGGTCAGCCACGATGTTGGCCGCCCGCAGCGAGCGGTGCGCGATTCTCGCCCGGTGCAGCCCATCCACCTGTTGCCACAGCTCCCGGAGCATCGTGTCGCTGATGTCTTGCTCGGGGATCCGGTCGAGGGAGCTGCCGTTCACGCGTTCCATGGCCAGCAGCGCAGACCCATCGGCGGTCTTGATCACCTGGCGGACGGCGGGCACCCTCACCCCGGCCCGCTCGGCCATGACCGCGGCGAGCGCCTGGTGCTCGACGGCCTGGATCAGCGAGGCGGCGGGGCGGGTGTCGCCGACCTCGCGCAGCCGGATGAACCGGTAGGCGCGGTACAGCAGGTCGGCGTCCCGCTGATCCGATCCGAGGACCTTGATGAACAACGGCTCCCCGTCCCCGGCGACCGCGGTGAAAGGCCGCGAGCCCTTCGCCTCCACGGCGGCCGGCTCGACGCGGGTGACCGGCAGGCCCGCCGAGCCAAGCGCCGCCGCGATCCCGTCGGGGCCGATCCGCCGGTCGGGCACCCCGAACAGGACCAGCACACCGGCGCCGACCGTGACCCCGGCGGCGAACGCCACGACCACTTCCACCGGCGAGGCCGTGCCGGTGATCAGCCGCGCAATGGCGGCCAGCCACAGCGCGGCCCAGGCGGTGCGCCGCCACGGACGGCTCAGCCACGGCGCAGCGGCGACCGTGCCGGCCACGGCGGCGGCAAGAAGCGCCGGGCCCGCCAGCGACGCGCCGGTAAGCCACGACCACTGGCCGGCACCGGCCGCCAGAGCGCGCGGACGCTCCCCGCCCGCCAGCAAGACGATCCCGGCCACCACGGCGCCCGCCAATACCGCGACGCCCGCCAGGCTGGCCAGCAGCCGGAACCGGCGGTAACGCAACGCCACAGCCACCGCGGCGACGGCCGCGACGGCAAAGAGCACCTGCACCAGCCCGCCCAGCACCCGGCCCGCCACGGTGGAAGGCGCAACAGCAGTCACAGCAGCAGCGCTGGCACCCGCATACGTGGCATGAGCGGCGACGGTAACCGCCACCGCCCCGGCGAGCACAAGCCCAGCAAGGATCAGGCGGATCACATCACCCGGATGCCGGTAACGGGCAGGCGCCAGCAGCCGGCCCCCGTGCTTGGCGGCCACCGCGGGCGCTTCGGCGTGGGTTTCGGGCGGCTTCGTCATGACTTCTCTCGTGGTCCCACAGTCAGGATGACATGCAGCGAGCCTGCTGGCGAGGGTCACGGCTCCTCAGCGGCCAGTATCATCACCGGCAGGTCGCGCGCAGCAGCGGGCAGCCCCGCGGTCGTGGGCGACGTCCAGGACCATGTCCAGCACGGCGGCGATCATCAGGCCGATCGCCGCCCCGCCGACCACATCCAGCGGGTTGTGCGCCCCAGAAACACCCGCGCTCCGGCATGTGCCAGCACGAGCGCGAACCTCCCAGCGGGGCAGGAAAGAACGAGCAGCCCGGCGATCGGAAGGTGATGATGGCGTGCCCAGAGGTGAAGCTCAGCCCGGTGCGGCACCCCGCGCAGGATCGAATCAGGCACCGTCGTCCCCGGCCGCTGCCGCTGCACCAGCTGCTTGGCCACCCGCTCCAGGACCAGCTTCAAGGGCACCACCAGCACCAGCGCGGCGGCCAGCCGCCAGCGCCGCCACACCAGCGCACCGGCGGCGATTATCAGCGGCATGCCCAGCACCCCCAGGTACTGGGCGGCCAGCATCGGCCGGTACAGCCAACCGGGCAGCCCGTTGATGGCGTAGAACACGGCCCGCTCGGCCGGGCTGACCCGCCCATCGGCCACGATCACCGCGCAGCCGGCGAACACCGCCAGGCTGGCCGCCAGCACGATGAGGTCCCGCCGGATACGCCTCAGCCCCCACGGCCCGCCTGCGCTGCCCGCGCCCTTAGCCACCCAAGGCCAGATGGCTGACGGCCGGTCATCGCCACCGACCTCCACGCCCACCACAGGCTACGGAAAGCCTTCGACGACCTCGCAATCACCATCTGACCAGCGGAGCATCCGAGCGATCATGCTCTGGCTATCAGCAGGAAAGGCTCAACGCAACAGTGCCCCTCACGCGTATCGCAGGCTGCAAGTATCGGAACCTGGCCGAGCCAGGGCCCGAGCGGCAGAATGGACGGGTGTATTCCGCCGGCTTCCTTGAGGATCGGTGGCGCCGCTACCCGCACCCGTCGCTCAGCGGGGGGCTGCTGGCCGGCGGCGGGGGTTCGGGTCGTCTCGGTCGTAGCTCGCCGGGAAGGGGGGTGTCCCGTGCAGGCCAGACTGAGCGATGTGCCCGGGGCGGAACGCCAGGCGCTGGCCCCAGAGGCCGCGTGGCACACGCTTAGCGCCGAGGAGGTGCTGCGAGCCGAGGAGGCAGACCCGCGGCACGGCCTGAGCTCGGCGGAAGCGGCGTCGCGGGCCGACCGGTTCGGCCCCAACACGCTCGCCGCAGGCAGGGCAGAGCCTCGCTGGCGCGCGTTCATCCGCCAGTACTCCGACCCGATGCAGATCGTCTTGCTAGTGGCCGGCCTGCTCAGCCTCTACCCGCTCAGGCAGCTGGGCACCGGCCTTCTGCTGATTCTGCTGACGCTGGCTAACGCGGTTCTCGGCCTGCACCAGGAGGGCGAGGCCGAGAGTGCCGTGGCCGCGCTCCAGCGGAGGTTGATCGTGACCGCCCGGGTGCGGCGCGATGGCCAGGAGGCGGAGATCCCTGCTGAGCAGCTGGTTCCCGGCGATGTCGTCTCCATTGAGGCGGGTGACGTCGTTCCGGCTGACGGCAGGCTGCTCCGGGCGGCGAGGCTGGAGGTCGCCGAGTCCGAGCTGACCGGGGAGAGCGTGCCGGTCTCGAAGGGCACGGCCCCGGTCGGGGAAGCCGACATGCCGCTGGGCGACCGGACCGACATGGTGTACATGAACACCTCTGTCACCCGGGGGACGGGCGTGTTCGTGGTCACCGCGACCGGGATGGCGACCGAGGTCGGCCATATCTCGGGAATGCTCCAGGCGCAGCCGACGGTCAAGACCCCGCTCACCCGCCAGCTCGGCCGGCTCTCAAAGCAGCTCCTGCTGGTCGCGGGTGTCGCGCTGATCGCGTCGATGGCCGTGAACCTGTCTCGCGGCTATACCTTCAACGCGATGTTCAACGCCGCGGTCGCCTTCGCCATCGCGGCGGTCCCGGTGCAGTTGCCTCTGGTGGTGACGACGATCCTGGCGTGGGGCACCCGGGCTCTGGTCAAGGTCGGCGCCATCATGAAGCAGCTCCCTTCGACCGAGACCTTGGGGTCCACGTCCGCGATCAACACGGACAAGACCGGGACGCTCACGCTGAACCAGATGACCGCGGTCCAGATGACCGTCGCCGGGCACCGCTACGCGGTGGAGGGGAAGGGTTACTCGACCCACGGGCGCATCAACCGCCCCGCCGGCCAGGCGGAGATCCCGCTGGACCAGTTCCTGATGCCGATGGTCCTTGCCTCGGACGCGGTACTGAGCGATGGCGAGCTGATCGGCGACCCGACCGAGGGAGCCCTGGTCGCGCTGGCCGCGAAGGGCGGCATCGATGCCGTCTCGACCAGGCAGGTATATCCGAGAATCGCCGAGCTCCCCTTCGATGCGGAGTACAAGCTCATGGCGACGTTCCACAAGATGACCGATGCGTCGGGGAAGGCGGTGATCCGCTGCTTCGTGAAGGGGGCGCCCGATCAGCTCCTGGCCCGGGCCGCCACGGTGCTGGATCCAGGCACCGGGCCGGTTCCGCTCGACGGCCGTCTCCGCGAGCGGTACCTGGCCGATAACCACCGGTTCGCGGAAGAGGGCCTGCGGGTCATGGCCACCGCACGCAGGGATTTCGACCCGGCGGCCTTCGATCCGGGGGCTGAGCTGCTCCCGCTCGTGACCGATCTGGAATTGCTGGCTCTCGTCGGGATTGTCGACCCGCCGCGGCCCGGTGCCAGGGCATCGGTCGGGCAGGCGAAGTCCGCCGGGATCGAGGTCCGCATGATCACCGGTGATCACGCGGTTACCGCGGCCGCGATCGCCCGCCAGCTTGGCATCGATGGCAAGGTCATCAGCGGGGCGGAGTTCGGCGCGATGACCGATGACGAGGCGATGGAGGCGATCGCCGATGTCGGCGTGATCGCCCGCGTCACTCCAGAGCACAAGGTCCGCCTGGTGGACGTGCTCAAGCGCGAAGGCCAGATCGTCGCCATGACCGGCGACGGCGTCAACGACGCGCCCGCGCTGAAGAAGGCCGACATCGGGATCGCGATGGGCGAGACCGGGACCGAGGTGGCCAAGCAAGCCGCGGTGATGGTTCTGACCGACGACAACTTCTCCACGATCACTAAAGCGGTGGAAATTGGCCGCGGGCTGTATGACAACCTCGTCCGGTACATCCGGTTCGAGATGGGATGCATGTTCGGCTTCATCATCACCTTCCTTGGCGCCAGCATCTTCGACATCGCCCACGGCGAGCCGCTCCTTCCGCTGCAGGTCTTGTGGGTGGCCTTCACCACCGTGACGATCCAGTCCCTCGGGCTCGGGTACAGCAGGCCTGTCGAGGGGCTGATGGAACGCCGACCCCGGCCGCCCAGCCAGCCGATCCTGACCGGGGGGGTCCTCAGCTGGCTCGTCTCGGTCGGGCTGGTGATGGCGATCGGCACGCTGAGCGTGGTCAGCTGGGCGGAACAGGCGCACACGCTCGCCATCGCGCGGACCATGGGCGTGGTCGTGTTCTCGCTGTTTAACCTGTTCTTCTCGATCGAGTCGAGGGACCGGCGGGAGTCGGTGTTCTCCCTCAGCACGTTCGCCGACCGGACGTGCATCGTGACGACCGGGGCGTCCCTCTTCCTGCTCGTCATGGCAACCGTCCTGGCGCCGTGCCAGGCGATCCTGAAGACCACCGCGCTCGACGTAGATCAGTGGCTCCTCTGCGCAGCCGTGGCACTGTCGATCATCGCGGTCACCGAGATCCGGAAGGCGTTCCTGCGACTGACCGTCGGTCCGGTCAGGTGACGACGATCATCTCGACGCCGACTGCGTCATAGGTGCCGCGTGCCCGCGCGTCCCGGGTCGCGAGGGCTGCCCCGTGCTCCTTGGCGGCCAGCGCCACCAGCGCGTCATAAACGGCGCCGCCCGCGATGCCCAGGCGGCTCAGCGTGTCCGGCAGCTTACGGGTGCGCGAGCTGCTCAGCACAAGCGGGGACGGGAAGCGGGCATTCAGCAGCCGGGCGGCGTCGGCGGGTGCTAGTCGCGCGTCGCCAGGCAGCCTGGTGAGAACGGAATAGGTTGTCGCAGATGACGTGGATCGCCAGGCCCGGCTCGGTCTGGCGGTCGATGTCGCCGAGGAAGTCGCGGAAGTCCACGGCCCGGTGGCGGGCGGACAGCTTGCCGATCACCTTCCCGGTGGCGGTGTTCAGCGCGGCGAGCAGGTCCACGGTGCCGTGGCGGATGTAGTCGTGGCTGCGCCGCTCGGGCACACCCAGCAGCATGGGCAGCACCGGCGCAGTGGGCTGCAGGCCTGGATCTGCGGCTTCTCGTCGACCGCGAACACCGCGGCGTGCTCCGGCGGGCCAGGTACAGGCCCGTAACGTCGCGGATCTTGTCAATCAGCGGCGGATCGGGGGAGATCTTGAAGGCCTCGGTGCGCCATGGCTGCAGCCCGAAGGCATGCCAGATCCGCAGCACGCTGGCCGGCGAGATGCTGTACCGCTCGAATACTCGATTGAGTGGTGGACCTGCACTGTTGCCAGTGGCCAGCGTCCCATGGTCACCGGCCGCGGCGAAAGCGCAGGCCGTGAGCGCCACCACCACGGCGGTGACGGCAGCGTCCCGCACGGGGGCGACCACAAGCGCGGGTTCTGCCCGTCCCGCCGCCCCAGGCCGGCTCAGCCCGGGCACGGGGCACCGCGCCCGCACAGGGCAAGGCCCTCGGTGCGCCGGACGAAATCGACGAGCGCCGGCCGCGGCTGGAAGGAGAGCGCGCTGTCGGCGGCGCCGGCCAGCACCGGGGACGCGCCGGGCGCGAAGGCGAACCGGTAGGTGACGCAGCCGCCGGGGAAGGTGTAAAAGCGCAGGCCGGTGAATCGCGGTGCCAGGCTGAGCGGGTGCTCGAACCGCCGCATGCCGGGCTGGTCGGAGGGGATCTGCTGGGCGCCGGTGGTGTCGCAGTTGCCGGTCAGGGTGACGGTGATGGCTCCCGTTCCGGCGCGGTCGGAGTCCAGCGACAGGCTGGCCTTCCCGCTGGTGATGTCCGCGCCGCCGATGTTCCAGCCGGAGGGGAGCGCGGCTAGGCAGGGCAGCATGGCCGCCGACGGGACTGCCTGGGCGCTGAGGATCATCGAGTGGCCGGTGCCGCAGCTGGGGGCGTGGACGCCCAGATTTTCGGCCGCCGGGAGGAAGGCGTTCCCCGTTTCCCCCACCGCGGCGGCGGTGACGGCGAGCATCGCGGCGGCCAGTGCGATCCGCCGGATATTCCAGCGTTGCAACACGATCGGCGGCCGCTGCGGGGCGAGGGCGCGGAATTCGCCGAGTAGGTCGCGGGGATCTCGCTTCATGAAGGCGCGCAGCTGGGTCGGGCTGGCGACCCCGCGGGTGGCGGCGAAGGCTTCCGCGAGCTCGTCAGCGGTGAAGTAGCGCAGTGCCCGCTGGTAGACCCGCTGCGGGTCGGTGCGGACCGCGAGGACGAGCATCATGTTGCCCAGGTCGACCGCCTGCCGCCACGGTGACGGGCGGACCTGGACGAAGGCAACGTCGATCAGCAGCAGTTCCCCGGAGCGGACCATGAGGTTGCCCGGTTTGATGTCGCGGTGGGCGATCCCGGCGTCCCACAGCTTGCGGATCAGCAGCAGCCCCTGGTCGATGATTGTGTCGTCGACCTCGGCCTCGCCGATTTCGACGGCGCCGCCGAAGAACTCGGTGACGAGCATGTACTCACGCTCGGGGGTGATCTCGACAACGCCGTCGGGCCGGGCGGTGCGTACCCCGATGTCCTGCAGCAGGCGCAGGGCGTAGTCCTCGTAGGTGACCAGGCGCCGCACGGTCTGGAACGGAGCCTCGTCCTCCAGAGAGCCGTAGAGGATGGTGCGCCACAGCTTGTACCAGCGGTCGGCGCGGACGTGGCCCTTGGTGTAGAGCTTGGCGAACAGGAACTGATCCGGGCCGCCCTCGACCCGCAGCCGCAGCGGGGTGGAGCCCGCGGACGACTCGAGACCGACCGGCTTGATCTCGGTCACGTCAAGCCCGAGCTGGTCGTGCACGGCCTGGCGGATCGCCTCCCCCCGCCGGCCGGTCACGTCAACGTGCGCGGTGCGGCCGCGCCGGTACACGACGGGGAACACCTCGTTGGGGGTGAAGTAACGGAACGCGGTGACCGCGATCGGCACCGCGAACGCCACGGCGAGCAGCACATCGCCGGGGTGGTCGACTCCCAGATACAGGCGGGCCAGGCCAAACAGGGCGACCACGGCGGCCACCGCCGCCTTGGTGCAGGAGCGGGCGCGGCCCGGCACCGCCAGGCAATAGACGATGCCCATCAAGATGATGGTGAGGACCGCCGCCGGGGGCGACACCCCCGCATACCCGGCCCAGCCGGTGATGATCGGCACGCCGTACGGGCGCGGCCGCGACAGCCCGAAGTAGATCCACGTCCCGGCAATCTCCAGGAACAACAGGCTGCCCATGAACACCAGCAGGTGCCGCCAGCGCCGGAACGCGATCGTCAGGGCGACCACCGACAAGCCGAGCACGGTGGCCCCCCAGCTGGAGCCCGCCACGTTGATCCCGTTGGCCACATCGGTCAGCCACGGGGTGCGCATCCCCGCCAGCAGGCGCAGCACCCACGTACTGGCCTGGTCTTCAGCCCGCAGCCACGGCGTGTGCTGGGACGCCAGGAACGCACCGGCCAGGACCACGGCCCCAAGGACCAGCCACGCCGTCGTGGTGCTGGTCACCGGGTGCGGCAGCGGCGGCGGCGCGCCGGTCGGGCGGCGCTGACGGCGGACTCTATGAACAGCGGAACCCGGCGGCAAGCTGACCGGACCATCCCCGCCGACCACGCGCCCGATGTCGTCACTCACGCGGGGCACCCCCTGCCGGGATCAGCCCTTGTGCGCGCAGCCAGTGGCCGGCCACCAGCCGGGGGTTCTGTCCCGCCAGCTCGACCCGGGCGTCGAGGGCACGCAGCGTGCCGGTGTCCAGGAGGGCCGACACCTTATCGAGCAGGGCGAGCAGGTTCGGCCCGTAGCGGGTGACGGCATCCGCGCGCAGCAGGGGAGTGATGTTCTCGGCCGGCTGCAGCGCGCGATCGTCGGCCAGGACGAGCAGATGCCGCGCCGGGATGCCCGGATCGGTGGTGAACAGCAACGCGACGCCGATATACCCCGCCTCCAGGGCCTGCCGGGTCAGCGGTCCCCCGGCATCGAGCGGGACGAACGCCTTGAAGCGCAGCCCGTAGGCCCGCTTCAGCCCCGGCAGGCAATAGGCGCGTCCCGGGCACTCGGGCGTTGTCATTACTTCCCCCAGGGCGCCACAGCCAGCATGACATGCCGCCAGCCGGGACGCGAGCGCGCGACCGGCCAGGGGATCGGATGCCAGCCCGGCGCGGCTGCATCGACTTCAAGTCTTCTTGCCGGTTGCCGGGCCACGCGTTGGCCGGCCGTTCTATAGGCCGAGGCGGGCACCGCCCGCTCGATCAGCCGACACCGTGGCCAGCTCACCTGCACCGACCTGATCAGCCGGGTGAGCCCGCGGCCGTAGCGAGCGGTGCGGCGGGGACGCCGAATACCACGTTCAGCGCCGCCCCGATGAACACGCCCAGACCCGCTCCTGCCAGGACATCCAGGGGAAAGTGCGCACCGAGATACACGCGCGACAAGCACACGAGGGCGGCCAGCACCCATGGCAAGACCTTCCACCGGCCCTGCAAATAGGGCGTCACGAGAGCGGTGATGGCAAAGATCACCATCGCGTGCCCCGAGGGGAAACTCAGCCCGTGCGCAGCTGACTTGCCACGCAAGATCACGTCGGACACCGTCTCCGCGGGGCGGCCACGCTGGACGAAGCTCTTCGCGGCACTCTCCAGCGATACCTTCAGCCCGGTCGCGACCAGCAATGCCGCGGCCAGGCGGAACCTGCGGAACAGCGCAGCCGGGATGGCCAGCAGCGGAAGAGCTCCGATCACCCCCGACAACTGCACCACCCACATCGGCGGGTTGAGCCAGCCCGGCCAGTGGTTCAGCCAGCGGAACACCGCGACATCCGCTGCTGAAATGACCCGGCCCGCCACGAGTGCACCGCACAAGATCACCACCCCAAGCCCTGCCGCCGCCATGATCACGTCGGCCCGCCGCCGACGGTAACCACGGCCATCCGGCGCCCGGAACCACCACCTGGCCACGGCTGGCCTCCCGTTCATGCCGGGACTCCCCGGTGTGCAGGACAGATCACCTGGCTACCGGGGCCGTGCCCAGGGGACCCGGACGCGCCGCCTTCCGCTACGGCCGGACCTCTTTGGCGAAGCTGGCGATGCACGTCGAGACCTCTGTCCTGTTTCCCGCCTGGGCGATGCACTTGTCGAACCGGGCGAACACATTGGTATTGCGGGCCGCCCACGTCCCCACGCTCACGCTCAGGTCGATCGCGATGATGAGAGCAAGCGCGCAACACACGACGCCGGCGATGGCCTGGCCCGTGTTCGTCGCTCCCCGGTTTCTCCCGCGGGTGAGCGCAACGATCCCCAGGATCAGGCCGGCCAGGCCGCCCACCAGCGCCAGCGGGAACAAGACGAACGAGATCCCCGCGACCAGGCTCGCCACCCCGATGACGAGCGCGGCCACGCCCAGACCGTTGCGAGGCCGCGCGGGGGGCGCGGGCGGAGGCTGCGCGGGTTGCGGTGGCTGGGTTACGTTCATGATGAAGTCCTCTCAGGCCGGAATAAGTGCCCGGCAGGCGACAGCGTCTGGTTCGCAGCTGGTGACATTGCCCGTCACCGCAGTCCCGGCCGAACCCGAAGGGCAGATGCGCACCACGCGCCCCGCGCCGCCGGGGTCCTGCCGGCCCTGGTCAAGGACATAGGTGCTCATCTGACATCTCCCGTGCGCCCGGTCCGGCCACGCTCGTGCGGGCACCGCCGCGCCCTGCCGCCGCGTGACCGGCCGGCCAAGTGATCGCGACCGGCCCGCGACGCCGGCGAAGCCGGGGAATCTTGCCCAACATGATCCCCTCGACACCAGCCAGCCGCAAGAGCGTCATCGACAGGCGCGGGGGTGAATACAGCTTCCGCCACGCGGGGCAGGGCTGGCCTCGGGCGCAGCCGCGAGCAGCGGCCGGTGGCGGCCATGGCGGAGCCCGTGCTCCTTGTCCTGGACGACGAGGAGGTAGATCTCCGGTGCGCAACGCGGGAGCTGGAATCGCGGTACGCAGCGCACGACCAGATCGTGTCCAGCGTCGGCGCAACACGCGTCACCAACGGCCAGACCTTCGTCGGCCACAACGCCAAGCTGCCCCACGGCACCGGGGTGATCGCCCGGACCGGCCCGGTCACCAAGGTCCACCACCCCCGGTCCACCAGCGCGATGTCTACCGCAGCCGCCTGGCGCTTCTTGCGCGCGCTCAGAGTACTGGGGCGACCCCGCTTACCCACACGTCACGGCCGCAGTACCTGTTCCAGGACCCGTACTGTCCGTACCTTCGCAGGGCTGCTGCACTCGACCGGATAGACAAGGACCTTCGGCCCTAGGTCCAGGTGCCTTGGTCCCCTTGAACCGCCGACGGGCCGGAGCGACCGTGCGTGAAACCGAATTTGCCACATTATGCGCACCTAAAGGGGCGGGAGCCGAGGCTGGTCGCGGCCCAGAGGTGCCGTTAGACGGCGATTCGCCGCCTTCCGTGCGGGATGGAGTCTGCTATGGCCAGTGTCACAACCCCCGCTACTGCCCGGCTGGAACAGCGGAGCGGCGGCCCGGACCGAGGACGCGGTCAAGGTCTACGGAAAGGGCCAGACCGAGGTGCGGGCACTTGACGGCGTCTCGGTCGAGTTCGTCGCCGGCCGCTACACCGCCATCATGGGCCCGTCGGGCTCCGGGAAGTCCACCTTGCTGCACTGCGTTGCGGGCCTGGACAGCCTCACATCCGGCCGGGCATTCATCGGCGACGTCGATCTGAGCACGCTGGGCGACCAGCGGCTGACGATCCTGCGGCGTGACCGCGTCGGCTTCGTCTTCCAGGCGTACAACCTCGTGCCGACCATCAGCGCCGCGGAGAACATCACACTGCCGCTGCTGCTCGCGGGCCATAAGGGCGACCAGGCGTGGATCGGCAAGGTCATCGACACCGTCGGCCTCGCCGACCGGCTGCAGCACCGGCCCGAGCGAGACTGTCCGGCGGCCAGCAGCAACGGGTCGCGGTGGCGCGGGCACTGGCCAGCCGCCCCGAGATCATCTTCGCCGACGAGCCGACCGGCAACCTGGACTCGCACGCCGGCGCCGAGGTGCTGACCTTCATGCGGCGCGCCGTGGACGAGATGGGCCAGACCATCGTCATGGTCACCCACGACCCGATGGCGGCCAGCTACGCCGACCGCATCGTCTTCCTCGCGGACGGGCGGATCGTCGACGAGATGCTCAAGCCGACCGCCGAGCGGGTGCTTGAGCGGATGAAGCGCTTCGGGGAGTGAGCCGAGAATGATCAAACTCGTCCTCGCGGGCCTGCTCGCCCGGAAGCTGCGCCTGGTCACCACCGCCCTCGCGGTGACACTCGGTGTCGCGTTCATAGCGGGAACGCTGGTGCTCACCGACACCATGACCAACATATTCGACAACCTCTCCTCCGGCGTCTACAAGGGCACCGACGCCGTCGTCCGTGCCAAATCGGTCTTCAACGGACCCGATGGCCACCGGCGAGCAGCGCCCCTTCATCGACGCGTCCCTGGTCCCGACGCTGAGCCGGGTACCCGGCGTCGCCGCCGCCGAGGGAAGTGCCTTCGGGTACACCCGGCTAATCGGCAAAGACGGCAAGCCACTCGGCAACCCCTCGGGCGGCGCGCCCACGCTTGGCGGCAACTGGAGCCAGGTACCGCAGCTCAACCCGTTCCAGCTGGTGGCCGGCCATGCCCCGCAGGCACCGGACGAGGTCGTGATCGACAGGAAGAGCGCTCAGGACGGCCACCTGGCGGTGGGTGACACGACGACCGTGCTGGTGGTGGGCCCGCCGCAGCGGGTCCGCATATCGGGCATCGTCGCCTTCGGCACCGCCGACAGCCCGGCCGGCGCGTCGGTGGTGCTGTTCACCACTCCCGTCGCGCAGCGCCTCGTCACCGCGCCCGGCAAGTTCAGCAGCATCTCGTTCGTGGCCAATGGCGTGTCACAGCAGCAACTGGTCAGCAACCTCAGGAGCGTGCTGCCCGCCGGAACCGAGGCGGTGACCGGGGCGGCGATCATCAAGGAACAGCAGGACTCGTTCCAGAAGGGCCTGTCGTTCTTCACCGACTTCCTGCTCATCTTCGCCGTCGTCGCCCTGGTGGTCGGCGCCTTCGTGATCTTGAACACGTTCGCCATCACCGTTGCCCAGCGCACCAGGGAGAACGGCCTGCTGCGGGCACTCGGCGCCAGCCGGCGCCAGGTCCTGCGCTCGGTGCTCCTCGAGGCCGTGGCGATCGGCCTCATCGCCTCGCTGATCGGGCTGGCCGCGGGAGTCGCCCTAGCGATCGGGCTGAAAGCGTTGCTCGGCGCGCTCGGCCTCGGCCTCCCGAGCGGAGGTATCGTCTTCAGCGCCAGGACGGTCATCGTGTCACTGCTGGCCGGGCTGGCCGTCACGATCGTGGCTGCCGTCTCGCCCGCGCGCAAGGCTGCCAAGGTCCCGCCCGTCGCGGCCATGCAGGACGTGACGGTGGGCAGCACCGGGTACGGCTCCAAGCAGCGCGTCATCGTCGGGATCGCCATCCTGGCGCTCGGGGTCGCCGCACTGTTCACCGGGCTGTTCGGCCACGTCGCCAGCGCGTTCCTGGTCGTCGGCGCAGGCGTGCTGCTGGTCTTCTTGGGCGTGTCGGTGCTGGGCCGGACGATAGCGCTGCCGCTGAGCAGGATCATCGGCGCTCCGCTGCCCCGCCTGAGGGGCGTGACCGGCCGCCTGGCGCGGGAGAACGCCATGCGCAACCCGAAGCGCACCGCGGCCAGCGCGTCCGCACTGATGATCGGCGTCGGGCTCGTCGTATTCATCACCATCTTTGCCGCATCCGCCAAGGCATCGGTCAACGCGAGCATCGACAGAACGCTCGCGGGCGATATGGTGATCGACTCCGGCGCGGGCATGTCGGGCGGTGGTGTCGATCCCGGGCTAGCCCAGCGGCTGAACGCGCTTCCGCAGGTGGCCGCCGCCACCGGGGTGAGGAACGGCGCCGCGCTGATCCTTGGCAACGTGGAGCAGATCACTGCCGTGGATCCCAGGGCTGGCAGCAAGATCTTCGATGTCGGCGCGCTGCAGGGGTCGATCGCCGGCCTCGGCACGAACGGCATCGCGGTCTACAAGGATGTCGCCACGAAGAATCATCTGAAGCTCGGGGACGCCGTGCCGGTCGTGTTCAGGGACACCGGGCCGCGGCAACTGCGCGTCGCGCTCATCTACGGTGACAGCGTGGCGGCGCCGTCGCCCCGCTACTTCCTCGGCACTCCCGCCTACGATGCCAACTTCACCACCCGCTACGACAGCCAGGTGTTCGTGAAGAAGGCGCCCGGTGTCACCGCGGCGGCCGCGCTCGCTGCCGTGCAGCAGGTGTCCGCTCAATACGCGCCCGGCACCACCGTGATGGACCAGGCCGCCTACAAGGCGGAGCGGGTGAGGCCGTTCAACCGGTTGCTGGCGCTCATCTACGTGCTGCTCGCCTTGGCTATCGTCATCGCCCTGCTCGGGATCGGCAACACGCTCGCGCTGTCGATCTTCGAACGGACCCGCGAACTCGGGGTCATGCGCGCGGTAGGGATGACGCGCAGGCAGCTTCGCGGCACGATCCGCTGGGAGTCGGTGATCATCGCCCTGCAAGGGACCGTCCTCGGCCTGCTGATCGGCGTGTTCTTCGGCTGGGCGCTCGTGGCGGCCCTGAAGAACCAGGGAATCACCAACTTCAGCGTGCCGTACCTGACCCTGATCATCGTGGTCATACTGGCCGGGCTTGCCGGGGTGGTGGCGGCGATCCTTCCCAGCCGCCGGGCAGCAAAACTCAACATCCTGCGCGCCATCGTCACGGAATGACGGCGCGCGGACTACGCGGCCTGCCGGCATTGGGGGCAGGCGGCACCTCGCCCGCACAGCACAAGACCCTCGGCCTGCCGCACGCATGCCACGAGGGGTAGATCGCGGCAACGGTCGCTGAGTTCCTCGTCGGTCTCGAACGCGTCGCGGTGGCTTGGGGTCAGGGGCAGGCGGCGGCATTCACCCAGCGGCCGGCTGCGTCGTCTAGCCAGCCGCTGAGCCGGTAGCAGAGATCCTCCGCCCTGGCCCAGGCCACCAGCGACTCAAGCTCCGGCCCGGTCAGCAGCTCATGCCAGGCGACTCGACGGGCTGGCCACAGAAGCCCGTTCAGCACCGTGCCGACTACGGAATCGAGCAGACCACGGTGACAGGGCGCGCAGGCTTGCCGCGAGTGACGCGCAACTGCGCCGTCGCGGCACAGATCATCTGGCCGGACTGCGCCAGCGGGCTGCGGCCGGTCACGCGGTA
The DNA here is from genome assembly GCA_963741615.1 of uncultured Actinomycetes bacterium. Lineage (GTDB taxonomy): Bacteria > Actinomycetota > Actinomycetes > Streptosporangiales > Streptosporangiaceae > UBA9676. Next base: position 147,045 of record CAVUIU010000018.1, read on the forward strand.
GGTGCCTGGCGGTAGCGACAACGTGAACCGGCCGTCCCTGCCGGCGCTGGCCGTTAATGTTTCGCCGGTGGCGGCGCGGGCAGCGATCGTGCCAGGCAGCGGGACAGGCGAACCGGGCGGCGGGCCGCCTACCCGCACGAACTTACCGGGCACGGCCTGGTGAAAGACGGGGCTGCCGCTACAGCCTGCCAGGACCGCGATACCCACCGCGACAACCGCCATGGCGCTGTATCTCACCTGGCTTGGACGTCGGCGCTGGCACGCCGGTTCCGGTCTGCGGCCTGGCCGTAACCGTGATCTCGCCCAGGGCAGAATGTGGCTGCCTTGCTGGGCATTAGCCCCCAGCGTGTCTCCCAGCTCACCGCCCGGGCAAGCTGACCGGCCTTCGGCGGCGGGCGAACGCCGCGGCCGCGGTCGCGGGCGCAGTCGCCGGCAGGCCAGCGGCATCGCCTGGCGGCACGCCAGGATGAGGTGGTCTTCCGCAGGTTCGCACCGCGAGCACAGGACTACAGCAGGAGCGGCGATTCCGGGCGGGCTATGGTCTCCGCCCGGCGTCCCAGCCGGTCTGCGGCCTATCTTTATAACACGCCCGGCGGGAATATCCGCTGGTCACGCCTCGTCGTGGGCATCTTCATTCACGCCCCGGATTTGGCGCACGTGCTGAAGGTTCTGGCGCGGAACCTGGACGGAACGGCGTCACGGTACGAGCGCATTGTTGGCCGTAAAGTCGCAGGCCAGCGGCTCGCCGGGTCGCGAAAGAGATCTATCTGTAGAACCGTCGGCTAAGCTTACGTTGGTTCGAACCCAACACCTGCCACCACGCAAAACCGCAGGTCCGGACCGGTATTTGGGATCATCCGCCATGTCCAAGGGGAACGGTTCGCGGAACCGTCTGTGAGCGTCGCGTCGGCTGGCGGCGGCCGTGATAGCGCCGGTCAGTAAAGCCCTGGAGCAGGAAACGTGCTACCGAGGCCGCGAGCTTCACGTGCAGGATCACTAGGCCAACGGCGGGGTAGCGGCGCGAGCCGCCAGGCGCACGGCCGACAACCTGTGACTGCTGTCCTACGACGGCCACGGCCCGACGATCTGTGCAGGCCTGGCACTAGCAAACGGGTTAGCGGCAGCCGCTCATCCCCGATTGGCTACCGCCGTGCGTCCCGGCTGCAATGTCACGGCGTCCGATGCCGGCGAAAAGGCCCATGCTAAGCGGAGCGGGACCGGCAGCTTCGGTAGGACGCCAACATGACCCATGCCCGGCCGTCCCGGCTGCTTCCCATGCTGGCGCACAGATGCAGGGCCTCAAGCCGACTATGGCCGCGCCCGGGCTGCATCTGGCCTGCTGCCCGGCCAGGGCGCTTCCGGGCGGTCCAAGTAGGCCGAAGATTGATCGGCCATGGCGATGAGTGTGGTCGGGGAATGCGCCTTTTCCTGGCGGCTGCAATGTGTGAGTGTCGCAGGCGAACACCTTGAACGGAACGGAGGTCACAGGTGGACTCGAGTTCGCCGGTAACGGCTCACAGGACAGCAGCAGAGCAGCATGGACGGCGTCACGGCCTGGTGCCCCGGGTGCCCGGCAGGCAACTGGGCGGTGCAACGGTCACGGGCCCGGTGCTGGGCTTCCCCGCCACCGACGGCTGGGGCAACCTCGGCGGGAACTGGGCACAGTCGGTGTCTACCGGTGCCGCGACGTTCGAGGCCTGGATCCGCACGACCAGTAAGGCCACTTGTTCGCAGCCGGTCTAAGCAATCGGGCGAATGGGGCGGTCGGGTCTTTCGGGAGTTACGGGATCTTGGCGTAGGTGATTCTCGGGGAGTGGGAGGCTCTGGCGGATGCGTGAGCGATCGGGGGATGCGTGCGCCGGAGGGTACTGTCGTTGGCCGACCGGGAGGAAATCTCGCGCGGGCTGGCCAACGGGGCGGAGCAGAAGGACATAGCGGTATCGATCGGGCGGTGCGAGTCGGTCGGTGTCGCGGGAAATCGCCCGGCACGGCGGGCGGGGAAAGTACCGGGCGCACAGCGCTGATGCCCGTGCCCGGTCCTGCCGGGAGCGGCCGAGATGCCGGAAGCTGGACGCTGACCCGGTTTTACGGGAGCGGGTGACCGGGGATCTGCGCAGGGCGTGGTCGCCGCAGCAGATCTCGGGCAGGCTGTGCCGGGAGCGCAAGGGCGGGGAGACCGGCATGTCGGTGTCGCATGAGGCCATATATACCTGGATGTATGCCCTGCCGAAGGGCGAGCTGGCGGAGATGGAGATCGCGCTGCGGACCGGCCGGACCCGCCGCCAGCCGCGCGGCCGGGCCCGGTCGAAGGGCGCCCGGATCGTCGGGATGACGTCGATCTCGCAGCGGCCCGCCGACGCGGCGGGCCGCAAGGTCCCCGGCCACTGGGAAGGCGACCTGGTGATCGGCAAGGCCGGGAAGACCGCGATGGGGACCCTGGCCGGGCGCAACAGCCGTTACCTGGTGCCCGTCGCCCTGCCGGACGGCCGGGACTCCGCCGCGGTCAAGGACGCGGTCATCGGGTCCGTGGCCGGCATGCCCGCGGGGCTGCGCCGGTCGATCACCTGGGACCAGGGGGCGGAGATGGCCCAGCACGCCGCGCTGACCCTGGCCACTGATATTCCCGTCTACTTCGCCCACGCGCACTCGCCGTGGGAGCGGGGCACGAATGAGAACACCAACGGGCTGCTGCGGGAGTACTTCCCGAAAGGCACGGATATCACCGGCGACATTCGCTACCTGAATGCGGTGGCGGACGAGATTAATGGCCGGCCCCGTGCTATCCTTCAATTCAGGACACCAGCAGAAGTGTTCGCAGAGCTGCTCCTCGCTGATAATCCCGAGGATAACCTCAGCTCAATTGCTTCCACCGGTTGAGACCAGCCCAGCCAGACGATCGTGCTCGGCAGCAACCCGCCGGGGGCGACGCCGCGGATCAGCATCGGGGATGACCAGCTCTCGGTGTACTGGAGCACAGCGGGCGCCGCGCCGGGATGGACGTCGGCGGATACCACGCCGGTCACCGACGGGCAGTGGCATCATGTCGCGGTCGTGTTCGACGGCGGTGCCATCACCTTCTACAAGGACGGGGTGGCCACCGCGGACCGGCTGACGGTCGGCGAGACGCAGCAAGCGGCCGGGACGTTCCAGCTGGCTGCCGGGTTCGGTTCGGTGACCGGCTTCACCGGCGAGCTGTATGACGTGCGGGTCTGGTCGGTCGCCCGCTCGGCGCAGCAGATCGCCTCCTGGCGCTGGGCGCCGCTGTCGCTCAGCGAGCCCGGCCTGACCGTGCGGACCTCGTTCGACCCTGCCAGGCAGCAGATCATCAACCTGGTAGGCGGCGCGGCCGGCTCGATCACCGCGGGCACCATCATCACCGCGGATCTGCCATCCCCGTCCTGCGCGCTGTCGTTCAGCGGCGGGGCTCAGGACGCCGTCGACCTGCTGGCCGGCGCCGATGTCGCCGACAGTAGCGCGGCCACCTTCGAATGCTGGATGAAGATGTCGACCGCCGCCGGGGTCGCAGCGACCGCCCAGCCGCTGATGTGCGTGGCGCAGATAGGTGATCAGCAGCCGGTGGTCCAGCCGCGGTTCGCCTATGCCGGGAACGACGCGCTCAGCTTCTTGTGGGGCCAGACCGCATACCAATCGGCGGACACCAGGCCGGTGTCTGACGGCGCGTGGCACCACGTGGCAGTGGTGTTCAACCAGAACTACGCGACGTTCTACAAGGACGGCGTGGCTGCCGCGGACGTATTCCAGATGCCGGCGTCCGAGACGTCTCAGGGCCTGTTCCAGATCGGGGCCGCGGCCGGCACGATGCCCGCCTTCAACGGCGAGCTGTACGACGTCCGGGTCTGGAACACCGCCCGCACCCCGGCCCAGATCAGCTCCTACCGCTACGTCACGATGACCGGCACCGAGCCCGGCCTGCAAGCGCTGTTTAATCTCAGCGGCGTGAACCCCGCGCTGCCAGTGACGCTAGTCAACCAGGTCACCAATCAGCACGCCGGGCTGACCGGGAACGCCGCGGTGGTCCCGGCGGCGCTGCCGCAGCAGCCGCTGCCGGCCAGCGTCTGGACCTACCCGATCTCCGGCGAGTCGCCCGCCGGGCCGCTGCTGTCGCCGCAGGGGCTGCTGTGCACCGACAACGACACCGGCGGTACCGGCGGGGCGTTCCTGCGGTCGGTGGAGCTGGAGACCGGGCAGGTCCGGTGGAGCTACGACGTCCGGCCGGAAAGCGAGCTGACCAGCGTGGTGATCCCCGCGGCGGTGGGCACCGACGGCCAGACGGCCTACACCGGGGTCCAGTCGCCCTATAAAGACACGACGCTGAACTTCGTGGAGATCCACGCGGTGAACGTCGCGACCGGCGAGCCGGTGTGGCAGCAGCCGGCCCATCTCGCGCCCGCGACGGCTTTCCTGACCCGTCCCGTGGTGCTGGCGGGCACGCTGTACGCGGGAGTCGAGGGGCTGTCCTCCGGTGGCCTGGCCTGGGGGGACCCGGCTAGCGGCGCCATGCAGGCCAGATTCTTCAGCGAAGAGCAGGAGGAAGGGGCAGCGCAGTTCATGACCGAGCCCGTCGTCGACGCCACCAGCGTCTACGTCGGCCGGAACGCGGCGGCAACCTCGGTCACGGCCGCCGAGACGCTGGTCACCGCGCTCGCGGCCGACCTGCCGCAATGGGCGACCACCTGGCAGGTGACGCTGCCTGCCGCCATCACCGCGGACCTGGCGCTGGGCTCATCGACGCTGTTCATCCCCACCGGGGGGACGATCGTCGCGCTGAACACCGCCGACGGGTCGGCGCAGTGGTCGCATCAGCTCAGCGGGTCTGCGGTGCAGGGCCGCCCGGTGGTGATCGGCAGCACGCTGTGCGTGGGCAGCACCGACGGGACCTTGTACGCGCTGGACACCGCGACCGGCAGCGAGCAGTGGCGGGTGGACACCGGGTCGGCGATCGTCACCGACCTGGTCAACGAGGATTCCGTGCTGTACTTCGCCACCGCCGGGGGCGGCGCAGGCGGCGGGCCGGCGTTCCTGGCGGTGGATGCCAACAGCCAGGGCAACGACGTGCTCGCCTACCCGGTCCCGGACGCCGACACGATCTTGTTCGCCCAGGGCGGGGTGACCAACGGCGTGGTGTACTTCTACGGCGCGCAGAACGTGTACGCGGTCAACATGTCCAACGTCATCCGCGAGTTCTCGGTGACCAGCAAGCTGATCGTGGAGAACTACGACACCAGCACCAGCACGCCGACCGGCAGCGACACCTCCTACCGGGTCACGCTGAGCATCCGCGACGAGAACGGCGCGGTCCGCGCCAGCCAGCCCGTCAAGCTGTGGTCATCCGGCACCCTGTACGTGGTCAACCAGGCCGACCCGGTCACCCTGACCTCGGATGCCCCGGTCTGGATGCAGACCGACGCCTCCGGCAACCTCACCCTGGCGATCAGCGCCTTCGACGACGGCACGCCCACCGGCACGCCGAACGTAGCCTGCCCGCCGCTGTTTGCCTGGGCCAATTTCATGTCCGCGGGCGAGGCCATCGTCATCTATCCCGACCACGAGTCGCTGGGCACCCTGGCGAACGTGCAGGGCTCTACCAGCTCAGCAAGCTCGGCCCGCGCGGACGCCGCCGCCGGGCCGGCGCCCCAGTTCCTGGACCAGGCCACCGCCTACGACGGCAGCCCGCTGATTCTGTCCTCCTACCAGGACCCGGCCTCGCTGGGCGCGATCGCCTCCACCGTCCGCAACACCGTCGGGACCCGCAACACCGGCACGGTCGGCGCCTCTCACCTCGCCGTCGGCCGTCATCAGGCGGCGAAGTACATCCGGCGCGGCGCGGTCGTGCCCAACGTCGTCTACGCCGCGAACGCCTCGGCGCCGGCGAACCGGCCGTACGTGCCCGGCGCGGTTCCCACCTTCACCGTCGACTTCTCCACCGGTCAGCCGGTGTTCCAGGCCGGCGCCTTCGACGAAGCCGCCCCGACGCGCTGGGCTCACCGGCCGGGGCCGGGGTGGGCGGGATCTTCAGCGACATCGGGCACTTCACCGACAACGTCATCAAGGGCGGCGAGCAGGTCGCCAAGATGGCCTGGCAGTTCACCGAGAACGCCGTCCAGACCGTCATCCACACCGCGGAGAGCGTCTACAACCTGGTCATCACCGACGTCGAGGACGCGGTCACCGCGGTGGTCGGCTTCCTCAAGACGGTGGTCGCGGACATCATCAAGGTCATCCAATGGCTGTCCGCCCTGTTCAACTGGGAAAACATCCTGCGCAACCACGCCTACATCAAGCAGGCGCATCACCAACCCCGGCGATCCCGCCAACCCCGGGATGATCGACCGGCTGGCCGCCTGGGTGGCCAGCGAGCTGAACGGCGGCACCGACACCACGACCATCCTGGGCCAGCTAGCCGGCCAGTCCTCCGCGGCGGCGGGCAGCACCGCCACGGCCACGGCCGGGCAGACCGTGCAGTCCCAGCAAGCCGGCAACAACGACCCCAACCAGGTCTACAACACCGGCGGCAACAACAACGCCAACCAGTGCACCTGGATGCACCAGAAAGTCAGCGAGAACTCCGGCTCGGCCACGATCGGCGGCGGTTCGTCGGCGGGGCTGGGGGCGTCCTGGGACCCGGGGCCGATCAACGCCGCGTTCGAGCAGTTCCTGACCGCCCTGGGAAACGCGCTGACGGGATCGTTCGCCGACCTTCCCGAGCAGATCCAGCAGAAGATCGCCTCCACCCAGGACAACTTCAAGGACCCCAAATCCGTGCTGAGCACCGGCCTGTCGGACCTGATCGGCGTATTCGCCGTGCTGGCCGACGACATGGCCGAGTTCGCCCAGGCAGTGGCCAAGGACTTCCTGCAACTGCTCGACACCGTGCTGAACCAAATCGTGGACTGGCTGGCGCAGCCGATCGACATCCCCTTCGTGTCCGCTCTCTACCATGCGCTGACCGGCGACCAGCTCAGCATCCTGGACCTGACCTGCCTGCTCGGCGCCGTCCCGGGCACCATCCTGCTCGACGTCCTCACCGGATCGCCGACCGTGCCCGACACCGCGCCGCGGAGCCGGGCTCGCAGCCATCCCCGGGGGTGGAGCTACCGCCCGGCGAGCTGGCGGGACGCATCCTGCTCGGCAGCGCCAGTTATGCGATCAACAACGTGGCCGCCATCTTCGACATCATCACCATGGACTTGGGACGCCGAAAAGCCGTCGTGGTTCACGCCCGGTTCGGCGACGCCGCCGTCCGCCTTGAGCTG